>CAZUXY010000005.1:0-342 GCA_964624235.1 uncultured Leptospirales bacterium | reverse complement strand
CAGCAATGCAACCTCCCACGCCCTAGCCGTCCCGCTGGGAGACTGCTGGTCGCGCCCCACCCGGGCGCTTGTATTGAATTATCATCAAAATTAACAATTGAAGTTAAGGATGGAAGTCGCGCCCCACGCGGGCGCGTGGATTGAAACGTCCTATAAGTATTACACGGTTAAAATCGGTAGGTCGCGCCCCACGCGGGCGCGTGGATTGAAACAACGAGGGAACTGAAATATGCCTCAACGTGACAGGTCGCGCCCCACGCGGGCGCGTGGATTGAAACTAGAGACGAGCTTCAGAGGGAGGGGGACCGCAGGGTCGCGCCCCACGCGGGCGCGTGGATTGAA
>CAZUXY010000004.1:81354-103040 GCA_964624235.1 uncultured Leptospirales bacterium | reverse complement strand
TGAGACACAATCATTAGAGCTTCATAAGTGTTGCATTAGAGGAGTATGAGAGGAGTATGAGAGGAGCATGAGAGGTAGAAACGGGAAGCTAGCATGCAGAGGTAACCGGACGGCAGGACAGATTGTAAGGGGTTTTGCTTAAGGGTGCCAGTAGTGGGGGCCGGCTGTAAGCCGGCTGTGGGTATGCCCTGGCGCTCAGCACCACCCCCGGAGGGGGGTTTCGATCAAAGGGACCGTTGGTCTGTGCATAAAGTCGAACGCTTATCGGCCATCCGTGGCCGCGTTCGACAATGGGCCGTCCTTGACCGTCGAGTGTCCGGATTTCAGGATGAACAGAGTTGATCCGGAGTTGATACAGAGGGGCATAGGATAAGGAGAAGGCCGGGTACGGCATAAAGTGTCTTTACACGAGTACAGAGTTTAAGGGATTTTGCTTATAGCCTGGTACGGGAAATTCCCGAAAACCGGTATGGTGTGTATATATAATCATCAGTAAATCCGACCGGTCAGGCGCTTTTCGGCCAGGGCGATGGCCCCGAGCACCCCGGCCCTGCCGCCCAGTTCAGGCGGCACAATGAAACGGTCTATATGCCCGATGATCTCGGGTACTTGTAGATAGCCGTTCAGCAGTTCACGGGTTTTGCTTCGTACCAGGCGAAGCAGGTCGGGCTGTTCCATCACGCCGCCGCCCAGTATTATACGACGGGGCGAGAGGGTGCATATGTAATTGACCAGTCCGCAGGCCAGGTAATGGGCCTCGACGGTCCAGGCGGGATGATCGCGGGGCAGGGTTTCGGCGCGCCGGCCCCACCTGTCCTCCAGTGCCGGGCCGGAGGCCATGCCTTCAAGACAGTCACCATGATAGGGACACCTGCCAGGGTAAGAGTCTTCGGGGTGGCGGGGTATGCGCACGTGACCCATCTCGGGGTGCATAAGACCGTGGAGCGGTTGTCCGTTAACCATACCCCCTCCGCCTATCCCCGTGCCGACGGTAAGATAGATGAAGGAGTCCAGGTTCCGTGCCGCCCCCCAGCGAAACTCGCCCAGGGCCGCCGCGTTTACGTCGGTGTCGAAACCTACCGGCACCCCGAGCCCCGCGCCGACCATGCCCGCGATATCGGTCTTCGCCCATCCCGGCTTGGGAGTGGTGGTTATGCGGCCGAAGAACGAGGAGGAGGGGTCCGCATCGACCGGGCCGAAGGAACCGATGCCGACCGACGCCACCGGCGCTGTGTTGCCGTGTTCCTTGAAAAACGCGACCGCCCTGCCGATGGTTTCCGCCGGGGTGGTCGTCGGGAACCGGGTTTCCGCGCGCAGATCGTCGGGTCCCGAACCTATCGCGCAGACGAATTTGGTCCCTCCTGCCTCTATTCCGCCGTACAGTTTCATGACAATACCCATATGGAACAGGGATATCGACGATTATTTCCGGGATTTGGCGATGGTTTCAAAAAATATCCTGACTTTGGAATGCCGTGATTGCAGTCCCATTTGCAGGGCGGTATATCCCTGTTTGTTCTTAATTGTAATAATGTCGGCCTTATTGTGTACAAGAAAGAGAATGGATCGCAGTGAACCCGCGTCGACGGCGAACATTACAGGTGTCCATCCGTTATCCGCCTGACGGTTGATGTGGGCGCCTGCCTCGATCAGCAGTTTCATGCATTCCACACATCCCTCACGGGCGGCAACCATTATCGGCGTGACCCCGTACACCCATGTGGGCTTTGCCAGGTTGCCGATGGCCCCCTTGTGGACCGTATGCATATCAGCCCCCGATTCGATGAGCAGTTTCAATACCTCGGGGTAACACCCGTTGGCGGCATTAAACACCGGATTATAACCGAACGTGCTGGTTATATTAATGTTGACGCCGCTGCCGATCGCTTTTTTTAAAATCGCCATTACTTTTTCCCGGGTCGCTTTCCTGTAGCCCCTGGACGCCGCCTGGTAGAAAAATGTCTCTCCGAACCTGTTCTTTATTTCCAGGTCGGCGCCCGCATCCATTAAATACGTGGCCAGATCGTAGTGGCCATGGATGACGGCATACAGCAGTGCGGTGTTTCCGAAACTTTTATCCTGCTGATTAATACCCACTTTACTGGTCGCGATCAGCTTTTTTACTACGTCACTGTCGCCTTTTATGGCCGCCTTGAAATATTTTTCATGATAAGCGGCTTTTCGGGCTTGCTCCGAGGTACACCCGCTGATAAAAATAATTAAGAGGAGTATCTGTATTTTCCGCATGATATCGACTTTTGCTCCTGTAACAATGGTAAATGCCTGAATATGAATACTTTTATATTAAGGATTATAAAGAAATCAAGTTAAATACTTTCAGATTCTGACCGGACGTGAGGAGATGATCCGGCTGAGGATGTGGCTGGCAGTTGCGGCTGCGGCATAACGTACATATTGTATTTAACGGGCATGTTTCAGTTTTAACGCACAATAATCATTGAGGAGGAAACAATGAAACCACGGGGGCCATTAATGATAGAACACCGGCTCATCGAGAAAGTACTGAGCGTCGCCGGCAGAGAGCTGGAGGCCATCGGGAGCGGGAAGAATGTCGACCCGCTGTTTATCGATACCATCGTCGATTTCATCAGAATGTACGCGGACCGGACTCATCACGGCAAGGAGGAAGACATTCTTTTCAAGGCGCTGGAAGGTAAAAAGCTGGACCGGAAAGACGATGAGATGATGCGGGACCTGATCGGTGAACATGTGAGTTCGCGTCGGGTGGTAGGGGAACTCGTTGCCGCGAATGCCGCGCTCAGGGGAGGGGATAGCGCCGGCCGGGTGATAATTGCCGAGAAATTATCGTACCTGGTAAACTTCTATCCCGTGCACATCGAAAAAGAGGACAAATTTTTTTTCCCTGATACTGAAAGGTATTTTTCAGACGAAGAACTGGATAGTATGCTGCGTGATTTCTGGGAATTCGATAAGAAGATGATTCACGAAAAGTATCAGGCGGTCTATGAATCGCTTAAAAAATAAATATATGTAGCGACTGTATCGACCGGTGAGGACGGCGGTTGGAATACCGCCCCCGGCACACGGGGGCGGTACCATGGATCAGAGAGGTTTTACCGGGAGACAGATGTCGACAATGTATTTTCCGCCCTGTTCCTCCTGTGTATCGACCTCGTAGAGTTCATAGGGCGGCCGGTCATCGGGCTGGTAACCGCTTTCAGGCAGCCATTTCCCATAGAGGGAATTCCAGTACTCCTGGTATTCCTCGGGCCTGGTGATCGTGAAGCGGGCCACGGCGTATTTACCGCCCGCAACGGTCATGGAGCCCACCTCGCCGTCGACGGGTGTTCCTTTCGGGACGGTAACGCAGACGCTGACCCGCAGTTTTTCGGCTTTCGTGATCTCGGGGTCGTCGTGATACACCGCAAGCATCTTTGTCCCGGGAGCGCTCATGAGGTCACGGGCCCCGGCCCAGGCGCAGAGCCTTCCGAACAGACCTTCAAAAAGAGCACTGTCGCCCTGGTAAGGCCCGATATGGCGGATATACGCCACATGGAATTCGGGCATCTCTTTTACCGTGACCCTGAGAGGGTGTGTGTTAATCATCGTTTTCCTCCGTTTATGATGTGATGTCTGCGTATCATAATAACGGGAGGGGTCGGTCCCTGCTTTTCTTTCCTTGCTTTTCGCTTTGCTCTTCTTGCTTTTGGTTGTACCGTTCTTGCTGCCGGGTTTTTTCCATCCCGCCCGCCACGCACTGGCGCTTATGCCGAACTGTTCCCTGAACGCGCGGGCGAAAGGAGCGGGCCCCGAGAATCCGCTGTCGTAGGCGATAAAAGTGACGGGTTTACCCGGATTTGCGATCAACTGGGCGGCTGCCTTTTCGAGCCTGATACGCTGAATGAACCGGTAGAGGGGCTCGCCCACCATCGCGCGAAAGATCCGGTGAAAATGGAACGGGGAGAACGCGGCGATGCGCGCGAGGCCTTCGAGGGTCAGTTCATCCCCGATGTGGTGTTCGATATGGTCGATGACCCGGTTTATCCGCGCCTTATACTCATCACGCAGATGCTTCTTTTCCGGAAGACCGGTACTCTTTCCCATGAATGGTTTTGCCGACGGTATAAAATACTATGCCGTTATGCCGTCACAGGCGGCGGGGCCTGTCAATCCATAATATGGTTCAAGATTATGCCCGCCGCCTCCGATATTCAATACGATACAACCCTACGGATTAAAGGAGCATCTGATGAACACCGATTTCCTCGCCGGCGCCCTGGTCGCGGCGGCGCGCGAAGACATGCGCAGGGGTACAAGAAAAGAGGATATCCTCAGGTCCCTGGCCTCCCTGGTAAGCAGGGAACTGTATAATAAAGTACTGGAGCGGCTCTGAATCCTCAATGCCGGGATAATTGAAAAAGATGACTTTCTTCCCGGCTGTTCACTCCCCCTGGTGTGTTGTATAATCCTGCAAGATCAAAAAACGTCGTGTAAAATCCGTTTTCCTCCCTGATTTCCGTGATTTTCAGCAAAAAGACAGCACCGGCATGAAAAATGCTATGGATAATGTTTGTCAAACAGGGATAAAGTTCCTATACTTGTATAATAACGCGGTTATTTCAGAGACCATGGGACGGATTATATGCGGACACCAACGAGTGTTACCTTGTAGTACCACATGATGGTTGCTCACACGAAGCGCGTCACGAGCTCATGTTATGGAAACGACCGGTTGTCAGGATAGCCAGAGAATGACCACTTATATGGAAAAATGCACGATACTTGACAGTATCGCCGACGGTGTGTTCACCATCGACATGGATTTCAACATTACGTCGATAAACCGGGCGGCACGGGAAATACTGGGTATAGAGGAAGAGGACGCCGTAGGCAAACTCTGTTACGAGGTGTTTCATGCCAGCATCTGCGAGCACTCCTGCGCCATGAAGCAGACGATGAACACCGGGAAAAACGTCATCAACAAGACCGTCTATATCGTGAAACCGACAGGGGAAAAATTACCTATAAGCATCAGCACCGCCCTTCTGAAAAATGAAGACGGTGAGGTGGTAGGGGGTGTGGAAACTTTCCGCGACATATCCGCCATCGAGCGGCTGCGGCACGAGATAGAGAAAAAGTATACATTCGAGGATATCGTCAGCAAGAATAAGAAGATGACCGACCTTTTTGCGATACTTCCGGATATCGCCCGCAGCGAAACTACAGTTCTGATCCAGGGGGCCAGCGGGACGGGGAAAGAGCTGATAGCCAGGGCCCTGCACGAGATCAGCGAACGTCGGAAGAAGCCCCTGACGGTTATCAACTGTGCCGCGTTGCCGGGCACCCTGCTGGAATCGGAGCTTTTCGGTTACAAGGCGGGCGCCTTCACCGACGCCAAGAAGGACAAACCGGGTAAAATCGCCCTGGCGGAGGGTGGAACGGTCTTTCTGGATGAAATAGGGGAAATTTCACAGGCGCTCCAGGTGAAGCTGCTGCGTTTTTTACAGGAGCGGGAGTACGAGCCGCTGGGAGGCACCACTCCCATAAAATCCGATGTAAGAATAATTTCGGCAACCAACAAGGTTTTGATCGATGAGGTGAAAAAGGGGAACTTTCGCGACGACCTTTACTACCGGCTCAATGTCATCAGCATTGATCTTCCCCGACTCCTGGAGCGCATGGAAGACATCCCGCTCCTGGTGGGGTACTTCATCAGAAAATACAACGATATAAAAGGAAAGAACATCGAAGGGGTGACCGACGAAGTCATGACCCTTCTTATGGATTACGATTATCCCGGCAACATCAGGGAGTTGGAGAATATCATTGAGCATGCCTTCGTCCTTTGCCGCGAGTCGTATATAAGCATCTCACACCTTCCACAACACCTCCGGGGGGAGGGTGTCCCGATAAATGAATCCATGACCCTTGCGGAGATTGAACGCCTCTATATGCTGCGGGCGCTGGAAAGGAACAACGGGAACCGGGCGAAAACAGCCCGTGACCTGGGGATCGATTCTTCAACCCTCTGGCGCAAATTAAAGAAGTATGTTATTGAATAATTATTGTATTTTGCAAATAAATTCTTGCAACGGATGGCGCATTATGCAATACGAGCATCTGAAAAATCCAATACCGGTAGAAGCAAAAAAAGCAGACATCACTTTTTTCATGCGTTAATCATGGAATAATAGGGGAAGATGGGTTTAATTATTCTGAAATATTAAAATAATGACCCGTCTCAGTGTTTTTTTTTGTTGTTTGAATTGTAAGGATTTGTTATGGAATATATCTTGCTGTTTTACACTCTTACACTGATCGCTTTTTTTGACCGGTTCCATGAGGTTGCAGGGTTAGTCTCACTACCCGGTATTCAATTAAGACATAACCTCCCGGGGCTTGGTAATACTTCACAGACCATGAAGCATGAAGAGGGATATAACTTTGGAAAATAGAACGTCCGCAGAAATTACGACGAGAAAAATTGAATACCCCTATTATGTAGAAAAGCCGCTTGAGCACCACAGGGTAACGGCTTTTCTGGAGATTTTCACCGAGATACTCGAACGGCCTAATTACCGCTTTATCCTGGACCTGTACTCATCGGTAATGATGAAATGCGCCCAGTGCGGCGCCGAATGCCAGTTGTACGAAACCACCGGTGATCCGCGGGACATCCCCTGCTATCGCAGCGCCCTGTTGATCGACGTGTACCGGCGGTATTTTACCCCGTGGGGCCGTTTCAAGGGCCGCCTTACCGGCTCGGCCGTTCTTACCGAGGAGCGGATAGACGAAATGCTGGATTCGTTTTACCATTGCACCGCCTGCGGACGATGCAGTCTCTACTGCCCCATGGGGATAGATCACCGGCTGATCGTGCGCCTGGGCCGCTATATACTCAGCCGTATGGGCATTGTGCCCAAGGCGCTGGCTGTTTCAGTGAAGGAACAGCTGGAAGGCGCCACCAGAAACACATCGGCAATTCCCCTCAAAGCCCTGAAGGATACCCTTAAATTCCTGGAGGAGGAGATAGAAGAGATCAAGGGGGTGAAGGTCTCTTTCCCCCTGGACGTGGAGGGGGCCGAGTATGTGTTCTTTGCGCCGGTGAGCGATTATCTTATGGAGGCCGACACCCTCATGGGTATCGCCTGCGTACTCCACGAGGCCGGGGTCAGCTGGACCATCCCCACGCAGAATTACGACGCCATTAATTACGGCCTTTTCTACAGCGACGGAGTAATGGAGGACATCCTGGAAAACATGATCGCGGAGGTGCGGCGTGTCAAAGGTAAGAAAATACTTATCGGGGAGTGCGGACACGCCTCCCGCAGCGCAAAGGTTTTCCTCTCTCAGTTCAATGACGGGGAGGATATACCGGTCATAAACATAATGGAGCTGACCGACCGGTTGATCCGGGAGGGACGCATAAATCTGGATGATTCGGTGATCAAGGAACGGGTGACCTATCATGACCCGTGCAATATATCCCGCTCGGGGTGGATCGTCGATCAGCCCCGCCGGATAATCAGGTCGTTTGTCAAGGATTTCGTTGAGATGACCCCGCGGGGCGAGTATAATTACTGCTGCGGCGGCGGCGGAGGTACCGTGTCGATCAATGAGGTTAAATCCTATCGCATGAACACGGCAGGCAAAAAGAAGGCCGAACAGGTCAAGGCTACCGGCGCCGACATCGTCATTACCCCCTGTGCCAACTGCAAAAAACAGATGGGCGAGATTATCGGCCATTATAAGCTCCCCATGCGGCACGCGGGGCTCCATGACCTTATATTCCAGGCAATCAAGATGAAAAAGGTATAACCGATGGAACAGGCATATCAATTCGCCAGCGGACCGATGTTCAGATTCTGCTTCGCCCTGATGGTGCTGGGCCTGGCGAGAAAATTACTGCTTTTAGGCTATGGCAGGACCATGGCCATGAAAATTGCCAGAGACCAGACCATGGTCATCGGACCGGCCCTACAGGAGAGCGTGCGGTGGTTTGTTCCGCTGGGGAAAGCAAGTCCTAAGGGCGCGTTTTTTACCCTCGTGTCGGTGCTGTTTCACGCGGGGCTCATTCTGGTTCCCATATTTCTTGAGGGGCATCTTTTACTGGTCAGGAGGGCGACCGGGATATTCTGGCCGGTGCTGCCGGGCGGGGTGGCGGATTCCCTGACCATACTTGCCCTTGCGGCCGCGGTGGTCCTTTTGTCTCTCCGTACCTTCCGTCCCGCACTGAGGACCATCAGCGGATACCAGGATTACGGTTTTCCGGTCCTCATATTCCTTATTTTCGCGTCAGGCCTGTCGGCATCCCTGTCCTTCAATCCCTTCAGCTATTCCGGGACCATGTTCTTTCATGCCATGGCGGGCAATTTCCTCATGGCGCTGCTGCCGTTTTCCAAAATGTCCCACGGCATACTGTTCCCGTTTGTAAGGCTGTATAATCTTGCCGCATGGAAACTGGCGCCGGGCAGCCCGGGGCGCATAGAAAAAAAAGTCGAATCGTCTCTCCCTGATGATGACGGCGGCCGTGCCGTACAGAAATAACGATGATCGTGAGTGATGGATATGAATACCAATAGCAAGGAATCGCATAACAATCCTGGGAGATTCGCCCTCCGGTACAATACATTGTCGATAGCCACTCTGGTGTTTATTATCGCCTCCGCCCTGGCGTTTGCCTTTGCGTTTTACCGTAAAGCACCAGCCGAGCCCGTGCGGGAAGCCCTTGGATGGGAGACGATGCGGATAGACGGCGACCGAGATGGTTTTTATGTGGAATTTTCCCATAAAACTCACAGCACAATGCCCGGGGAAGGATGCGTGTACTGCCATCACCTTTCGATTCCCGGTGACAGTGTCACGTCATGTTTCAGGTGCCACCGGGACATGAAAAAACCGGTGTCGATTTTCGATCATGAGCGGCACGCCACACATTACAAGACGAAAGGAAAGCACTGCGGCGAATGCCATGGGAAGAAACGCGCACGGGAATATGTACGCAGGTGCAATGAGTGCCATAAGGAATACGACCGCAGCCTGGAGTATTATCTCTCGGCGCGAAACTATGAGTCCGCCATGCACGACCGTTGCATGCCCTGCCATCGTGAGCAGGACAATAAGATCGGGGAAAAAATGTACAATGACTGCGGTTTCTGCCATTCTGAACTTCCGGCGAGATGAGTATGGTGAAACATTTGGGATTTGCCCGCATAATTAGTAATTTACATAAGGATGCAGTGACTGTTTAAATGTGAAAACCGTCTTTAACGGCGAATCGACGGAATTTAGGTGAGGGAGAGGATACAATATGACTGCGGACAGGAAAAAGGTGCTTATTGTCGATGATGAAGCGGATGTGCTGGAATATCTTTCCTCCCTGCTTGAGGATAACGGCTACGCCACCGTTACCGCCATGGACGGCAGGGAGGGCATGGAAAAGGTCAGGATCGAAAAACCGGATCTGATCTGTCTGGACATCACCATGCCCGAGGAGACCGGGGTAAGCATGCTGCGGCAGCTGCACGACGACAAGTCCACCGCATCTGTCCCCGTGATCATCGTGAGCGGTGTTGATCCCCGGTTCAAGGACTTTATAGAACACCGGCGACAGGTCAATCCGCCGGCGGCTTATTTCGAAAAGCCCATCAAACAGCAGGAATTTCTTGATGCCGTCAAAAAAACGCTGTCGTGATCATGGGTAAATCAAGTCCGGATAGAGATCTATGACGGTATTTAAAAGTGAACTGGAAGGATGGCTGCGTTCAAAAATCCTCCAGGAGATTCAACAGTATGTTGCCGTATTCGACGACGAGAAGAACATCATTTATGCCAATGCGCTCTTTACCAAGAAGTTCGGCGAGTGGGCAAACCGGAAGTGCCATGAAGTCATAAAAAAACAGTCCGCTCCCTGTGCCGATTGCGAGGTTGAAAAGTGCTTCAGCGACGGTATCCCCCGGAAATTCGAGGAAACCATTTCTCACCGGGACTATCTCATGGTACACACCATCCCGGTGCTGGACCTCAAGGGAAACGTCACTCACATGATTACCATGTCCGAAGACATCACCGACATCCGCACCCAGCAGATGGAATGCGCCATATTCTTCGAACGGGTCCCCAGTTATATTTCAGTCATAAAACGGGACTTCACTATCGTCAAGGCCAACGACAACCTGAGTGATACATTCGGCGAGTGTGTTGAAAAAAAGTGCTATCAGGCCTATAAAAAGCGCGATGTACCCTGTGAAGACTGCCCGGCGGCGCTGAGTTTCGCGGACGGGCAGGAGCACACCGCAACCCATGTCGGCATCTCCCAGGACGGAACGGAAACCCACTATATCGTGACGACCTCTCCCCTCATCAAAGGTTACGATAACTGCCAGTACGTGGTGGAGATCATGACCGATGTTACAAAGTTAAAAACACTGGAAACCGAGAAACTGGAAGCGGAGCGCCTGGCGGCGGTGGGGCAGACCGTTGCGGGTCTTGCCCATACCGTGAAGAACATACTTATGGGGATTGAGGGCGGCATGTACATCATGAGTTCCGGCATAGAAAAGGACCGGCGGGACCGTATTCAGAAGGGATGGACCATGCTGCAGAGGAACATCGAGAAGGTGTCCTCCCTGGTGAAGGACTTTCTCAGTTTCGCCAAAGGACGCAAGCCCGAACTGAAAATGGTGGATCCCAGTGATCTGGTAAACGAAATACTGGAGCTTTATACCGAAACCGCACGGAGCATAGGGGTTGAACTGAAGAGGGGTGAGGTACACCCAATGGAAAAAGCCCCGCTGGATCCGGAAGGCATTCATACCTGCCTCACGAACCTGGTATCGAACGCCATTGATGCCTGCCAGATGAGCACGGCCGATACGCCGTGCGTAATCATCGCGGCCAGGGAAGACAACGGCGCTATCGTCTTCGAGGTCAAAGACAACGGTGTGGGGATGGATTATGATGTCAAGCAGAAGGTTTTTACCACGTTCTTCACCACCAAGGGCGGGAAAGGTACGGGCCTTGGTCTTTTAACCACCAGTAAAATTGTACATGAACACGGCGGTAAAATATATGTTCAGTCGGAACAGGGTAAAGGCTCCACTTTCCGTGTGGTGATACCCAGGGAAAGGCTTAACGCAATAGTGAATAATTCTTGATTCTGGAGGACCAGCAGAAATGGATAAGAACGCAAAAACCGTTTTAATCGTTGATGATGAAGAAGACGTGGTGGACTTTCTATCCATGGCTCTTGAGGACGCCGGCTTCAATACCGTTATCGCACATGACGGCATGGAGGCATTGGAGAAAATGAAAGAGACGGTTCCCGATGTTATTTCCCTGGACGTGGTTATGCCTAAAGGGTCTGGAGTCAAATTTTATCGTGAAATGAAAAAACACCGGGAATGGGCCGATATCCCCATCATCGTAGTCACTGGACACGCCCGTGACGAACTGGGGAAGGCGGATTTCCATGAGATGACCATTTCGGGACCCGGGGTGTATCTCGAAAAACCGGTAACAGCGGCCGGCTATGTGCGGGCCGTATATACGGCACTGGGCGAGGAACAGGGCGACGAGGGAGTTGAAAAGGAAAGGATAAAGAAAGAAGTCACTTCATTGATCGAGAATGCCGATGTTGAGATGCTGAAGGAAATAACCGACATCATTAAATCCAAGATGAAATAACGGGAGTGACGTTCGGCTCCTATTGCACAATTCAATTGTTTTCATTATCTTTGTGACGTAATTTGCAATACACAAGTCGATACTGAACCGACTTTTTGTTTTTCGACATGGAGGCAGTGCGCCCATGACAGTCCCTGTGACGGTAACTCCGGGAACTAATTGAGAAAGGGGCATAGAATCTATCTAAAAAGACGGTTGTTTTAATAATTTTAATCTTCAGATGGTTTACCTGCCTGAGTTTCCGTTTTTTTCCGACTTTTGGAATACTTTATGCTTTTTATTATAATCATGAAGAATGAGATGATTGCCATGCCTGTATATCAGGACCGTATCTCCCCGTTGATGGATGTGTCCGACAGGTTCGTGATATTCGAAGTCGACGGGGGTTCGGTAAAACAGAAACTTGTGATCAAACTGCGGGCGGCAAGCGAAACGGAACGTCTGGCGAAACTCAGGGAACTGGGAATCACCACGATCATCAGCGGCGCGGTGAGTGAGTACATGGCGCGCGTAATTCTCGAAAAGGGGATTCGTCTCATCTCCTGGGTCAACGGGCCGGTTGATGAAATCGTGGAGTTGTATCTGCACGACATGCTTCCGCCATGCTGCGGGTGTGCGAAAGGACCGGGCAGGCGACGCAAGGGGAGGAGCGGCAAATTTACCGGTATAATCAATGACCCTGGGAAAAGGAGAATGGAAAATGAAGATAGCGATCACTACCGAGAAAAATGATCTGCGTTCAAACGTCGATCCGCGTTTCGGGCGCGCCGCGGGTTTTATCATATACGATATCGAAAGCGGCAAAGCCGCATATGTGGATAACGCCCAGAACCTGCAGGCGGCGCAGGGTGCGGGGATACAGGCGGCGAAAACCGTTATAAACGCGGGAGCGGGCGCGCTCATAACGGGAAACATAGGTCCCAAGGCGTTTTCCACCCTTGCATCGGGCAATGTGGAAATGTATCTGGTGGAAGGAGGGACGGTGGAACAGGCCATCGAAGATTACAAGAAGGGGCGTTTGTCGAAAGTATCAAATGCGAATGTAGAGGGACACTGGTAAGAAGCACGTGCCAGTCATATTGACGCGTGCGGTTTTTAAAAGAATCCCCCGATGCCGCGACGTCACTGGAGGGTGACCGTAATGACCGAAAAAACAAGAAAACAAAAGGTAAAAAACCGTGGCTTTTCCCCCTGCGAGAACGAAAGTCTGATCAGGGAGAAAGTTAAAAAGTGCGGAAGCGACATGCTTGGTAAGATGGATGCCTGTATGGACAAAGCGAGAAAACGGGGAAGGGAAAAGCTGTTCTCCGAAGCGGTAACCCTTAGAGGAAAAATCAATAAAATCGTGAATGTAACTTCCCTGGGAGGCGCCGATGCCGGTTTCAAGATCGGAACGCTGGACAACGGTGACAGGAAGGCGATAGGAGATATCGATAAAAAGCTCATATCGGTGCTGGGGAAATGCAAGATGTTGTTACGATCTTTTGTCTGCGCCGAATCTTCCATGGATGTTGTGAGCCGCTATGCCGCGCTGAGCACACACCTGGAAGAGTTACGACGACTTTTTCATGAGCGTAAAAAAGTGTTAAAGAAACTGCGGGTTTACGGCTGAAAGAAACCGGCAGGGCACGGGACTGTGTGATGTCAAGGGTCATGTATAGGAACAGGAAAAACTGAACATGTCGATAAGTACACCGATGGATAATGGAGACAAACCGATGAACATTGCGGTGGCCAGCGGGAAGGGGGGGACGGGAAAGACCACCATCGCCCTGTCCCTCGCGACGTATTTCGCTGAAAACGCGGACCGGGTCGCCGTTCTGGATTGTGACGTGGAAGAGCCGAATGCCAACCTCTTTCTCGGGATTAAAACCGACAGGAACGATGATGTTTCAGTGCTCATCCCAGAGGTGGATGAGGATCTCTGCAACGCGTGCGGCGAATGCGAACGGGTATGCGAATTCAACGCGATCGTTCTGGTCAAGGATTCGCCACTGGTTTTTCCGGAGATGTGCCATTCGTGCGGGGGTTGTATGCCGGCCTGTCCCGAAGGCGCTATAAAGGAAGTGAATAAAATAATAGGCATTGTCGAAAGCGGTGCCGACGGAAAAATACTGTATGCCGGGGGGCGCCTGAATATAGGAGAACCCATTGCGCCTCCCCTGATAAAGGCTGTCAAAAAGTACCATTACGGGGCAGAGGTTCGCATTTTCGATTCACCGCCGGGGACATCCTGTCCGGTGATAGAATCGGTGAGAGACAGCGATTTCCTGATCCTGGTGACCGAACCCACTCCTTTCGGCCTTAACGACCTGATGATTGCAGTTGACATGGCACGGGCGATGGGGGTTCCGTTCGGGGTGGTGATAAACCGTTGTGATATCGGTACCGGCGACGTACTGGAATATTGCCGTACCGGCGACATACCGGTACTTGCCCGCATACCCAATGACCGCAAGATCGCTGAAAGTTATTCCGCCGGCGATTGTGTTTCCCTGATCGTTAAATACCATCGTGAAGAGTTGAACAGTATCGCCGAGCATATCAAAAAGCACAACAAGAGGTGTATAAAGCTTTGATTAAGGAACTGGTGGTAATAAGCGGCAAAGGCGGGACAGGTAAGACCAGTGTGACCGCATGCTTCTCCTCGCTTGCCGATAACAAGGTAATCGCCGACTGCGATGTGGACGCCGCGGACCTGCATCTGCTTTTGCGGCCGGTCAAGGTGTACGAAGAAGAATTTATCGCGGGGAAAAAGGCGTGGGTGGATCCGGAACTCTGCATGCAGTGCGGACAATGTGTGCTGTACTGCCGATTCGACGCCTTCAATGATTTTTATGTGGTGAACGAACTTTCCTGCGAAGGATGCGGAGTCTGCGTACGTTATTGTCCCCATGGCGCCATTGAAATGCGAGAGCATGTTTCAGGGAAGTGGTTTATCTCTGATACCCCTGCGGGGAAGCTGGTACACGCGAAGCTGGGCATCGCCGAGGGGAACTCGGGAAAGCTGGTCTCGATAATTAAAAAAAAGGCTAAAGAGATAGCGGCTGAAAAGGGCCATGACCTGATACTGGTGGACGGGTCGCCTGGGACCGGATGTCCGGTGATCGCCACTATATCGGGTTCCACCATGGTTCTGGTGGTGACCGAGCCCACGGTGGCGGGGATTCATGACCTGAAACGTGTCTGCGCCCTGGCGCGGCATTTCAGGGTTAAAACGGCAGTATGCGTGAACAAGGCGGACATCAATCAGGAAAAGACCGCCGAGATCGAACTTTTCTGCAACGAGAACGGCATCCCGATGATGGCGAAAATACCCTATGACGACGAGGTCACCCGCGCCCAGATCAAAGGTATTACACTGGTGGAACATTCAGACGGTATAGCCGCCAGAGAGATCACCTCCCTGTGGGAGAGGGTGCACTCAATGCTGGAAGAACTCTCGGCATGACCCCTGGCGGCGCACGACGGAAACAATAAATTAAATTATAAGGAATGGATCTCAGGCATGAATGAAAAGAATATCCCGGGCGGTAACAACCCCGCTGATCATGGTATGGCGGAAGGCGCAGTCAAAGAGAACGATGAAAACGCGGAACTGCGCGAAAACCTTGCCCGCATTAAAAAGAAGATCATTGTGCTTTCCGGCAAGGGCGGCGTGGGGAAAAGCACGGTGGCGGTCAACCTGGCTTTTTCACTGTCACAACTGAAATTTAAAACGGGCCTGCTGGATGTGGATATCCATGGGCCCAGCGTTCCCGTACTGCTGGGAATGCAGAGCGCGCGACCCCAGGGTACCGAGGACGGGAAGATAGTACCCCTGGAATACGGCGAAAATCTCAAGGTAATCTCCATGGGTTTCCTGTTGCCTGAATCGGATGACGCGGTCATATGGCGCGGCCCCCTCAAGTACAGCGCGATCAAGCAGTTTCTGAAAGATGTGTTATGGGGAGACCTGGACTATCTTATCATCGACTCGCCGCCGGGCACGGGTGATGAGCCCCTTTCGGTATGCCAGCTGATTGAAAATCCCACCGGCGCCGTCGTGGTCACCACTCCCCAGGACGTGGCGCTGGCCGATGTGAGGAAATCCATCACCTTCTGCCGTAAACTCAATATGCCGATTCTAGGCGTCATAGAGAACATGAGCGGTTTTATATGCCCCCACTGCGGCAGGAAAACCGATATTTTCAAAACGGAAGGGGGAAGAAAAATGGCGGAACAGATGGGGGTTCCCTTTCTCGGAAGTATCCCCATGGAAACTGGCATAGTGGAAAGCGGGGACGCGGGCACCCCCTGGTCCAACAGGGCTGTTCATAACACCACTGACGCGCAGAACAGCTTCGCCCGAATTGTGGATTTGTTAACGAAAGGAGAATAAGAGTATGAAGATTGCAATGCCTGTCGCTCAGGGTAGATTGTGTCTGCATTTCGGACACTGTGAGAAATTCGCGGTATTCGATGTAGACGAACAAAGCAAGACCGTTACCGGGAATTACGATCTGGAGGCGCCACCCCATCAGCCGGGACTGCTACCCCGGTGGCTTTCGGAAAAAGGGGTCAACTGCGTGATCGCGGGCGGCATGGGAAGCCGCGCACAGGGTTTTTTCAATGAATTCAATGTGCGGGTGGTTGTCGGCGCTCCTGCGGAAGAACCTGTTAAAATCATTGAGGATTTCCTTGGTGGGAAGCTGTTGACGGGCAGCAATGTCTGTGATCACTGACAGCGGCGGCGCCGGCATTCTTGCGGGCGCCGTATCGTTTTTTTACCGGCACCCTTGTGTTTTTTAAACCTTCTTTTGTTCCGACGCCGGTTGTCGACGGCAGGGGTATCGCAAAAATACAGTGGACAGGATTTTTGCGATACCTCTTTTTTTTTCCATGGGATTCCCGGTTTTTTTTGCTTTTTTTTACCTGTCACTGTCCGGTTGCGGTGCGGGGTGTCAGGCGCCCAGCCGGGCGGTCGGGAAATTCCCGGCGTATTTTTTCCCGCCATACCGTCGATGAATTGACAAATCAGTAATATCCTGCCACAATGTTCCAATTAAATACATAAAAGAGTTGAAAGAACGCCATGGTCTTTTTTTTCAAGAAACAGTATCCCATCGTCATTCCCCCCGAACGGCATACGATAACGCGGCACAGTATCGACAGAGAAGTTTCAGACATAATGAAACACCTTATGAGGAACAAGTTCCAGGCATATCTGGTGGGCGGTTGCGTAAGGGACATTCTGCTGGAAAGAAAACCCAAAGATTTTGATATCGCCACCGATGCCCGTCCGCGTCAGATCAAGCGGATATTCAAAAAGTGCTTTCTCATAGGCCGCAGGTTCCGTCTTGCGCATGTCTATATCAGCCATGATCGTTTTGTCGAAGTGGCGACCTTCAGGGCCGTGGCCGATCCTGAAATGGTCGGGGAGGGGAAATACGCGGCCAACAACGTGTTCGGATCCATCGAAGAGGACGCGCTTCGCAGGGATTTCACCGTTAACGCCCTCTATTACAACGCGGCGGATTCCACGGTGGTGGATTACAGCGGCGGCCTGGAGGATATCAGGAAACGCATTCTGCGCTCGATAGGGAACCCGGTGGAACGATTCACCGATGATCCCGTGAGAATCATCAGGGCGGCCCGTTTCTGCGCGCAGCTGGATTTTAAACCGTCGAAAAAGGACTTCAGGGCCGCGGTAAAATGTTCGCCCCTCATAACGCAGTCGAGTCCGGCAAGGCTGCTGGAAGAGTTGTATAAGATCCTCCGGTCCGGAGCATCGTATGAGACGCTCATGAACCTGAAAAGAATGGGTATACTGAAGCACTGGATACCGGAACTGGTCCCGATTATCGAACAAGAATCCATACGCAGTCGTCTTGAGGTGATCGACCGCCGCCGGAAGAAAGGCGAAGAGATATCCAATACGGTGATGATTACCGCGTTGCTGTATGACCTGTTTGAGAAAGAAACAAGCGGGCGCGATGTGAACCGCGGATATCAGGAGACTTTCACCTTCCTCCAGGAGTCTTTTCACGATCTCGCGGTACGGCTTAAGATTCCCCGGCGTGAGTGGGACAGCATCTGCAATATTGCCGCCCGTCAGAGGTCATTCATCCGGGCAAAAGCGGGAAGAAACCGGCTGCGTTTTGAACAGAAATTCATTCAGAACGTCCATTTCCCCAACGCGCTGTTGTTCTACGCCGTCATCGTCGATGCAACCGGGAACCAGGAAGAAAACCTCAATTACTGGATCAAAAGGTCCCTGGAACCATCAACATCACCGGAAACAACCATACAGCGGAAAGATCAGCCGCCTGAAAAAACAGGCAAACAGCGGCGCAGGCGTCCCCGCAGGCGGGGTCCGCGAAAGCGTACGGAGCCTGCGGCGGCGGTCCCGCCCGTGTGACATTTTGTTTCGTTGTTCCGAATACCCGGGAGTTGGAAACCGTGGGTATGATGGTCCATGTTTTTGTGATTGCATCGATTGTTGCCCAGCCCGCACCGAACGTTGAAAAGCGGTAATTATTAATTATCTTATTGTAAACGGGGACCTCTCAGTCTGCTGCGGGTCGGGGCCGGTGTTGCTCAAAGAGAACCTTTACAACGCTTCGACAGTCGGGTGCGGGTTGCCATAGTGTATAACTGTATCGACCTTTCCGGTCACGCATAAACCGCCAAGGACAGGCGCGCTGTTCTCGATCTACGGCAGCTGTGTGTTAAGGTGGATGAAGGAATCTCACACCGATATATGACCGGCATGGATGCCGGTGTAACCGCCGAAACTGTATCCTCAAAATACAGGTGAGGAACTGCCCATGATAACGAAAAGAATTCCCACCCCCCTTCTGGGAACGGTCTGTATCACCGTGCTCATCGCCGCCTGCAGCGGATCACCCCGTTTTACGGACCAGTCTAAACTCAAAGAGAAATACAAGGTGCGTATTCTGCGCGATACCTGGGGTGTGCCACATATCTATGGGAAGAAGGACACCGACGTGGCTTTCGGTTTAGCCTATGCGCATGCCCAGGATGATTTTAAAACCATTCAGCTGGTGCTGGCGGCGGTAAACGGCAGGCTCGCTGCCGTGCTGGGACCCCGGGGAGCGGGGAACGATTTTCTGGTGCACCTGATCAGGCTGTGGGACACCGTAAACGAAAAATACCGCAGGGACCTCGGCCCCGGAACCAGGGCATTGTGCGAAGCATATGCAGACGGCATCAACTATTACGCCTCGCTGCACCCGGGTGAAGCATTGAAGGGGCTTTATCCCGTTAATGGAACACACATAGTGGCGGGTTTTGTACACAAGATGCCCCTCATGGTAGGTGTCGATCAGGTTCTGAAAAAACTCTTCAGTGAAAAAAAGCACACGGCGTGTTTATCCGGCGACCCCCTCCTGCGAATGGCCTTTGAAGGTGACGCCTTCTCGCTCCTGGCGCCCCGCACCGGATCGAACGCCTTTGCGGTTTCCCCCCGGCGCAGCGCCGACGGCGGCACCTTCCTCGCTATTAATTCACACCAGCCCTGGGAAGGGCCCGTTTCCTGGTACGAGGTTCATCTTCACAGCGACGAGGGCCTGGACATCACGGGAGGACTGTTCCCTGGTTCGCCGGTGGTGTTTCACGGGCATAACAGGCACCTGGGGTGGGCCCATACCAATAATTATCCCGACCTGGTAGACGTCTATGTGCTTGAGATAAATCCTGAGAATCCACACCAGTACCGGGTGGACGGGAAGTGGAAGGAGCTTGAGGTTCGCAAAGCATCCATACGGGTGAAACTGCTGGGTCCGCTTTCGTGGACGGTGAAGAAAGAGGTGCTCTGGTCCGTATATGGCCCCGCGGTACGGAGGCCCGACGGCGTATACGCCATTCGTTATGCCGGCATGGATGATGTCCGGCAGGTGGAGCAGTGGTACCGCATGGACAGGGCGGTTACTGCAGGGGAATGGGAAAGCGCCGTCCGCATGGCGTCAGTCCCCATGTTCAACTGCGTGTATGCCGACGAAAAGGGCAACATCCTTTACCTGTACCAGGCGCTGCTTCCCCTGCGCGACAGGGGTTTTGACTGGAAAAAGAACCTGCCCGGCAATACGTCACGGACCCTCTGGAGGGGATATCTTCCTTTTGAAAAACTGCCGCGGGTGAAAAATCCCCGTTCCGGTTTCGTTATAAACTGCAACAACACGCCGTTTAAAACCACCCTGGATCCCGAAAACCCCGCGAGGGCGGCGTACCCGCCGGAGTTCGGAATCGAAGACAAAATGACCAACAGGGCCATGCGGGCGCTGGAGCTTTTTGGATCTGATACCTCAATCACTGCCGATGAATTTTATATGTACAAATACGACATGGCCTACTCGATAAACTCAAAAATGGCGAAACTGGTTAAACGGATACGTTCCCTCGAATACGATGCCGATCCCCTGGTGGAAAAGGCCCTTGCGGTGCTGGGTTCCTGGAATTTTGCGACCGATCCGGAAAACAGCGGCACGGCCCTCGGTGTGCTTGCCTACACCTTCATCCTGGGGCCCGAGGGAGAAAAGGACGTGTCGCGGGTGGGCGATCGTGAGGTGAAAGAAGGATTCGTCAAAGCCGTGAATATTTTATATAAAAAACACGGCAGGATTGACGTTCCCTGGCGGCAGGTGAACCGGCTGATCCGCGGGAAGGTCGATCTGGGACTGGGGGGAGGACCGGATATACTCCATGCGGTGCGTGGCGATCTCGGGAAAGACGGACGATTGAAGGGTATGACCGGGGACTCGTACGTGCTGATGGTAAAATGGGACCGTAACGGACGGGTGCGTTCTGAAAGCATACATGTCTACGGAAGCACCTCCCTGGACGCGAAGTCTCCTCACTATGCCGACCAGTCGCCACTGTTCGTGCAGCGTCGACTCAAACCCGTCTGGATGGACGAGAAAGATATTCGCGCGCACCTGGAGAGAGAGTATATACCAGGCGCGGAGAAATAGACGCCGTTACTTTTTCAGCCATCCCCTCGGATTTTTGAAAAATTCCCTTTCGAAATTCTCCAGTGCCGCGAGCATTTTCTTCCCGACACCGGGATACTTCTTTATCACGTTATAGCTCTCGCCGGGGTCAAGTTCCATGTTGTAGAGTATAGGCCATGTACCCATGGTGGGCACCGATACGTTCGAACCCTCGGGTTTATAGTCGCGCCCCGCCGCCGCGTTTGCGACGAAGGTGCCCGGCTTGTCCAGCGGGATGGGCCATGCGTGGTTGTTGATATACCGGAAAAATTTCCACTTGCCGCTGCGTATGCCCTCTATCTCGTTGTAGTGGAAGAAGAACAGCTCGTCGTGGGGCGGTTCTTTCGACGCACCCGAGAGCAGCGGCCAAAGCGACTTCCCGTCTATTATGCGGTCAAACGGTCCCTCGAGCCCCGCGAGCGACAGGAAGGTGGGGAAGAAGTCGATGTTCATTAGAGGCGCGCGGCAGTGGGACCCCGCCGGTATGCGTCCCGGCCAGCGGGCGATCATGGGAACCCGGAACCCTCCTTCGTAACTCTGGCCTTTCCGCCCGCGGAATCCGCCGGGGCTGCCGTCGAACCAGGGACCGTTATCGCTCGTGAAAATGACCAGGGTTTTGTGGTCCAGGTTGTTTTTTCTAAGGCAATCAAGTATACGGCCCACGCTCCAGTCCACTTCCTGGACGCTGTCTCCGTGAGGGCCACCCTCAGAGACGCCCCTGAAGTTTTCCGAGGGAATGCAGGGCTGATGGGGGTCCTTGTGGGCAAGGTACAGGAAGAAAGGTCCGTCTTTCGCGTTTAAAATGAAATCTATCGCTTCCTGGGTGAAAAGACCTGTGAACTTATCCTGTTTAAGCCCTATGTCCTTTATCATCTCGGTATCGTTGCGCCAGAATGAAACGGGCCAGTCGTCGTTGGAAGCATTGAAGCCCGTGAAATAGTCAAAGCCGTAGTTTTTCGGATGGTACTTCATATCGGTCACGAAATCCCCCAGGTGCCACTTGCCGATGGCGCCGGTCCTGTACCCTGA
>CAZUXY010000004.1:0-81344 GCA_964624235.1 uncultured Leptospirales bacterium | reverse complement strand
GCTTCAGGGCTTCCGGGATGGTGATCTCAGACGCCGGGAGACCTTTTACCCGGTTCCTGGCGCCCTTCAGGTCGATTATGCCCAGGTCGCCCATCATGTAACCGAGCGCGGCCATGAGTTTGCGCATGAGCGTGTCCTTTCCCGGCTGGAGCGGGAAAGTGAGGCCGCTGCGCAGCGGATACCGTCCCGTCAGAAGCCCCGCCCTTGATGGAGAGCAGAGAGGGCTTGAACAGTAGAAATCGGTGCACCGCATGCCCTCCGCGGCCATTCGGTCGATATTGGGTGTGCGAATGGACCTGCTGCCGTAACAGCCCAGGTCCCCGTAACCCATGTCGTCGGTGAGGATTACGATAATATTGGGACGTGGCGCTCCGATCTTGCTTTTCTTGATGACCTCTGACGCCGGGACCTTTTTCCTGCCCTTGTCTGAGTAAAGTTCCGGATTAATGTCGGCGGACATAGTCCCTTTTTTCCTTCCGCAGTACAGTGAACCGGTGCCCGCCAGGGCGGCGGTGATCCATGCCCCCATGCGCAAAAACGATCTGCGGGTTACTGTAGTGGTATTTGCCATATATATTCCCCCTCCTCGAATATCGACGGCAAGCCTGGCAAGAGGTGCGAAACAATGAAAGAACCTGAATTATACCCGTGAACGCAAAAAAGGCAAATACGAAAAAACGGGATTGCTCCCGCTTTATTCCACGCCAAACCGATGATGATTATTTCGTTACTACTTTACCCGATGTATCGATGGTTATCCTGTTCCCGTTCATTACGACAACGGCTTTCCCTCCCGAGAAATCGGACGCGTCATCGAAACGCGGAGAAATTACGAACCGCCCGGTCTTGTCGATAAAGCCCCATTTCTTTTCATTGTTCAGATCGACCACCATCACCGCTGCCAGACCCTCCGAGAAGCTCCGTGCGGCGTCATACTGGGGTTTCAGTACCGGGAAACCCTTCTCATTGATGAAACCGAATTTGTTCCACACCGAAACCAGCGCGAGACCGTCTGAAAAAGGGGAAGCGCTTTCGAATTTCGGCGGAATAATGAATTTCCCGCGGGAATCGGCGTAACCCCACTTGCCGGTGGGGCCGCACAGGGGCTTGAGTAAAGGTTTGCCCGTGGATCCGAAGGATGCGGCGGGTACGGCGTTAAACAGTACGGTGAATATAAATAAAAAGGAATAAATGTTTTTCATGGTAGTTGGAACTCCTGTAAATACGGTTTTATTAATGAATTCTTTACGGCCGCCGATCGGAAGGCGGCGCATTGGGATTAATATAGAAATCGGACGGGGAGGCGGCTGCCGGGTATTCCGACAAACCGGGTGACAGAGACGATACGTACAGAAAGGCGGCACCGCCGCGGCAGGAGTAATCCATTATGCAGTATATTTCCGCCGGTATGAGGGTAAGATGAGTATCTTCCCTGATGTCCCCGTCGGTGTGCAGGTGCGGAACCGCCGGAAATGCCAGCGCGGCTAATGCGCTTGCCAGGCAGAGTACCGGTAGGACGATTTTACCATATGCGGTGCGGTTCATGATTGAAATTTTTAATATGGAAGATATTCTGTCAATCTAAATGTCGATCGGCCGGTAAGTATCATTAACTTTAGAAAGAAATCCGGGACTTCAGGTATTCCGATAATAGCACCCGTTGCATCATGAATCGACGACACAATTAGAATATATATTATGGTTTCTCTTGTTGACGGATTGTTACAGACGGTATAAAATACAGGGAATCACGGATGATTGAAAACAATGAAACCACCGGTGAAAGCCAGCGATATGAATTATGACGCGATAGTAATCGGCTCCGGTCCCGGCGGGGCTGCCGTGGCGCGGGAGCTTTCCAGAAAGCGGAAAAAAGTCCTGATACTGGAATGGGGGCCGGGCGGTCCGGTGCGCGGGAGCCTGGCACAGTATCTGGCCGAACAGGCGGTTCCGGGGAAAAGCCTGCTTTTCACGCCGGAGCTCGTGGGTATGGTGCGCGGCATCACCACCGGAGGAAGTTCTCTTTTCAATTACGCCACCGCGTTCCCTGTACCGCACGATATGCTGAAAAGATACGGTATCGATGTGCGACAGGAAGAGAAAGAGGTGCGCAGGGAGCTTCCCATCGGGCCCCTCAGGGATGAGATGATCACACCGATGGCACGAAGGATTATGGACAGCGCCCGGGCGCTCGGGTACGACTGGAACAAGCTGGAAAAATTCATGTACCAGGAAAGATGGGAACCGGGATACCGTTTCGGATATTTTGGTGATGTACACGAAGTCAAATGGAGCGCCCGAATGTTCATTGAAGAAGCGGTGGCGAACGGCGCCGTGCTGATGAACGGCGCGAGGGCGGAGAAGATCGTTGTTGAGGGCAACAGGGCCGCCGGTGTTGAATTTTTCATGAAAGGAAAACGGCAGCGGGCGACCGCCGGGAAAGTGATCATCGCGGCGGGGGGGATCGGTTCACCGGTTATCCTGCGCGCGAGCGGATTCCGGGAAGCGGGCTATAATTATTTTTTCGATCCCCTTATTACGGTGTGCGGGAATGTCAGGGATGTTCAAAAAAGAAAAGACGAGATTCCCATGAGTACGGGATGCCATCTGGGCGGGGAGGGTATCGTAATGACCGACATGGCGGTCCCGTTCATCCATGACCAGCTCTTTGCCCTGTCGGCGTTCCGTTTCCGGAGACTTCTGGAGTCCGGCAAAACCCTGCGCATCATGATAAAGATCCGGGACGATCTTTCGGGCAGGCTCACCGACGGCGGCGGTGTGCGCAAGCGGCTCACACGCGCCGACAGGGAAAAACTCGACAGGGGATACGATATCGCACGTAACATCCTGTCCCATGCCGGCGCCCGGGGGATTTACAGAACCTGGAAACTTGCCGCGCACCCCGGGGGCACCGTTCGTATAGGACACATGCTCCATCCGGACTTAAGGGTGAAAGGCATGGAGAACCTCTACGTCTGTGACTGCTCGGTGATCCCCGAGGCGTGGGGATTGCCTCCCGTTCTTACCATCCTGTGCCTGGGGAAGAAACTGGCGGGCCACCTGATCGCGGGGGCCGCAAAAAAAAAGGCGAACCCCCAGGCCGGCCGGGTACGGAACTGACCCGTTAATTCATGAAACCATGCGCTGTTGCCGTCTGTAAGGCCGTATATGGGCGTTTTTATAATACGCTGAAGTCGCAGCGCACTACCAGAGACCATGCCGCGTCTTAACGACCGGGACAATGTGGAGGAACACCGGTGAATAAAACAGCCGTAGTCACAGGGGCAACCAGCGGTATCGGGGCGGCCTACGCACGGCGCCTGGCATCGGAAGGGTATGATTTGATCATTACCGGCAGGCGCAAAAAGCTGATTGAAAAGCTGGCAGGCGATCTCGCCGGGCAATACCGCGTAAAGGTTACGGTCGTCATCGCCGAGCTTTCGAGGGAAGCAGACCTGCATAAATTAGAAAAACGCTTACGTTCCATCAACGCTGTAGATATGCTGGTAAACAACGCCGGCTACGGAGTGTATGTCAATTTCGCCGATGGGGACGTCGACGAACACGAACGCATGATACGGGTGCACGTGACCGCGCCGGTGAGGCTCACCCATGCCGTGCTTCCCGCCATGCTGCGTAAGGGGGCGGGCTCCATCATAAACCTCTCATCCGTAGGATCGTACCTGCCCATGGAAAAGAACGGCCTGTACGGCGGCACCAAATCCTTTCTCAATATCTTCACCGAATCGCTGCACATGGAACTGAAGGGTGCCGGTGTCAGGGTACAGGTGCTGTGTCCCGGCTTTACACGCACGGACTTTCACGCGAAACTGGGTCTGACATCAGAAGGAGAAAAACGGCTGGAACATTACCGGTGGATGAGTCCCGACGAAGTGGTGGATTATTCACTGCGTTGCCTGAAAAAGAACCGGGTCGTGTGCGTGCCGGGTTTCTCCTATCGAATGTTTGTCGCCCTTGCGAAGTTCATCCCCAGGGAGTTCTACTATAGAATCATGAAGGAAATATAGGCGTTACCGTGATGTAAATGCTACTGGCTCCTGTGGAAAGTACAGAGAGGAGGGGTTCCCCTATTCTGAAGGAAAAAATTTAGTACATATCCGACAATAAGGAAGCCCCGTCAGCAGGCGGGGCTTAAAGAATTTGTCAAAGGTTTTGCAAACGCGGGGATTGCGTTATGCGAAATAATTACAATTAATTTTTATCGCCTGGTTTTTTATTTACGGTTGTCGATTTATAGGTGGTCCCAGACGGCCCTGGATCGGCAGTATTAGCGGAAGAACCAGATACCACACGTTCTTCAATTATAGATAAAAAATCCATTCTCTCTTTTGCAATTCTTTGTAAATCTGGATCTTTTTCTAAATCATTAAAATATTTCTTCATTGCCAGTTCTAAATCTTTTATAAATTCGTCTGACTCAATATTTATTTTTCCATCATATTTAAAATTATGTTCCAGCTCATTCTTGTGTGAAAAAAGATAAGAACCCCTTTCAGCGTAATTATGAACTAATCTGTTTCGCATAGAATCATACATGACTTTTCCTTCATATTTATTATCATAATATTCATCTATAAATTTTATATATCTTTGTCTACTTCCTTTGAAATTCTCTGGAACGCCGTATCTAAAGCCTGCCAAGCAGTCTATTAAACAACTTGCAAGGATAAAAGCTCCAATTGGTGCATTATGATTCATAGCAATATTAATATCCTTTATTGCAAATTCGTATAAACTCTTTCTCATCCTCTCAATGGTGTCTGACATTTCAATCTCTTCCAAATATTTGTTTTTAAGTATTAAATTGCTTGATTCCATAAATTTCAATATTAACACAAATGCAAAAACCTAATCAGGGAGGAGGAAAAAATCCTTCCGCCAAGGGTCAGTCAATAAAAAATCCCAGGTGGTAACTGGGTTATCCCGGACTGGAAAATTGATTATAAAAAAGTGTCTGGCCGTGGATAGCGGCCGGAGTGCTTGTGTTCCTGCCATATCCTGTGAAACTGTCCGCCCAGGTTATCGAGCCTCTGAACACAACTTCCAAACCGTGGTGATATGTACAGGTGTACATCCTGTACGATTCAGCGGCACTGCACATTTTCTGTTTGACAAAAAAAGTGAAATGCAATAGTTATTACTATTAGTATAATTCATACTCATAGTATCATCAACCCGGGAATATACCACCCATTCAACCATGCATTGCTCATCCCGGACTCTACGGTTATAACGCACCGGTAATGCTGGCGTGAAATAAACCATAGCTCCTGCCGGGCAGTGGAAATAAATATGAAACATCCGAGGAGGCCATTGATGAGTGCAAATTACATTTCCGGCGAAAAGAAGGGCAGCATTTTCCACATCACACTGAACAGACCGGAAAAGCGTAACGCCATCCGTTTCGAGATGTTTATCGAGCTGGCCGATATGGTGGAAACGCTGATCGCAGATCCCGAGGTGCGTGTGATCATCCTAAAAGGTGCGGGGCCGGTTTTTTCCGCGGGTCTCGACCTGGAGGCAATGGCCGCGCTCGTGAACCGGTATAAGGACGACGGATGCGGGGCGTTTATCCGATCGGATGTCCATAAGTATCAGAATTTCCTCACAAGACTTGAGGTAATCGAGATTCCCATCATCTGCGCCATGCATTCACGGGCATTCGGCATGTCCATCGAGATCGCCCTGGCCTGCGACATCCGGGTCATGAGCGAGGACTGCCTGTGGACAATGCCTGAAGTCAGGTTTGGTGCCATCTGCGATCTCGGGGGCACCTCAAGGCTTTCCCGTGTCATCGGGGCGGCGCGGGCCATGGAGGTGCTTATGACCGGTGATAGGTTTACGGCGCAGCAGGCCCTCCAGTGGGGACTGGTAAACCACGTATTTCCAGCGGAACGTCTGATGGATGAGACAGAAAAGCTGGCTGCCAGGATTGCGGCAAATGCGCCCCTTGCCGTAGGTGCCACAAAAAACGTCATCAAGCGTGGGAACAGCCTGGATTTGAGGGCCCAGCTGGATATTGAGGGACATCAACAGAGCATACTCCTCAGGAGCCGGGATTTCAGTGAGGCCATCACAGCGGTTATGGAGAAACGTCCGCCCGAATGGAAGCGAGAATAATGATCAATGCGCTGTTTCACCATCCATGATATCGCAGGGGGTTTCGATATTTTTATCTGAAATAAAAAACGGAGGACAGGGATGGACAAGAAGGTATGGCACAAGGCGTATCCACCGCAGGTGGCGACCAGTATCAAATATGAAGAGCTGACAATGCCGCAGGCCCTGAGCCGCACGGCGCAGAGGTACCCTGAGGTGCCGGCCCTTATACTGATGGGGAAAAAGATCAGCTACCGCGAGCTGGACCAACTGGTGGACCGTTTCGCTGCTTCCCTGTTGAAACTCGGTATCAGGAAGGGCGACAAGGTGGCAATGATCCTGCCCAACATTCCCCAGATGGTCATCGGCACCTATGCCGTCTGGCGCCTGGGCGCGGTTGCGGTGATGAACAATCCGCTGTACACGGAAAGGGAGATGGCATATCAGCTGAAGGACTCCGACTCGGTGATGGCCATCTGCATGGACCTGCTGGTGCCGCGCATGATGTCCCTGAAGAAGCAGACCGGCATCAGGCACATCGTCTCCTGCCATATAAGGGACTACCTGCCATTCCCTTTAAAACAGCTTTTTCCCTTTGTGAAGAAGGAGCTCCACCGGAACAGGCAGCGGGAAGACGAAGGTGTCATCGAATTCATGGAACTGGTCAATGAAAAAGTTCCATCTTTGAAAAACGAAGCGGGTCTCGACGATCTTGCGGTGCTGATATTCACCGGCGGAACCACCGGTGTGTCCAAGGGGGTCATGCTGACGCACGCCAATCTGAGCGTGAACGTGCAGCAGTTCAAAAATCTATTATACAACATGAATGACGGAGCTGAACATGTCATTGCCAGCTTCCCATTTTTCCATGCGGCGGGATTCACGCCGCAAATGAATACCTGCGTCTACCGGGGATTCACGGCCATACTTCTCCCGAAACCTGAGGTGAACGCACTGATCGACGTTGTCAAGAAGTACAAACCCGCGGTTTTCGGCGGGGTACCCACGATGTTCGTAGGTCTTCTCAACAGTCCCAAGCTGCCGTCAAAAGAGAAGCTGGGCTTTATCAAGGGCTGCATATCCGCCGCCGCGCCGATCGCGGTGGAGACTCTACATGAATGGGAGAAACGTGTCGGGGCGCAGGTTGTCGAGGTGTACGGCATGTCGGAGATGTCTCCGCTGACCCACGCAAATCCCTGGGGCGGAGTCTGCAAGCCCGGCAGTGTCGGTATTCCCTCCGCAGACACCGACTGTAAAATTGTAGATCTGGAAACAGGGGAAAAGGAAATGCCCCAGGGAGAGCCCGGTGAGGTTCTCGTGAAGGGCCCGCAGATGATGAAGGGCTATTACAAGAAAGAACGGGAGACCAAAGAGGCATTAAAGGGAGGCTGGTTCCACAGCGGCGATATAGGTTATATGGACGAGGAAGGTTATCTCTACATTGTCGACCGCAAGAAGGATATGATTATCGCCTCCGGCTTCAATATCTATCCCCGTGATATTGACGAAGTTCTCTACGAACATCCCAGGATCCAGGAGGCATGTACAATCGGCGTGCCGGATCCCTACCGGGGTGAGACGGTAAAGGTATTCATAGTTCCGAAAGCGGGCGAGTCGCTCACCGAGGATGAGATCATAGCTTTTTGCAGGGAGAAACTTGCCCCTTACAAGGTTCCTAAAATGGTGGAGTTCATGGACAGCCTGCCCAAGAGCATCATCGGGAAGGTGCTGCGAAGGGAACTCAGGGAAATGGAGATGAAGAAAAGGGCCGGGAAATAGAGCCATCTGCAAAAGATTATTTGTGCTTGAGAACTAAATACCAGTTTTGGTAGTGTTATGAACAAAACGAGGGTCTATTGACTGCCAGGGATATAAAACAGGCGATTCGCGACCGCAAGCTGAAAGAGGAACGTCACAGGGTGCGTCTTATTCTCAAGGCCGCTCAGAAGGTCTTCTACGCCAATGGATATCTGAAGTCCACCATGGATGATATCGCACTTGAAGCCGGCATGAGCAAACCCCTGATCTACAAACACTTCAAATCCAAGGACGACCTGTACTTCAGCCTCATGCTGCCGGTGCTGGACGAGACCCTGGCCCGGTTTAAAGCCATTGAAGCAAAGTTGAAGGAGGGGGGATACAAGTCCGGTGCAGACCTGTTCCATGATTATTTCCATGGGATAGAGGAATGCTACCTCAAGGACCCGGATTCTTTCAACATTCTCCATCTGTTTCAGCATACCGGCATGGTATGGGAACTGGATGAAAAGGTAAGGGATACCCTTTTCACCAGGGGGCGTTTGAATTTCTCGATTGGACGCAATATCATAACGGAGGCCATGAAACAGGAGCTTTTAAAGCCGGGCAACCCCTTTCATGTAGTCGATACGATCTGGGGAGGGTTGCTGGGAATCATCCGGGTTGAGGATACCAAGTCAAGGGGACGCATCGACGTCCCGCGCCTCAAGGCCACCCTGGAGTTTTTCGAGCACATGGTCGCAGAGTCGATATGCACCTGAAGCCGTGTCTTTGTTCCCATCGAACGTCATCTTCTTCGCTGTGACCAGGACCGGTATACTGAACGTACTTCCCCTGTTCGGGGGATTTTCTCGGAACTACCTCTACCTTCACCCTGTGGTTGTCTGGACAGGTACCGGTAAAGATATTTTTTATTCTCCCGGTATTTGTTCTCTTTCAGCTCAAACCATGAATCGATTGCAGCGGTTTCGTTATCATCGACAGATACCCGTGCCTTCCCTGACTTTCTGATCACTTTCCGGTGTGAAGGGTAAAACATTCCCTCTTCATCTCGAACCCGATTGTGCTTCTTGGATTTGCACTTATGTAAAACGTCCCATGTTGCTTGTGACCGTGCACAAGTTCCCATCAGGAAGGAGGAGGACAGAGAAACGAAAAACAATGATATGTTGCCGGGATTCCAGTGAGTAGTCGAAGGCTTCCAACAGACAAAGGAAGCCCCTGGATCATCCAGGGGCTTCATGCAGGCCACGCAGGAATCGAACCCGCAACCCTCGGTTTTGGAGACCGATGCTCTACCAGTTGAGCTAGTGACCTGTACGCTCTAACAAAATGAAGTAACAGTAATGGTTGTCAAGTATTTTTAGCCGTAATTATGCCACGGAATACGACGAATCAGCTGTTTCGACTTCTCCTCTGCCAGAAGAGTCCTCCTGCACAGGCGGCAATGACCAGAAAAACCGCATGCAGGGGGTATCGGATGACGAGAACCACGGGTTTCAGGAATATGCGTACAAGGAACTGCAATGCCGCGCTGTTTTCTATGATTCGGGCGACAGGCGGGGAGTGACGGTAATACGCCCGTACCGCCGTTCTGCCGATTTCAGATTTCAGTAACACCCGGTCGCGAAATTCCCTCAATACCGCCACGTCCCCTGCGTAGCGTGAGCCGTGTGCCGCGGTGGCGATAAAACACTCATCGCTGTTGCCTCTCAGAAAGTCCTTGAAGGCTGCCTCGTCGAAAGTGACGTCCAGGTCGGCGTTTTCCAGATCGTAACAGGGACCTTCACAGTAATCCGTACTTGAAGTCGATATCGAATCGCCGTCGACCGCCGTGACGATATACTTTCCGTACTTGTAGTCAACTGAAGCCGAATAATCACCCAGGGGCAGGGTGGTGCTGTACACCTCACTGTTAAGAATCTCTGTGTGAATGAGATCGTTGTCCTCGATATCCCCGCGATAAATTTTCAGTGTCACCGACGGGTTCTCGGCATTGATGGTTACGTGGGCGGTAAAGGTCCCCTCGGTATGGGGAGTCTCCTGACAGCTCCAGGGCCGGGGGGTGCAGTCCTCTTCACCATCCTCCTCGGTCACGCACCCCGTAAGTGACAGCAAAAGGACACAGGTCAGGATCAGGAACAGCACCCTGCGGCCTGATTTTTTCATCATAACGCTCACGGTGCGCCCCTCCTGCCGAAAAGATACGAAACCGACAGATACGCCCGGTGGTCGGGAGAGACCGGTATGGGCATATACTGGTAACCTATTCTGTACATCACCGCGTTCCATTTTTCCATCTGCAGTCCGGCTGACCCGAACCAGAGATATCCCTCTTCGGGTCGCCGGGTAGACCCTGCCAGGTCGCCGAAGGTGCCGCCGTAACCGGCAGAAAGGAAAAAGCCCAGCGTCGTTGAGTTGCCCCGTATAAGGGTAACGGGTTTGTCGAGAGAGAGACCGGCCACGAACCGGTATTCTTTATACTGGTAGTACCGGTTGGTGTCTTCTTCAATATACACGGATTTTTTGTAGGGCCTGCCGTAAAACACAAGGTTCAGATAGAGAGGGAACCGCTTGAACAGATTTGCGCCGAAACCGGCCCCCAGAAAAAGGTCTTTCGTGTTGAACGATGTATCGATGGTTATAAGAAAAGAGGCGGCATGATGCCGCGCCGGTTTTTCCGCATCCGTTTCGGTATCGGATTTTTTCTGGGGCGGGATGGTCACCACCTGGCCATTTTTACCCGGCTCCTTCTTCGCGGCGGTACCGGGTGTTTGAGCGTATCCTGCTGCGACGGGCATCATCAAGAGGATAATAACAGCGGCAAGGGTCTGATACCGAGTATTCATGAATTACCCGATAGTTTAAATAATACTTCATGTAAACATTTTTTTCAGGGACTGTAAAGAAATCCTCATGGTTTAAGGGAATAATTATTGAAGATTTTTTCTTTCGCAATAAGATTGCGATAGTCTTTATTGCCGGTTGTCGCGTTCGTGTTTCGATTAACTTTAAAGGCCGGCATATCGGGTTTTCCCCTGTCCTTCAGGGGTACAATACCGCAATACCCGCGCAGGTAAAAACGTCCCTGGCGGTCAATATCCGTACACGGCCGATTGATCTCACACCGTCCTACCAGTATTCGCTTACCGCCAGGTCCTCGAAAAGATATTTCTGAGTATCTTCGGTGTTCTGTTCGAATTCCACCGGGTAGTTCCCGTCGAAGCAGGCGGTGCAGAAATGCATGTCGGGGCGGTTGATCGCCGCCAGCAGGCTTTCCACTGTCAGATATTCTATCGATTCGACACGCAGGTACTTGCGGATCTCCTCCAGGGTGTGAGTGGCCGCGATGAGCTCGGAGCGTGTGGGGATATCGATTCCGTAAAAACAGGGATGTGTCGTCGGCGGCGCCGAGATGCGTATGTGGATTTCCTTCGCGCCGCGGAGGCGGAACATCTTTATGATCTTGCGCATGGTGGTGCCGCGCATGATCGAATCGTCCACCACAATGATCCTCTTGCCGTTAACCACGGAACGCACCACGTTGTACTTGATCTTCGCGCCGAAGTCGCGGATGCTCTGTGAAGGCTCGATAAAGGTACGGCCTATATAATGGCTGCGGATCATCCCCATATCATAGGGAATTCCCGATTCCCGGGAGTAGCCGATGGTGGCGTCGATCGAGGAGTCGGGAATGGGAACCACGATGTCCGCTTTGACCGGGGCCTGCCGGGACAGCATGCTGCCCAGTTGAATACGCATGTCGTGCACCGAATTGCCGAAGATGATGGAATCGGGGCGAGAAAAATAAATGTATTCGAAAACACAGAGTGACTGCTTCTGCCGTTCAAAGGGATAATATGATTTAAGACCGTTGGGAGATATTTCCAGCAGTTCGCCGGGCTCCACCTCCCTTATGTACTCGGCGTCTATGATATCAAAAGCGCAGGTCTCCGACGCGACCACGTAGGCGTCCTTTATTTTTCCCAGCACCAGCGGCCTGAAGCCGTAGGGGTCCCTTACCGCGTAAAGATGGTTCTTGTTCATTACCAGCAGTGAATACGCCCCGCGAATCGTCTTGAGCGCGTGGATGAGCGCCTCAAGGAAATCGCTGATGCCCGAGCGCGCCATCAGGTGGACGATCACCTCGGAATCGATGGAGGTCTGGAATATGGTACCCTCCTTCTCGAGGGCGTAACGAACCGTGGCGGCATTGACCAGGTTGCCGTTATGAGAGAGGATGATGGGCCCCAGAATGGAATCGGCCCTTAAAGGCTGCGCGTTCCTGAGAAAAGAAGAACCGGTAGTGGAGTACCGGTTGTGTGCTATGGCCATATGGCCTTTGAGGCTGTCGATCTGGCCTTCTCTGAATATCTCGACAACCTTTCCCATTCCGGCATAACGATAGATGTGATGGCCGTCCGAGGTGGCGATTCCGGCCGATTCCTGTCCCCGGTGCTGCAGTGCGTACAACCCCAGGTAGGCGAGGTTTGCGGCCATTTCGGTGCCGTATATTCCGAAGACGCCGCATTCCTCCTTCGGACGCCTGTCTCCATTCACGCATACTCGGTTGCAGGTTTTCATATGTGATGAACCATTGCCATACGGGATTTTAGTCAAACAGTTTTTTAAAAAATTTTCCTGTTACGTTAGTGTGTATAAAAGCCCTGTTCAATGATGTAATAGGGAACGAAACCGTGGAATGTAATCCGGTTCTTTTATGGTGGCAGCATAGGGACAATATATAATGCGAGAACCTGGAATTTCAACCCAATTTCTGTCCTTACCGGTGTATATTAAAGGACGGTTTTGTATCAGGTTAACCGAATCCACGCAGGGTGCCGAAGTATTCGGCGACGCCAGGGGTGGATAAGTATACGGCCGGTTCATCCTCATGTCCGGCGGCTGCCGCTATGAGGTATAGATGACCGCAAGGATCCTGGCGGGGGCGTTTTCCGTGCAGGCGACACGGTGCGGTGTGGTTGAATCGTAATAAATACTGTCGCCGGGTTCCAGGATATCCGAATAGCTCCCCAGTTGCACCTCGATTTTGCCCTCGAGGACGAAAAGGAATTCCTCACCCTCATGATTGTACGGCATGCTCTTTTTCTCGGTCGGTTCCAGGGTGACGATAAAAGGTTCCATCCTGCGGTTGATCTTGTCCGGGGCGAGGGACTCGTAGGAGTATCCGTACCGCACTCCCTCTTTCGAGGCGACACGGGAAGTAGGTGTCCGTTCGTCTTTCCTCACGATGGTAAAGGGGGCCTTGCCCGCCTGGCTGAAGAGGGTGCCCATTTCCACATCCATGGAGTTGGCTATTTTTATAATGGCCCCCAGGGGCGGCGAGATCAGATGGTTCTCCAGCTGCGAGAGGTATGCCGTGGAAAACCCGGTTTTCGAGGCAAGGTCCTGCAGCGACAGGCCTTTGGACTCGCGGATTTCCTTGATCTTTTCTCCTACGTTTACTTCTCCGGTGTTCATGACCGCTCCTTTGCAACAGTGGTTCTCGTTTAAGAGGATTGCCCCGGCGAAGAAATACGTCAATTATATTTTAAAAACGGTAAAATACCGCCGCAGAGGCACGAAGGCACAACGACATGGATTGCGTGACTTTCGCCGAAGCGGATTGTCTGAACCCGGTTTCCGGCACATCAGTAAATCCATGCAGTGGTGTCCCGATAGCTGATTACCGGAATATTTCCTTTATCACGTTCCTGAACCCATTGAGACCTCCCTCACGCAGGGCTTCGATGAAACGGGTCCCCATGATGAACCCGTCGGCGCTCCGCTCCGCGGTCGCTATCCCGGAACGGTCCCTGACGCCGAATCCCAGCACTACGGGCACCTTGCTGTGTGTGCGCGCCAGCGCGATCTTGCTCATGGTCACGCGGTCCAGCGTAAGGGAACCGCCTGTTATTCCCCTGATCGCTATGAAGTAGAGGAAACCCACGGCGTTCCGGGCGATGGAGATAATCTGTTCAGAGGTGTTCTCGGGCGTTACGAAGTGGATGTACTCCAGTGCGTGCCTGCGCAGGGCCTTCCTGAAGGGCCCGCTTTCCGCCCACGGCACGTCAGGAATTATGAGTCCGTTCACACCGGCCCCGCGGCACATCCGGGCGAAGGTGTCTATGCCCCGGTTGTACACCACGTTGGCATAGGTCATGAAATAGATTTTTTTATCACTGCCCGCTTCCCTGCGCAGCAGTGCCGTACTCTCCATGACGCCTGAAAGCGAGAACCCGTTCCGTAATACACAATGAGCCGCGTCGGCTATCACCGGTCCGTCGGCAACGGGATCGGAAAAGGGGATGCCGATCTCCAGAAACTGGAAGCGTTTCAGACCCTCCAGTGCCGCTTCGTGGAACGTGTCGGGATCGGGATAGTGGGCGACGAGGTACAACCCGTTGGTTTTCATAGCGCCATCTCCTTTATCAGTATACCGAGGTCTTTGTCGCCCCTGCCGGAGAGATTGATGAGCACCTTTCTGCCGGCGAAACGCTTTTTGTTGTTGAGTACGTATCCCAGTGCATGGCTCGACTCCAGTGCCGGGAGGATCCCTTCTTTACGTGTAAGGGCGAGACAGGCGGCCAGGGCTTCTTTATCACCGCAGCTCCCGTACTCGGCGATTTTACCGTCCTTGAAATAACTGTGTTCCGGGCCCACACCGGGATAATCCAGCCCGGCCGATATCGAATGCACATCGGCGATCTGTCCGTCGGCGGTCTGCAACACATAACTGAGCGAACCGTGCAGTATGCCGGGCCTGCCCCTGCCGAGCGTGGCGCAGTGGTCGCCCGGCCTCATGGAGCGCCCGCCGGCCTCGACACCTATGAGCACCGTGTGTTCAAGGTCCCTGAAGCCCGAAAAGATGCCCATCGCGTTACTCCCTCCTCCGACGCAGGCCACCACGTAATCCGGATCCGAACCGGCTAGTTTCCTGAACTGCCCGCGCGCCTCCTTCCCTATGATAGACTGGAAGTCCCTCACGATCATGGGGAAGGGGTGTGGACCTCCCACTGAACCCAGAAGATAATGGGTGGTCTGCACGTTTTTCACCCAGTCCTTGAGGGCCTCGTTCATGGCGTCTTTCAGCGTACGGCTGCCCGTGAGCACCGGCACCACCTGTGCGCCCAGCAGCTTCATTCTCTTCACGTTGGGTTCCTGCCGGGCCATGTCTTCCTCTCCCATGTACACCACGCATTCCATTCCCATGAGGGCGCATACCGTGGCGGTGGCGACGCCGTGCTGGCCGGCGCCGGTCTCGGCGATAATGCGTTTTTTCTTCATGAAACGGGCCAGCAGTATCTGTCCCAGTGTATTGTTAAGCTTGTGCGCGCCGGTATGCAACAGGTCCTCCCTCTTCAGGTATATCCCGGCGCCGATCTCACTGGATAGCCTTTGCGCGTGATATACCGGTGTGGGCCTGCCGGCGTAATGCGCGAGAAGCCGGGAAAGCTCGCGCTTCATGCCGGTGTCGGTTTTGAAAACCTTATACGATTCTACCAGCGCCGAGAGCGCGTTGATGAGTGTCTCTGGAACAAACCGGCCCCCGTAAGGGCCGAAGTATCCCCGTTTATCGGGAAGTCGTGACATGGCGATGCTCCTTTATTATATTAATTATGGTTTCCATTTTTTCCGCCGACTTCTCACCAGGTGCGTCTTCGATGCCCGAGGATATATCGATACCGAAAGGTCCCGCTTTCTTCAGCAGTTCAGGAAGGTTTGCGGCGCTGATGCCGCCGGCGATTATCGTACGGTGCAGAAGGGGAAACGCTTTCAGCGGTTCCCAATCGAAGCGTTGGCCGGTTCCACCGGCCCTGATCGGATCATGGCTGTCGAGGAGGAGCAGGGTGTCGCCCTCGGGCCGTGTGACCGTCAACAGATCGGAAGACGCTCCTATCCGGTGCGCCAGTATCAGGGGACGGAACCCGGTCAGTGCGGGAACGAGCCGGTGGTCGTAGATCTGCAGCAGATCAAGACCGGCGTTGTCGGCGATGCGCATGATCTCATCGGCTCGATTCGAAACGAAAATACCCGTTTTTCTGACCGCAGCGGGTACCGGTTCCCCCAGCAGGCGCGCCTTTTCGGGGCTCACATACCGCGGCGATTCGTGGTGAAATACGAAACCTATGGCGGATATCGGCAACCTGACCGCCGCCGCGACATCCCCGGCACGGGTGAACCCGCAGAATTTAATGAACATGTGACAGCTCCCTGATCATGGATTCCGGATGAGGAGACGACATCAGCGAACTCCCGACCAGGAAAAACCTCGTTCCGGTAAGGAAGCGGAGCCGTGTAATATCCGTACGCGCCGTAACACCGCTCGCGCATATCCTGATCACGCCGTCGGGTATGGCGTTGAGGGTGCGCATTCCGGTCGCAAAATCGATCCGCAGGGTGTGGAGGTCCCGCATGTTGACCATGAGATATTTCGGTTTTAAACCAAGTACCACGGGCAGTTCATTTTCATCGTGCACCTCGATCAGAGGAGTGAGTCCCAGATCGCGGGCGCAGGTGTAAAGTTTTTCCAGTTCCTGGGGCACCAGAACGCGATTGATCAGCAGCAGAAGGTCGGCGCCGCAGCGTTCCGCCATGCGGACCTGCTCCTCATGGTAGACGAATTCCTTGCAGAGTACGGGGAGGTCCACCGCGTCTGACACGCTTTTCAGGTCGGTCCATGAACCGGAAAAGTATGAAGCGTCCGTCAACACACTCACCGCCGCCGCGCCGCCGGATGCGTACAGCAGTGCCTGTGCACGGGGCCTGACATCCCTTATGCATCCCATTGACGGTGAGGCCTTTTTCACCTCGGCGATGATGCCGGTTTTCCCCTGCGCGGGGGCTTTCAGCCTGTGGTACGGCCGGTTACGCGGTGGGATGGTATCGATGAGCCTGTTTATCGAGGGAAGTTCCCCGGCTTTGATGTCTCTCATGCCATAAAGATTGAAATCAGTCCGCATCATTGTTCTGTACCAGTTCCTTCACCTTGCGGTATACCTGCCCGCTGTGAATCAGGTCCAGAGTGGACCGGTAGTGCCGTTTGAAGTCCCCGTCGCCGTTCAGGGTATAGAGGGCCAGCGCCGTATTGAGGGCCAGCAGTTTGCCCAGCGGCGTGGGGGAGGTGCTTCCCAGGGTGGTCATGAACACGGCGGCGTTCTCCGCGGCGGTATAGCGGAAGGGAAGTACCGCCGCCTCTTCAGGGGTAAAGTAATCCGCGGGAAAAATGGTGAACCTGCGCTCGGTGGAGTCCCGGATGTCACGGACATGGGTCGGTTCCACGGGAGAGACCTCATCCATACCCGACTCGGCCGAATAGAGTACGGTCCTCTCGTAGGAAAGCCGCGATACCACCTGCCCGTATAGTGGAAGATAACGGGGGTGAAAGAGTCCGATCGCCTGCCTGCGCGGACCCAGGGGATTGGTAAGCGGCCCCAGAAAGTTGAAAATAGTGCGTATGCCCAGGTCTTTGCGCACCGGCACCGCGTGTTTCATGGCGGGATGATAATTGGGCGCGTAAAGGAAGATGAATCCGTGCCGGTTGAAATAATCAACGGCCGCCGTTCCGGTCAATCCAATGGGTATGCCCAGCGCCTCGTAGAAATCGGCCGACCCGCTCTTACTGGTCATGGAGCGGTTGCCGTGCTTGGCTACCGGTACTCCCATGGAGGTCAGCACCAGAGCAACCGCGGAGGAAACATTAAAGGAATGGGAATTGTCCCCTCCGGTTCCGCAGGTGTCGAAGAACGCGACGTTCTTCAGGGGGAGGGTGACGGCGTGTTCGCGCATCGACCGCGCCGCCCCGGCGATCTCCTCGGAACTCTCGCCGCGCATCTTCATGACGGTCAGTATGGAAGCCAGCTGTATGTTCGAGACCTCACCGGTGAATATGGCATTGAACAGATTATGCGCCGTGTCCTCTGAAAGGGTTTCCCCGTCGTGCAGTTTTTTAATGTATGTGTGTACGTTCATATGCGCCTCCAATAAAGTTTTTGATGATGGTCGTCCCGTGTTCGGTAAGATGGGATTCTGGGTGAAACTGTACTCCCCAAATATAACGGTCCCGGTGCCTCAGCGCCATGATCTCGCCGTCAGACGAGTACCCCGCCGCTTCCAGGCATTCGGGAAGTCCCTCATGTGAGGCCACGAGTGAATGGTATCGGACGGCGTTGAATTCCCGCGGTATGTTCCTGAACAGATCGCCGCCGTCGTGGCTTATTCTGTCTACCTTGCCGTGCATTATACGGCGGGCGCGCACCACCTCACCGCCGAAGAAATGGGCTATGGCCTGCATGCCCAGGCACACCCCCAGTATGGGCACATCCCGGAACTCCCTGAGTATGTCCAGTGTGGTCCCCGAGTTGACGGGATGCGAGGGCCCCGGCGACAGTACGATGCCGGTATAACGGGCAGGGTCGATCTTCCCGACAGGGGCGTCGTTTCTCAGAACTTCCATGGTTTCACCCAGCACCTGGAAGTACTGCACCAGGTTGTAGGTGAACGAATCGTAGTTGTCGATCATCAGGAACACAGGGCCGCCTCCTTTCCCAGGGCGTATCCCAGGCTGATGGCGAGAGCGCGCAGCTTGTTCCGGGTTTCCTCAAATTCCCTTTCGGGAACGCTGTCATACACGATACCGGCGCCCGCCTGGAGGTACTGTTCGCGTCCGTTGAAAACTGCGGTGCGTATGGTAATGCAGGTATCCATTATGCCGTTGTATCCGATATATCCCACGGCGCCGGCATAAATGCCCCGCGGACGGGACTCCAGGTCGCTGATGATCTCCATTGCCCGTACCTTCGGCGCGCCGGTAACGGTGCCCGCCGGATAAGTCTCTTTCAGTACGTCCACGCAGTTCTTCCCGGGGGAAAGATCGGCGCTCACCGTCGATACCAGGTGGATCACGTGGGAATATTCCTCGGCCTGCATGAAACTGTCCACGACGACGGAACCGGGCGATGCTATGCGTCCAAGGTCGTTGCGGGCCAGGTCCACCAGCATAAGGTGTTCGGCGCGTTCCTTCTGGTCTGAAAGGAGCGCCTCTTTCAGGGCGTCGTTTTCGGCGCCGGTAGTTCCCTTCGGCGAGGTGCCGGCGATGGGTTTCAGGGTCGCTTTTCGTCCTTCCACCTTCACATGGATCTCCGGGGAACTTCCCACTACGTGCAGATCGTTGAATTTCAAAAAAAACATGTAAGGGGACGGATTGAGGGAGCGGAGCTTCATGTAGAAACGGAGGGGATCGATCCTGTCGGCTATATCGGTGCGGGTGCTTACCACCACCTGTATGGCCTCACCGGCGGCGATCTGTTCTTTCGCTGTGTGTACCTTCTTCATGTATGCGTCCCTGTCATCGCGATGGACCAGCCGCACCTCACCGGGCCTTGACGGCAGGTACGGCATGGGGGACGAATCGATGAGATAGAGAATGTTCTTTTCCAGTTTTTCCAGATGCGCGGCGGCTTCGCGGTAACGCTGCTCCAGTTGTCCCGCTTTGTCGACATAGAGGGGTGTAGATATCGAATACCGGTCAGTGATATTGTCATACACGATGAAATCCTCGATCTGCGCCAGCATGGCCAGGGGGGTATCGGGGTCCGCGGGCAGGGGGCGTCTCAGGATCCCGCATGAGTTGACCAGCTCATAGCTGAAGAAACCGGCGTATCCGCCGTTGAACGGGCCGTAATCCGTGAAGGTGGGAGAGGTGTATCTTACGGTTTCATCCTCCAGGTATTCAAAAAAGTCCGCCTTGACCCGCACCGCCCCTTCCGGACCGGTTTCCAGGATGGCGTTCGGCAGGCATGATACTATCTTGCGCGGATTGAGACCGAGGAACGAAAAGCGGCTCCAGGTACGGTTTTCTCTCGCGCTTTCAAGAAATACAAGGTCCTTTTTCGCCAGCAGTGCCTTGAGCAGTGAAAGCATGTTCAGGCCCGACAGGTTCAATTCCCTGTAAAGAGGGATGCGGTTGTAACGTTCTGCCAGTTTCCCTGTTTCTTCCAGTGACGGATACATAGATTCCTTCTCCCTGATCTTCGTAGTGCGGGCATAAAAAAAGCCGCGGGTGTCTGCACGAACCCGCGGCTTCAGGGCCAAAAATAAAAAAGCCGCGGGTGGATGCCCACCCACGGCTTTAAAATTCCCGTGTATAAACGTCTAAACGGTGGACACCCTTCGGTTGGTCCACCACCACCAATTCATCTGAACGTTGTGTGTCGCTCTTTTCATGATATTAATTCAGTAAATACAATGACAGTGTTCATAGTGTACAATGCCGTCATCTGTCAAGTGTTTTATCGGAAAAAGTGGTAAATTGAGAAAAAAAATATAAGGGAACCTCTAATTATTACGTTCCGGTTGTTCCCTTGTGGGCACATGTTAGTGGAAAAATCGGAATTTTCAATAGTGGTATTTCGAAAAATACTAATTTTAAGAGGCGCCCATAATAAACCATGCAGGCGGTCATCTATTCAAATCCTCTATCGTATTGATGTTCTTGAATACCTTTTCCGGTGTATCGAAACGGGAAACTTCGTTCTCATCTATTTTCAACACCGCAACCTCGTCGAAAAAGCAGACGATCCGGCGCTTTCCCGCGTCAATGGCCCTGCGGACGTAAGGGGCGCAGTTTTTCGAATACACCGCGTGCAGGGCCTCGTAATTCCCCCTGACAAAGGGTACGACGATGTCGAAATTTGATACACGCCCGCACATATAGGCGATCAGGCCGGGATTGAGGAAGGGCATATCACACGCCGTGACGAAAACATACGGGGTTTCGCATACGGAGAGGGCGGTGTGCAGTCCGCCGATCGGGCCCTTTCCTGAAACGATATCCGGGACGCAGGGCGCCTCTAAATGGCGGAATTTTTTGCAGTCATCGGCGATGATCATGGTGTCCCTGAACACGGTGCTGAGTGTAGTCAAAACGCTTTCTATAAGGGGCATGCCCCGGTACGAATAGAGGGTTTTGTCCCGCCCGAAACGCGTGCTGGCCCCTCCGGCGATAATGCACCCGGTTATGTTGCCGATGAGTTCAGCCATGGCGCAGGTTCATGGTATAATCGCTTGACATCAGGGAACCATACCGTATTAAAAAAACATATGCCTCCCGTAATTTCAATCACCGGAAGGTCCGGGTCCGGCAAAACCACCCTCATCGAGGGCTTGATAGGCTATTTCGCCGGAAAGGGGCTTAAAGTTTCAATCATTAAACATCTGCGCCATGAATTCCAGGTGGACCATCCCGGCAAGGACACATGGCGTTACCGGGAGGCCGGAGCGGCCGGAGCGGGCATTATCAACGTAAATTCCTTCGCCGTGTTCGCGGACCATGAAGGGGACATGACCCCGCAGCGGATGGCCGACCGGTTTTTCCCCGATGCCGACCTCGTCATCATCGAGGGGGACCGTGAAAGCTCAGCATCGAAGATAGAAGTGATCGGCGACAGCGGGGAGGAGCCCCTGTTTCGCAGCGGCGTGAAGAATATCACCGCCCTGGTGTGCGACCATCAAACGGATTCGTCCCTGCCGACGTTCGGAAGGAACGAGGTTCAGGATGTAGGGCGATACATAGAAAGGACCCTGCTCGAGGGGCGGCGCGGTGTCTGAGCGGAAATCGGATACATAAACCTCGCGGGTCTTTCTTTGAACCGTATTGCGGATATATTCAAGGAATACTATAAATTCGGTTGACCGGCCCTGAAGAATTCTTCATAGTTTAAACCATCGCGTCCCATGGTCGGGGACCTCAATACATCAGGGAGTTCTGCGACTGGACCTGAACCATGCCCGGTATACACCTCTACAGCAGCAACAGGCTCGAGCTTCTGGCCGACCGGCTGGCCCGAATCATAAGCGATGACCCGCTCGATCCCCTGGAAAGGGAAATCATCGTGGTGGAGCCCATAGGTATGGAACGCTGGCTTTCGCAGCAGCTTTCCCTGCGGCTGGGCGTATGGGCCAACTGCGAGTACCCCTTCCCGAACAGGATGATTCAGTATCTGTTTACCCTTGTGCTCGGCGATGAAGCTGTACAATCGCTCCCGGCTGAAGAGGAGATCAGATGGAGAATGTTCTCGCTGCTGCCGCAGCTTGCGAGGGAGAAGGACTTCCCCGAACTGCAGCATTATCTGGCCGGGGGCGAAAGCCAGCTGAAGCGTTACCAGCTCGCGGAGCGTCTCACCGACACCTTCTCGCAGTATCTGGCCTACCGGCCTGCCATGATGCTGGAATGGGAGAACAAAAATGAAAAAGGCTGGCAGGCCCGGCTGTGGCGACGTTTGCTGGAAGGCGCCGGCAGGACCCACCGTGGACGCATGCTGGCGGATTTTGTACAGAAGCTGGGGTCACCCGATCTCTTCGCCGGTTATCAGCTCCCCCGGCGGATATCCATGTTCGGCATCTCTTCGCTTCCGCGGCTGCACCTGGAAGCGCTGAGGGCGCTCTCGGCCCACGGCGAGATCAATGTTTTTTTCCTGAACCCATGCAGGGAATACTGGGGTGAGGTGAAAAACGAGCGTGAGCGTTTTCGCATGGAACAGCGTATGCCGGGAGAGGATCTGTACCTGGAAAAAGGGAACAGCCTGCTCGCTTCGCTGGGCAGGACCGGACGTGATTTTCTCACGCTGCTGCTTGAAATGGACCCCTTTCTGGACCCATTGGAGGATTGGGACGGGCCGGGGGCGGGGGGCGAAGCGGGAATGCTGCGCGTGGTACAGAACGACATCCTTTCCATGGTGGAGCGCGGCGCCTCTTCAGGGCATGACCGGTTCGGCATTGAGAATCCTCCGGCCCTTGCCCTGTCGCCTGAAGCCCTTGCCGAGGACGGCACGATCCGCGTCGCATCATGTCACAGTCCCATGCGCGAGGTGGAAGCGCTGTACGATTATCTGCTGGACCTTTTCAACTGCGACCCCACCCTGGAACCCGGCGATATCGCGATCATGACCCCCTCTATAGAGACGTACGCGCCGCTGGTGCAGGCGGTCTTCGGTTCGCCGGAAAAAGAGCACGAGGCCGTTCCCGTGGCTGTCGCCGACCGCACGTTTCGCGACGGAAGCCGTATGGCCTCGGCGTTTATGGACATACTGGAAATGGCACCGGGGCGTTTCGAGGCGGGCGGGGTTTTAGACCTGCTGCAGTGCGCCGAGATCCGCCGCCGCTTCGATATAGATGATTACGAAATAGAGACCATCGTCCGCTGGGTAAGGGAAACCGGGATACGATGGGGCATAGACGCGGCCCACCGGCGGGATCTGGGTCTTCCCGCCCTTGGTGAGAATACCTGGAGATCGGGCATCGACCGGTTACTGCTGGGGTATGCCCTCCCCGGCGGCGACCGTGAGCTCTACCGTGAAATACTGCCTTACGATCACGTAGAGGGATCCAACGCAGCGACCCTGGGAAAATTCGTCGAGTTTTTCGACGCGCTCTGCGGCTGCGCGGCGAAACTCAACCTCCCTCAGAAGACAGCTGAATGGCGCGCTTTGTTGACCGATCTGATGGAAAAACTGTTTCTCTCCGATGAAGACGGAGGGGAAGGCGCAACCATAAAAGACATTATCGGGCGGTTCGACGACGAACACCGGAAAGCCGGCTGCACCGAGATCATTGAACCGGAAGTGCTGCGCCACTGGCTGCGGAATGAAATGGACGAGAGAAAAACGCTGAAGAACTTCCTCTCGGGAGCGGTAACCGTCTGCGCGATGCGTCCCATGAGGAGCATCCCTTTCAGGGTCATATGCCTGCTGGGGATGGATGACGGCGTTTTCCCCCGCAATCCTCCGGCGCCGGGATTCGATATCATCGCGTCGTCACCCGTACGGGGTGACCGATCAATAAGGGACGAGGACCGTTTTCTTTTCCTGGAGACCCTTATCTCGGCCAGGGAGAGGCTCTACATCAGCTACCGCGGGCAGAGCCTCAGGGACAACACCCCTCTGCCGCCGTCGCCGGTGGTCTCGGAACTGCTCGACTACTGCGACAGGGCTTTTCAGATCGAAGGGGGGAGTGTGCGTGAGCACCTTAGCGTGACGCACCCGCTTCAGGCTTTCAGCCCGCGGTATTTTTCCGGAGACTCCGGACTCTACAGCTATTCGCGCATGTTCTGCGCCGCCTCTTCGGAACGTCCCGCCGCGGACATGGAAAAACCGTTTATTGAAAGCGAACTGCCTGAACTGCCTCCCGGAGAAATACCCCTGGGGCTGTTGCTGCGTTTTTTCAGCCACCCCGCCCGTACATTCCTGGAAGAACGCCTGGGCATGCGGCCTGTCGAGAAAGATGTTTCGCTGGAAGAAAAGGAACCCTTCGAGCTTTCGGGTATCGACCGCTACGTTATGGGCAATGAGCTCTGCGGAGATTACCTGGAAGGACGTCCCATGCGGCAGCGGATGCCGGTCTACCGTGCCGCGGGGAGGCTTCCCCTCGGGGTGCCCGGGGAAGCACTCTTCGAACAGATGCTCCCCGCCGTGGAGGATTTCGCCGGGAACATCATGCGCTGCCGGGGGGGTGATAAACGCGAACCCGTTGATATCAGGCTTGAATATGGAAGATATTATGTTTCCGGGTCCATCGACGGCCTGTATAAGGGCGGGCATATCATCCATGATTATGGAAAGGGCGGCGGGGCGCGGCGCCTGCGGGCATGGATATTGCACCTGGTCCTGAACGCGGCGAACGGCGCCTCCGGACCGATGAACACGGCGATGGTGTGCAGCGACGGCGTCTGGCTCATGGCGCCGTGTGCGGACGCCCGGGAAATCCTCCGCATGCTTGTTGAAATCTTTCTGCGCGGCATGAGAAAGCCGCCGGCATTTTATCCTAAAACCTCCTTTGCCTACGCCCTGGAATTGCATGATAAAGGCGATCGTGAACGCGCGCTGGCCGGGGCCCGCTCGGCATGGGCAGGCGAGCGTTACACCGGCGCTCCCGAAGGCGAGGGGGCAGATCCCGCGGTCAGACTGACAACCGGCGGCGTATTGAACATGGAGGGTGAGTTTATGCGTCTGGCGGAATCGATATACTTTCCCCTTCTTGAACGGCAGGAAAAAAAGTGAAGCGTTTCGAGATCATGGACGGCCCCCTGAACGGAACGCACCTGCTGGAGGCCAGCGCGGGTACGGGGAAGACCTATACCATCGCCGACCTGTACCTGCGGCTGGTGCTTGAAAAAGAGCTCATGGTCGACCGCATACTGGTGGTGACCTTCACCGTGGCGGCGACGGGAGAGCTGCGGGAGAGGCTCAGGCTGAAACTGAAGGCCGCCGCGGAGATTCTCTCGGGCAGGCCGGCTCCCGGCGGTGAGTCCATACCAGGGGCGCTCGAGAGCCGTTTTTACGGGCAGCGTGACGCGATACGCAGGCTGAGGCAGGCGCTCTACTTCTTCGACGCGGCGGCCGTATATACCATACACGGGTTCTGCCGGCGCGTACTTCTGGAAAACGCCTTCGAGAGCGGGCACCTCTTTGATACCGAACTGGCCGCCGACCAGGCAGGGGTGATACGTGAGGTCGTCGAGGACTTCTGGCGCATAAGCTTCTACGAGGGGCATCCCCTCCTTTACCGTTATGGAATGAAATACTTTTCCGCTGAAGGGCTTATTCCCCTGGTAAGGCTGTATATGGACAATCCCGGGTTGCATGTCATACCCCGCCCCACGTCCTTTGATGCCGGCGAGATAGAGCTCCGTCTCGGCGAGGCGCGTACGCTGTTCGGCGAAATGCGGGGATTGTGGAAGAAGGAGGGGAAAGCCGTCGCGGGGCTGTACTCATCGATGGTCGAGGAGGGGAAACTCAAAGGGGATTCCTACAAAAAAAGCCAGACCGCGGGGCGTTTAAAGAAACTCGAAGAGTTCCTTGAGGGCGGCGATTTTTCAGCGGATTTCAACCAGCTGCAGTATTTCACCCGTTCCCGTCTGCTGAGGGAGGCGCGTGACGCCGAGTACCTTGCCCATCACCGTTTCTTCGATCTGTGCGACGGGCTTTATAATCTGCTCGAAAGGGTGCAAAGCACCTTCGCCGATTATCTGGTGAATTTTAAATTCAGCCTTTTCGCGTATGCCGGTGACGAAATCGCGCGACGAAAACGCCTGAAAAACACCCGTTCCTTCAGCGATCTGACAGCCGGCCTGCATCGTGCGCTGCAGGGCCCCGGGGGCGAACTTCTGGCCGCTGCGGTGAGCGGGCGGTATCCCGCGGCCCTGATCGACGAATTCCAGGACACCGATACTATCCAGTATGAAATCTTCACCCGAATTTTCGACCGGCCCGGATGCCTGATGTACCTGATCGGAGACCCCAAACAGGCAATCTACCGTTTCAGGGGGGCCGACATCTATGCCTATATGCAGGCGGCCAGGGAGTCCTCCTCCAGGGCGACACTGGGTCTGAACTGGCGGTCGGTACCGGAACTGGTCAGTGCGGTCAATACGGTGTTTATGGAAGTGAATAAAAATCCTTTCGTGTTCAGTGACGAACTGATTGGATTTCCTCCGGTGGACCCGGCACCTCATGAAGTTGCCGGGCTGCGCTGTGACGAAATCGATCCCGCTCCCATGCAACTGTGGCATCTGCCGCTCTCCGCGGCCGGGGGAGGGAAAAAGAGAATACCCGTCCCTGAAGCGGAATCCTGCATCGCGAAGGCGGTGGCCGGCGAAATAAGCAGGCTGGTGTCCCTGGGGGCAAAGGGTTCCGCCGTGATCGGTGAAAAACCCCTGGCGCCGGGAGACATCGCCGTCCTGGTGCGCAAGAGGTACCAGGCTGAAATCGTCCACCGCGAACTGGCAAGGATGGGCATACCCGGCGTGCTCTACGGTACCGACAGCGTGTATTCCACCGTGGAAGCATCCGAACTCCAGCGGGTTATGACCGCGGTGGCCGACACGGGTTACGGCTCGAGGGTGAGAACGGCGCTGGGAACAGGTATTTTCGGATGGACGGGTGAAAGAATTTTCAGGCTCATGAACGACGATACCCCGGGGGAGCCGGTGATGGAGCGTTTCGCCCGTTATCGCGAACTGTGGCACACCCGAGGGTTTATCGGCATGTTCAGGGAACTGCTGAGGGAGGAGGATGTGCACCGGCGACTGCTCGCCGCTCCGGGAGGGGAAAGAAAAATAACCAACCTGCTGCATCTGGCAGAGATGCTGCATCGGCAGGAATCTGAAAAAAGGCCCGGCATGGAAGCGCTCATCGCGTGGCTGGAAGGGAAGCGCGGGTCGGCCGAAGAGCGCAACGAAGAAGAAGAGCTGCGGCTCGAGACCGACGAGCAGGCGGTGAAGCTGGTAACGCTGCACCGCAGCAAGGGATTGCAGTACCCGGTGGTATTCTGCCCTTTCCTCTGGGGCGGCATAAAAACCGACCGGGAAAAACTGACTTTCCACGGACGTGATCCCGACGACGGCCCCGTGGAGCGGCTTATACTGGACCTGGGTTCGGCCGACATAGGGCTGCACCAGAAAAAGGCCGACCTGGAGGAGCTTGCCGAAAGCGTACGGCTCATGTATGTCGGGCTTACGAGGGCGCGATGCCGCCTGTACCTTGCATGGGGTCTCATCAATACCGCCGATATCTCTGCACCCGCCTATGTCTTTCACCGTCCGCCCGAAGTAGACGAAAAAACGGCGGTCGATATGCTCGCCGACCGCATGGGAAGGATGGATGAACCGGCGATACTGAACGAACTGCGCCGACTGGAGAAGAATTCCGAAGGCGCGGTCAGGGTATCGGCGCTTCCGGGCGCGGGAGGGGTGCCCTTCGCGCATTCAGTGCCGGGTACCGGAAGACTCGTATGCCGCGAATTTACCGGCCGCATAAGCAGGGACCGGTGCATTTCGAGTTACTCGTCACTGTCCGCCGGCTCGATGCGTGCAGAGGACGAACGCGACCATGACCGGGACATAATGGCGCCCCCGGCGGTAACCCCGGGTGACGGTCTGTCCCGCTTCCCCGCGGGAACCGCCGCCGGCATTTTTTTTCACGACCTTTTAGAAGAACTGGATTACACGCGCACCGAAGACGACTATCTGGCAGAGGTCATTGGAACGAAACTCGAACGGTACGGGTACGGACCCGGGTGGCTGGAAGACATCGCCTCGATGGTGCGCCGTGTGCTGAATGTACCGCTGAACCCGGATGGCAGACTCACCCTCGGAGGCATCCGGACTGAGGAACGGCTCAATGAGATGGAGTTTTATTTTCCCCTTGAGGCGCTTGCGCCTGAGGGACTGAAAAAAGTATTTCGAGCCCATGGGCGCGGGGAGGCGGAGGGACTGCCGCGAAGCATCGAAGGACTGGAATTCTCTCCCTGCCGCGGGTTTATGCGCGGGTTCATCGACCTGGTCTTCCGGTGGGAGGGAAAATACTTCATAGTGGACTGGAAATCAAACCTCCTGGGCGGCAATCCCGATTCCTACCTGGGTGAAAAACTTCGTGCCGTCATGGAACAGCACAGGTACGATCTGCAGTATCACCTGTATACCGTCGCGTTACACCGCTATCTGCGTTCCAGGATCAGGGATTATTCCTATGAAAAACACTTCGGCGGGGTATATTATCTCTTCCTCAGGGGTATAGATCCCGTTGCCGGTATGCAACGGGGAATATATTATGATCGTCCAGGTGAGTCCCTGGTGTATGGGTTAAGCGGCCTGTTCAGCGGAGAAGGCGCATAATGGAAAGCGATTTACAGAAATATCTTGAATGGTTTACACCGCTGGACCGCGCCTTTGCCCGGTTCATGCTGCGGCTTGCGGGTGAGGAGAACCCGGAACTCTGTGTCGCGTCGCTCCTGGTGAGCCACCGGACCGGGCGGGGTGACGTCTGCCTCGACCTGCCATTCGCGGCGGGCAGACCGCTTTCTGATTTCGTAGAGATGGAAGGGGAGGGATTTGCGCTCCCCGGCAAAAAAAAATGGATTTCGTCTCTGCGCAAGAGCCCGGTGGTGAGTACCGGCGGTGACCGCCGTCCCCTCGTGATGGACGAGAAGGGCAGGCTCTACCTTTACCGGTATTATCTTTATGAAAAAATACTGGCCGGTGAAATCCTGGAAAGGTCCGCGCTCGCGGCTGACGATGTGGACCTGAACCTGCTTGACATCGGACTCAGCCGGATATTCACCGAGGGGTCTGGTTCCCCCGACCGGCAGAGAATCGCGGCGATGACGGCGGTATTGCGCAGGTTCTGCGTCATCTCCGGCGGACCGGGTACCGGGAAGACATCGACCGTGGCGAAGATACTGGTGCTTCTGGCAGAGCAGTTTCTTGCGCGCGGAAAGCAGCCGCTGATCGCCCTGACCGCTCCCACCGGAAAGGCCGCGCGCCGGCTGCAGGAGGCGGTAGGGGACGCGATGGCGCAAATCCCCTGCGATGAAAACGTCAGGTCATCGGCGCCGCTGGAATCTTCCACGGTCCACCGGTTGCTGGGAAGCATTACGGGGTCGCCCTATTTCCGACGCAACCGGGAAGACCCTCTGCCGCACGACGTGGTGGTAGTCGATGAAACCTCCATGGCGGATCTTCCGCTCCTCGCGAAACTGTTCCAGGCGATACGCCCGGGAGCGCGAGTAATCCTGATTGGCGACCGCGACCAGCTTTCATCGGTCGAATCGGGGGCCGCGTTCGGCGATATCTGCGCATGGAGTGGGGCGCCGGGAGATTTGCCGCCAGGCGTGGCCGCAGAGGGCCGAAGGACGGGGGAAAAAGCCGCTAAAAACGCGACGGCCGGGAAAGACCACAATGTACCGCCTATGGTTGATTCCCTGGTGGTGCTGGAAACCAGCTACCGTTTCGGTCTAGACAGCGGTATCGGCAAACTGGCCGCGTCGGTCAGGCGGGGAGACGGACATGCGGCCCTCGATATCCTGTCCGGAGGTGATTACCCTGATCTCGGATTCCGCGGCGATGTGCACGGCGGGAACCTCCGCACGCGCCTGGAAGAGCGGATACTACAGTATCTGGAAGAATACATTTCGGTGGATACACCCGAAAAAGCGATAGGGAGCCTGGGCAGGTTCGTTATACTGGCCGCCATGCGTAAAGGGCCTTTCGGGGTGGAGCACATTAATAGAATGGCGGAGCATATACTCGCGGAACGCGGTCTCGCCGATCCGAGGAAACGATGGTATCACGGACGGCCGCTGATTATATCGGCGAATGACTACGCGTTGCGGTTGTACAACGGGGACATGGGGGTAGCGTTCAAGGACGGGACCGATGGAAGAATAAAGGCTTTCTTCCTGACGCCCGAGGGATCGGTTAAAACAGTGCCGACCCCTCTGCTGCCCCCCCACGAAACGGCCTACAGTCTTACCGTACATAAGAGCCAGGGATCGGAATTCGACAGGGTGCTGCTGGTACTGCCCGAAAAGCATTATCCGCTGCTTACCAGGGAACTGATATATACCGGAATAACCCGCGCACGCCGTTTCCTGGAGATATGGTCGTCCCCGCAGGTGTTTGAAACTGCCGTGATGAATAAAACCGCCCGCGCGTCGGGACTCAGGGACCGTATTTGGGGCGTAAAAGGGGAGGCGGAAACGCGCGATGCAGGGTGAATGCGGCACCGTTATTGAAGTCAGAGGGAACAGGGCGTTGCTCTCGGCGGCGCCCAATGCGGGATGCGGTTCCTGTGCCTTAAAAGATTCGTGCATGCTGGGCGGCGACGACCGAAAAAGGAAAATCTGGGTCGGTAATACCTTGATGGCGAGGCCGGGCGATGCGGTCGAGTTCGTCGTCAGGGTGCAGGCGGTCGTAAGGATTTCGCTGCTTTTATATCTTGTGCCGGTGATTATGATGATCGGCGGCATCACCGCGGGGTTCAGGCTCCATCATTATTTAGGACTGGATAAAGACCTTTCCGGGGCGCTGTGGGGACTGGCCGGTTTAATACTCGCTTTTGCGGCAATTCGTGTGGTGTCCGGGATGTGGCAGCGGCATAATACTTATGAGCCCGTTATGATACGGATTATTCCAGACGATGGAAAAAATTTTAAATCCACCGCCGCAAAAGCCGAAATTGAATAATGGGACGGTTGTCCCGATTCCCGTTTGATGACGGGATGCAGGCGTGAGAAAATACGGACCGGTGCTCGATGGAAAAAAAAATAATTGACCTTACGTCGTATAAAATCGAAAAGACTCTCAGGGACGACGGGTTCGACGTCAAGAAAGACACGCAAAAAAAGGTGAAACTGATCATTAAGATCAATAAACAGTAACGGCGGAATCAATCGGCCGCGTATCGGCGTAAGAACTGTACAACACAAGAAGGCATATCCCCCCGGTCAGCGGGGGGATAAGTATTATTAACTGAAAATTATGCGGGTGATTTCAGGAAAGGAGCTGCGGAATGAGTGATGATCTGGAACTGAAAAGAAAACACATAAAGGAAGAGCTGGAACAGCTCAACTATGAGTTTAAAGTGGACATACCGCGGCGCATCGCCGAGGCTCGTGCATACGGCGACCTGAAGGAAAATGCCGAGTATCACGCCGCGAGGGAACGACAGGGATTCGTGAAGGCCCGTATTACCCAGCTTTCAAGCCAGCTCAGCCAGCTTCAAAACCTCAGCGTAGGCGACATCCCCAGGGACAGGATAGGTTTCGGATCCACCGTTACCGTCAGGGACCTTGAAAGCGACGACACCATGGTGTTTACCTTTGTCGCGCCCAATGAGGTGAAACCCGCCGATGGGAAGATTTCCATCTCGACACCCTACGGGCAGGCCCTGCAGAACAAAATTAAGGGTGATGAGGTGGTGGTGACGGTCCCGGCGGGAAAGAAAAAGTTTGTGGTTGAAAAATTCGTCACCATCCACGGCGACGAGTTCTGAATCCACCGGCAGGCGGCGTCCGGAACCCCTTCTGTAACAGCGTTTTTTTCCTTAATCCGCGGTTATCTGCTGTTTACAATGAACTTCATTCCTGAACAACGGCACAAACACAACCATGGTTTGTGTACGGTGATGCGCCGGGTTGTATTGCCCGGCGCAAGAACCCGGGCATACGGAATATCCCGGTCATTGTAATCAACGCATTAATTTCTTGCAAAAAACTCTTTCATTCGCAGAATTGCCGGATACAATTTTTAACCGGCGAGGCAGCATGGCACAGATAAAGGAATTTCAGGGTTACAGGCCTTCCCCTTCGGATGCGGCAATGGTGGCGGAGCTTCCGTACGATGTGGTATCGTCCGAAGAAGCAAGGATGATCGCCGATAAAAACCCGAAGAGTTTTTTCCACATTTCGAAACCCGAAGTGGACCTGCCGTCCGATATCGATCATTACGACGACGCGGTATACAAAAAAGGAAAAGCCAACCTGGAACGGTTCATTGCGGATGGCGTATTGAAAAAGGAAAAGGACCCTGTGTTGTATCTATACACGCTCATCATGGGCGGGAGGGAACAGACGGGGCTGATGGCCTGTCTCAGTATAGACGATTATCTGAATGACGTTATAAAAAAACATGAACTTACCCGCGAAGACAAAGAACGGGACCGCATGAGGCACCTGGACGTCCTCAGCGCTCAGACCGGCCTGGTCTTTACTTTCTATCGCGAGGACGGCGCGGGAAGGGACCTTTACACGAAGGCGGCCGGTATCACACCCGAGTATGATTTCACCGCAACGGACGGGGTGCGGCACGTGATCAGGATAATCCGTGACGGCGGTTTGATAGAGGGGTTCAGGAAACTATTGGCGCCGAAAGACCTTTACATCGCCGACGGACATCACCGCGCGGCTTCCGCGGTCAGGGTGGGAATGGAAAGAAGAAAACGAGCCGGCGCAGGGGAACACGAATGGTTCCTGTCAGTGGTGTTCCCCCATGACCAGCTGAAGATTTTAGCGTACAACCGTGTGGTAAAAGACCTGAACGGTCTCTCGGTTGATGAATTCCTGGCCAGGGTTGGGGAAGATTATACCGTCGAAGCGACCTCGAATCCAGTACCCGAAAAGCGGTCTCAAATCTGCATGTATCTGGACGGCGGCTGGTACAGCCTGAAACCGCGTTTCATTGTTGAAGGGGATCCGGTGGGTCGCCTTGACGTTTCAGTATTACAGAAACGCGTTCTGGAACCGATACTCGGAATATCCGATCCGAGAAAAGATCCCCGTATTGATTTCATCGGCGGGATCAGGGGTACGGGGGAACTTAAAAATCTGGTTGATGACGGCACTTTCAGGGTCGCGTTTTCCCTGTATCCGACCTCGATACATGATCTGATCGAAGTATCCGACGCAGGGAGTCTGATGCCGCCGAAATCCACATGGTTTGAACCTAAACTCCGCAGCGGTTTGGTCATTCATATGATTTAAAACCGTATACGTGATTCAGTACAGACGGACCTTAAACAACCGGGTGGTTTTATCTTGACATTACAAGGATGATATGTATTATTTTAGAGGTGATGTGGAGACGAGGGGAATCGAACCCCTGACCTCTTGAATGCCATTCAAGCGCTCTCCCATCTGAGCTACGCCCCCGACAGCCATGCGGATGTTCCGCGTGGAAGGATAATGGGTGGAAATCTTTTTTTTTGTCAAATGGTTTTTAACGGGAAGGGTGAAATTGTGCACTGGTGGATGACTTACCCGTTCTATCAAGGAGTTTGGGCGGCAGAGAGGTATGCCGATGGATGAACTTGAGAACCTGAAAGAAGAATACCGCCGGGTTACGCAGGAACTTGAACATTACAGGAAAATGGTAAGCGGATACGAAAACGTTCTCAAGTTGAACGAGAAGGAACTGGACAATGCCCGCACGATAATTAAGATGTACGAAACCATAATCGAGTACTCCCGTTCAGAACTTAAACTGGCGAACGAGACGGCAAAGGCCAGGGAAAGCGCCTCACAGCTCAGCAGGATGGAATTGATGGACGCATTTGAAAAAATACGGCAACTGGAGGAACAGAACCGCAGGCTCCGGGAGCAGAGAAATGGTAATTAGATTCTAGATGGCCCGGACGGAGAATTAATACAATGCTCGTTACCTATGTTATTATCTTTGTTTTTTTCGTGATCTTCAGTATATTCGGCCTCTATATTTTTTCAACCTATGTTTTTCCCCGCAAAATCGAAGAAATCGCAAAAATGGTCGAAATCGGACAGACCAAACTTGCCATAAAAAAACTGACTGAACTGCTTGAAAAAGACGACCGTGACGTCTATGCCCACTATCTCCTGGCGGAGGCATACATGAAAGAGGACAACGTCCAGTATGCCATTCTTGAATATCGCCAGGTGCTTAAACTGGGGAAATACGATGACAAGGTAAGGGAAGTGGATGTTCGGACCAAACTGGCGAGAATATACAAGGATCGAAACGCGATTGAAGACGCGAAAAAGGAATTCCTGATCCTTACCAAGATCGACCAGATGAATTATGAGCATTTTTTCGAGCTGGGTAAAATCTTCTTCGAAACCGGCATGATCGACAAGGCATCGATATACCTGAGAAAAAGCATATCCAACAACAGCAGGCACGAACAGTCGTATTATTATCTGGGACAGGTTTATTACCGAACGGGCAATTACAACGAGGCCAAGCAGTCTTTTCTTGAGACGATAAAGATCGAACCGGAAAACTCGAAAGCGCATTATTTCCTGGGCCTGGTGCTGCGCCAGCAGGGCGATTATGAGTGGGCGATCAAGGAGTTCGAAATCGCCCAGAAAAGCGATGATATCAAGGTCAAGTGCTTTCTCGCAAAAGGCACCTGTTACAGCGAGCGGGAGTTGTATCCCAAAGCCGTCGTCGAGTTTGAGCGGGGGCTGAAATTTGCGCGCAAGGGGAGTGAAACCGAACTCAATCTCCGTTATTACCTTGCTTCCGCACAGGAAAACATGAGGGATTTGCAATCGGCGATAGGGAACTGGGAACAGATAGCGGCGGTCAACCGGAACTTCAAAGATGTACAGGAAAAACTCAAATCGTATGCCGAGTTCCGCCAGGATGACAGGGTCAAGGACTTCATGATCGCAAGCCTCTCCCAGTTTGAACATACGGCGCGAAAGCTGGCGGAAACCATGGGGTATACCATTTTGGATGTGGAAATCATCAGTGATACCGAGATAGAAATACTGGCCACCGAGTCCGAGGGCAAATGGCGTAATACGCGGGCCTCCAACAGGATATTGAGAATATTGCGCACCACCGATACGGTATCGGATAAATTGTTGAGGCGGCTGAACGAGGGTATGAAACAGAAAAACGCCAACAGGATCATCATCATCAGTTCAGGTGATTTTTCACAGAGTGCCGTCGATTTTTCCAATACCCGGCCTATTGAACTTTATGGAAAAGCCGATATAGCAAAGCTGCTCAAAGCAACAGGAAACTAGCGCCTTTCCATGGGGATCACGCTCGGTACAAGGCGGACTAACTCAAAAACCAAACCCTTAACGGGACTTGCAAACACGGTCCTGAATCCGGTATATCTGGATCGGTAAACAACGGGAACGGTCCGGACCCGTAACATATAGAAGAAGCTGAAAAGAGCACGGGATGGATATCACCCTCCATGGACAGCATTAACAGGATATTACGGCATATTCCCTTTTTTCGTCATTGTACCGCCAGGGAACTCGGCGACTTGAGGGAACTCGGGCGAAACGTCCTGATTTCCAAAGGACAGACCTTCGATCTTAAAAAACTCGGTTCGTTCATAATAGTAATCAACGGTATGTTCGAAATTGAGGCCCTGGGTAAAAACGATATCGTCTACCTCGCACCCGGTTCGTTTTTCGGGGACATTCCCTTTACCGTGAACAGGCATCGTGGTTTTATCAAGGCGCTGGTTGATTCGCAGCTTCTGCTTTTTGAAGGATCCGAGATATATAAGTTTTTCCTCGGTTCATTCAAGGGTATGAGGGGATTTTTGCGTATAATCGGAAAGATGGGATTTGAAATCACGGATGTCGGCAAAAAATACGCCGGCATGAAGTGCAAAATAATAACCGTCTGCAGCCCTTACCATGATTCGGGGAAGTCTCTTTTCACATCGTTGCTGGCGGCCTGTTGCGGAAAGGCGGGTAAAACCATCGTTCTTGACATGTCTTTCCAGGGCGCGTCGGTATTCAACAATTTCGGGAAAAAAATCACCGGCGCCGTTTCCCAGAAGTTTCACAGGGAAGGTTCCACTGAAGAATTGATACGTGACCGTATTGAAGCGGTTGATGAGAACCTGTCGCTTTTGAATATTACCTTTGGATCCAGGATAAAGGCAGATCCGGGTATACTGTCACCGCTCCTCTTCATACTCTCCAGGACCTTTAATTATATAATTATCGACCTGTCCCATCAGGATGAATCACTGAGAGACCGGGTAATGGAACTCTCCGATATTGTTTTCGCCCTGATTAAAAAGGAAAAAGACAGTGAGACGCTTTTCGGTTATTTTGACGAAGTGCTGAAAGAAGGGCAGAGGGTTTATTATACCCTTAACCAGCACTACGCACGGAAAACAGGTACCTACGAGGGGGGCTTTCTTTTTGAAAACCTCGACCTGGACAGGGAAAAATCCCTTTATCCGCAGCTCCGTGAGTATTCGGAGACCGAGAGCGGCCTTGAACTGTCGCAGGTGACCACACGCAGCGGCAGGGCGCTGGTCTGTGAAACCAATGTTAAAGACGCCGTGATTCTTACCGGTCTGTTCGGAGCGATTTATTCGACTGAACTCCGGGTGGATGCTTTGTATTCATCCTCGTTGAGTTTCTATCCTGTCGCCCTGTATCTGCTGAATGAAGACCTTGATGATTATGAGGATGCGGTACTGAAGTTTTTTTCAGAGGCGAGGCTCAATTCGCTGCTGGATGTAACCTTTCCCAGTGAATATGTAATCAAAAATCACAGGGCATACCGCTACGCGAAGGAACTTGCGGGGGATCGGCGGATAGAAACCTTCAACATCCTGCCCGTGGTCAAGCTGGCCGGACTGGATGAAGGGAGACCCAGGCTGTTCAGCAGCGGGTATCTCCGAGAACTGCTGAGTGCCTCGTTTGCGCTGGATCCGGTGGCCGAATCATACCGCATCGGCAAAACACACTATCATTCGGGCTATCCGTTTTCCAGGGTTTCAACGGAGGACCTGTTACGGACGGACATCGAGGAATTGTTCTACTTCGGGGTGAAAAACCGCCTTAAGCTTGAGTTCACTCCGAACAGGGTCCTGAATTTTTATGATCGATACCTGGGATTTCTGGACCGCTGGCCTTCAGAGGAAAGCCTTCATGAAGCGGCAACGCGTCATATGATCATAGAAATAAATGAGGACCGTTTCAGGGTAGAAAAAATACTGGAATTGACCAGGGAAATCTCCAATAAGTTCTTGAAAGCGATTAAGAAATAAACGATAAAGGAAAAACAGACAGTGAAGAAGCATATCAGGAGCGATCAGGCATTTCTTTGTATGCCGCCGGCTGAAAGAGGGAGGGGCCGATGAGGTCTAAAATGACGAATATGCTGCAGGCAGTATTATTGGTTACGGGGCTACTCTATGCAGCTGTAGGGCTTGTCGTTTTTATTTCGCCGGTTCTGTTCAGCAGAATATTCGGAATACCGGTCCCTGAAGACTGGTTCAATCAGGTAAAATACGACACATTCGTTGCACCGCTTTTTTTCATGTCACGGGGCTTTGCCGCCATGATAATGACAACGGGATTAGCCATGGTGCTGCCGCTTTTCGATCCGCTGCGTTACCGGGGTCTTGTGTATTACACAGGAATTCTTTTTCCGCTTTTGATCGGGTCTCTTTTTCTATATAACGGCGTAAGATACCGGCATTCAATGGTGATAATTCTGGGAACCGTGTTCGCTCTGGTGCTTATATTTACCGCGGCATCTCTGGGTATGACCAGGAAACAGGCGAAGTCCGGTGAAGAATAGTACGGGGGAAAATCATGGACCTGAAAACGAAAAAAGTGAAAAATGTGGTTGTTGCGTATCTGGAGGGAAAGCTCGATGTTCATGTTTCGGCAGAAGTGGAAAAAGAACTCAACAGGATAATGAACCAGGAGCCCGATTGCCATATACTGCTCAATCTGGGCAAGGTCGAGTATATGAGCAGTTCGGGACTCAGGATTTTTGTCTCAACTATGCGGATTCTAAAGGAAACCAACCGCAAACTGAAACTATGCAACATGAATAATGCCGTTAAAAAAATATTTGAAGTCGTTGAGCTGATGGACATGTTCGATATTTACGATGAAGAAACGTCAGCCCTTAATGCTTTTTAAGAAAAACATTTATGACTGAACTCATTAATAAAGACGCCGTGGTGCGGGTAATTGAAGAAACCGGCGCAGACAGCAATAGAAATGAAAATACACCGGACTTTTATGATGATCATAAACTTAAAAGAATCAACCGGCAAATCGCCGAAGGAAAGTTTAACTACCTTATTTTCCAAAAGTGTCCCACGTTTAAATGGCCTTACTGGGTTTCCTCTTCATTGAACAGAACCTCTGATACGTTTGATCCTTTATCGTTCCCGATGCTCATCAATTCCTCGCATCGGGACTGGGTACGTTGTACCAATATGCTTTCTTCCGATGCCCTGCTGATTGACCGCTGCGGAATGATATCGACCACGTTCGCTTGCTGTTCAATCGAAACCTGGGTGCTGATGGGAGAGATGTTGCTGAGACCGCAGGAGAATGGTGTAGTTAACCAGATAAGGGATGGGCGCACCGGCATACTGAATACAATCTGGAAGGAACGGGATTTTGAGCTGCACCAGTCATTATTCGGCAATAAAACTTCCATAGATGAATGCGTATTGGAAACAACGGTGAATCTGAAAAAAACAGTGACTGAAGGCATACTGCTGGTGGCGATCAGACCTTATGATAACCAGATGCTCGGTGGTGTGCGGAAACTGGAATACCGTAAGGAATCCAGACAGGTCAGGGTTAATGGAATCGACAGAATATGCTTTGTTGAGGCACCGGATTTCATCGTTACCGGCAGCGTCGAAACCGGTGATATTATTTCTTTAACCGTCCACTCCGGCACACCACGTATAGAATGTTCTTACGGGATGGCTACGCTGGCGGCGGGCTTTCCTCTACGCAAAGGTGAGAACAGGCAGGTATTCCGTATCGGTCTGAATGGCAGAAAAAATATACAGCCTGTACGTTTCCAATACGATCAGGTTAAGGAAAACTACACCGCGTTAGCGTCCATGAGGATAGAGAAAGGGTTCAGACTTTCCTTTCCAGACCGGCATGTTCAGAGATGGGCATATGGGGCTAAAGGTACAATACTTAATTTTCTTTATAGACATAGTGAAACGGTCTCTTCTTCAACTGTTGAGGGAATGAGGGAAATATATCATCTGATAAGCGCATGCAACCGCATGGGGTATTTCCCGGAAGCCGAGAAAATACTCGTTTCCCGACTGGATACGATCGGAACCACAGGCGCCCGTGACTTTGAAAACGCGATAAAACTCGGATATTATCTTATATCATTTGCCGATTATTTCAGCTATTCTAGGGAATTTGACATTCTGCAGAAAAACTTCACGCATTTGAAAACAGCGGCCCAGAGACTTTTCGAATACAGCACATCGGTAAAATCACTCGCAACAATGGCAAGGAATAATTATAACACCCTGGAGCATTATCTGATGCGGGGCGGACATTATCATGACCTGATACTGCTGAACTTTGCATTACGGCAGTATGCTTACCTTGCACGATGCATCGGTATCTTCGGTGAAGAATTGCGGTTCTTAAAAGAAACGCAGCGTCTGGATGCCGTTATAACCGGCGAGTTGAATAGTATGGGCATCCATATCGAAGAAAAGGCCCCGGTGGGTAAAAACCGCTCGTTACCCGGCAGGGTAACGAGCAGGTTAAAAAAATTCACCAATGAACCAAAAAGCGCTCCAGGGGTATCGAGTCCGCAGGATGATTTTTACGGTTATCTGCTGTTCGGGGGATATCCATTTCACTGCGAAAGTTTCAACCCGGCGGTGGTGAGTGAAATCACAAAGAGATCGGAACGGCTGTATGAGGGGTATCCTCTTTATTTAAAATCATTGGGCGGCTGGGACGTCGTCCTTTCACTGGTTTACTCGGTGAACCTACTTATGCAGCGTGATCCACGTTATTATAGTATTCTTGAAAGGTTTATGTGTCTGGGCAGTGACCGGCTTGTGCTGCCGGATTTTATTAATCCGAAAACCGGTTCGGGTGTGAAAGGGGAGGGGGACTCTCCGGTCGCCGTTTCGCTTCTGTTTTCCTCGCTGCGGAGTATCCTCTTCATGGATTTCGAGAACCGCCTTGACCTTTTCCCCTGTCCGAGGGAGGAGTGGTTCCAGCCAGGGAAAGAGATCGTTGTGGAAAACGCCCCTTCACGGTTCGGACCTATTAATTTCAGGGTAATATCATCAAGCAACGAGGTACAGTTGAGGTTCACTGAACTGCCGAAATTCAATCCCCCGGAAATAATGATCACCCTGCCTTTTAAGGCCAAAATAATTGAAGAAGATGATTTCATAATTAAAAAAATTATCGGCAACGTATTTATCATCAATGGATGGCCTTCGCTGATTCGATTCCTGAGGTAGGCCATTTAAAATGAGAGGAACAAGTTGCAACTGGTTTTTCTGATTGTAACAATAATAGTGCTGGGATTGGCGACCTACTATATAATATACGTGCGCCCCAAGCTGGATCCTTCCTACCGTGCGGGTGAATACGAAAAACAAAACCTGTTTAGAGAAGCCCTCATAGAGTATAAAAAGATCCTTGAGGAAAAGCCAGGAGACTTTGTAATCCATTTCCGACTGGCGAATATATATCTAAAACTTAACGAGATCGATCAGGCCGCAGTGCATTTTGAGGAAATCATCCGTATCAACCGGTATAATTACGAAGTCGACAAGCTGGAAGTCCTCAAATCGCTGTCCAGGCTGTATCATCTGCAGGGTATTCCGGATAAATCTTTCCAGACGTATCTTGAACTTTTAAACCTTTCGCCTTCCGATCCCGATGCGCTCTATCAGGTGTCGTTCATGGCACTGGGGCAGGAGGAGTTCGATTTCGCCCAGAAGTATTTCGAGCGGCTGACTAAAATAAACAAAACCGATTATGAAGTTTTTTTCGGCGCAGGCATGTGCAGTTACCAGAACCAGAAGATCAACGAAGCGATCAATCATTTCAAGACCGCACTGGAAATAAAAAAAGACTCCGATGCCGCCAATCTCGCCATGGCCTTCGCACTTCAGAGAAAACGCGACATCAAACAGGCGGTGGTGCATGCGGGCAGGGTGGTGGAAAACGCCCAGGACTTTGAGGTGATATTTTTTTCAAAGAGGTTTCTGGCATTTTTACACCTGCAATCAAAAAAGGCGGGCGACGCCGTACGACTGCTGGAAGAAATACTTACGCTCGCGCGCTCCCATGATGCAAGAGAGCAGGTCATGATGACCCTTTTCGATCTGGGATATGCCGCATTGCGGAATGAAAATACCGCACAGGCGTTCGACTACTGGGAAGAGCTCTATCAGATGGACCGGGGTTACAACAATATCCAGAAACTTCTCACACGGCTGCGCAAAGAGATGGACACTGATCCTCTGAAGAAAGACGACTTCGAACCGTCGGTAATGGATGGAATAGATGAATGGATAAACAATTCCTTTGACCCGGGCTTTATATGGGATATCTGCGGACTCAAGAGCGAGGAAAAGTTCGACATTAAAAATATTATGGTCACCGCCCGGATAGCTACCGGCAGGGAATCGAGTGCGGAAACACGGGCATCTTCCGGCGCGCAGGGTGAAAGACTGGATAAATTCATCGCACTGGACACCGAGAATTTCCGTATCATCGCAAACCGGCTCGTCACCAAGATGGGATACAAGGTCGACCAGATTCTGCAGACCTACAGGGAAGCCGACGGAGTCGATTTTCTCGCGGTTTCGATTGCCACCAAGGAAAAGGCACTGATATGGGTGAGAAGATGGACGAAAACCCTGGTCGGTGAAATCACCCTGAGAAATTTTGCCCAGGCCATAAATGATTCGAAATCAAAGCAGGGTCTGTTTATCACTACATCGGAACTGACAGAGGCCGCGAGGGGAAATCTGGATAAGCTCTCGAAAGTGACCTTGATTTACCCCGACCAGCTGGATGAATTTCTCAGAGGATTGATCTGAGAATGGAATCCTTTTTCTGCGCTGTCCCTGCGGAAGTGCATGTCGGTGATATCGATCCCGACCGTACGGTCTTTGACGTCTTTAAAACGGGGAACAGGGAACGGCTGGAAAAAATAATTAGAACTTTCGGGGTTCCAGCCAGACCTCTGCTCCACAGGGGGCCTTCATCATGGGATATAATTTCAGGCACAGAAATACTGAGTATCGTCAAGGGTCTGGGTCTTGAAAAATGCCCGGCATTGGTGATGGATGCATTTTCATGGCGGGAATATGGACATTTTTTACTTGCACGGGACCTGAAAGGTGAAATCAGTCCTGTGGGCAAGTTGCGGGCCGTTTCGCTGATGAGAGACCGGCTGGAAGCCCCGGAAGAAGAGTGTGTTGAACTCGCGGTGTCGGGGTTGCAGGTGCCGCTTGATATGGCGGTCGATACTCACCTTCCCGGGCGGGTTTTTACTTTCCCTCCTCCTCTTTATACTTATCTCGAGACCAGGGATATGGGTTTTAAAGTAATCAAGAACCTTTTGCTCCTTCCCCGCGAAGGGATAGATCTGATTGCATCATGGGTTTCATCATTTCAAATCAGGGTAAACATATTCCGGGAGATTGTGGACATGCTGCTTGATATAATAAAAAGGGACGGTGCGTGCGGCGGGCTCTCGGATCTGCTCCCTGAGATGGAAAGCGGGACCGGAAAAACCGACGAGACGCTGCATGCGCGGGTACGGTGTATACGCTACCCCAGGTACTCAAGGCTGAAGGAAAAAGCTGATAACGTAACGGCAAGACTGCGGGGAATGGGGATAGTCGCAACCATACCGCCGTTTTTTGAGGGGAACACGGTAGAATTGAACATTCGAATACGAAAAGGCGATGACCGTTCGGAAACAGGAAGAAAACTGAAGGCAGTGCTGGAGAACGAAGTGGCCGATCTTATGGAACTTCTTTAACGATAAGGTTTAATCCCTGAAGAATGCACCCACCTCATTGATTACCTTTCGGAACGTTTCTTCGAAATCAAGTTTAGATTTATAACCGGCGGCGTTTTTGTGGCCTCCCCCCCCGTTGGACATGGCTATCCGTGCAACATCGTAATCGCCTTTAGTGCGCATGCTCACTTTAATGGGCCCTTCTATGTCCTGTTTTACCAGTATACTGGCAATTACTCCATCAACCGTCAGGGGGATGTTGATGGAAAGCTCACCCTCTGAGAAACTGGCCCCGCTTTTACGGAGCATTTCGGGGGTAAGCCTGAGGGCTATCATCTTTCCGCCGAAATGTATTTCCATCGATGCGAGTATCATCGATTCCAGTTCAAAACTGCTTAGGGTATTGCTTTCATATATTTTTTCGTATACCGTAAAGGGATTCACCCCCAGTTCAACCAGGCGAGCCGCCGCCCTGAAGGTCTCAGGGGATGTTTTGGGATACCTGAACGAACCGGTGTCGAAAAGTATGCCTGTATACAGCGCCTGTGCCGCTTTAAAACTGGGGACCATATCGTAGTAGCGGAACAGGCTGTAAATAATCTCGCAGGTCGATGAGGCCTCTACCTTTATAAAATTGGATTCGAGCTTGTCCTGCCCGCCCTCGTGATGGTCGATAATAAATACTTCCTTTAGTCTGTCTCGGATGAGAGAGTGCAATACGCCGATGTTGCTGAAATCATTGGTATCGAGGACGAAGGCGGCGTATTCGCCGATATTATCCGACAGATCGATTTCCCTTGCGCAAACCCTGATTTCTTTTCCCGGATCTATGAACAGGTATTTTTCGGGTACGGGATCTGAATTGAGAATAATGGTGGTTTTTCCCATGTTGGCAAGAATTTCGTTGAAAGCGAGTTCGGCACCCAGACCGTCGCCATCAGGGCTTTCGTGGGTAGAGATAATGAATTTCTTATGCCTGGCAAGAAATTTATCGAGATTTATAAAACCTGAAGGCATGTATCACTATACCTTCGTTTTGAGATTTCTCATCAGGGGGAACCCCATTTCTTCACGTATTTCCAGATAACGTTCCGCACAGCGCCTGGCGATGTTTCTGACCCTTGTGATATAGCCGACCCTTTCGGTGACCGATATTGCGCCGCGGGCGTCGAGCATGTTGAATACATGCGAGCATTTCAAAACATAATCATAAGCGGGTAACACTATCCTGGGATTCGCGTGGTCGAGAATCGCCAGGCATTCTTTCTCGTACTGGTCGAACAGCCTGAAGTGCAGATCGACATCGGCGATATTGAAATTGTAGTGGGAAAATTCGAATTCACCCCTGTGGTGTACGTCCCTGTAGGTTACATCGGCGTTCCATTGCAGGTCGTAAACACTGTTCACTCCCTGGATATACATGCATATCCTTTCGATCCCGTAAGTCAGCTCAACCGGGATTGGATCAAGATCGAAGCTTCCGCACTGCTGGAAATACGTAAACTGGGTGATCTCCATACCGTCCAGCCAGACCTCCCAGCCCAGTCCCGATGCGCCCAGGGTGGGAGACTCCCAGTCGTCTTCCACGAAACGCACATCGTGATCCTCCAGTTTGATCCCCAGGTACCGCAGTGAATCGAGATACAGGTCCTGTACGTCCACCGGGGACGGCTTGAGGATTACCTGGTACTGGTAATAATGCTGAAGCCGGTTGGGATTATCGCCGTAACGTCCGTCGGTCGGCCGGCGGGAAGGTTCAACATACGCGACATTCCATGGCTCGGGCCCCAGGGCCTTCAGGAATGTCGCGGGGTTGAATGTGCCGGCCCCCACCTCGAGGTCGTAACCCTGAATGATGACGCATCCCCGTTTTGCCCAGTACTCATGAAGCTTCGCTATTAAATCCTGAAAATACATAGTTGATACTCCTGTTCGCGGATTATCAATTGCTGCAGTATTAATGAAAATAGTCAATTATTATTCAGATGAACAGGGAGGCTGAACGGTCACGTGGCATGGGTCATAACACATAAACGACAGATGCAGGGTGCTACTTCGGATTGGTATAACTCTCATATGCTTCCTTGAGTACGCTGTGCAGCATTTCAAAAGATTTTTTATTATTGAGGTTGAAATGATCAAGGACATCTTCATCCACGATCTCAAATCGGAAATTGCGTGTCTCAATCTCGGTAAAAACATAGGCCAGATAAACGGTGAAAGTAAGATCCTTGTATTTCTCAGGCGCCATGTGAGGCCGATGGTGATACTCAATGGCCCTGATCAGCGCTTCATTGAATTTCCATTTTTTGCAAATCAGGCTGCCGAGGGTGCTGTGGCTGATGCCGAGGGTCACCTCCTCGAGTAGGTTGGTATCGGCGATGTTCTTGTTTCCCGATATTTCAATGATTTTTTCAGCGCTGTCGGGCTTGATTGAGAGCAGAACGATTCTCCCGATATCTGAAAGCAGGGCCGATAGATACGCAAATTCGCTGAGCTTGGTCCTCTTGAGCTGCATTGAAATACGCTGTGCATAAAATGCGGTTTTGTAGGAGTTCTTCCAGATGGTTTCGAATTTTTTATAACGTGTTTTAAGTATGTCCTGAACACCGCTTGCGACCAGAAGGGTGTTCACCCCCTTGGTGCCGATGATCTTGACCGCTTCTTCTATGGTCTCGATTTTCTTGATTGTTATGTATCCGGCTGAATTGGCGAGTTTCAGTATGGAGGTCGTCAATCCCGGGTCACGTTTTATACTTTCGGCTATTTCACGTATCGTAGAATCGGGATTGGCGCAAAGGCGCTGGATCTCCATTATGTTTTCAGGAAATGACGGGATATTGTCCACTTCCTGTATAAGCTCGTCGGCTATCTTGGCATGGATTTCCGAAGCGTCCATTCTTTTAGGAATGGTAATCTTTGTAATGGTAAGTTTACCGTCGGTTGCCATACTGAGCGTGTCCATTGGAAACCCGGCGTTTTTAAAAAGCATCAGGGCCATGATGAGTCCGAGGCCGGCGCCTTCGGAATCGTCCAGCACGTCTTCAAATGCCTCGGATATATCGACATACTGATAAGCTTTTTTTATGCGGGAATTGACCTTCTGTAACTCTTCTTCAAGGATGGCGATATTGTTGATTACGCTGATCCTGAGATTGTCGGGAAGAACTTTGAAGAAAACCCTGACGATCAGGCGGGCATCGTGCAGCTGTTCAAATATATCGGTTGCATCGACGAATACATCCTCTTTAAACGTTTCCATTCCCTTCCGGTAATGGTCCCTGTCCTGGATATCGAGGCTCTGTTTCTTGAAATAAAGCCTTTTGGCGTTGGCTTTGATGGCGTTGTTGATAAGTTCCTTCAGGACCGTTACCAGCATATCCTTCATGTAGAGGATGTCATAGTACTCCAGGTAGCGGTGCAGCACCTTGATTATGGTGGCTTCAACATCGGAAGACATCATCGAAAACTGAATATACAGATCTTCCCCGTTCTTGATGGCATCCTTGAAATTGGGGGGATTAATGGATATCTGGTTTTTAAGTGCTCCTTCCAATATGCAACTCCTCGGTGACAGAAATCAATCCCTTCCATCAGGGCTAACAAACCACAGGTAAAGAAATATATAAAGTACTTTTTTGTAAATATTTACTCGTACCTTTATGTTACCCTGACCCACAGGGGTCAGTAAACACAAATAGCGTATATTCGTCGCAAGTCGGTATTCACCGGGTTACAAGCGGCTTTTTACCCTTCAGCGCTCCTTCGAGTACGGTTGCAAACCCGAAATAAATCTGGTCCTCGCCGTCCCGGTTGAAACCTCTGGCAAAACCCGCATAACCCGTAATATCCACGAAATAACCGACGGTCAGTTTCAGATGCAGCTCAATTCCACAACTAGTCCGGAAATCCTCCAGTTCGGTCGATCCGTTCCAGACATTGCCGTATTCCATAAACGCCAGACCCCAGAGATTTCTGAAAAGCAGTGGGAATGTTCCTGATCCGACATCCCTTCTCGCGATGGGAAAACGGTATTCGGCAACACCCACTGCCAGCCTGTCCCCGTAAAGGGTGCCTGACGGATATCCCCTCATGCCGAGCCTTTCCTCATCATCGGGAGGAGTACGCCATTCTCCCTTCTCGAACCTTCCCAGGGGGAAAGGCGACAGGTATCGCGGATTATTTTCGGCGATTCCTCCTCTTGCAGTAAACGCGAACACGTGGTTCGTCAGAGGTCCTTTCAGGTATTCCTTGTATTCCGCCCATCCCTTGAAATATGACAGATCCGATCCCAATGCCCTGGTATATATATCGGAAAAAACCGAGATTTCTCGACCATCTTCTTTGCTGATGGAATACCCGTATTCCAGTGCGCAGGAATAAACATAACCGGCGCCGAACCGCGTCAGCAGATCGCTGTGGCGGGTTACGCCCGTGTTATAGGGCATGGCCACATCGGTACGGGTCTCTTCTAAATGATATCCCGCAATAATATAATGGCCGCTTCGAACGAAATAAATGGGAAAACCAAAGGTGACCGAGCCTGACTGCGTGAGTGTTCTTTTGAGCGCATAAGGGGTCCGGTCGCTCCAGGGAAACGTGTCGTCGCCGGGGAAGATGCCCTCGTTTTCATAGTTTAAGATAATGTCGGGATAAAGCCCCGCATACGTATACTGTGCGTTTACGTGCAGTCTCTGCTGCACCGTGAAATATTCCGCCATGGCGGTATAAAAATGACGGTACAGGGTGTCACTGCCCGGAAGCATGAACCCCAGGGCGAAATCATAGCGCCCTTCATACATTTCGGTACTGCCGATGAGGGGGATCCAGAGCGGTGGTGCGATGGAACTGATGGGACTGTATCTCTCGAACTTGGGTATGACGGGTCCTCGGGGTTCTTCGGACGGTGCGGAAAAAAAATCTTCCGGGAATGGTGTTCCGGCACCTACCCCGATCCGGGGAGGATTTTCTGGATAATCGGTGAGGGCGATATTATAACCGCCGGGCCCGTACAGGGCCATTACAATCCGCCTGCCGTCGGGGGAAACATCGGGATGGAAAGCCCCCCCGGTCACGTTGGTCAGCCGCCGGATGGCAGCGGTTGCTATTGTGTAATCATACAGATTATACACCCCGTCACGATCTGAGGTGAATATGATTCTTTCCCCGTCGGGGTGCCACGCGGGGGTGATGTCGTTGTAGGAATCGGAGGTGAGCCTCGATATGGAATTGTCCGCCGAATCATACAGGGCAAGGTCTACGGAGCCTGTCCTGTCCCTGATGCAGAACACTGTTTTTGATCCGTCCGGGGAGATACGGGGGAAGGCGAGCTGTATATCGGTATTTTCCAACAGCGGTGTGGGATTTTTGAAGTGGCTTCGGGAAAACCTGATGCTGTAGCGATCGGACTCATGATGGATATACACCCATCGGCTTCCGTCCTTCCCGGTGTCCAGAAAATGAACGCGCCCTCCGTCGCTCAGTTTTTCTTTTCTGCCGGTGTAGGCATACACATCATTATACAGGGAGAATGAACGGTGAAGTTCGACATCGGTAAGAAAAATGCTCCCCTTTTCCGTAATGCTGATCGACGAGGGATAATTGACCTCGCAGAGTGTACTGAACTTCAGGGAATGCAGAGAGTATTTCATCAGTACGGCTTTCCTGCCGGCGTCCATTCTGACGAAGCCGATCCAGCCGCCGTCACGGCTGAACCGGGGGAGGGTGGTCTTATAACCCGAGTCGGTGATCGTTCGGATTATGCGTGTTCCCTTACTGAGGATATCACTCAGTTGACGTTCGTAGCGGACTTTTAGAAAGGATTCCCACTCCTTCCATAAATGTATGAAGGTTTCATCATAGTTGTTCCTGGCGGAACGGTTTACGAGGTAGGGGATGATGTTGTCCGAGTTGTCTTCGAATATCCGAGCGAAACTGTTTTTTCCGTATTTCTTCTCCAGGTACTGAACGAACAGACCGCCGTACAGATAGGGTACGCTGCCGGCAGGCCATTCCCTGGGGTAATGGGAGGCCATGGTGATGGACTTGAATCTGTTCCCGGCATATTCGGTCCTCAATACCATATCGGTCATGGTACTGTTGTTGCGCCCTCTGCCTTCCAGCAGGGATTCGTAGTTGACGGCGTTTCCCTCAAGAGCCCAGATGGGCATGAATATGCCGGGGAAACAGAACCTTCCTATCGTGTCGCGTGTGCAAGAGGGTAGTCCATTTATAGCATCCATATTGAGTATGTGCGTATATTCATGGGTGAAGATCATCTGGTCCCATCGCACAAAGTTGTTCAATTCCGAATCCATGGGCGGTCTTACCGTATATATCTGCACCCTGTTGAAAGGGTAGGGCATGGCGAATCCGTTCGCCAGGTCGGTGTTGTCTGTCAGAACAAGATCGGTCCTTAGTCGGGGCTTCCAGTTATGAACACGGGTAAGCCATGGATAAATTTTTTCCGCTGTTTCGGCGGTTCGGCGCGCGTATGCCTCCAGGCCCTGATGATAATGGACCCGGAAGTGCTCTGTGACGATCGAGTTCCATTTCAGGGAGGGATCGAACATAACGGCCGCGCTGATCTTTGCGGGCGCAGTACAAACAATCAGGGCAAAAAGCATGAGTACTGTCCATTTTTTCATGGATGCAATCTGGCATTCCATAATTTTTTCGTCAAACAGGATATTGCGGGGAATAGTCAACGGTAGCAAACGGGATTTTCCGTGCTAATATGATCATGCCGGTATGGCACAGGGGCAGTGAAAGGTAATGGAAAATTATTGCCATTGTAAAAGAATCGGGCATAATGGGGAACAGTATAATCATCCGTGAGGAGGATCCGCAGATGACCAAAGTATACTTCTCCAGTTTCCGGTGCAACAGCAGAGAGAATATTTTCAGCAAGACCAGAAAACTTCTGCAAAATGCCGGACTGGAAAACATAGTGGAGAAGAACGAACTGGTGGCGATCAAGACTCATTTCGGGGAGTACGGGAACCTTGCGTATGTTCCGGCCCAGGTGCTGAAGGTTGTCGCCGACAACGTACGTCAGCAGGGGGCGAAACCCTTTATCACGGACTCGAACACCCTTTACAGGGGGAGTAGGAGCAACGCGGCGGACCATCTGGATAACGCCCATCTTAACGGCTTTCTCCCCTCCATTGCGGGTGCGCCGGTGATCATAGCCGATGGTCTCAAAGGAAATGATTATAAAACCATAACGTCGGGGTCCCGGCATTTCAAGGAAATCAAGATAGCGTCGGCGATATACGACGCCGATTCTGTCATAGTGGTGTCGCATGTCAAGGGACACGAGCTTTACGGTCTCGGCGGTGCGTTGAAAAATGTCGCCATGGGGTGCGCCCCCCGTTCAGGAAAACAGATGCTGCATTCCGACATGCATCCCAGGGTCGATGAGGGCAAGTGCACCTCCTGCGGGATGTGCATCAGGCGGTGCCCGGCGGACGCCATTTCATTCAACCAGGATCGAAAGGCCTTCATTGATGAGAGCCGGTGCATAAGCTGCGGCGAATGTACGGTAATCTGCGCCTGCGACGCCATCCCGGTGATATGGACCACCGATCATAAACCCCTGCATGAAAGAACCGCGGAATACGTGAAGGGAATAATGGAAACGAAACCGGGGAAATGGATTTTTATTAATTATATTATGGACGTCTCCCCTCAGTGTGACTGTTACTACTGGAATGATATGCCCATTGTTCCCAACATCGGAATACTCGCTGCCCGCGACCCGGTAGCGGTGGACCTGGCATCAGCTGAACTGATAAACAACGCTGTTCCTCTGCCGGGTTCGAAAATATTTGATAAGGCGCCCGGGAAAGACAACCTGATGAAGCTCTATGATCTCCCGTGGAAGTATCTGCTCGAATATGCACGCGAAATAGGAATAGGCGGAACGGATTATGAATTGGAATCGGTATGAAAAGCCGGAAAAGACCCGGTTTCATACTATACAACGAAAAACGCCGGGTTGCGCTATTTATAGGTTGACAGGCCGCCTTTTACGTCTTGTTTTTTATTGAAAAACGGCAGGGTAATACATTTACCTGAATATTGTTTTATGGAGAATACGGGGGAATTTTCCAAACAGGATGTATATTTCGAGGAATAAAAAATTGTACTTGTTTTTCAGGATTAAAATAAGCTATATTAATAAAGAAGGCGATCGATCCAGGAGACGATAATGAGAAGTCAGCATGATTTTCCAACCCTTAATACCAAACGGCCGGACGGGATAAAGCCCAGTGGCCGGCCTTATAAGGTGATGGTGGTGGAAGACAAGGACTTCCAGAGAAAGCAGCTTGTGCAGATTCTCGAATCGGAGGGGTATCAGGTTCTCGCCCAGGCGCAAAACGGTAAAGAGGCGCTGACGCTGTATGATAAGTTCAGCAAGGATCTGGACCTTATAACCACTGACCTTGACATGCCGGTTCTGGACGGATACGCGATGCTCTATGAGCTCAAGCTGAAAAATCCCAGGGCGGCTATTGTTTTTATCAGCGATGACACAGGCAAAAATATAATAGCGGACCTGCTGAAAATGGGGGCCGATGATTTTATACTCAAGCCCCTTCAACGTGTAATGCTGCTCGATAGAATTAAACAGGTTATCACTAAGAAAAAAATTTGAGCAAACCACCGGGACCTGTCCGTTAACCCAATGGAAAAGGTACAGAACACCTCGCTCGATTCCATATCCGAACAGACCGCACGCATGAAGCTGGCTCTTCATCATGTGAACGGCGATGTGGAAAAAGCGAGGGAGATGCTGTCGGGTTCATATAAAGATTTGTACGTTCTCAAGGGATTGTTTCAGTCATCCTCCCTCAACGGGGTTTTCATCGTTTTCTACAATAATGTTTACAACAGGCTGTATGATTCCTGCGTTGCCGTACTGCCTACCTATATGACCAGACGCATGAATACGTCGGTGGACTGGAAGGTGTTTGAGAAGGAACTGGTTGAATTACGCGGCAATAAGGATTATAATGAAAGCCTGTCGACCACCCTTAAGAACAGGCTCAGTGAAACCTTCAACATGGGTTTCTGCAAAGACCTGAACCGGTACATAGAGCATAACAACGCCATATCCCTTCAGCGCAGTTTCCAGAAGCTTATCCAGTTTATTTTCAACCTGCAACGGATCGACCTGAAGGTTGAATACCAGTCGTTATCCTCACTGGATGCCGAATTGTACTCGGTGACCACGCATAAAACAGATCCTTCCACGCTGAACGTGCCGGAGCAAGGCGCGGATGAGTCCGCAAAAGCCGGTAAATCGGAAAATGAGGAAGACATCCATGAAGGCCAGGAAGGGGTCAAGATGGTGCTTTCGGCGGGTTTTGTGCTGGCGCCGATAAGGGGCAGGGATATTTCGAGCCTGCAGCCCGGAGACAGGGTGAAGGTGGTCATACACGATAAAAATCCGAAAGCGGTCGCGGTGGCCCAGGCACTGAATTCTTATGAGAGTGACGCCTTTAAACCGATGACCGCGCGTATAAAGACCATAACGTACAACAGGGATTCAGGTTATACCATTTTTGCGATAATCGCAAAGGGCGTTTTTGTGAAGATTATCGAGGCAGAATCAAACATCAAAGTATTGATGGACGCAATGTACGAAATGGCCAGGGTTTCCCCCGAGGAGGGAACCGGAAGGACAATCTCCATCATAATAGCCGTTACGGTGATTTTCCTCGTAATAGGGATAATCGTGGCCGTACTGATTCTGTAGCTATATTAAACGCATCGGGATACCCCTTTCAGCGAGGTGTTTTTTCACCTCGGCGATGCCAAGCTCCCTGAAATGAAAAATCGACGCGGCGAGTACCGCATCGGCTCCGGCTTCGATAAATCCCTGGTACATATGGTCCATCGTTCCCACACCTCCCGACGCGATCACGGGTATGGTAACGGCATCCGCTATGGTGCGGGTAAGTTCAACATCGTATCCCAGTCTGGTGCCGTCCCGGTCCATGCTGGTGAGCAGAATTTCGCCGGCGCCGAGATCACAGGCGCGTATCGCCCACTCGACGGCGTCAACATCTGTGGGGGTCCGGCCGCCGTTAAGAAAAACCGACCAGCCCTTTCCTTCGTTTTTTTTCGCGTCGATAGCCACCAGTATGCACTGCGAGCCGAAGCGGACGGCCGAATTGCCGATTATATCGGGATTAAGTACCGCCGCGGTGTTGATCGACACCTTGTCCGCACCGTTTTCCAGAATCATTCTCACATCGTCAACGGTTCGAATACCTCCGCCGACGGTAAAAGGGATGTTGACCGCTTCTGCAACGTTTTTTACCATGTTGAGTACTATTTCACGGCGATCGGATGACGCGGTAATATCCAGGAAGACAATTTCATCGGCGCCTTCTTTGTCATAAAATTTTGCGTTTTCCACAGGATCACCGGCGTCCCTGAAATTAATGAAATTCACTCCCTTTACCACCCTGCCGTCTTTAACATCCAGGCAGGGAATGATCCTTTTGGCCAGCATTGTGTGCCCCTCTTTTGAATAGGTTATCGCTGATGTCGAAAACTGTCTTCCAATACCTTTTCATGCCCTATCAGGTAGTGTGTGAATAAGGGTATGCATAAAAATATTGATACCTGTATGCCAATGCCCTTATTTGCACGGATACGGCATTACCGCAATACCGCTGTGGAAGGCGTTAGCGCTCATTGAAAGCGAAGCTCCCGCTTGACAGATCATGTTTCTCTGAACCGCGCGGTTTATGTCCATGCATTTTTATAAAATACTTTTATTTTTCCCATGCCGCACGCAGCGATGTTTTCCTTGATGACCGGGGAGGTGTTGCTGATCCGTGATCATCATTCTCGGGGGACGGGATGAGCGCTCCCTTTGATAAACCTCTCGACCAGTGCGACATCATGGGCGCACCCGATGTAAAGCGGCACGCGCTGGTGCAGTTTCTCGGGTTTAATATCGAGTATATTGTCTTTGCCGTCGCTGGCCTTTCCTCCCGCCTGTTCTATGATCAACGCGAGAGGGTTGGCTTCGTACATGAGTCGCAGTTTGCCGCCGGGCGACCGGGTGCTGGAGGGATACAGGAATATCCCGCCGTACAGCAGGTTCCGGTGGAAATCGCTTACCAGTGATCCTATATAACGGGAGTTGAGAGGCCTTCCCGTCGAGGGATCTGTCCGCTTTATGTAATCGATATACTCTTGCACACCCTTCTCCCAGAAATCGTAATGGCTTTCGTTTACGCTGTACAGCGAGGCCCGGTCGGGAGTCCGTATAGATGGATGAGAAAGTACGAATTCACCATAACCGGGATCAAGCGTGAAGCCGTTGACTCCGTTCCCGGTAGAATATACCATCATGGTGCTTGAACCGTAGATCACATAGCCGGCGCAAATCTGGCGCCTGCCCTGTTGCAGCACGTCTTCCGCGGCGCATTGCCGGGAGTCGGCTGTAACGCGTCGGTAAATCGAAAATATGGTCCCTACGCTCACGTTGGCGTCAATATTGGATGAACCGTCAAGAGGATCAAAAAGACATATATATCCGCCCCGTGGATAACCTTCCGGTATGGGTATAATGTGTTCTTCTTCTTCAGAGGCCATGGCGCAGAAATTGCCCCCCCTCCCAAGGGCACTGACCATGATGTCGTGCGCGTACAGATCGAGCTTTTTTACCCGCTCTCCCTGTATGTTGACGGTGCCTGTTTCCCCGAGTATATCCAGCAGCCCGGCTTTGTTGACGTGGTGGGAGATCAGTTTGGCCGCAAAAGCAAGGTCATTCATCAGATCGGTGAATTTCCCTGTCGCGCCCGGGTGCTTTCTCTGCTCTTCGATTATGTGTTGTGTAAGAGTAGTGATTCTGCCCGACATTAACCTTATACCTCACTCCGTGTGCCCCTCGAATTTCCCGCATCGTTACCGGCGATCAGATAACTCCTCTGCCGTATCCTGGTGAATAAAACAATCAGGCCGGTAATGATGAAAGGTGTCGTGAAGGCAGTATAATAAAACCTGAAGGGAAAGATTTGCGGATCAGGGACAAGCGTCAGGAAGGGGAAATAATACGCCGAGATAAGTACTGTTTCAGCAAGCATCGGCGCAAGGATATTCATTACGGTGCCGTATGCGCTGATGTGTATCACGAGTGACGGTTCCAGCAGAAATCGAACATATAAAAAACAGGCGATCGTAAGAGTGATGATCATCAGGGCAATTGCAATGTCGTAGATGTTTCGGGAAGCAATGTATCCCGATACCGTGCCTACAACAATCAGCACGATTCCATTAAACGCCAGAATCGAGGGTACACCTTTTACTGATTTAGTGACCACCCATATAATGAAAAGCAGGAACAGCACCGAAGCGATGATACGCTGATACCGCAATGTACGGATACGAAAATTGGTCGGGTGGTCCGCTATTTCCATACCCAGGTTGCGGTCGTGCATCAAAGAGCTCTGGACCGTGTTCTCCGTAACGGGATATCCCTTAACTCCGAATCCCCGCAGGGCCGCCAGTACGTATTCCTTTTTGTCGATTGATTCGGCAACCGTTTGTAACGGGATTTCGTTCCCGAAGAGTTCGTAAAGAATGGTGCCTGTGCAGAAAAGTGGCAGCGGGATCCCCGAGACGGCAGCTATGGTGGTGCAGATGTCGATATTATGAATTTCACGTTCTATGGATATACCGCCCTGAAAAGCGCGGCCCGCCGTCGAGCCGTGGGGGGCGAGCAGCAGCAGCGGTATCATCAGGCTGGCTTCATCTTTGCCGCCGTGGTTTCCGTCTACGTTCATACCGTGGTCGGCGGTGATGATAATCAATGTGTTGGGATAATTACGATCTATCGCATTGAAGAGTTCTTCCGTAAGACGGTCGATGATCCTTATGGATTCAAGATACAAATGGCTTTTATTCGATCTGGTCAGGTGCGCGGCGTTGTCGGGAGCAAGAAAGTGGGCAAGGGTGAAAAAGGGGAGTGTGCGCGCCCTTATCAGGCGCAGGAGTGATTGTAGCACCTCCGGTGAATCGTCCTGCTCGCAGCATTCAACGGGGATATAGAGGGAAGGTTCCGATCCGGTAAGAGTCTTGTACCAGTTGAAGCCGATACAGGCGGAGGAAAGGCCTGACGCCTCAAGATAACTGAAGATTGTTTTAATCCTGCGGTCCAATGTTTGTCTTCGTGCATTGTTGGTAACACCGTGCAGAAAAGGCGGTGCGCCCGTGATGAGTGTAAAATAATTGGGTGCGCTGATGGTGGGAAGAGAGGCATGGGCCTTCCCGAACCGCAGGCCGGATTTTTTCCAGCGGGCATTGATTACCGGCGCAATACCCTCATCGTACAGCAGATCCCGGCAGACCCCGTCAAGCACCAGCAGGATAATCCTTTCAAAACGGGGACAGACCGGTTTTACAATCGAGGTGTTGTAGGTTTTTTCAAAGGAAAACGACTTGCGATAATTGAGGGCATCAGTGAAATACGGTGACCTGTTTGCATTAATATAGATAATATAGGCAAACACACAGACCGAAAGAAGAACAATGAGCAATTGGGACCTGTTCCTTTTCATGGCGAAAAGTCATTGACAGGCGGGTTTTGAAAAATTAAGTTCATTTTTCATCTGTATTACCTTTTTTAACAGAAAATCTTCAAGCGACCGCAAATTGAAATGATGACTTCCCGTCACGGCCATGGTTACAGCGACTTCTTCACCTCGTTGGTCGACCAGTATTCCCCGAAAATTGATATGTCAATTGCGAATTCCCTGGAAGCCAAAAAAAAAGTAGCGCCTGCCGGCTTTATAAGGGAGGTTTATGACACTCTGGAGGAGTTCTGCCTGCGGAAGGGCAAAAGGATCAGACCGATACTGCTCCTGATCGGTTTTCAGGGATACGGGGGAAAGAGAAAAACTTTTGGCGAGATCGTCAGGTTGGCCTCAGCCCTGGAACTTATGCATTGTTTCCTCCTGGTCCAGGACGATATCATCGACAATTCCAGTGAGAGGAGGGGCGGAAAAACCCTGCACGTAGTGCTTCAGAAAAAGTACGGAAAGCGGAACAACAATCCCGATATCGGGAGTGATATCGCGCTGGTTGCCGCGGACGTGCTCTTCACCTGTGCCATTGACATAATTTCGTGCACCCGCGTTCCCCTTGACGTTAAAAACGATTTCATGCAACTGTTCGGCCAAACCTATGAGATGACGGCATGGGGCCAGATGCTTGACAGTTACCACGGCATGTCAAAGAAAAACGACGTTGGAACGAAAACTTCCGAACAGATAAGTATTCTCAAGACCGCTTTCTACACCGCATATTTTCCCCTGCTGATGGGATATGTGCTTGCCGGCGGCAACTCTAAAAAGGAAAAAAACCTGATCAGGGATTTCGCGCTTCCCCTGGGGCTGGCATTTCAATTGAGAGATGATATTCTGGGAACTTTCGGGAGCAGGTCGCAGACGGGAAAGCCGACTGAATCGGACATCGCCGAAGGGAAGCTTACATTTCTGGTGCAGCATGCTTTTTTAAATGTTGACAGGAGAAACCGAGCGGGATTCTTTAGGCTTTTCTCCAGGAGTTATAAAAGTCCCGGCGATATAAAGAAAATTAAAGAAATCATAACCGAAAGCGGCGCGCTGGATGCCGCACTTAAGCGGTTTAATGCGGAAATCCAAAAGTCGCTGTCCGGCCTTGGAAAGTTGTCCCTTAACAGTACAGCGGTCAAAGCGCTCAGGGGATTTATTGAGTCCCTCGATATCCAGAGTGCCGGAATGGACTCCTGAAACAGGAACGAAGTAAAAAATCAATAATACAGCCCACGTAATGTCGATAGTATGATAAAACCCGTTTGACAGTGGTACAGGTGATGAAATGGAAATATTGAACAGTGATGTCAGGGAAACGAACAATACCAGGAAATATCACAAGGAAACCTTTGATAAAATATCCGAAAAAAAACGCAACCGGATATTGAAAATCGCGACAACTGAATTCGCCGAGAAGGGATTCAAGGGCGCCAATATCAATGTGATCGCGAGTAAATCCAAGATCAGCATCGGTTCCATGTATAATTATTTTTCCACCAAGGAGCACCTCTTTCTGACTGTAATCGATGAGGGATACAAGTTGCTTGAAAAAGCGCTTGCCGACGCCGATCTGGGCACCGGGAGTATCTTCGACAAGCTGGAGACACTGCTTCGCGTTGGCATACGGCATTCCAGGGAGTACCCGGAATTTATACAGCTCTATCTTGACATCACCTCGGAGGGTTTATCTCACCTCTCCAAACGGTTGTCGCAGAAGATCGAGAACATTTCTTCATCTTTTTTTTATAAACCCAATATTGAAGCGGCCATACAAGAGGGAATCGTGCGACCGGACATCGATGTGAGTGTCGCCTCCTTCTGTATCGACAACATCATTATGATGATTCAGTTCTCTTATACTTCGGAGTACTACAAGGAAAGGCTTCGGACCTTTATTGGTGCCGATGCGCTTGATAACGATGAGCGTATTATCAAAGGCGTCATGGATTTCATGCGCGGGGCACTGGGGGTCAAAAGAACCGGTGCCTGATCAGGCATGGTGAGCTCATGGGGCTGGACCTCCTCGTCATAATCATCTACATGACCGTAGTCATCGTCCTGGGATTAAGATATTCCGGGGCGTCCTCCCTCAACGACTACTTTCTGGGGAACCGGTCGGTGCACTGGGTGCTGGCCTGCTTGTCCATTGTGGCGACCGAAACCAGCAGCCTGAGTTTTTTATCCATTCCGGGCGTTGCGTATACTCAAGGAATGGGTTTTTTCCAGATCAGCATCGGGTACCTTCTGGGAAGGGTCGTGGTTGCCTTCCTGCTGCTTCCGCATTATTTTCGTGGGAATGTACAGACAGTCTATGAATTTCTCGAGACAAAGTTCAGTTCCTTTTCACGTAAAACCATCTCTGTGGTTTTTCATGTCACCAGGATTCTGTCTGATGCGGTAAGATTGTTCGCTACCGCCATACCTTTGACAGTGCTCATGGGCTGGGATATCAGGATTTCGCTGCTGGTCATAGGAGCCGGCACGTTCATTTATACTTTCTATGGTGGGATCCGCTCGGTGATCGTGGTGGATTCGCTGCAGCTCTTGATTTATTTCCTCTGTGTGGTGATGGGGATGGTTATTATTGCCACGGATCTTTCCCCTTCGGTATTGTTTGAGAGGCTTATGACTTTCGATACGAGGGTTTTTTCACCCGGCACAGAAAAAGACCTGAGCCATCTTTTTCACTCATACAACATCTTCTCGGGAGTATTAGGAGGGGCATTTCTGTCTTTTGCTTCACATGGTACGGATCACATAATTGTGCAAAGGGTCCTCAGCTGTCGTGATGCGGGGTCGGCCGGAAAAGCCATGATTGCCAGCGGAATCATTATTATTGTGCAGTTCCTGTTGTTTCTGCTTTTCGGGCTGTTCATAAAAGCGCTCCTGAACGCGCGCACCTTTTCCTCCAGCGACGAAGTGGTGCCCTACTTCATTGTGAATTGCCTCCCGGCGGGGTTCAGGGGGATTGCGCTCGCCGGTATATTTGCTTCGGCCATGTCGACCCTCAGCTCGTCAATCAACTCACTTTCATCATCTACGGCGATTGATCTGCTCGGCATTCATGTAAGAAAAATTGATGAGGCGCGAAAGGTGAGGTATTCGCGGATGATCTCCCTGGGATGGACCATTGTGCTGATTATGGTCTCGATATTGTTTGAAGGGGCGGCCCGGCCGCTGGTTGAGGTGGGGCTCTCGATATCGTCGGTGACCTACGGCGGGGTCATGGGAATTTTTGTTATGGGTGTGTTGTTCGAAAGAGTACACAACCGGGTTGCCATCGGAGCGGTGGCGGCGGGTATATCAACCAACATCGCCCTGATAGCCTTTACGGATATATTCTGGTTATGGTATGTAATCATCGGTTTTTCGGTAACGATGGCCGCGGCCTTTTTATTCAACAGACTGGCGGATGGTTCAAAGAATGTGTGCGGCACCTGATGCAGTGGTGTATCGAAGTAATAACCAAAATGCGTGTGAGGTTTGCTCCTGACGCTAGGATGCGTATTCGATTATTTTCAGTGACGAGGTGCGCGAGGGCAAAGAGGGGTTCCTGTCAAAAATGAGTATTATTTCAGTGCGCACCTCTTTCTGTATCACAAAAAAATATTCCGCGGAAAGCTTTCTGACCAGGTCGATTCCCCTGCCGGTTTCGGATACCATATCGGTGATATCCTCACCGGTCTCGGCAGCCCTGAGGATGAGCTGGTCCTGTTCGATGGCTTTGTGGATGCTGTCGAGGATTTTCATTTTCGAGAGTTTCCCTTTGTAATCGGTTATGGAGATACCGTATCCCCGGGCATTCCCGGCGAAGCAGAGATCGACGTATTCGTTTTCAGCCAGTTTGATTTTGACCCTGTTCTCCTTTTCGCGGGTATATCCATGGGAATGGTAGACCGCATTGATGATCATTTCGTTGAGTATCAGGGTAAGGACCGCTTTATTGGTTATTTCGAATCCCCATTGTTTTATCTGGTCGAAGACCAGTGAAACGGCTTTCCTGATCTGATCTGACGATGTAATCCTTATCTTTTTTACTCCACCTTCGACGGCCATATAGTTCTGTATGCCGAAGGTATTAGTTCTGTTGATAAGTTTGTCGGCAAGGTTTATAAGTTCATCTTTTTGGGGAGGCTTTGCGAGTACGTTCCCTATACCCTCTTTGAAAATGCGGTCGAAAAAGGTGTCCATGTCCTTGTCAGTCACCATTATCGTGGGTATATAGGGATAATATGTGGTGATATAATTATAGAGATCGAATGCGTTGTCTCCCGGCAGTTCCACCTCTGATATTATGAGATCGAAATCATAGGTTTTAAGCCTGGCCATGGCATCATACGCGGATTCACATTCCACCGCTTCGTATGCGGCTTCCCTGAATATGGCGGCCAGGCTTGTACGGTATTTTGATGAATCTACAATGAGGACTCTCGCCATTTCCTTTATCCATACCGGCAGACACGTCCCCGTACCGGTTAGGGTGCGGATCCTGTCACACCGAATTCTGCAAAATTATAACAGGTGATTTGCTGCCGTGATCCTGTACCGGCCGTACTGTTGCCAGACTTCAGTGTAGCATAAAACCGGCGCTCTTGCTAAAGAATATCCACACGGTGAAGCGGCTGGATAGCGTTACGGCAGTAATATAAATACTCCTCCACGTTTATCATATATTGAAACAGTCATACACCGAGTACAACTAAAAATTGTGGTTTTGCAGGAACAATAGTTTCAGGTGCTGCCCGGCCTGTTAAAACCGATAAAAAACTGTTGCATGTCGTCATTTAGAGCCATGGTGCAATAATTACTGGAAAAAATTATATGAATATTATATCATAGTCTGATCGAAAATATAAGGTAGGTATGCAAGGGAACGCATATAATGGTCGCGTAAGCCCGGAGGTAATAATGAAAAAAATCCACCTTTCTCTTTTCGCCTTTGTGATGATTGCAATGTTCTTCTGCACCCATGCCAGCCCTCAGGAGGGAAAATCCGGGGAAACGAAGGACAGGCTCAGCTCGGAAAAGCTGGATAAAGAGGGACGTGACCTTGACAGCCAGATTGTCAATCTGTGCAAAAAGATCGAGGATGTGGTTCGGCGTTACGATCTCATGAAAACCAAGGGCATAAGGATACTGCCATACAGGACCACCTACAGACTGACGGATAATTACATCGAAATAGAGCGCCATGATCTCGAAAAGGACCAGCTCACGAGAAAAATAACCCGGACGAAGACCAAGATGATCAGGCTGTATTCTACCGGTCAGTCGGTTTCAAAAATAGAATCGGTTATTCGGGAAAGGAATTACAGTGCGGGGTTTACCATGAAGGTAGAGATTACCGATAACTCACCGACCGCGGCAGGAACCGATGACATTGTGTTCGTACAATCGCTTAACGGAAAGATCAGCATCGACGGCAAGAGGCTGGGCGATGTCAAAAACACCACGGCATTTCCCGTAAGGAACGATCTTAAAAGGGACTTCCTGGTCCCGACCCTAAGTTATTTCTACGACTTAATTCTCGATATCGCTGAGACCTACCGGAAGAGTATTAAGGATTCAGATGCCATGATGTATGAATTCCTCAGACAGTCTACGGATTATTGACCATCAGTCGATCGCAGAATGCCGGCAGTCGCGATCATGCCATGCCCCGTCGATTCGGTACGGGATATGACTGTTTAAGCGTGCATTGAACATAATAATCCAACCTGATGCGGTAAAATAAGACTTGAAGAAATAGATGTTTGACGCATCTATTGGCTTTTTACGGATGCATACAGGCGGGCAAGGAAGAAAGGACATGAAAATACTGGTTACCGGATCAGCCGGATTTATAGGTTTTTTTGTTTCCCGCCGGCTCATGAAAGAGGGGATTGACGTGGTTGGTCTCGATAATCTCAACGACTATTATGATGTGAGACTGAAAAAGGACAGGAACAGTCTGCTCGCCGAGAACCATAAAAGATACGAATTTAACGAGCTTGATCTCTCTGACCATGGCGCCCTGGAAAAGTTGTTCGAAAAACATAATTTCGAATATGTAGTCAATCTTGCGGCTCAGGCAGGGGTCAGGTACAGCATCAACAATCCACGGGCATACCTGCACAGCAATCTGGCAGGATTCTTGAATATACTGGAGTGCTGTCGGCACTCGAAAGTGTTGAAACACCTGGTTTTCGCTTCATCGAGTTCAGTATACGGACTGAATACGGATATTCCTTTTTCCACCCATCACAACGTCGACCACCCCGTGTCGCTGTACGCCGCCACCAAGAAATCCAACGAATTGATGGCCCACTGCTATTCGCACCTGTATGGCATACCCTGTACGGGCCTGCGTTTTTTTACGGTGTACGGTCCATGGGGCAGGCCGGACATGGCGTATTTCAAGTTCACCGACGCCATATCGAAAGGGAAACCCATCGATGTATATAACCATGGGGATATGCAAAGGGATTTTACCTATATTGACGATATAGTTGAGGGTATATTCAGAATTATATGGAAAGTGCCCAAGGGGAACCCTTCCTGGAACGGAGGTAAACCTGATCCTGCCACCAGCACGGCGCCCTACAAAATCTATAATATCGGGAACAATAACCCTGAAAGTCTGATGAAATTTATTTCTGTAATCGAAAACGCCCTCGAAAAAAAAGCGGAAGTAAATATGCTGCCGATGCAGCCGGGGGACGTGAAAACAACCTATGCCGATATCGACGATCTGGCCGCTGACACGGGTTATACCCCTCATACGTCGATAGAAAAAGGAATCGGGGAATTCATCAAATGGTACCGGGAGTATTACAATGTGTAAGACAATAATACTTGCCGGCAGCCGGCGAGGCAGCCATATCCCCGCCGGGAAACACCTTGTAAATAATCTTGACTAAAATGTTTTGCTTATAGAAATGTCCCAGTGACAATGGAAGAAGCGAGGGCATGATTCAGGCACAGAGAAGCGGCCTGGAGTGGTACGCAAGACCCGCCCGGGTACGTTCTCCTTAATCCAGGCCGTGATGCGGTAATACACTTTGACAGGCATTAGTAATTATTAAAAATCTGAAAACTCCTTACAAACCCAAGATACTACCAATCGAAGAAATTCATGAAAACAAGGGGGATATCGTGAAGCTTACAGTAGTCGGATCAGGTTATGTCGGTCTTGTTACCGGCGCCTGTTTTGCGGAAATGGGCAATGATGTCTGGTGTGTGGACATTGATGAGAAAAAAATTGATAACCTTAAAAAGGGCATCATCCCTATTTATGAGCCGGGACTTGAAGAGATGGTCAAGCGTAATTACAACGGCGGACGGCTGCAGTTCACCACCGACATCGGTGATGGGCTCACGGACACGCTTTTTATCTTCATTGCCGTCGGCACGCCTCCCGACGAAGACGGATCAGCGGATCTGCAGCACGTGCTCGCGGTAGCGCGGGAAGTCGGGAAAAGAATCGAAAAATACATCATCATAGTCAATAAATCGACCGTTCCGGTCGGCACCGCCGATAAAGTACGTGTGGCGCTCCAGGAAGAGCTGGATAACCGCGGCAGGGGAGAGCTTGAATTCGATGTGGTCTCGAATCCTGAATTCCTGAAGGAAGGTGCCGCGATAGAGGACTTTATGCGGCCCGACAGGATTATAATCGGTACGGACAACGTAAGGACGGCGGAACTGATGAAGGAACTGTACGCCCCTTTCGTCAGGAACGGGCATCCAATTCTGGTAATGAACATTAAATCGGCAGAGATGACCAAGTATGCGGCGAACGCTATGCTTGCCACGAGGATCAGCTTTATGAATGAGCTCTCCCGATTGTGCGAGGCATCGGGCGCGGATATAGAAAGCATACGTAATGGTATCGGTTCGGACACGAGGATAGGAATGCCTTTTCTCTATGCCGGTCTGGGATACGGCGGGTCCTGTTTCCCCAAAGACGTGAAAGCCCTTATTCAGACCTCGAAAGAATACGGCCTCAGGGCGAATATACTGGAAGCGGTGGAAGAGGTGAACCACGAGCAAAGGATACGGTTCTCGGAAAAAATATCCGACTATTTTAAGGGTGATTTGAAGAACAGGCGGTTCGCCGTATGGGGACTGTCCTTCAAGCCGCAGACCGATGACATGAGAGAAGCCCCTGCCGTCGACGTTATCAATATCCTGAGAAACAAGGGCGCGGAACTCAGGGTGTATGACCCCGTGGCAATGGAAGTGGCGAAGTCGATACTGGGAAATAAAAATATAGAGTATGTCAGCAATTACTATGATGTATTGAAAGATGCGGATGCGCTGCTGCTGATGACCGAGTGGAACCAGTTCAGGCGGCCGGACTTTGAAAGAATGAAAACGCTCATGAAGAACGCACTGGTGTTTGACGGGAGGAACCAGTACGATCCGGTGAAGATGAAAGAACGTGGATTCGATTATTATTGCGTGGGAAGGGTCAGTTGACGCCTTAGGGCGGACCCGCGAGAGCATATGTTTTTCAACCGTCGAATACTGGTAACTGGCGGAGCGGGTTTTATCGGATCCCACCTGTGCGAACACCTGGTGGAGAAGAACCACGATGTACTGTGTCTGGACAACTTTTTTACCGGGCACAAACGCAATATCCTGCACCTGCTGAAACGTCCCAACTTCGAGCTTATCAGGCATGATCTGGTGCAGCCGGTATATCTCGAAGTTGATGAGATTTACAACCTCGCCTGCCCGGCGTCTCCTGTCCACTATCAGTACAACCCCGTTAAAACCGTCAAAACCAATGTGATGGGAGCCATCAATATGCTTGGGCTGGCGAAACGGGTAAAGGCAAAGATACTGCAGGCGTCTACGAGTGAGATATACGGTGATCCCGATGTGCATCCTCAGCCGGAAACATACTGGGGGAGAGTGAACCCTGTGGGCAGGCGGGCATGTTACGATGAGGGGAAACGCTGTGCCGAAACCCTTTTCTTCGATTATCACCGTCAGATCGGAATCAAGATAAAGGTGGTCAGGATATTTAATACCTATGGCCCGAGAATGTTCATTGATGACGGAAGGGTGATCAGCAATTTCATCGTCGGGGCATTGAAAGGGGAAGATATTGTTGTTTACGGTGACGGAAGCCACAGCCGGTCATTCTGTTACGTTGATGATATGGTAAAGGGTATCGTCGCGATGATGGACTCTCCCGATGATTTTACCGGGCCTGTAAACATCGGAAACACCGAAGAAATATCCATGCTGAAACTGGCAAAAACCATTATTGATATGACCGGCTCCTCATCCGCAATAGTACACCGACCGCTGCCTGAAGACGACCCGGAAAGGAGAAAACCGGATATAGCACTCGCGCAAAAAAGGTTAAACTGGAAACCGGATACCGGAATACGCGAAGGCCTGGAAATAACTATCGATTATTTCCGCAGGCAGCTTAAATCGGCGGGATGACTTTCTTTCAAATAATACTTGAATTATGGAAACTAGTTATATCTTTAAACATTAAATAGTGCGGCTGCATGGGTTTTAATGATGGCTCTGTCTTTGTATTGAATTGTATCTAATTTTATGAATAGATTTCTCATTCTGATGCTACATGACAGGAAAATGTTCGGGCGCAGAGTGAACGGTAAAAGCCGTCAGTTGCCGGCATATTTCAGCATGTTTATCGGATACCATACTGTTAAACGGTTAATGAACGACCACCAGCAAATAACACCCGGTTCTGACTTGATCTGATTCATAATCAAGCCCTCATTTCCCGTTTTCGGTATTGAAGTCATCATGGAGGCGGGAGATGAAAAATCCCATTCTCGTGCCAGAGCTCAGGGATCTCCTAAAAAGAAAAAGATTCGAAATACTGAAATCCTTTCTTGATGATCATCATGAAAAAGAGATCGCTGAATTTCTGGGTATGCTGAGACCGGACGAGATACTTCGCATCCTCAACCTTACGGATCTTTATAAACGTGCCGAGATATTCAGTTACCTCGACATGGATGTACAGGTTGCACTGGTTTCGGGGGAACAGAAAAGAAATATCATGGATCTGCTGATGCAAATGTCCCCTGACGACAGGGCGGACCTTTTCCAGCACCTGGGGAAGGATGTGGTCGACAAGCTGTTGCTTCTCCTTCCCCTGGGTGAGCGGTTGAACATTGTAAGACTGACCTCATATCGTGAAGAAACCGCCGGCGCGATAATGACGACTGATTACGCCACCCTGCTGGAAAATGACACGGTTGAAACGGCCATAAAAAAAGTACGGCGTGAAGCCCCTTCGAAAGAGACGGTTTACTACCTTTATGTGACCCAGGAGAACGGTAGGCTGATAGGTTTTGTCTCTCTTCGCAAACTGATACTCTCCCGTCCCAAACAGAAGATTCAGAACATCATGAAACGGGAGGTGATATTCGCTTATGTCGCCGATGACCAGGAGAAAGCGGCGCATCTGATTGAAGAGTATGACCTTATCGCTCTGCCGATTGTGGACCACAATGAAAAACTGGTCGGGATAATAACACATGACGATGCGATGGATATCATAAGGGAGGAACAGACCGAGGACCTGGAAAAACTCATGGCCATAAGCGGCGGCGTGGAAGATAAACCCTATCTGGAAATCCCGGCGTTCATACATTTCAGAAAAAGAGTAGTGTGGGTCATTATCCTCGCGGTATTGGGTATGATTTCAGGGATCATTATAGAGGGTTTCAAGGATGCCATTGAAAAACTCATCATCCTCAGTTTTTATATGCCGCTGCTGAACTCGACAGGCGGAAACACCGGTTCACAGTCGGCGACCGTTATCCTGCGCTCAATTGCCCTGAACGAGCTGGTGCCGCGTGATTTCTTAAAAGTAATACGAAAAGAGTTCATCATCAGTGCCATGCTCAGTGTATGTCTGGGGATTATGGCATATGCAAGGGTATTGATACTTTCGGGGAATACTGAAATCCCCGGCCAGTTCACCCTGTCAAGCATAGCAATGGTGATAGCGCTTGCGCTCGCTGTGCAGGTGGTATGGTCGACGGTGTTCGGCGCCTTAATACCGATGATTGCGATAAAACTGAAACTCGATCCGGCCGTGGTTTCCAGCCCGGCGTTATCTACTCTCGTAGATATGGGAGGTATCACCATATATTTTACCCTGGCAAGGATAGTGCTTGGCATATGAGATTCGGGGGTTATGTGCGTGTTATCCCGAGGAGACGGATGATTGAATCATGAAAAAGTTTTTGTACGTATATGAACCGCCGGCAGGTGGTCCTGAAGCGTCTTCTCATTATTGGTTGCCACGGGATTGACGAAGAAAGATGAAACACCCGGTAAAATCCGGTTGATCGAATTATTACTTGACTTATAACCAAATGAATAAAATCTATATTTTTTGAAAATCAATCCGTGATGGTACAGCCCCTGACATGAAACTTTCAGAAATCCAGAAAATACTCAATGCCGATATTATTTTCGGTGAAGAAGTCATCGACTCCACGGAGGTTGAGACGGCGTTTGCATCGGACCTTCTAAGCGATGTGCTTGCTTATTCAAAGGAGAATGCGCTCTTCATTACGGGTCTAACCAACCCGCAGGTAATCAGAACCGTAGAGGTGCTGGATCTGGTGGGGGTGGTGTTCGTCAGGGGAAAAGTTCCCCAGATGGATACCGTTGAACTTGCCAAACGTAAAGGGATTCCATTATTGAGAACCAAATGTATAATGTTCGAGACCTGCGGCAGGTTGTTTGCGGCCGGGATCAGAGCTTCCAGGATCATGGTTGATTAACGACAGGATGAATTCCGTTCACTATTATATAATGAGAGGGCGGGATTTTTTAAGTGCCGGAAAAATATCATCTTCCATAAAAAGCTATCTGAGAGAGCAAGGCTATTCCACGGACGTAATACAGAGAGTCGCTAAAATTACCTATGAAGCGGAGATAAACCTGGTCTGTTATACCGATTACGGTTTTTTTCTTGTGTATTATCTGGACGATAAAATCCGAATTGTGGTAAAAGACCGGGGCCAGGGTATTGAAGACATTGAACTCGCCATGCAGGAGGGCTATTCGACCGCGTCAGATGAAATCAGAAAGCTTGGATTCGGTGCCGGCATGGGACTTTCAAATATAAAGAAAAATTCCGACGATCTGCTTATATATTCCGTACCGGGAAAGGGTACCATGCTTGAGATCAGTGTTTCTCTGAATAATAATCCGAGGAGAGATTCCATGAGCGCCACATTGAGTACCGTAATGGAAAAAACAGGTTTTGAGCTTTTGACTGTGGATGTAGACGTGGATAAAGATATCAGCGGCGGTTATGTCGGAGACCTGCTGAGCGACGTTAATGCCAATGCGCGACAGGGCAATATCTGGGTTACCGTGTTAACGCATCCGAACGCGGCCGCTGTCGCCGGTCTCAAGGAACTCACAGGGATAATAATTGCAGGCGGCATCAGACCGGGATCTGAATTTCTCAACAGGGCCATGTCCGAAAAGGTGCCGGTGCTTTTCACCGACCTTTCCGCTTATGAAGCCGTTACCATACTTTCCGCGCTAGGGATAAGATCAAATCCCTGAAACATGTTAATCTGAGGAAGGATTTATTCCACCTTTGTCCCGCTGAGTATATCATTGATAATGACACCGGAAGCGGTAAGCCCCATTAATCCGCAGAGATACGAGATGGTGCCCTGCGGTTTTCTGTTTTCGACGTATTCCGCTTCACTTCCCGCGCCGCTGTCTTTCCCCATTGTCACGTCTATTGCCGCTTCCGTATATACACACCTGATGCCCGTACTGATACCCTGCTCCCGCAGCTTTTTTCTGACAACACGTGCCATGGGGCATGAACGGGTACGGCTGATATCGTCCACCCGGATTCCCGTATACGACAACCGATTGGCAGCCCCCATGCTGGAGATATGTATCTTCCGGCGATGGAGGAATTCCTTTATCAACAGGACCTTTGACTGGATGGTGTCAATGGCATCGATTGCGTAGTCGAAATCGCGGGTAAAGATACTGTCCAAACTTGCGGTATCGATAAAAACACAAAGGGTTTCAACCTCGGCGTCTTTGTTGATCAGCAGAATTCGCTCTCTTGCGACATCGGTCTTCGGCCTCCCCATGACCGGATCGGTCGCTATAATCTGCCGGTTGCTGTTCGATGGTTCGACGCGGTCGTTGTCTACCAGTAAAAGATGTCCCACTCCGGCCCTTGCGAGCCCCTCAACGGCGTATGATCCGACACCACCGAGTCCGAAAACCGCGACCCTGGCCTCTCTTAAAAGGGCAATTCCTTCACTGCCTACCAAAAGTTGTGTGCGGGAGTAGTCCATCATTATACACTCAGTCTGAATATTCTCTCGGCGTTTTCCGTTGTTTTTTCTGCGATAATTTCTTCAGAAACACCGAGCATCTCGGCCGCCGCCCTGAGCACATGGCGGATGTTCGAGGGAACATTGGTTTTACTTCGCGCCTCCACCGGTGCAATGTCGGGGCTGTCGGTCTCAAGGAGCATGTGATCAGGGTAAATACTCTTGAGCACTTTTTCCTTCCTGGTGCTGTTGCGATAGGTGAGGACCCCTCCGAATGAAAAGGAGAACCCGTACCGGACAAATTCGGCCGCGATTTCAGCGCTTCCCGAGAAATTATGCAATACGCCTCCAGTCACAGGCATGCCGATTCTCCTGACGGCTCTCCGCAGATCGTCGAATGCACCCCTGCAATGCACCATTACGGGCAGATTAATATCCCGTGCTATTTTCAGCTGTTCCTCGAAAATACTCATTTGAAGATCCATGTCGCGCAGGGATGTTTTGCGGTCAAGGCCTATCTCACCTATGGCAACCGCACCGCGCCGTGCGGCACCGGCAAGCAGGGGGATCGCTTCGTGGTCTTCCGGCGTGCAGTACCACGGGTGTACTCCAAGGGTGAACGCCACCAGTGGATATCGTGCCGCAATTGATTCGGAAAGCGGCCACCCTGATGGCGTTATGGAGGAAGTGATAAGTTTAACGATACCCGCCGCGGTCGAGTCGGCGATTATACCGTCCAGAATGCCCTCAAACTCAACGCTTTCGAGATGACAATGCACATCCACAAGTTTCATGGCGGAAGATCATTCCCCTATTATTTTCACCATCACCCTCTTGGGACGCATGCCGTCAAATTCCCCGTAAAAGATCTGTTCCCAGGGACCGAAATCCAGCTTTCCTCCCGTTATGGCCACTACCACTTCCCGCCCCATGATGGTTCTCTTGATATGGGCATCGCCGTTGTCTTCCCCGGTCCTGTTGTGGCGATATCTGTTTGTGGGTTCATGAGGCGCGAGTGACTCGAGAAAATCATCAAAGTCCTGAATCAGTCCTCTCTCGTTGTCGTTTATGAAAACCGATGCGGTGATGTGCATGGCGTTCACCAGGCAGAGCCCCTCACGTATACCGCTTTCCGCGACCAGGTCCTCAACGGTGGCGGTGATATTGATGTAGTCCCTCTTTTTTTTAGTGTTATAGGTAAGATGTTTCGTGAGCGATTTCATGGTGTACCTCCACGTTGGATTCGCCGGATGCAGACTATGCAGTTGTTCCTGAAACGGCGTTATATGTTATTTTATCGCGAGGGCAAGCACCGAAACAGGATGTATCACGCGAAAAGGCGTGTTCATTTCAATCTGCCATTTGCAGGTTTCGCAATCGGTTATAACGATATCCGGTTTGAGCTGATTGATCCGGTTGAAAAGCTCAGACCCTACCGACTGTGAGATTTTATAGTATTCCTTTTTAAATCCATAGGTGCCGGCAATGCCGCAGCATTCAGAGTAGAGCAGGTCCAGTTCGAGTCCCGGAATTTGTCTCAGCAGTTCAATAGTGTAGACCACTCCGCCCATACGTTCAAGATGACAGGGGGAGTGATAAGCGGCCCGCAGGTTCACGGGGACCATTTGCGGTATTCCCTCCTCCCTGAACCGAGTATAAAGGAATTTGGTTATATATTCAAGACGGTCGTTGATGGAGGAGTTGTCGAGATCCAGCAGATTTGCGTATTCATGCTTCAGTGCGTAGGCGCAGCTGGAGGAGGTGGTCACTATAGCGCCGCAGTTATCGTCAAGCATCCGGGAAAGGCAGGTAATGTTGAAACGGGCGTTCTTCCGGGCTTTCTTAATGAACCCGTTTGCGATCAGGGGGACGCCGCAGCATCGCTCTTTGCCGATGACGACGCCTAAACCCAGCGCGTTCATGACCTTCAGCACATCTTTGCCGAGTTCGTGGTAATTATAGTTAACGTAACATCCATGAAAATACACCACCTTCTTGTCGAAGGTTTCCTGTTTCTTTTTCTGCTTTGTATACCATCTCCTGAAAGTGCCCCGCGCATATGCCGGAAACGTTCTGCCGGAAGGAATCCTGAGAAACAGTTCAAGCAGCAGTTTTACCGGCTTAAGCGGGGTCAGGAGGTTAATGATCATGCTGAATCCGGTCGCGATGCCGCCCAAAAGGTCGGTGTGGGCCAGCAGGAAGTCCCTGATGCGGAACCTTCTTCTGGAGTATTTCCATCGCGCGCTCTGTATCAGATCGGCTATCTTCACGTCCGATGGACAGGCTATTTCACACCTTTTGCAGTTGGTGCAGTATTTGAGCGAATTGTCCAGCAGTTCGGGGCTTTTTATCCTTAGACGTTCAGTGTCGGGTCCGCACTGTTTGGGGCCGGGGAAATGATGTGTGGCCCGCGCCACCGGGCAATAGATGGTGCAGACCGTACATTTTATGCAGTGATCAAAACTGATGTTTTCCAGTTGTATCATACCGGCCGTTTGTAATTACTCAGAATGTTTTGCGCCGCCCTGTATCCTGTGGAGATTGCCACTCCTCCACCGGAGTTTTCCTTCAGGGGGTTATATCCGGAAAGTATGGCGCCGGCGCAGTAGAGGTTCTTGACCGATTTGCCCGTATCCGTACATACGGGGTTCAGGTTCTCATCCGTGATTACGCCGAATTCGAGGAAGGGGTGGGTATTTCTGCTGAAGAAATCGGGGGAAATCCAGCGGCTCCTGTCCTCATGGAAACGGGTTTTGAGCCCGAAAATCGGTTCCCTTATGGCATTATAATCAGCTGTGAGTCCACCGCTGAAAAAACTTCCTGCGGAAAGAATATAGAAACCGGCTGTAAGCGGAGTTGCTCCATGGTTCTTTGTGTAAACGCATTCCAGACGGTCATCGGTGATTTTTCCCCCGGTGATCCTGTCGCCGGCGATAAGTACACCGCCCAGTGTGGAGAATCTCGACTTGAGGGCGTTGTCAATCCTCATCCCCAGTATAGAGGGAGGCAGGGTCGGGATTTCATACAGGTGCACCCCGCTCATCTCCTGGATCAGCTGAAGGTGGCGTGTATAGTTTACAATCCCCAGAAAGGCGGGGATCCCGGCGATGGTCGCACCCATGGCGGCGTTTTTTATCTGCTCTGAAAGCTGGGGCAGGTATTCTTCCGTGTCGAAGATCCTTGCCACGTCAACCGATCTGTATTCAAATGGATTTCTTTCTCGATCGCCGTAATCAGGAAAAACAAGTTTTCCGATTACAAACTCAACGTTTCGGAAGTATGGAATGCGTTTAAGGTTGCCGATGGCCAGTTCAGGATAAAAATCCCTGTATCCGTCAAAGTTCAGCAACGCCACGCGCATGCGGCTGTCGAGGACGCTGCTGACATGTTCATTATACACACTTTCCTGGGACAGAAAAGTGGGTTTGATGGTGCCGAGGGAGGTAATGTGAAAGTGGTTCCGTTCTCCATTATGATTCAGAACAAGGTTCTCGGTGCGCAGGGTCTCTGCAAAAAATTCCAGAGACTCTTTGATCGATTCAATACCGCAGCGCGCGTAAGGGTGCTCGGTCCTGCCGGAGATTAATCCTTCAAGGTACGAGTAGGGTTCCTCGATCATCATGCCCTCTTCGTCGCATCCGATGACGTCTATGGAGCCCGATGAGAAGTGCAGGGCGCTCATGCCCGCGGATATGACCGCGCAGTTGACTCCGTTGCCGGCAAGTTTGATCCCGCAGGTAAGGCCCGACAGTCCCCCTCCGATAATTAAACAGTCGAAATTCACCGTGTGTCCCCGTAATTGCGCACAGGCATTTCCCCCAGGCCGAACAGGCCGTGGTATATCCAGTACGTGAATTCAGTCTCCCGAAGGGTGTCGCCCCACGACACCGGTTTCACCCCTTTCCAGCGCTCTTCGAGAAAGTCCATCAGCATTTTATTCGATTCTTCCGGAGTGACCGCATCGAATTCCACCAGAAGCCCGGCCGCGCGATAGGCGCAGAGTTCACCCTGGCAGGGCCCCATGCCGATTCGGGTGCGACGCCGGAGATCCACCAGGTCCCTGACCTGGAGATGCCTGATCGCGTATTCGATTTCCCCGACCGTCACCATTTCACATTCACAGATCAGCGCATAGTTCTTTTTCGCCGTGTCGAGTATACGGCTTACCCTTTCACCGTGGCGGTAAAAGGTAGAGCCTACGATTGACCGCGGTATACCGGTAAAGGACTTGAGACGCCGGCGGCGCAGGACGCGGGTTTCAGACCCGGGGAGTGGCACTTCATGGGTACGGCATACCATGCGCCGCTTGAGCTTCCCACAGGCAAGATCGGCGGCCATCTGCGCCATCAGGCGGTAGGTCATAAGCTTGCCGCCGGCAATAGTAATGAAGCCGGAAACCCCGTCACGCTTTTCATGATCCACCAGAACAATGCCCCGGCTGATGTCCCTTCCGTCCAGTTCCCCCGTTACGGCGATGAGAGGACGTACCCCGCAATAGGCCCTCATGACCCTGGTACGGGATATGTTGGGTATCAGTTTCTCCGCTTCGGCGAGCAGTATGTCTATTTCATCGTTTTCTACCGTACATTCATTGATATGACTGTAATCTATTTTTTTTGATGTGGTACCTACCAGTGAAACGGTGTCTCCCGGCACAATAATGTCGCCGTCCGAAGGCATGCGACAGCGGTTGACGACGACGTTATTTATACGGTAATCGATAATGATCATGGACCCTTTTGAGGGGTGCATGGTGAGTTCTATCCCCGCGAGGCCGCAGATATGCTGTCCCCAGACTCCTGACGCATTGATGACCAGATTTCCGTAAATCTCAAATTCTTCCCCCGTTGTTTGATCCATGCAGGCAACTCCGGTGACGGCGTTGCCGGTGCGCAGTATGCCCCTTACCGAGGTGTGAGTGAGTGCAACGGCTCCTCTTTCGCGTGCGTCCAGAATGTTCGCCGACGCCAGTCTGAACGGATCAATGGTCCCGTCGGGAACCCGCAGAACGGAAAGCGCGTTAGGGTTCAGGTTGGGTTCGATTTTCAGCGCTTCCTTGACGCTGATTTCACGGCAGCGGATATCCGCATACTTGCAGTGTTCTATGAGCTTGGAACTGTAACCGGGATCATCTTCGGGTAGAGTGACGAACAGTCCCCCGGTGTCCTCTATGCAATGAGACGCGATTTTTTTAAGAATTTTATTCTCCGCGATGCATTCACGTGCGGACTCCAGGTCGTTGACCGCGTAGCGTGCGCCCGAATGCAGCAAACCGTGATTTCTGCCGGTGGTCCCTGAAGCAATATCGTTTTTTTCCACCAGTACCGAACGGATTCCCCTGAGGGCAAGATCCCTGAGCGTACCTGCACCGGTCGCGCCGCCGCCGATAACTATGGCTTCTGTTTCAATCCTTTTCACCGGAAAATCCCCCCACAGGAAAATCCCCCCACAGGAAAATCAAAAGAATAAAAGGGCGCCCCATAAAAGCAATCATTTTATCCGCGGTGCCGCTCAATGAGCGCAAGACCGTTGGAATGGAAAACCTTCTCGTAAAACAATGTGGAAAGGTTAAGCCCTCTCAGATAATGTATCTCATCTTCCCGGGGGAAGATGAGGTTGGGGAAATCCGAACCGTAGATGATCCGGTCTTTCATCCTCTCAAGATACGACAGGTGAAGGTTCCATCTGCCGGGCAGAAGAGGGGCGAAGGAGAAGGCGGTGTCGAGATAAAGTTCCTTGTGCTGTTCCATCAAATCCATGAATTCCCTGTACTCAAGGGCCCCCATGTGGGGGATGGTTACCGGGAGGTCGGGGAAATCACGCAAAAGGAGCTTGAATTGTTTGATCCCGACGAATTCGTTTCCGACCGGTCCGTTGCCTGTATGCATAAGCAGTCTTTTTTTACGTTTCATTACCAGTTCGTAAAGAGGATAAAGGCGTTTGTCATGGGGATAAAAATTCTGCACCAGGAGCTGCAGTTTGAAACCCAGCACCCGTGGATGGGTAAGGGCCGCTTCGGCGAGATGAAGCGCGTTTTCATCAGCGGGGTGGAAAGCACAGAAACAATATAGTCCCGGGATCTCGTCAAGTACCCCGTGGTTCCATCGGTTCAACCGCTCCGCAACACCTTCCCTGTGGGCGTAGTTGGAAAAAACAATAAACTCGACATCCCGTTCATTCAGGTAGGCAACGCACTCACGGTAATTCAGATTATACAGAACGTCCCACCCGTATCCCTGCGAGAAATATTTTCGCACGGCGGCGAACAACCGGTCGGGGAAAAGATGTACATGAAAATCTATGATCTTTTGCGGATACGGTTTCATGTATGGAAATATTCCTTGTAAAAAAAAACATGATAACTAAAATGTTTGCAATTAAAGAATTATATAAAGGGTTGATTTTTTATTTCGGCGTACTCCTGTCCGGGGAATGCGTATGCGGGGGACAATAAAATCTTCGTTACAGTTTCCTGCGGGCCCGGGATCGGTGAATGGAAGTGAGTAAAACATATTATAGAGAGTCGATGGAATGGACAAAAACCGCAAGATAGTAATATCGATATTGATACTCATGGTGTTTGCCGCGGTCCTTGCGATCATAGATATCAGCCTGACCCTGCAGGAACCGAAACGCGAAGGCAGGCGGTTCGCGCTGCCGGAAATGGGTCCCGGTATAGGAATAGTAAGAATTTACGGCCCCATATCCATGGAAAATCCCGGGGGAGGGCCTTTCGACATGAACCAGGGATCAGACGGCATCATACACCGGCTGGGAACTCTGGAGAAAGACAGCCGCATCAGGGCTGTAATTGTACGAATAAACTCCCCGGGCGGAACGGTCGCCGCAACTCAGGAGATATTCAACAAGCTGATGAATTTACGAAAGAAAAACATAGTACTGATCGCTTCCATGGGCGAACTGGCCGCATCAGGCGGGTATTATGTGGCTTCAGCCTGTAATTACATTATGGCAAACCACGGAACGATAACCGGTTCCATCGGTGTAATCGCCGTATCACCGAACCTGAGGGGGCTCTTTGAGAAACTCGGCATAAAGATGAATGTGATAAAAAGCGGGAGATATAAGGACATACTGGCGTCGTATCGCGAACTCAATCCGGATGAACGGCAGCTTATCCAGCAGATAATAGATTCTTCTTACAGGAAATTTCTAACCGATGTGTCCCTGGGCAGAAACCTGCCTATCGCCGAGATAGAACCTTATGCGGATGGAAGGGTGTTTACCGGAATGGATGCGGTCAAGTATAAACTCGCCGACGGGACCGGTTCATTCGAGGATGCCCTGGCGAAAGCGCGTGAGCTGGCCAAACTACCGGCGGATTGTGCCGTATACGATGAGATTAAAAGTCCTCTGGAGAAACTGATTATGGGAATCCAGAATACATTCAGGGGGGACGCCGCGGTCGAAAAAATCTTCCTTCGCAGCCTCCCTCTTGTAGAATACAGGTACATGCCATGAGGGAATACCTGCGATCCTTCCGCTGGGTGGATTATTTCTTTTTTGTGCTGACCGAACCCAGGAAGCTTGTAATGCTCTTCTCTAAAGAGGAGGTTCCCTCGCTGGTGGTGGGGTGCGTCAATCTTGCTTTTGTGGCCATAAGTGAAATTCTCGCATTGTCCCTGCTGGGAAGGGAAACAACCTATTTCTACGATAAAATCACCTATGGATGGATCATGTCGTTGCTGATACTGGTAATGCAGGTGGTGATTATCGCGAGTTTGATCGACAGCGCCTGCCAGTTTCTGGGTTTCAACGGCAATGTCAGGCGTACCATCAACCTGCTCAGCTTCTCTCTGTTCCCCAGGGTGCTTATCCTTCCCGCCGTTTTCATTTTTAGAATTTTAAATTTCGCACCTTATTTCTTCTATGTGCTTATATCCCTCGGGCTAATGATATGGTCTGCACTTATCGTGATTCAGGGAGTTTCAGAGATTCATTCGACTAATATCGGGCGCTCAATCCTGGCGTTTCTGATCCCTTTTGTTTTTGTGGGGCTACTGGTCTTTTTTGTGGTACTGCTGGCGGTCCTGAAATTTGTCGGCTATCTCGCGGCGCTGTAAGCAGTGAAACGTCCGGGGTATAGAATATGAACCAGAATGAAAGGCATGGGGATACCGTACTGTATCACCTTACCGGAAAGGTTTCCGCTATTAATACCATCACCCCTCAAGGGGGTGATGACGGGTTTTTAAAAGAGAAGTTGCCGCAGTTGATCGGTGTGAGCGTTCAGACGGCTTTTTGAATTTTACCGGAGCGGATACATCGGGTGCACACGTATTTGCGTTTCAGCATGCCGCCTTCAAGAACTTTGACCTTTTTGATATTGGGTTTCCAGATTTTCACCGTCTTTTTATTTGAATGGCTTACATTGTGCCCGAACTGGACCGCCTTCCCGCATATTTCACATTTTGCCATGAGTCTCTCCGTTAAAAAATGATAGACATCCTTGATTTTTACGCACAAAATTGCAACAATTTTTTAAGTTTCAATAATTACAAGCTTTATACATCCCCCAATACGATTGTTGTGTTGTATCCAGGATGGTCTGATGTCATGTGATCTGGAATCGCGGACACTGTGCGGGGGGAGACGCTGCTTTAGTGGAATATCCGCCCTTGTCTGTAATAAACCGCTATATGTGGGAACCCCCGGGTATTACAAAGTACCCTTTATTTTTTGCAGTGATGCGTATGGAGTAAAAACGCTGTACCGATTAAAATGATACCATTGATACCGGAGCGAGGTTATGGAAATAAAAGAAAAGACAACGGTCCATGAGGCCATTAAAAGGTCCAAAGAGGTGATTAAAGTTTTTAAGAAATATAATCTCGACTGTCCTTCATGCAGGGGATCAGCCGAGGAAACCATGGAAAAGGTCGCCGTTAACAACGGACTGGACATTAAAAAGTTTTTGAAAGAACTCAACGAAGCGGCGGCCGGTCAGGGCAATCCATGAGAATAATCGCCGGGAAAATGAAGGGCCTGAGTATACCCTTTATTAACAAAAAGTTCGGTGCGGCCGATGTTACCGCGGAACGCATGAAGGAAGCCGTCTTTTCCATTATCGGGAACGGAATCGAGGGCAGCTGCTTTCTGGATCTGTACAGTTGTTCGGGCCAGATCGGCATGGAGGCCCTGAGCCGCGGCAGTGTAACGGTCGTTTTTAACGAAAAGGACCGTAAACGCCGTGAGTTTATAACAGCCATGACCGGAAAGGCGGAGGGCATGGCGACAATAAAGGTTTACAACCTCGATGCTTTTAGCTGCATGAGCTTTTTATCCTCCAGTGGCATGGTTTTCGATTACATCTATGCGGATCCGCCCTACAAAAAAATCCGGGGAGAGGTGACGCTGTACCGTAGAGTACTGGAATATATAAAAGATAAAAAACTCCTGAAACCGGAAGGGTTCGTGATCATCCAGCATTACGTGCATAATATCTTACCTGAAAAATACGGCGGTTTCCGACTGTCAGACCTGCGTCATTATGGCACCAGCGGTGCGGCGTTTTATATTCCCTGCGCGGGAGGGAGCGTCATATGAATTACTATATCATCACGGGCGCTTCCCGCGGAATAGGGGCGGCCGTTGCGAAAAGAATGCTCCACCCGGAAAACACCCTGTTCTGTATAGCCCGGAGTGAAAACCCGGAACTTCAGCAAGAGGCGAAAAAGCTTTCAGCGGCCGTTCATTTTTACCGTGAGGATCTTTCCAGACCGGATCCCCTTGAGGGGATTATGAAACGAATATTCGACAGCATAATCCCGGAAAAAGCCCGGACCCTCGCGCTCATCAATAACGCCGGTGTCCTTGAACCAATAAAGCCTTTCAATGAATGCAGTGCGGGTGAAATTGCCTACGCCCTGTCATTGAACCTGGTGGCACCGGCGGTATTAAGTTCAGCATTTATTCGTTTGTCCCGGGATTATCAGGTCCCTAAAAAAATTATAAATATTTCATCCGGCGCGGCAAGGAAGCCGTATCACGGATGGACATGTTACTGTACCTCTAAAGCGGGACTGGATCATATGACCAGGTGCATGGCCCTGGAGCAGAAAAATGTTCCTTACCCGGTCGTGATAGTTTCGTTTACCCCGGGGGTGGTGGATACCTCCATGCAGCAGGCGATCAGGCGCGCGACGCCTGAGGATTTTCCCGACAGGGAGAGGTTCATAACCCTGGCTGAAGAGGGGAAGCTTCTGGAACCGGACAGTGTATCGCAAGTCCTGGGAAGTATACTGGAAGACGAATCTATACCACAGGGTTCATTTCTTGATATCAGGGATATGGATTTAAGTACTTCATGAACAATACCCGACTATAAAAGATCACGCTGAAGATTATACCCCTATGAACATGGGTATAACGGAACATTTAGTGTATTCAGGAATAACGCTCGAGACCGGTTACGGTAGTGCTGGTAATGTTCTTTTATACTGTTATTGCAGAATGATATTTCATTACGCAAAGTGGTTGCAAATACGGAGGATTCCGGTATACTTATATCGATAGAGGGGGCCAGGCGGCCGCGCAGGCCCGTAATACGGGCAGTGAGGAAAGTCCGAACACCGCAGGGCAGGATGCCGGGTAATACCCGGGCGCCGCGAGGCGACGGAAAGTGCAACAGAAAACATACCGCCTGAAAAGGTAAGGGTGAAAAGGCGAGGTAAGAGCTCACCGCTTCATTAGTAATAATGAAGGCAGTGCAAACCCCGTCCGGTGCAAGACCAAGCAGCAACCGCACGAGAACGGCCCGTTCGAGGTTGCGGGTAGGTCGCAAAGAGTCGCATGGCGACATGCGATCAAGATGGATGGTCGCAGTAACAGGATTCGGCTTATGGTCCCCTCTTTTTTTATTCGCCGTGGACAAGAAAGCCCTGGCAGGTGCATCTTCGGTTGAATTCATCCACGATGGCTTTTAACACGGTTCCCTTGTGCATACCCCAGGCAGGTGCGCTCAGGGATCCGATTTCCCGGTCGCCGAGCAGACGATGAACGGTGATATCGGCCCTGAGCCTTTCTATGAAATCGCACACCGTTGAAACATATTCATCGAACAACAGAGGGGTAATTTCCCCATTTTGATACAGCATGTCCAGTTTTGTACCTTTGATTATATGCAGGTGATGGATTTTTACACCGTGTACCGGCAGTGATGAAATGACGTCGGCGGTATGCATGATCTCTGCCCATGATTCTCCCGGTATGCCTATAATAACATGGACACATACCGGCATGCTTCGCTTTGCACACCTTATAACGGCATCGCTGGTTTGTTCATGAGTGTGGCCCCGGTTGAGGAATTTCAGGGATTTATTGTGGGAGGTTTGCATGCCAATCTCAATCCAGAGTTCGAACCCTTCCTTTTGATAACCTGCAATAAGGTCCAGTCCCCGTCGATCGGGCGGTCGTATGAATCGATGCCGCTTTCCCTGAGCAGCGCGA
>CAZUXY010000003.1:44749-109018 GCA_964624235.1 uncultured Leptospirales bacterium | reverse complement strand
TATGATTTCATTGTACTGTCTGAAAATCAAAAGCTTCGGGTTGGATCCCTGAAGATAGAAATCGGCATTGAAAAGATCCTCTGCACGAGCAATACAGGAAAATGAAATTAATGTCAAAACCATTGTCATGATTACTTTAGTTTTCATGACACTTTACCCCAGCGATTTGTTACAACTGTGAGAATTATAAAAGTACATAGTAATATAATACTACCAACACCTAGAGTCTGTCAATATTTGATTAACATGAAAATTACTTATAACATGGCTGTTGAATTTTAAATTATTGATGGAAAAATCAGGTTATACGGTGGGATATCCGCTGTTACTACCCAGAGAATTTATATGTAAAGACCTGTAATAACGACCATGCATGCTTTAGCACAAGTGGAGATGTGTATTATTAGATTAGGAAGGTAATTCGTGTTTTCATTTCTAATTTCAGAAAGCATCGGATTACTGATAGGTACAAATATGTTGCCGGTAATCAGGAATTACTCCACACTATCTTTCCATCACAGATGGTGAACTCCACAGAGCCGTAAAGTTCTCTCCCCATGAAGGGAGTGTTTTTACACTTCGAGATGATGAATTTATCATCGACGGTTATTTTTTTATCGGGATTGATGATCGTGATATCGGCGGCCTTTCCGGGTGACAGAACTCCCCGGTCGATGTTCAATATCCGCGCGGGATTTACAGTCATCTTACTGAACGCGTCAAGATAGGAAAAACCGTTTTCTTTTACCAGCACCGTAATCATCAGGGGAACCGCTGTTTCAAGCCCAATAATACCAAAGGGCGCGTATTCCATCTCTTGCATCTTTTCATTCATGAGGTGGGGGGCATGATCCGTAGCGATCACATCGATGATCCCTTTTCGCAGGCCTTCGATGATCCCTTTTCGATCATCCTCCGTGCGGAGCGGCGGATTCATCTTGGCCATGGTGAGGTGTTCCACTACCGCCTCGTCTGTCAGTGAGAAATAATGAGGAGCGGTCTCGCAGGTGATGTTGATCCCGATTTCTTTCGACCACCGGATTATCTGTATCGATCCGGCCGATGAGACGTGAGCTATATGGAGTTTCCCCCTGGTTAGCCTCGCAAGGAGCGCGTCCCTGGCGATCATCACTTCCTCGGACTCTTTAGGGATTCCCTTCAGTCCCAGTTGTATTGAAGTATGCCCCTCGTTCATGATTCCCTCGTCCGAAAGCAGCAGATCCTCGGCGTGGGCGATGATGGGAACATTGAACATTCGGGCATATTCCAGCGCACGACGCATCAGAATGGAGCTCATAACGGGTTTACCGTCATCCGAAAAGCCTACGGCACCTCCCATGACAAGTTCACCCATTTCGGTTATTTCCTCTCCCATCCCTCCTTTGGAGATTGTGGCAATCGGAAAAACATTAATCGGTCCCTTTTCAGCTTCCAGTTTAATAAACCGCACCAGCGCCTGGTTGTCTATTACGGGACGCGTATTGGGCATGGTACAGACCGATGTGAAACCGCTTTTAGCCGCGACTATGGAACCCCCTATGATGGTTTCCTTATCTTCGCTTCCAGGTTCCCTGAAATGGACATGCATATCGATCAGCCCCGGAAGTACAATACACCCCTCCGCATTAATGATTTCATACTCGGGCCGGCCGGGTATTGATTCCTCAATCTGGCTGATGCTCTCCCCGGTAATCAGGACATCCTTCACCGCATCCATGCCTGAAGACGGATCAAGAACTCTACCTTTTTTAATTAAAATCGCCATATTCGTTTTCCGTAGTTCAATTACACACTACCGATAAGGCACTCGTGTTTACGACTTTTCCATTTCCTCCAGCGGGGTACCCCCCGCAAGCAGATAAAATATCGACATCCTGACCGCAACGCCGTTGGTTACCTGCTCGTTAATAACGGAATTAGGGCTGTCGGCGACCTGGTGGTCAATCTCGATTCCCCGGTTAATCGGTCCCGGGTGCATCACAATGATGTCGGATTTGCACTTTGCCAGCCTCTCGACGGTCAAGGCGAACTGCCGGTGGTACTCCCTCAGCGACGGAAAGTGAGAGCCTTTCTGCCTTTCCAACTGAATCCGCAGCATGTTTATCACATCCAGTTCCGGCAATATGTCATCGAGGTTATAAGTAATGTCAACATTATAAATGGAGAAATCATCGGGCACCAGGGTCGGCGGGCCGCACAGAATCACCCTGGCACCAAGACGCTTAAAAACTTCGATGTCTGATCTCGCAACACGCGAATGCTTCAGGTCCCCCACTATTGCGATAGTGAGTCCCTTCAACGTCCCCTTTTTTTCCAGTATGGTATACGAATCGAGCAAAGCCTGTGTTGGATGAGCGTGAAATCCGTCTCCGGCATTGATGACTGATGCTTTTATGTTCTTTGATAAAAAATGCGGCGCCATCGACGCCGCATGTCTCATAACAATATAATCGGCCTTCATGGCCTCCATGGTATGGACCGTGTCGATGAGGGATTCCCCCTTGACCACACTTGAAGTAGCAACGGCTACGTTGATCATATCTGCAGAAAGCCTTTTTGCAGCCAGTTCAAAACTTATCCTGGTTCGTGTCGATGGCTCATAAAACAGGGTACAGACCGTTTTACCCCGTAATACGGGAACTGTTTTTACCGACCGGGTAAAAAGGTCCTTGAAATAGCGGGCATTTTCACAAATCAGAGTGATTTCCTCGGTCTCGAGGGACTGAATGTCGAGAAGGTCTTTACGAAGTAATCCTTTCATACTGAACATAAAGATTACTGAAACCGGCTCAGATATGTCAATTTAAATATTGTCAAACAAACAAAATAAATGTATTATGTCTCTATATGTTCAGTCCCATGATTCCATATTTATTAATATAAGGCAAAGGTTTGTCAAGAAATGAAAAAAGTATGAAGGCGGGAAATATGAATATTTCCAGATGGGAATTCAATTAATGACAGCCGTATACGCAGCATTCTTCGATCTGGACCACACCATTCTTTCAGGCAGTACCGGGCATTTATATGTTTCTTTCGCTCTTAAAAAAAAATACATAAAAAAAAGCGATCTTTATTACTCAATTTACACTCGGCTATTACACCGTTTAAAATTTATCAAAAATGAAGATACCATACAACGCTGGGTCATTAAATTCAAAGGATGGCCTTACCAGGAGTTCGAAGGATCATCTCAGGAATTTTTTCTGGATTATATCAAACCACTGATACGTCCTCGAATCAGTAATGAGATCGAACACCATAAATCCTCCGGAGGCATAACACTTATTCTATCGGCTTCTCTGTCATTCATCTGCAGACCAGTACAGCAATATCTCGGCATGGATGATTGCCTGTGTACAGAACTGGAGATCAGAACAGGAAAACTTACGGGTAATCTGGAAGGCAGATATTGCTATGGAAAAGAAAAATTACGCAGGGTTGCACAGTATTGTGCATCAAATGGTCTTTCACTTGATACTGCGTATTATTATGCGGATTCACCAGCCGATCTACCGGTGCTGGAAAAAGTAAAGTACCCCGTTTGCGTGGCTCCCAAACACAAACTCAGACGTACTGCCCGAATCAGACAATGGAATATTATTTATTGAGTGCTTATTTACCTGCTAAAGATTGTAAGCAATTTTACCGAAAATGTACTAGCGAGGTGTGACATAATTATTGTACGCTTGCAATCACTACCTGTTTCAACCGTTACTATTTCAGGTTAAACGAGGCCTGCCATGAATAAAACCATCATGATAATAGGGGGCGGGTTGCTTCAAGTCCCTGCCATCAACACCGCAAAAAAAATGGGATATCAGGTCGTTGTCACCGATTATAATCCCACCGCCCTGGGAATGAAATACGCGGATATCCCAATTGTCATGAGCACCAGAGATATCGAGGGTTCTGTCCGGGTGGCAAAATCCCAAAATGAGATAACCCCCATTAATGCCGTGCTCACCGTGGGAACCGATGCTTCAATGACGGTAGCAGCAGTGGCCAACGCCCTTGGACTGCCCGGAATAAAGTTCGAAGATGCCGAGGCTGCCACCAACAAAAGAAAAATGCGCATGCGTCTGAAGTCCCATAACGTTCCCTGTCCGAATTTTCTGCCGGTATGGTCTCTTGCCGATGCCAAAAAAGCATGTAAAATACTCTCGTTTCCACTTGTGATCAAACCCACCGACAACATGGGAGCGCGAGGTGTCATGCGGATAGACAACAGGTCGCAGATATCTGAGGCCTTTAAATTCGCAAAAGCCGCCTCGCCCAGTGGAGAACTAATAATTGAGGAATACATGGCGGGCCCCGAGCTTTCCATAGATGCAGTGGTATACAATGGAGAGATTACCATTACCGGAATTGCCGACCGGATAATTGAGTATCCTCCCTACTTTGTTGAGATAGGGCACACCATGCCGTCACAGCTTTCACTTGAAATACAGCAAAGTGCATGCGATGTAATGAAAAAAGGTATCAGAGCCCTTGGTATCACTATAGGATGCGCCAAAGGCGATATAAAGCTTACTGACGACGGACCGATGATCGGCGAACTGGCAGCACGTCTTTCCGGGGGTTTTATGTCTGCATATACGTACCCTCTTTCCACCGGTGTGGACTTAATGAAGGCCGCCATTGAGGTCGCTCTCGGTCAGGAACCTGGAAACCTTGAACCGCTTTACCAGCATGTTTCCATAGAACGTGCAATAATTGCACAACCCGGCATAGTAAGAAGAATCAACGGTCTGGAAGAAGCCCTAAAGATTTCCGGTATTACGGAAATTTTCATCAATGTTAAATCCGGCGACAAGATCATCGCGCCCCGTTCTAATGTGGAAAAAGCAGGCCATATAATCGCTGTAGGTGACAATTTTGAAGACGCGGAACGTGCCGTTGCACGATGTCGTGAAATACTTACCATTGAAGTTTTCGAAGAAGCGGAGCTTTCCATGGAAGCAATCCGCATCGCCGCTAGGGAAAAAATGAAGAAGATCTGTTTTGCCTGCAAAACCTGCGACGGCAAGGATTGCCCCACCGGCGTACCAGGAATGGGTGGAATAGGCACCGGTGCTTCGTTCAGAAGAAATCTTGAGTCGCTTCAAAACTACAAGATCAACACACGCCTGATACACACCGTCAACCTGCCCGATATCAGTACCACTTTCTTCGGAGTACCGCTGTCTTTCCCGGTATTGGCGGCTCCCATAACAGGTGCGGTTACAAATCTTGGTGGAGCGATAGATGAGCTCGATTACAACCGTGCGGTAATACAGGGTTGTATCGATGCTGGAACCATTGCTTTTGTCGGCGACGGTGCATCACCTGAAAAATATAAAATAGGCCTTCATGCTCTATCAGAGGCCCAGGGAGCCGGTGTTCCCATTTTCAAACCCAGAAGCGATAACCAGGATGTGATGATGCGCATCAGGGCCTCACAGGAAGTAAATGCTGTTGCGGTAGGAATGGATATTGACGCGGTTGTCTTTAAAACCATGGCCATGAAAAACCAGTCGGTGGGTCCCAAGGGAATTGATGACCTGAGATCACTGATAAGCGAAACCAATATGCCGTTTATTCTTAAGGGTATTATGAATGTACGCGACGCCGTCTTTGCGGTTGAAGCAGGCGCCCATGCAATCATCGTCTCAAACCACGGAGGAAGAGTGCTGGATGAGATGGCTGGTGCGATGGACGTCCTGGAGGAAATAGTAAGAGAGGTTAAGGGACACATACGAATACTCGTAGACGGAGGGTTCAGAACCGGTGTGGACATTCTCAAGGCGCTGGCGGTTGGAGCTGAATATGTGCTTATAGGCAGACCCATAACCATTGCCGCTGTCGGCATGGGGATAAAAGGAGTTTCCTTTTATCTGGGAACGCTGAAAAAAGAACTGATTCAGGCGATGATACTTACGGGCTGCGCATGCATTGAAGATATTACTCCTGAAATTATAAGAAGAATAGACGGCCGTTCATTATCTCCCCTTAAAGTTTATGGATAAAAACGGTACAGAATATCACTGGCACACTCCCGGGCGAATTCCCTGACGGTCGCTGAGTATCGACCGATAGAAGCCAGACGTGTAGTATAATCATCCCGGCATTTATCATCGATTTTACCCGCCAACCATAATATCCGAGGCAGAAGAAGGGCGTTGATATAGGGAATATTGTTTTTTTACAGAAGGTTCCTCCTTTTTTATCATCGATAAGCACAAACTCCCCCTCACCGCTTAAAAATAGAAGCACTGTATCCCTCTCACCTCCCTGTAATGGAATGTTCAGAAGACAACTTTTGTATTCATACGAAATTATAAATTTTTTCAATTCGAACAGTGATTTGAAATATTCTGACCCCTCACGAATGTATGCGGTGAGTTCCGAATAGACTGATTGAGAAGTAACCATAACATATTCATTTGTAACTATATTAATGAGCCCTGTTTTATACAGCAGAATAGCCGAAGATGCATCGAGCAGTATTCTTTTTTTCATTATATAACCGACCCGATCGAGCAAGTACCTATATTAAATAAACATCTTCATTTTTGTAAAAATCTGTTTGAAATACCACCTTTATTTACGTAATACATAAATTATTATTTCATCTAAACCTGATTCATTTCCATGGAGCTTGATTTGAATGAAAGTTAAAACGATTCTTTTCATTGCAACACTGTTATTACCAATATTCATTACACCTGTTGAATCGGAACCGGTAAACCCCGGACAGATTCATGGGAGATGGTTGCTTATATATCGAGGGAATTACGGTTACCAGTTCCATTTCTTTAAGAATTATCGTGCCCTTTCGGTTATTTATCTTAATACCAGCGCCGTTGTATTCAAGGGTATCTACAGCATGGAGGATGCGACAACCCTGAGAATAAATATTTATGAAATGAAAAACAGCCAGCCTGCGAATATCAATTATTATTCAGGCTTCGTTAAGACAAACTCTTCATATTTCCTTTTCAAAATAAAACGATATAATGAAAGTAAAACTCAGTTCCTTGAAATGGAAATGATCAAAATCGTAATTGACGGAAGGAGTTCAGAGGGGTATTTCGAACCGGTTATCAAACTGAAAAAATCATAGCCGATAGTTATTAACACCACTTATAATAAGACAGATGTAGTATCACATTTATTTATCGTAACAAGAGGTCTGTAATGCCGGTAAAACCGGTCTTTTTTAATAATAACAAAAACCAGCGTTTAGCAGGAAAACTTTATTACAGCGATATTGCTTCAACCAGTGGAGTAATTTACTGTCACGGATTATTCTCATCAAAGGATGGATATAAGATTACTCGAATCGCCGATTCCATTGTAAGGGCGGGTTTCACACTGCTTGTATTCGATTTTTCTTTTGCCGGTGATTCAGAGGGTTCATTTTCGGAACTTTCCATTATTCAGGAAATGGAAGACCTGAACTGTGCACTGTCTTTTTTTATTGAACAGGGAGTATCTGCCATTCATATTATCGGTTCGAGCATGGGAGGTGTAGCTGCGACGCTTATGTGTTCCAGAGGGCATTCGAGAATACTGAGCTTAAGCCTGATCGCGACTCCTGTTAAGCTGGACGAACTGATTGGCAATCTTCTTCCGCATAAAGACCTGGCGAAAATTCATGGAAACGGGTTTACCGACATACAGGGTATTGCAGTACACAACCACTTTTTCCACGAACTGCTCGAACTGGATATGATAAAGGCCATTGCGTCTATCGACGTCCCTGTGCTGGTCCTCCATGGTGCAAAGGACAACCTGGTGGATATTTCCAATGCTTATTTACTGGATAAACACATCAGGTCGAAAAAGAAAACGGTGATTATTGCCGACGGAGACCATACGCTTACACGACCCCAGGACATATCATCCCTTGAAAGACACATTCTATCATGGATTACCGCCAACTCGGGCACGCCCCTGTATAAACCCGTATATTGAATACTGGAAACAACAAACCTGAAACAACTCGGTTTATCTGTGTAATTTCACACTGCTTCCTTTATCTCGGGTTTACTTCCATCCCAACCTGCGGTTAATTGTTTCTTTATATAATTCGACCTGTACTTTGCTCTATATGTAGTTTTATGAAATTACACATCGTATGAATTATACTTGATTTCACAATCCAGCAATGTTTGTTTATCCCGCATAGTACTAACAGGGCGGAGAAATCATGGTAGTATATATCCTGGTCTTGGGTATTTTACTAATAACAATGGGGACTGCGGAATTCGTTATGCCTCTAAAGGTTTTTGAACTGTGGAGATCATGGATAAACCATCGGCTGTTCTACCTCCACGGTGTGCTGCTTATCATTACCGGTTTACCGTTGACCTGTGCCGATACGGTTTATTTCAAGACACCTGTTTTTATTACGGGTATCTTTGTCGTCTTTACCGGTCCTTTCATCCTTATCCACGCTGATAAGATCAAAAAGCTGTTTACACAGGCTATTGAGGAAACAAGTCCTTCATCGATTAAGAAACTGATCTATACCGACGCAGTAATAAGACTTTCCGTCGGGTTCATTCTTGTATACGGTAGCGGTATAACCCTGAGTATATGACAGGCTTCCGGCTGCTTTACCCCTTGACCACAACATTCACCAGTTTTCCGGGCACCACAATTATTTTTACAATCTCTTTGCCTTCTACAAATTCTTTGATCCTTGCATCAGAGAAGGCCATCTCTTCCATTTCATTCTTCGATATATCCGAATTCACCTGAGCCCTGCCCCGAATTTTTCCATTTACCTGAAAAACAATCTCAACTTCATCTCTGGAAGTCAGCTCAGTAATAAATCCCGGCCAGGGATGGTCTACCAGTTGCTTCGTATTGCCAATGATCTCCCACATTTCTTCTGCAACATGCGGCACAAAGGGGGACAGCATGGGTATTAGTTTTTCAAATACTTCAGATATCACCAATTTACCCTCCGTAGTGGAGAATTCCTTTTCATCGACCTGGTATACTCCGTTTACCAGTTCCATCATACGTGCGATGGCGGTGTTATACTGCATTCTCTCATCGATATCATTAGTAACCACCTGAACCGTGCGATGGAGAATTTTCCTGAGCTTGCCTAAAGTACTCTGAGGATCCACTGCGGATGGATCAGGATTGCCTGTATAACAAGTGCGATATTTGTCCACCATCCTCCAGACACGGCCTATGAAACGAAAACAGCCTTCTACTCCCTTATCGGACCAATCCAGATCCTTATCCGGCGGTGATGCGAAAAGCATGAAGAGACGGACCGTGTCAGCGCCGAATTTTTCTATGATCTCATCAGGATCCACCACGTTTCCCTTTGATTTGCTCATCTTGGCACCGTCTTTGATAACCATGCCCTGAGTTAAAAGCCGCGTAAAGGGCTCCCGGCATTTCACCAGGCCAAGGTCATGCATTACCATGGTGAAAAACCGTGCATACAGCAGATGCAGGCAGGCATGCTCTATACCACCGATATACTGATCCACCGGCATCCAGTAGTCTACTTCACTTTTCGAGAACATATCTTCCGAACCCGGTGAAGTGAATTTCGCAAAATACCATGATGAATCCACAAAGGTATCCATGGTATCGGTTTCTCTCCGCGCCTCAACGCCGCATTTAGGGCATGACACTCGATTAAATTCCTGCATGATAAGGAGGGGGGACCGGGAATCACCGTGAAAATCGACCTCAGTGGGCAGCAGTACGGGCAGGTCCTTTTCCGGCACAAGCACAGTGCCGCATTTTTCGCAATAGATCACGGGAATAGGACACCCCCAGTAACGCTGTCGTGAAATGAGCCAGTCTTTAAGGCGGTAGTTTACCTCCCTGATTCCGAAGCCCTCCGATACCGCGTAATCGGAAATCTTTTCCATGGCCTCACGGTTGTCTGTTCCGCTGAACTGACCAGAGTTTATGCAGGTACCATCATCTACATAAGCATCGGACATTTCTTCAATCTTAATGGGAGATGAGGGATTATCGATCACCAGCTTAACCGGGATACCGTACTTTTTCGCGAAAGCGAAGTCCCGGGTATCGTGCGCCGGTACCGCCATAATAGCCCCGGTACCGTATTCCATCAGGACAAAGTTTCCCACGTAAAGGGGTACGGTTTCACCATTGAAGGGATTAACTATTCTTAATCCTGTATCGACACCCTCCTTTTCATTATCTTCAGAGAGACGTTCAACCACCGACTGCGCCCTGAACCTGTTTATGAACTTCCTCACTTCTGTATTCTCTACCCTGTCCAGCAGTGGATGCTCAGGGGCGATAACCATGAAGGTGACGCCGTACACCGTATCTGGACGGGTGGTGTAAATGGGGAAGTCCTCCCCGCTGTCCAGACTGAAGTTGATCCTCAGGCCGGTCGATCGTCCTATCCAGTTCCGCTGCATTACTACCACTCTTTCAGGCCATCCCGATCCCAGTTCCTCATGACCTTTCAAGAGATCTTCAGCATAATTCGTAATTTTAAAAAACCACTGTTCAAGGTTTTTCTGGGTCACCTGCGAATCGCAACGCCAGCAGAGCCCGTTGACCACCTGTTCATTCGCGAGCACCGTATTGCAGCTGTCGCACCAGTTTACCGATGCGCGTTTTTTATACGCCAGTCCCTTTTCGTACATCTTGCAGAACATCCACTGGTTCCACCGGTAGTACTCAGGATGATATGTGGTCACTTCCCTGGTCCAATCATAGGCGAAGCCCATCCGTTTCAGCTGCTTTTTCATATGTGCAATGTTCTCGGCGGTCCATTTCAGCGGAGGGATGTTGTTCTTTATCGCAGCGTTCTCGGCGGGCATGCCGAACGCGTCCCAACCCATAGGATGAAAAACATTTAATCCCTTCATGCGGTAATACCGTGATGCCAGGTCTCCTATGGTATAGTTTCGCACATGCCCCATGTGCAGCCTGCCTGAAGGATAAGGAAACATTTCCAGTAGATAGTATTTTTCCTTTGAGGCGTCTTTTTTACTGACGAATGCCTCTTTCTCTTCCCAGACGTGCTGCCATTTCCTTTCTATCGCGGTAAAATTGTATTCGCGTTCAGCCATGGTATCCTCAAAGATGAAATCAATTTTAATGCGTTGCCGTCATCGATCAACCGTTTCATTGAAACAGTTTAATCTTAAGGGTATTGTTTCCTCATCACGTAAAAGTCAAGTAAATTGCATTATGGTATCGTTATTGAAAGTGAGATGAATCACATTCCACCATTATTCACACAGATACATCAACCCTGTATATTATCACTGAAACGACATTTCAGGATCGGTTTGAGTAATTCACGAGAAACTGGTCAATTTCACAGGAGTTGATCTGAGTATTGTAAGCGGCCAGAATGTCCTGGTGAGTCAGCACCCCGGTAATTATCTGTTCCTGTTCCGATTTGACTACCGGTATGGTTTCTATATCGTATACCTCGATCTTCTTAATTGCGGTCGATACAGGATCGTTCTCGGTCACTACCGGAACCGGAATGGTAATGTCGTGCGCAATGAGCAGATCCACCAGGTCGGTTGATACAATTGCCTGCCTTACCTCCTTCAGCGACACAACTCCCACCAGTAGTCCGTCATCATCCACCACAAACACATCCCCCGATACTGACCCCATGAGGACATGCATCAGCTCTCTGAAAGGGGTTTTGTGATTGATTACTTCATACTCAATTCTTTTCAAATCCCTGACTTTGATTTTTCCAAGCAGATCTACCTCTCCCCGTTTACTTATATCGATGCCTAGCTTGAGTAGTTCATTTTGGTAGAGTGTTCCTTTATTAAGATAAACCGTAACGAGATAGGAAAATATCGAAACAAGCATAAGAGGCAATATAAACCGGTAATCATTGGTAACTTCAAACACCAGCAGGATGGAAGTAAGGGGGATGGAATTGACTCCCGCCAGTACTCCTCCCATACCGACCAGAGAAAATGCCACTGGATCAAGATTTAAACCAAGAAACAGATTGAGAGCAGAGGCATAGGAGTATCCAAGTAAAACACCCAGCACCAGGGATGGTGCGAACGTACCACCGTAGGCACCCGCCTCAAGATACAGGGACATGAACACAACCTTCAATATCAGAATCGATACCAGAGTGGTAAGAAGAATTTTACCATTTAATACCGCATTGATGGTGTTGTATCCGATACCAAAGAGATGGTGATACCTGATAAGGACCAGCCCGAATAGTACGGTCACCGGAATGAGCTTCACGAACGGATTTGTGATCCTAAGTTTCCGGCTGAACAGATCGTCAAAAAAACTGCGTCCCCAGAAAAAACACATTGAGCAAATACCACTGAGTATACCGAGTATCATAAAGAATGGAAAATCACTGATGGCTCCCGTGCTGTAAACCGGTATGAAGAATAAGTGGTGGTTGCCCAATACCGCTCTGGACAGAATATCCGCTACCACTGATGAAATGATGAGGGCACTGAGAGCCTGGTTCTTCAAATCGTTCATTAGAATAACTTCAATGCCGAAAAAGACACCGGCTATTGGAGCGTTAAACACCGCCGAGATTGCCGCCCCGGCACCGGCAGCCGTATACATACGCATGTCCCGCTGATTAAGCCTGAAAATCTGAGACATTAAAGAGCCCATGCCGCTACCGATCTTGGCTGCCGGCCCTTCCGGGCCCAAAGGAGCGCCGAAACCAAGGGATATTATCGGAGCAAATAAATGAAACAGGGTTACCTTGAGGGGGATAAGACCATTATTGATGATTACCGCCTTTATGACGCTGACCACACCTTTCTCTTTGGCAATTGTCGGGAAAAGTCTGGTCATAGCCGCGACAAGAATACCGCCGGCCACCGGAATAATGAATATGAAAACATGATCAGTCATTTCCCCGTTCAAGAAATCGGCGGGGTCGAGGTATCTTCCCGCGACATTCAGCAGATAATGAAAAAGTATCGCGGCACAACCGGCGAATAGACCGAGTATCAGCGAAAATATAATATGAGCAATATACCTTGATATATCGGATTTAAGATAGTACTCACGGAACTTTCTCTGGAAACGATAAAGATATTCACCTGCAAGAATTCCAGGGAATGTAATTTTTCCTTTTTTCATGACTTCTCCCGACAAAAGATCAGTACGATTAAACGGCTATGTCTTCAAGTTCAAGGTTTTTTTGTAAAAAAATTTCCATTAAGAACATTATATAGATAAACAGATTTATAATTGACTTATACTTTTAGCTTAATTTCTACTCACTATAGCATTATTTCCTTCAGCAGGTAAAGCATTCTTGATATTCGAACTGCTTAAACATTACTACGTTTTCCTTTCCAAGAAAACTTCCCAATTGTTTGATCGTGCTAAAATGACCGAACACACCTTTATGATTATAGTGGCAATATTCATTGGGATATTCTCCGGCTTCGGGGCGATTGCAATACGCTTCATGATAAATTTGTTTTCAGGATTATCATTCCCAGGGAACTCATCCCTGCTGGAAAACATCATCGCGGCGCCATGGTATATTAAAATAATCGCACCGGTAACAGGTGGCGTAATCGTCGGTCCCATAATATACTTTTTTGCAAAGGAAGCCAAGGGGCATGGTGTGCCCGAGGTAATGCAGGCGGTAATACTGAAAGGCGGAATAATACGTCCCCGCGTTGCTTTCGTGAAAGCCATTGCATCGGCCATAACCATTGGTACCGGCGGTTCAGTAGGACGTGAGGGTCCCATAATTCAGATAGGCTCGAGCCTGGGCTCCACGATAGGGCAGTTTCTCAGAGTATCCTCTTCCCGCCTCAAGACCTTTGTCGGTTGCGGTGCAGCCGCAGGAATTGCCGCCGCATTCAATGCCCCGATAGCCGGAGCGTTGTTCGCCGTTGAGATCATTCTGGGCGATTTCGGTTTTACACAATTCTCCCCGATAGTGATCTCCTCTGTGGTTGCAACGGTCGTATCGCACCATTATGAGGGCAATTTCGCCGCTTTTACCGTCCCCAAGTACCAGCTTCAGAGCCCCTATGAGCTCATTTTCTACCTGGCACTGGGATTATTGTGCGGGCTGGTCGCATATTCTTTCATAAAGGTACTGTACTTTTCAGAAGATTTATTCGATAAAAAAATCCCCGTCCCGGATTACATAAAACCGGCTTTCGGCGGGTTGATAATCGGTATCATAGCACTCTGGTTTCCGCAGATAATGGGCATCGGGTACGATTCAATCAACGATGCTCTTCATGGACGCATGATCATGCTCATCGCATTGATACTCATCCCGGCGAAAATCCTGGCCACCTCGATTACACTGGGTTCGGGGGGGTCCGGAGGGATATTCGCACCATCACTGTTCCTGGGAGCAGTTTGTGGATGTTTTTTCGGTTGGATGATGAAAATCCTTTTTCCGGAGATACCGGTTTCTCCCGGTGCATATGCGCTTGTGGGAATGGGCGGAATGGTAGCGGGTACAACCCACGCACCGATTACCGCCATAATCATTGTATTTGAAATGACCAATGATTACAATATCATTCTGCCATTGATGTTTACCTGTATTATAAGCACAATATTCTCGACCAAACTATCACGAGAATCAATTTATACCTTAAAACTGCTGCTGCGGAACATTCAGATCAGGGACGGCACAGAAACTAACATAATGAAATCAATCTACGTTAAAGATGTTTATTCTACCCAGGTAGATTCGATTGAAGAGACCAGTAATTTTTCAGAAGTGGTCAACCGTGTAATCGGAGGTACCCATCCTTATTTCCCCATAATAAACAGGCGTGGCACACTAACAGGTATGCTTTCAATTTATGATGTAAAAGATCACCTTTTTGACCGTGATATTTTACAGGATCTGCTGATCGCGAAGGATATAGCCGTCCCTGATTATGACAGCGTTATAGCCGGCGATAACTGCCAGTCGGTGCTCGAAAAAATGACGCGTTTTGACCTTGATGGACTGCCGGTTATCGATAGAAAGAAACATAACAAACTCATCGGTATGATCTGGCGCAAGGACATACTGGATGCTTATAACAAGGAAATCGAGAAAAGAGACATCACCAGTACTTTTTCCAGTAGAATCACGATGAAGAACATCGACAAGGATGTGCATTTTATGGAGGGATACGCACTCACCGAAATCCCCGCACCCCAGGCATTTGTCGGAAAATCAATTAAAACACTGAACATCAGGGCCTGCTATGGAGTCGATGTACTGCTCATAAGAAATAATACGCCCCAGGGAACCAAAATAAAGGCTATTCCAAATCCAGATTATATCATTGAATACAATGATTCCCTGATTATCGCGGGTGAAATTGGTAAAATCAACCTGGTAAAGGGACTGGTGTGAACGATATATAAATGAAACCTAATCTTCGTTAAAAAGTTCGATTATCTTTTCAGGATTATCTGCATGTATTATTCTCTTACGAATCTTCTCATCTTTTAAATAAGACATTATCCTTGATAATAGTTTAAGATAGTCCTTGTGCTGGCGTTCTCCGGCTGCCACCAGTATTATCAGGTTGACCGGTTTTCCGTCAAGCGAATCGAAGTTAATACCCTTTCTGGAGATTCCTATTGCGAAAGCGATTTCTTTAACCGATTTGATTTTTGCATGAGGTATTGCGATTCCGAATCCTATACCAGTGCTCATAATCTTTTCCCTTTCTATCAGGGCCGCTACAAGTTCATCAGTGTTTCCGCAGATTTCACTGCCTTTAAACACCTGTGCAAGTTCTTCTATCGATTTGAATTTATTCATTGCTTTCAGCTTTTTAATAAAATGAGCACTCGTGTAATATTTTATTTCTTTCATAAAATACCGCTACCCGCTGCTATCTGAATTTTTTAAAGATCCTACGATTGTAAAATAAACTCTTCTGCATCTGAACAGCAAGCATTTATTATACCACTCTTAATATATTGACAAAGCACTGGATTGTGGAAATCTCCCCAGATGTATCACTCAACAGCATGCCTGTGTTTAATAAAATAAGATGATACCGAAGCGGATTATCCTCCCTGATCCGATACGGAAAAAATCCAGGAAAAATATTTTCTTACATCCTTAATATCCATACCGTAACCCAGAAAAAAACCATCGACCCAGATTTCAAAATGCAGATGGGCCCCATAACTTTTTCCTGCTGCTTCTCCGTAAAGGCCGGAATTCCCGACCCATCCAATGCGTTGTCCCTTTTTAACCCGTGTTCCTTTTTTAATCCCTGGATCGATACGTGAAAGATGGTTATAGGTGGTTACGACGCCATTTTCATGGTCCAGCCATACCTGACGGCCTCCGAAGGAACGCATTACAAATGTCCGGGGATTTACCTGATAATAATTCGACTGGTTCTTCCATTCATCGGGATTCATAGTGGTATATTTCCAGTCGGCACGTATTACAAAACCATCCTGAGCGGCGTAAACCGGTGTGGTGAAATCGACGAGCACCGGTTTGTATGACTTATCTTTATAATAATAATAGATGTCGAGTCCGGCATGTCTGCCTCCTCTGTAATTCCGTGGCGCGTTAGGATATCCGTAATCGTCTATAGGCAAAAACCCGTTTTTAATCGGCAGGTAAAGTCCTTTCAACCGTTCGTCAAAATATTTCAACCGGTTTTTACCAATATAAGTTTCAACCTCCGCTATAGCGACACAATCATTAACCAAGGCATCATCTGGTATAAATATTCTATACCTACTTGCGTCAACTCCTCCCAGATCGATTTCGACCTTCTTCCGGTACTGTTTTTTTCCAAAAATCCTGCTGAAAAAACCCGTGTCCTTGTTTTCGTAATGAAGATTAATTCTCGAAAAATTGAACCATTTGTCTTCATGATAAAACTGTAAAACGAAATATTTTATGGTCCAATATCCGTCTTTTTTCCCAGGGACAACCACAATTTTATTCATTATTCTTTTAGTACCGAAATCAATTTCAAGCCACTGGGCTTTATGGGAACAGTCTGAGATCCAGGATGTATCAGGATTTGAATCGATCGCCCTCAGCCCGTTATGATAACGACTGAAATTTGAACTGGTGTTGTAATATATTCGTTGCAGCGTATTGGCACCGCAGATGATATATTCTTTATTTCCCTGTGGTCCCTGTACATCCTTCCATGAATTCATTACCACTAGAGTCCAGATCAGTAATTTCACCATTACCATCTCCATTCGTTATATGTATGAACATGTTATTGCTACACCAAGTGAGTAAGATCAAGCGAAATGTGCAAAAAGAACCGTTTTGAAAGAAAAAGTATTGCATTTATGGAAATGGCCGCTTCAACATCATGAGGATTTTAATATCACACCCGGACGCAGGTTATACTATACTATCATTAGAAGAGGAGATAAGCTCAATGACCGTAGAAACAGAAAGCAGTCATATTATGCTGTTCTGCACATCACCCACAAAAGAAGTGGCAGCGGCCATTGCCGACAGACTTGTTCAGCACAAGCTTGCCGCTTGCATCAATATAATTGAAGGATTAACTTCCATTTATCGGTGGAAAGGAGAAATTTGCCGGGATCAGGAATGCCTGATGTTAATTAAAAGCAGAGGGTACCTTTTCAAACTTATCGAAAAGGAAATTAAGGCTCACCACCCCTATGAGGTACCGGAAATTATTTCAGTACCCCTGCTGCAGGGACATGTCCCATATCTTCGATGGATAGACGAATCCACACAATATGAATCAAATACCGATATAGTTTGAAAGTGAATTATTCAGCATACGCAGAATACCATGAGATTTGCTTTTTCTTTCCTCGGGCTCTTCCTGAACTCCTGCAGTACGATTCTGCGCGGCAGTATCTATTGAATCAACCTTCGACAGAAGTATCCTGAGCAGATGAATTATATATTCATCTTTCTTGTTAATCAACTCAGTGAGTTCCAGGTTTTTATTGTCCATTTCTTCTCTCAGGTTCTGTTCAATTTCCTTGAGTTTGCGATAGGTGCCGAAATCTAAGATTTTTTCATCTTCTGATAACATATGACTCACCCTGTTAACACGGAATGCAATGCAATCAATATTCAACATGATAGCGCAGAACCTGAAAATGAACATTAAATATATAAAATTTCCTGCACATACAGATCAATAATAAATACAATTCATTTATACATGAAAACCGCTGGCAATCTTCAGAAATGTTGATAAACCGGGGAAACATATATTGAAATGGAAATGATTAAGTAAATGATACAGTATTATGCGCTGTAGAGTGATTCAGAGTTCGCGTATGCTCTCGTATTCCACATGGTTTAATGTAAGCAAAGAAAGAATATCACTGGTGTTTATGGATTCAAAACGCAGACAAATGCCGCAATCGGAACTCAGATGTCTGGGAACCGGCATCAGGGTGATGCTGATGTTTTTTCCTTTACAGATTTTTTCCATCCTCAGGGCGGAGCTTGTAGAATAGAAAAGAATCACGCTGTAATCGTCCATAGTCAGTAATCAGCACCGGTGATATTTTTTATCGCGGACAGGGTAGTGCTTACTTCTTGAAGGGTGTTGAAATATCCTGGACTCAGCCTCACAGTTCCCCCAGGAAATGTTCCCAGTGTCCTGTGAGCTGCCGGGCAGCAATGCAGTCCTACTCTGGTCATAATGCCGAATTCGCTGTTCAATCTGAATCCCAGATCATTCGGCGGGATACTTTTAGAGTTAAAAGAAAATGTGGATAATTGTTTTTCTTCATCTCCGTTCCAATAAACGATAATATCATCAATTTCCATAAGTCCTTCGAGCATTGATCGGAAAAGGACTTTTTCATAGCGATGTATTACATCGACCCCGGTGCGTAACACAAAATCAACACCTGCCCCCAGTCCGGCGATACCGACCGTATTGGGGGTTCCGCTTTCATATTTATCAGGTAGGAAATCAGGTTGGATCTCAAATTCCGACCTGCTTCCCGTTCCTCCATACTTGAGCGGATCAAGACGATCCAGGGGAACTCTTTCCCCGATTACCAGGCCGCCTGTACCCTGCGGTCCATACAATCCCTTATGCCCGGTAAATGCCAGTAAATCAATGCCGTCTGCTTTCATATCTATCGGAACAGAGCCTGCAGTTTGTGCTGCATCAACCAGTAAAAGCGACCCCTTTTCCCGAGAAATGGCTCCTATTTCGTGTAGGGACTGGAGGGTGCCGCTGACATTGGACCCATGATTTATCGCGATCAGTACCGTATTTTTTCTAAAGGCCCTGCATATATCCGGGGGATAAAGGTATCCACTCCTGTTACAGGGAAGCACCGTAATCTCTACACCATTATTTTCCAGCATTCTCAATGGACGCATCATCGAGTTATGTTCCATACCGGTGGTAATGACATGGTCTCCGGATTTGAGATAACCAAAAAGTACACAATTGATACTTTCAGTGGCGTTACCGGTGAATACTATCCGCAGAGGATCTTCTTCGTTGAATAGACAGGCTATTTTTTCCCTGGTTTCGTACAGAATGCGTCCCGCTGTGATGGACAGTTCATGGCCTGACCTTCCGGGATTTGCGCCTACCTGTGACATGAAATGCTTCATCGCATGTTCAACACCTTCAGGTTTCGGCCACGAACTTGCGGCATTATCAAGATATATGATTTCAGACCGATTCATAAGAACTTTAATAGTTAATCTTCGTTACGAACGATTACACTTTCTGCAGAGTAATAATAAACTCATCATTGTTTTCATTAATCGATACGGTCCAACCCTCATGATCTGCCAGACGGGTAATATTGTCCCTGGCCGTACCGGAATCGCAGACAATCTCTATTACACCTTTCCCAAGGGCCTGAATCTTCTTTCTGGTCTCAAATACCGGTTGCGGACAGGAAAGTCCACGTACATCAATTTGTTCTGCCATTTTCTGTCTCCTTCATACTTTCTGTCTCATGGTGAACCCGATAGTCAGGCACACGATCAACCCGATAATCACCGATGCCGGTCCCCATAACCCCGGTCCAGCCCCTGAACTGGCGGAGGCCAGGTTGTGAGATATTCCGGCACCGACAATCATACCCATCACGAAAACCGCTGAATCACCATCTCCCTCGCCGGAAAGAAATAACTGCCTTCCGGGACATCCACCGGCAAGAGCAAAAGCCATCCCTGCCAGCAGCATACCGCCGAAATTCCAGATATGATTTGTATGGGCAATCGGCTGTCCCTCAAATCCCGGATTAAACTGTCCAAAAATGATATTCATCACCATCGCTCCGGTCAAAAGACCAATCACTCCGGACAGAAGATGAAAATCTTTCATCAAAATGACATCTCGGATCGCGCCCATGGTGCAGAACCGGGTCCTCTGAGCAAGAAAACCGATTACCAGCGCAATACCCAGGGAAATATACACCGGTGCGTGCATTGCCCCCGGCCCCTTTTTACTGAAAAAGGGAGCGAATTTCTGGGGATCATCATTTACCCACGCTGGCTGCACCAGCAGGAGAATCAGCAGACCCATCATAATGACGGGCAGTATTAATCCAGCAGATGTATATGTCTTTTTGCTGGCGCCAAGGCTGTAACCATTTTTTATGAAGATGACACCGACAGCCACACCTGTAATGAGACCTGCCAGTCCCAGAAACGCGTTCAGATCACCACCGGAAAGTCTGAGCAGGGCTCTCCAGGGACAACCCAGGAAAACCAAAGAACCTGTCATGGCGAATATTCCTAAAGTAAAACGTACCATCGGGGCTGAACCTGAACGTGAGCGGAATTCCCTGAAAATGAATGAAGATAGTGACGATCCAAGCACGAATCCGATGATTTCCGGGCGTATATACTGAACCACGGTTGCTCTGTGAAAGCCCAGTGCACCGGCGATATCCCGTTCCATGCAGGCAACACAGATACCCATATTAGGAGGGTTGCCCAGCTTCTGAAGCAGTGAAGCAAAGGCTCCTATAACTACACCTGTTAATGTGATACCCGTTCTTGATCCGAAAAATTTCATTATTCCTGACATTTTTTCCTCTAAACTTTGTTCCGAAGTAATTGTTAACGAGACCCGTTCTCTGTTTACGCAATAATTACAGAGTGATATAAACAAATCAATAATTATAATAATTAATATAAAATATTATAAAATGTAATTATACTAAAATATTCTTTTCCCCATTGTATAGGGCTTTTAATAAATTAATTTCTTGACGAGGAGTAGTAAACAATCATAAAAAGCAGTAACCTTGCGAAACAAAAAAATCGTTCTTTAAGGGGGATCCGATGAGTAGGATATGTATGATATTATTGATTACATTTGTTTTTGCCTCTTCAATGGTGCTCGCAAATGATACAATCCAGAAAAAGCACAAAGGACTCAAGAAAAACGGTGCAATGATCAATTGCAGTTTTTGCCATACCAAAAATGCAATACCAAAAACGAAGGGTTATTCCATGACCAAAATAAACGCCAGCAAATCATGCCAGGGCCGTGGATGCCATCCGCTTAAATAGCAGCCGATAATAATAACTGAATGATGTATTTAAGGCCTGAGAAAAGCATGTTGAAAAACATGCTTTCGTTTTTTAGACGTAATACTTTCAAAACAAAGGATTAATGTAACCATTTATGCCCGGTATTATTACTCACAGCAGACTGGTTTCAGAGTCATTAACGTATTTGCGAAGGAAAAAAGATTTTACTCCCTATACCAGGTCTGTCGAAATACTTTTTAATAATAAATCATTCTTTAAAAACGCACTATTTGGCTCCCTGGGTCCTAATATCTTTGAATATGTACCTTTCCAGCAAAAGGGATTCTTCGGTACAGAAATAACTGATTTCCTCCACTCCCAGGGATTGAAAGCATCAATCACATATATGATGGAACAGACATTGATGTCAGGGGATCACACCACCGAGTGGGCTTCAACCAGAAGAGCTTTTCTGTACGGTTATGTCTCACATATCATAGCTGATTCTGTTTTTCATCCATTCATTTTTTACTGGTCCGGATTTCCTGAATCAGGCCTGAAAAAAGAGATAAACCTTCAGCGAGAACAATACGTACTCTTTGCGTATAACCTGGACCTTTTCTTCGAGTACTTTTACGGAGGTGAGGTTTATAAATTTCAGATTGATGATATTCTACCGCTCAAGGCATATAACGGCCGTTTCGCAATTCTTGAAAACTCAATTAAAGATCTTATTATGGATATGATCAGCACGGTATACCCTGATGTCAGGGAAAGAATATTTTTCAAGAATGTATGTAAAATGATCAATGACGGCCATAATCGTTTCACCGCTTTGGACAGTATTCCCTACATAATCAGGTTTTGCTTCAGATATAAAAGAAGTCGTAATACCCGGTTAACTAAATTGTTTGAGAAAATTCAAAGAAAAGGGATTATCTATCCCGATTATACCGCACACTACCCGGAACCACGAAGAATCAACCGCCATGTACTGAATCTTCATCGTGAGCGATGGTATTATCCTGCCGGTAAAAAAGGCCTGAATTATGAATCTGTCGAAGATTTGTTTAAAACCGCCCGTGATAAAATTATCGACATATGGGAAAAAATGGAGAAACAGCTGTATGTGTCAAAACCCGATCTGACCGCCCTGATTAGGGAGATTTCCATAGACTCTTATACGGGAGAATATGGGAAATATCCTCATTCCATGAATATAAAAAATCCAGTCCGCCTTCGTTTTTGAATATCTAATTACCGGATTTCATCGATCTCAATAATGTCTGAAAATGGCTTTTAGACAGCCTTTGCATTTCTGCCGGAGAGATGTTCTTTAACAATGATGGATTATCCACAACTTCCTTCTTACCGCTTTCTAGTGCGATGTATTTGATAAAATTCACCGCCGCAATCCTGTGGGGATTGGTGATATTATAATCCATGTAGCTGTAGAGCACGGATAAGCCCAGATATACATTGGCAAAAATGGTACTGCTAAGCGCAAGCTCTTCTCCGGTGACCTGGTCAAAATAGTTGAATGAGTTATTCAGAATCTTATGAGTAAGTTCATGTATTTCAAACATCTTCCATATTTCAGCTTTTATGGAACGTGATGCCGTGAAAGCACGTCTTATACAGAATTTTATATCCTCACTGACCCTCGATCCAACAAAAAACATGGAATCGACGCTTTCTCCATTGAGTATCTTTTTTGCAATGATATAATCATTCTGCACTTCCTCGGGATTAATATAAATCATATCGAAATAGAAAGTGGAATTGCTGGTTGAAAACTCATCGTAATATAAATATGGAATAATATTATAGATCACTTCGGTGGTACCGAACAGCGGGTGCGTAGTACTTAGTTTTCTTCGGGAGCCATAGATGCAATAGTCCAGGACGATTTTTTCACGGCTGGAATTACGGTCGCGTGAAAACCGCACGATGATATTTCTTTTTTCCAGTGTTTCCTTTGTGACCTGGAGTGTTACGTCATTGTGTTTCCCCGGATACAGGTAAACATTCAGCATTTTTTTTGCTATTTTGTACAATGCCGGATCTTTCAGTTTCTTTAAGTAATTGGTGTACTCGGTGACATGGAATCCTTCCTTCTGCATATGCTCCATTGGAATAGTATATTCCTGGATGATATTGACAAAATGGGGGTTTTCATTGAAAAGCAAAACTATATATGCATACAGCTTGCCGTTAGGATTCCTGATATTTATATAATTAGAATGGACATCGGGAGCGTTCCAGTTTTCTCCAATTCCGTTGTCACCATGAGTTGATCCTTTTAAAATAGGAAACTGACACAACAATATCGCAATCCACAGACCTGTTACCAGAATCCATCGATTAATTACATGGTACGCCAGATTTAAAACATTTGTGACAATCTTCAATGATTGTTTCCTTAACATTGTCATCGGATTGTGATACAAACTGTAATGAAAGATTAATCTTTACTATGCAACGGCATGGTTGATAATGTACTAATTTCACAAAAATTCCGTAAAACTCGTCTCCATTTCATAAACCCCTGATCCGATGCTTCTCTTAATATCAAAACCAGAATTTTCAAGCAGATGCATGACAACCTTGTTTTCCACCTTGACCTCTGCGGTAAAACAAAACAGTCCCGACCATTTTGCCAGATGGATCATGTAATCAAGTATTACCGATCCTATACCCCTGTTCTTATAATCATCCCTCACTACAAAGTCGACATCGGCACTGTGAAAAAGTTCATTAATTACATACTGGCCTATTCCCAGTAAATATTCTTTTTTACCATCTTTTCGTACTGCCAGAATCGTATTGCCCGATGAATAATCAAACGTGCCAAAATCGTATCTTTTATCCTTTTCCTCTCCCTCGTTCCCGCGGAAAAACCGGGATTCGACTGATCCATCCTCCAGAGAATTGAACAGATCCATCACCATTGATTCATCTCCGGTTTTAACGGGCCTCAGTAAAAGCCGTATACCGTCCCTGGTAGTTCTGTATGATTCCAGATGTGAAGGATATGAATGTTTATCGCCCGGCAGGTAATCCATATCCTGAGGAAGAAGTCCCAGTTTTTTCGCTTCCCTTACCAGCCATGGTCTGAATTTCGGATTGGCAATGGCTATAAGATCCATTACCCTTTCCCACATGTTTTTTCCATGGATGTAGGCTATACCGAACTCGGAAACTACATAATAAACGTCACCCCTGTTCAGAGTCACACCGGCACCCTGGTCGATCATGGGTACTATCCTGGACACGGTATTGTTCATTGCAGTCGCCCTTACGGTCAACACCGTTCTCCCTCCATGGGCAAGCAACGCACCACGCATAAAATCCGCATGTCCCCCAATACCGCTGTAAAAATAATTTCCCAGTGAATCCGCTGTCGCCTGACCGGTGAGGTCTACCTGGAGTGCGGCATTTATGGATACGATGTTATTGATATTGGATATCACCAGTGGATTATTCGTATAATCGACGGTTTTAAACGCAATGCTGGGATTGTCGTCCAGAAAATCATAGGTTGATTTCCTGCCCATACAAAAGGTGGCTACGGTTTTACCCCTGTCTATGGTTTTACGGCTGTTATCTACCGCCCCACTCCTGATAAGATCCACCATCCCGTCCGAAAGCAGTTCAGTGTGAATGCCCAGATTCTTCTTTTTATGCAGGTTCGCCATAATCGCATTAGGAAGGCTTCCATAACCGACCTGGATGGTGTCGCCGTCCTTGACCAGGCGGGATACGTACTTGCCGATCTGCTCCGATATTGCATCAGGTGTGCCCGATTCATATTCCAGCAACGGTTCGTCATGGGGATACAGGAAATCAATATCCTCCACGTTGATAAATGTATTGCCGTGAACACGGGGCATTTGCGGATTTATCTGTGCGAAAACCATTGATGAGTTTTCAACCGCTGCTTTAACGATATCTATGCTTATACCCAGGCTTACCATTCCATTATGATCGGGCATGGAAGTCTGTATTAATGCGGCGTCGATTTTGACAAGTCCACGATTAAAAAGCTGAGGAACTCCTGAAAAAAATATCGGGGAATAATCCGCTTCTCCTTTGTTAACGGCCTCACGTGAACTTTTGCCGATGAAATAACAATTATATCTCACCGTGTTTTTTAATCTCTCGTCCATATAAGGTGCAACACCGAGAGACCAGACATGGATTATTTCTGAATCGGTAAAGGCTTTCGGGTTTTTTCTTACAAACTCGACAAATTCTTTCACCAGGAATTGCGGCTTGGCGCATGCGGTAGAGATAAAAATATTTCCCGCTCCCCTGATACTTCCAAAAGCCTTTTTCAGAGGAATAAATTTTTCAGGATACTTTTTCTTCAAATCATCCAGAATAGTTATGTTTTTATTCAAACTCTGCATGTTCTGTCCCGTCTGGTTATCAGGCAAATCGCAAGGGTACCGTTGTTTATATACACTTATTGAATTTCACAGTTTTCTAAAATTCGGCGTATATCAGGCATTGGCTATCGTCAGAAACACAAAAATTATAATAAATTCCCTTGAATCATTTTAGCTTGTTTCCTGAGCGTATACTAGGGAATTATTTATCCTTTATACCGGTATACCAGACTACCGTCAATGAAGGTCATAAAAACCCTAGAATAAAATTCCGTCGGATCGCCGTCCCAGATCACTATATCCGCATCCATACCCTCTTTAATTGCCCCGATACGCTCCGCTACCCCAAGAACCATGGCCGGATTCCTTGTCACTGCTTCCAGTGCCTTCATTCTTTCCATTCCTTCCTTGACCGCCATGCAAAGTACCGACTGAAAATAGGTAAGTGGAGGGAAAGAATCAGTCTGTAGACACACCTGAACCCCTGCTGCCGACAAAATCCCTGGGGTTTTAAAGCTTATCTCCCGTAACTCCGGTTTTTCTCTGCCCACAAACGATGGGCCAACAACGGCCGGTATTTTCTTACCGGCGATAAAATCAGCGATTTTATGACCTTCGGTAGAATGAATGAGAACCAGCTTGAGTTTGAATTCCTCTGCTATTCTAATTGCGGTGACTATATCGTCAGCACGGTGGCAATGGGCATGTACGGGGATCTCACCGCTCAAGGCTTTCGAAAGCACTTCAAGTTTACAATCATAATCGGGTTTTTTGTCCTCTTCCTCGTTTTTAGTTTCAGCGATTGCTTTTTTTCTGCGGTATTCATCAGCTTTATTCAACCACTCTCTCAGCAACGCCGCAATGGCCATTCTCGTTTGAGGTACCTTATCGTTTTTTCCATATACCGCTTTCGGGTTCTCACCAAAAGCCAGTTTGATGCATGAGGGATTTTTCACTACCATATCATCTACAATACTACCGGATGTTTTAATCAGGCAAAACTGGCCTCCCACCACATTGGCGCTTCCCGGGCCGGTATTCACCGCGGTAACTCCCCCGACGGCAGCTTCTACCAATCCGGGGTCCTCAGGATTGATGGCGTCAAGCGCCCTCAGCTGGGGTGTTACTGGATCGGTAGTCTCATTCCCATCCATCCCTGCCCATCCGATGTCACCCTGAAATATTCCCTGATGAGTGTGGGCATCAATAAACCCCGGCATAATGACACATCCCGATACATCATACTTTTCATCTGCTTTTATGTTTGATGATCCTTCGATTACCTGTATTATTTTGCCGTTATCAATCGCGACTGTTCCCTTAAAAGGTTTGCTTACCATACTATAGATAAGACCGTTTTCCAAAAGTATCATAATAACCAGTCAATAATATATTTTATACAATGATGAATATCGATACAATTTCACACCCGATTAATCAGAAAGAGCGGTGCATACTATGGAATCGGCAATAACCATCAGCGATTCCTGTTTACGCAGTTGAGAAATAGGCACGGTATAATCTTTATACTTCGTATCATTCCTGTACAATACAATCCCCAATCCTGATTTACCCATTCTTTTGCAATACCCCGTGATACTGAAACGGCACTGGGAAAGTTCAATCCGACGTTTTATATTACCCGGGGGCGGGTTCCCCCTGAGTCTGGCATGGATTTTTATTATTATCTGATCCCATAATTTACGGGCAGAACCTTCAAGAATATCATCTGAACATGCGGGATTGTAAAAAACCAGAACCACTGCATTCTTTATCTGGATTCTTTCCTCCGCCGATTCGATCAACGAACCATATGGAGTTTTTCCGTCCATTGAAATTTTTTCTTTCTTCCCATCAGGATAGAGGTACTGGCGTGAACCGTCTGAATCAATGTTCAGAGTGGTTCCATCAGATGAGCGTATTTTTCTGGTACCGTTGGGATATCTGTATATCTCTGTACCGTTTTTCAACATCGCCCTCTCATGATCTGAACATTTCTTGATGACCGTACCGTCCGGTTTACCATACTCCTCGCAATCACCCGTTTTATTCTTCAGAACAGCCCCGGTATAATCGAAGTTGGTCTGTATGGCAGCGATAACCGTGACAACCGCAGCATTAAAAATAAAAATCAGAGCAACCAATATAGTAACCGGAATTGGTCTCACTTTTTATTCTCCTTCCCTGATTTTTGCAGGTAACCTATCGCCCGATACCCTATGTCTTTCCTGTAAAAAGCTCCTTCAAATCTGATCATCTCACAGGCAGCGTATGCTTTCTCACGAGCTTCGGTGAAAGTATTACCGGTTGCCGTAATATTGAGCACCCTACCCCCGTTAGTGTAATATTTTCCGTCTATGAAAGAAGTTCCCGCATGAAAAACAACAACATCATCAGGAATATCCTTAAGTCCTGAAATCTCCTTACCCTTAACATAGGTGCCCGGGTATCCTCCCGATGAGATTACAACGGTTACCGCATATCGATTGATAAACTCCATACGGAAAGTCTTGAGGGTACCCTCAACCGAAGATATCAACAGGTCCCCCAGACGGTTTTTTAAAAGCGGCACTATCACCTGGACTTCTGGATCGCCGAACCGCGCGTTGAACTCCAGCACTCTGATGTCATCACCCCTGACTATAATACCCGCATACAACACACCGGTAAAGGCTTTATCTTCCTTTTTCATCCCATCAACAGTGGGTTTGAGAATTTCGTTATACACCCTCTTCATTTTTTTCTCATCAATAACCGGAGCCGGCGCATAGGCGCCCATCCCGCCGGTATTGGGACCTTTGTCCCCATCATAGATCCTTTTATGATCCTGTGCAGCAACCATGGGAACAACCGTTTCTCCGTCGGCTATTCCCAGAACAGAGGCTTCTTCCCCTTCAATATACTCCTCTACGAAAACTTTTGTGTCTTCTTTCACCATTTCATTAATGAATCTCAGAGCTTCTTCCTTCCCGCCGGGGATTCCTACCCCCTTACCTGCCGCGAGACCATCAAGTTTAATCACCATCGGATAGCTGCCACCGCTCTTGATGAATTCCAGCAATTCACTTTTTCGGGAGAATTCACGATAGGGAGCTGTCGGTATTCCGTACCTTATCATTATTTCTTTAGCGAAGAGTTTACTTCCCTCAAGCATTGCTGCCTGCCGTGTGGGCCCGAAAACCGGTATCTTCTGCGTTCGAAAATAATCGACAAGGCCGCCTACCAGAGGAGCTTCGGGTCCAACAACAACCAGATCGATTTTTTTCTCCCGGCAGAATCTGCCGATTCCCTCATGGTTGCCGATTCCCAGATCGACCCTGTAACGGTCATCAATACCACCATTGCCCGGAATCACATATACCTCACCGGCACTTCCGTCCTTTAAAAGTCTCCAGGTTATGGCGTGTTCTCTACCGCCAGATCCAATCACGCAAAATCTCATAATCCCTCGCTTTAATGTCGCTGAGATAAGCGTACAACAGTCGGCAGTTACCGTCCTCGCTCGAGTGCCAGAGGATTAAAAAGTAATGCCCACCAAACATTGTGTTGATAGATTACTGGAAGATTGTATGGTTATTTCAAGTTATTTTTGAACCGCGGAAGATAAAGAGTGTTCTCCCGATACTGATCTCATCCCAATCATAAAGAGGTTTTGGGCGTAATAGTTTTTTTCCATTCAGAAATGTTCCGTTATCGGAAGCCAGATCAAACAGGTAATACGCACCTTTCATTTCTTTAATTTTAGCGTGTTTCAGCGATACTGCTTCGTCCTTGATAACCACAGTATTTTCTTCATCCCTTCCGAGACTCACCTCTTCCCAGAAAACAGGAAATTTCTTTCCCATCTCCGGTCCGTCCTTTTGCAGCAGCCATGCCTTGGAATACACATATTCAGGATCCGCCGAGGTAATGACCCTGTCTCTGTGTATCCTCTGTATGGTATCTTCAGATATGGTACGGCCGAAAGAAGAGATTACAGATTCACCGAACAGCTTTTTATCATATGCCAGAGGAGTTTTTCTTAGAAAGAAACTTCTGCGGCGGAATATGTATATAAGAATGAATAACAGCATTGCGAATACCAGCAACACCATCAGTATAATAAGAAACTGGTATATCGAGGGAAATGAAACATCCAGTAATCGCCGCTTCAGTGATATCTCACGGGCATCCCGGTCTTGAATACTATTATATTTAATCCTCACTTCCAGTACATGCGGTTTCCCGTCTGCCTGAAGCATGGACTTATAGCGTATAGTATAAAGTCCCGGGAAAGAGTCCCTGACATAGTTTAATAACATTTTACCGTTTCTGGTCGATGTACCGGAAAAAACTTTCCCACCGGTAAGTCTGGCAATTCTCGCCAGTGAATGTATCTTCGCTTTTTCCCGGGGGGCTGTAAAAAAAACAGGTATCCTCCGTTCACGGGCTATGGCGATGATATCGGCGGTTTCAATACTGCTGCCTTCATCAATGCCGTCCGTGTATACAATAACCGCCTTTTTTCTCCCCTCGATCCTTCCTAGAAGTTCGAGAGAATCATAAACCGCATTGAGCAGTTGTGTCCTGTGTCCGTGAAGATCAATGCGGTTTAGCTTTCTTTCGATTTCCGATTTGTTCTTTGTAAAGGTGTTTAAAAGTTTTACCTCATCATTAAACCGGTAAAGCGCGAACATATCGTTTGATGATGCAGCAGAAACCAGGTCGGCGGCACTTTTGGAAAGCCTCTTCAGATCACCAGACTTAAGGCTCCTGCTGGAATCCATGCAAAGAACATAATATCCGGCCTCGCGTTCACCGTTTTGTTCTTTAATACTGAAATAATTTACCCGGTAACCGTCTTCGAGTAAATACAGGTGTTCCTCATTTAGCTCACCGGATTTCTGAAAGACCCCGTTATTTACTGAAAGCATGATGGTGATAAAGGGGAATTCGCTCTCGGAATCTACACCTGAAATTGCGACATATGGTTTCGCCGGGAGGGAAACCGCCCATGTCATGAGGCAGACTACCAGCACAGGAATCAGGACCTTTGATAGCCCCGCCGGTTTGATGAAGGTATACTTTTTTTTCATCAATGACACATTTAAGGTTTTAAATGTACGTGTTCATGTCTATAAGACGGATTACCACCGCTGGTTCATTTATCGGCTTGTTGATCAGTGTGATATATGCTTTTTTGATCGGGATAACAGTCCCTGAAATCGCCAATTTCCCCAGTATGGAAAGCTAATTTATTCCGACCCGCAATCCGCTGTGTCACCCGTCAGAATCTGAACAGCATGCGGGAGTGCTTTTTCCACCACCTCAAGGCTCTCACGGACCGCTTTAGGGCTTCCCGGGAGGTTGATGATTATGCTTCTGTCCCTGATGCCCGCAACAGCACGGGAAAGCATTGCGTGGGGAGTGATTTCCAGTGAGCGCATACGGATTGCTTCCACGAAACCCGGAGCGATTTTTTTCACCACCTTAAGGGTGGCTTCAGGAGTTACATCGCGTTCGCTGAAACCTGTACCTCCGGAAGTAAAGATTATATTAGTATTCTCCCCCACCCTGCGGAGGAGTACTGATTCTATGGCTTCGGTTTCATCCGGTACTATATCTTCTGAAGCGACACGATATCCAAGTTTTTCAGCCCATTTTCGTATCTCCGGTCCCGATGCGTCCTTTCTTTGTCCGCGGGAAGACCGATCACTGACGGTAACAATACTGACGGTAATCACTGGTATTATTCCACCTCAATACTTATTATTTTAAATTCTCTGCCCCTCACGATTTCTATCTCGGATGAACTGCATTTCGGACAGCTGAATTGAAGATCGTTACGACTGATCCCGAAGGTATTACCGCATGAACGACATGATATCAATGCTGAGATCCTTTCAATCGAAAGCTCCGCCTTCTCGGCCGGGGTATCCTTGCTTACAAAATCAAAATACATCTGCATCCATTCGGGAAGTAAGTCAGAAAGTTCACCCACCTCCAGGTTTATCTTTGAAATCCTGCCGGCACCATGCTTTGCGGCGTGTTCCAGTACAATATCCAGGATACTGCTCATTATAGAAAGTTCATGCATTTCAGGCTCTAGAGGTATAAAAGGATTAATTCTAAAATACCAAGATAAAACGAACACAATGATTTATATAAACAATCCGCAACTTTTACCTAATTTTTAAAAACAACCTATACGATAAAGATGAATGAGAAGCCTTTTTATTATCAAGTACATTTCAGGGAAGCAATATCCCCGGATCATGCAAAACCAAGGATACATCCGCAAGCACCTGTCATACATCAACCTACGCATTGATCAGGTATCGGCATATTTCAGGAAGTTGAACCCGGAAGGTGAAGGTATTGACACTGTCGGTAACCCGTTATTACTGCACCTTCTAAAGATTCTCACCGGTGAGCAACCTGTTTGTGCCAGGATTCCACTTCAGGTCCGTGAAACACTTGCAGAGCTACAAAATCTGATCCACCGCTGGGATATACTCAGTGACGGTGATATACTGGGATACCTGTACCAGAGGTTGAAAACCAGTGGGGAAAAAAAGAAGATGGGTCAGTATTTTACACCCCCTGCCATCGTTAATTACATGATAGATAAGGTTTTTTGCCATGACACGGATCCATTTAATATCAAATTACTTGATCCCGCCTGCGGATCGGGCCAGTTTCTCATTGCCGCATGTATACGTCTTAATAAACTTTTAACTTTTCGAGGCATAACCAAAGCAAAAACCCGCTTAAATGTTCTGCATGATTCAATCGCAGGCCTGGATACCGATCCTGCAGCGGTGTATATAACGAATTTCAATTTAATGCGCATAACTAATGTAGATGAATATAATTATTATAATATACATAATATAGATTATATTCTATCCCCGCTTGAGGAATCCATATTACCGAAGCGAAGTTACGATATTATTATAGGCAACCCCCCCTGGGGCTCACCCCTGAACACATACCAGAAGCAGTTGATTCGCCGAAGATATATATCTTCGAGATCGGGTATAAATACATTTACATTATTTATAGAAAGGTCGCTGGAACTGCTGCCCGATGAAGGCAAGTTGGCTTTTCTCGTGCCAGAAGCATATCTCAATATCAAAGCCCATACCGTTTCCAGGCAACACTTGCTCGGCATGACATGTCTTGAGAACATTACCCTTTGGGGGGAACAATTCAAAGGCGTTTTTGCACCATCAATTTCTTTTATCGCCCGTAAGACAACAAAACCGGAAGCACGGCGCCGAAATATCGTTTCCATTCAAAATCCTCTGGAACGCCGTAACGGTACTGCACACCTTGTTCCTCAAGAAAATTATCTCTCCACCCACCACCATATATTCAATATTCATTATTCACGAAGAGCAGTGCACCTGCTCTCAAGGATTGATGAACAGGACTGCTTTTATCTGCTCAATCGTGTTCAGTTCTTCCTTGGTATCGTGACTGGAAACAATCCAAAGTACCTTAGCACTGAAAGAACCTCGCAGTTTCCCGATCCAATTCTTATTGGAAAAGATATTCAGCAATACAGTATTCAATTCAGCGGACATTATTTTAAATACGACACAGGTAGTCTGCAGCAGGTGGCTCCCAGAGAGTTCTATATTACGAAAAACAAGCTGCTCTATAAGTTTATAGGCAGGCACCTAGTATTTGCTCTGGACACAAACGGATACTTTTCCCTGAATAACCTTAATGGAATTATTCCAAATACCATTCCAATTCAATCAGAAGTACTTATAACAATGCTCAATTCAAGAGTACTTCAATACTATTACGAAAAAAACTTTTTTACCGTCAAAGTACTTCGCGGGAACCTTGAGAAATTACCTATAAAAAAACTACGTCAAAGCTCACAGAAAAAGCTATATTCCCTCTATATGCAACTGACCGAAAGCTGCGGTGAGGAAGCCGTGTTAAAACTTAGGGAAAATATCGAGGATATAGTTTATTATGAATACGGGATTCATGACAGGGATGCGGCAGCGATAGAGCAGACATTTCGTAACGAAGACACATCGGGGTATCTTACTTCATTCGTTTCCGGAATACAATAATGACATCTATGGTATCGTTATTGTCATCATCAGCCAGTGCAATGCCCAGGCTGTGAAATATATAAAACTTGTTTTTTACTGACTCTATAGTTTCACAACCCCGATTTCCGTAATAAAAGAAAAAGTAAGAAATGCCTCTCTCAAGCGATACGGCATCATCAGTTACCATTTTTATGGTTATACTTGATATTGCAACAACCTTCCCCTCAAAAAAGAAAACCGTTGTCCCCTCAATCGGGTAATGAAAAAACTCGTTGAAAAGGATCTCACTTTCCGTGTGAACCCCGAAAATGTCCTTGAATAACTTGCGTTGCTCCCTGAAAGACGCGTTTTTCCGAGGAGCACCCATTCTTGATCTTACTTCTTTTTTCCCCTCGCCTATTACCATCCCTCCTGCACCAACTCCGGGCACCAGCAGCGAACGATCGGTTATTATTCTAAGGCCTGGATCAAGACCGGGCATTGCAGCTGTGAAAAGAAACGATACTGAAAAGAGTAAATACCTGCCTCTACGCATTAAGAGATTCACAAATATTGACATATCAGGCCGTCTCTGATGGAAAAACCTTTAAAGCTTCACGGTGAATTGAAGCATATTTACGAGGGTAACGCATGGGGGTGGTTGATATTTTATGCAATAGCAGTCCATCACTTCCATGATCATCCGGTGATTCGCCGGCAGAAATAAACCGTGCCCCCAGTGCAAAAGCATGATCGTGAATCTCAACCGGCAGGCCGCCCGGTTTCAACCTGGAATAGATGTACAAAAAACCGCCCTCCTTCACCAGGGGAAGCCCCAGTTCAAGAACCTCGAATACACTGCCGAAAGCCCTTGAAAATCCCCATTCAAAGGATTCCCTGTACTCACTCATGTGCCCGAGATGTTCCATCCTGTCGTTTATCACGTTAATATTGGATAAATCCAGTGCTGTAATTGTACCCCGGATGAATTCCACCTTTTTTTTCTGCGATTCCACAAGGGTACCTTGAAGATGGGGGAAAACGATCCCCAGTGGTATTCCCGGAATACCCGCTCCTGAACCCATATCGAAAAAAGAAGTTCCACGTGGAACACTCAATTTGGTAATGGGAATTATACTGCCGGCAATGAGCACCTCCAGGATATCCATTACCTTTTTTACGCCGGTAAGGTTGCATCGGCTGCCGGCTTCATGAATCATTTGTGCATAACGGCACAACCGGTCAGCGGCCGCCTTGTCAATTTTCAACTGCGGATACGCAGTAAGCCGATCAACTACCTGCTGTTCCACGTGGAACATCACCTCTGGTTCGGTACAGCGCTTCAAGGTGCACCATAATTATTGAAACATCCGTCGGATCTACACCTGCAATCCTCATGGCCTGTCCGATGGTTCTTGGTCTGATTTTCTTGAGTTTTTCCCTTGCCTCGTTTTTCAAACCCGGAATGTTCGAGTAGTCAAAGGAATCAGGGATAATTTTAGATTCCATTTTCTCCATTTTCTTTATACGCTCAAGGTCCTTTTTAATATACCCTTCATATTTTATCTCCATCTCGACAATTGCGGCTCTTTCCTGGTCCATTGCTGTTCCTAATATCTCTAAAACATCAATAATTCTGATATCAGGTCTTTTAAGTAGTTTTCCTGCATTTATCCTGGTTCCTGTATTGATATCTACACCCTTATCGCCTAGTTTTTTCTTTACTTCTTCTGTTATTAGAATACTTTTTTTATCGAAACTATGTATGAATGCTTCTGTATGGCGGTATTTTTCCTCCATTCGCTCATATTGTTCATCCTCTATCAGACCGTTTTCACGACCGTACTCCATCAGTCGCTTATCAGCGTTGTCCTGACGCAACACCAAACGGTGTTCTGCTCTTGAGGTAAACATTCTATAAGGCTCATCCGCCCCTTTCGTTACAAGATCATCAACCATTACCCCCAGATACGCTTCAGACCTGTGCAGGATCAGGGGTTCTTTTTTTCTCAACTTTCTTGCAGCATTTATTGCCGCCAGTATCCCCTGCCCCGCCGCTTCTTCATAACCCGAGGTACCATTGATCTGCCCGGCATGATATAGCCCTTCAATCTTTCTGGTCTCCAGTGTAGGTTTCAGTTCTGTGGGAGGAACAAAATCGTACTCAACCGCGTAAGCCGGCCTCATAACAGTTACGTTTTCCAGACCGGGTACTGTTCTGATCATTTCCAGTTGTACATCCTCGGGCAGTGAACTTGAAAAACCGTTTACATAGTATTCCCTGGTATTTAAGCCTTCTGGTTCCAGAAACAGCTGGTGTCGCGGTTTATCGGAAAACCTTACAACCTTGTCTTCAATTGAAGGGCAGTACCGTGGTCCAATTCCACGGATTTTCCCTGAAAATAAAGGTGAACGTGAAATATTCGCCCTGATCATTTCGTGTGTATCCCGGCCGGTATAGGTTATCCAGCATGGGACCTGTGGTCTTTCAATGCTTTGTGTTGAATAGGAGAATGGAACCGGAATTTCATCGGGATACTGAGGCTGACATTTGTCAAAATCTATTGATTCCGCATTCACCCTCGGAGGGGTGCCTGTTTTCAGCCTCATTACAGGTAAACCCAACGCTCTCAGTGAGTCTGAAAGGTTTTCGGCAGAAAAGTCTCCCAGTCTACCGCACTTTTCATTGTATTCACCTATATGGATAAGCCCTTTAAGAAAAGTCCCGGTGCAGAGAATCACGGCGTCGGCTCTGTGTTCCTGACCTCGCAATGTAATGATTCCTTTAATTTTGTTGCCGTCAACCAATAACGCATCAGCAATATCCTGTATCAGCGTGAGGTTTTTCTGCTCTTCGATTATTCTCTTCATTTTGAACTGGTATGATTTTTTATCAGCCTGTGCACGCAATGCCCAAACCGCAGGTCCCTTACTGCGGTTGAGCATTTTATAATGAATGCCCGTTGCATCTATCACTTTTGCCATTTCTCCGCCCAGCGCATCGATTTCCTTCACCAGATGTCCTTTAGCCAGACCGCCTATTGCGGGATTGCAGCTCATCTGGCAGATCGTATCGAGATTTCCGGTCAACAACAGTGTATTGAATCCCATACGCGATGATGCGAGAGCAGCCTCGGCACCGGCATGTCCGGCTCCTACAACGATGATTTCAAATTCTCGTATCATAATGTCATTTATTTACAGTCTATGGTTACTGCTGCAAGAATTAATTACCGATAATTTCATGCGTATCCAATTATAAAATAATAATATACACGCTTAATAATATTCATAACTGTTCAATTAATAGCATTCAACCTTAATGTTTTATTACATCCAGTCCTTTAAAAACACTGGTCGTTTACGTATATTCTTATGGGTATAATTTTCATGATGTTATGAATACCTATTTTTTTAATTGATTTTATTACCTGTTTTAAGTAACTGTTTGTATTGAGAGATCACAAAATCCACAAGGTATCTTCTTTTATGAAGCTGAATGATGTTTTACCCCACATCCATGTAAAACGAGGTGACATAACTCTGGAAGAAGTGGACGCGATTGTTAATGCGGCAAATCCCAGCCTGCTCGGTGGGGGTGGCGTCGATGGTGCCATTCACCGCGCAGCCGGACCCGGTCTGTTAGAGGAATGCCGTACTCTTGGAGGTTGTCGTCATGGAAAAGCCAGAATCACAGGAGGGCACCGTTTAAAGGCAAAACATGTTATACATACTCCCGGCCCCATCTATCGCGGCGGCAATCAAGGAGAGAAGGAGATCCTTGAGAATTCTTATCACAATTCAATGATGCTTGCGAGGGAGTATGGATTGAAATCCATTGCCTTTCCGGCTATATCGACCGGTGTTTATGGATATCCTCGAAAAGAAGCATGCGAAGTAGCGGTTTCAACTATTATAAATTTCATGATCAGCAATGAATACTTCATTGATGTATATTTTGTAATATTTGATAATGATAATTTTAATATATATAATGCCTTTATAAGTTCTTATGCAGGATAAATCCTTTAAAACATCGTTCCAATGAACTACACTGATCTGCTTACTTTAACCGCATACAAATACGATTCAATAGTATGTCTCGGTCTGGACCCTGTACTGGAACAGATCCCTTTCGACAAAGGTTCCCCCAATAAAACCATCTTGTTTTTTTATAAGAGTATCATTAATGCTCTATTTAAAAATGGAGTGTATCCATCAGCCGTTAAGCCCAACTACGCTTTTTTCTCCCAGTATGGAATCAATGGCATCAAAGCGCTGGTGGATATTATAAGATTCTGCCGCGAAAAGGGCCTCCCGGTAATTCTGGACGTTAAAAGAGGAGATATCGGAACCACGGCTGAAGCTTACAGCAGGGAAGCTTTTGAGTTTTTCAATGCGGATGCGGTCACCCTTTCGCCCTACATGGGATATGATTCCATAGCCCCTTTCGTGGAGAATTTTCCTTTTAAAGGATATTATATTCTTAATAAAACCTCAAACAGAAGTTCAAGTGAAGTTCAGGATGTCGAGGTAAACGGTGCACCATTATATGTGCATATCGCGAAAAAAATCATAGAATGGCACAGCCCCGGTATGGGTGCCGTGTTGGGCGCCACATATCCTGATCAGCTTTCAATGATCTCAAAAATATTCATTGAATCCGGAAAAATGGTACCTTTACTTATACCGGGTATAGGATCTCAGGGAGGCAGTGTGGAACAGGTATGCAGCATACTCAGGCTTTCCCCCGATTATCGTATTCATCGAATAAACTCATCCAGTGCCATCAATTATGCATATAAGAGGTATCCTGGTCTCCCTTTTCAGGAAGCGTCAGTTCTGGCCCTTGATGAGCTCAATAAGGAAATAAACGCAAGTCTCGGGTAAATAGTAAAAAATATGAATGATAAAAACTCCCATAAGAAAACAGTCCTGGTGGTTTCCAAAGAAGCAGATGATATTCGTTCAATCTGTGAATCCCTCGGAGACGAAGTACATTCATACATAACCGCAAACAGCGGATCTGAAGCATTAAGCAATATTACCTATCAGTTGCCGCATATCATTATTTCCGATGTTAACCTGCCTGATATGCATGGTTATGAACTTTGCAAAAAAATACGTACAGGAATCAAAACAAAACTAATTCCTTTTATTTTTATCTCCTCCTCAAACAAGGTTGATGATCGTGTCAGTGCTCTTCAAACCGGTGCTGACGCATATCTTGCAAAACCTTATAATGTGGAAGAGTTAAAGGCTCTGGTGCTGACTAAAATCAGATTGTTTGATGAGTTTTACCATCTATCAGTCACCGATGAACTTACCAGGCTGTTTAATCGCAGGGAATTTTTCAAACAATGCGGTCAGGAAATGGATAATCCGGCAAATCAGGTCATATCGCTTGCCATAATCGATCTTGATCATTTTAAAAACATCAACGATACCTATGGACACCAAACCGGCGACCTGGTACTTATGACACTGGCCGGCTTATTGAAGAATAATAGTTCTGATACCTTTTTCCCTGCACGATTCGGTGGAGAAGAATTCGTTATTCTTTTCCCGGGCATTTCCTCGCCCGAAGCAAAGAAGATCATTGATGATATCAGGAATCAGCTTCTGGGAACACCTTTTTCCCCACCCGGCAGTCAAGAACAGTTTACCGTTTCATTCAGCGCCGGTATTGCCGAGTATCCCTCTATGGCATCAAACATATCCGAATTGCTTTCCCGCTCCGATCAGGCGCTTTATACTGTTAAAAATGAAGGCCGCGGTAAAAGCTATATATTCGGCCCTATCATGGCGCGAAACGACCGTTTCTGGGAGTTTCTAAAAAGAAAGAAAGGTGATTTCATTGAACATCCTTTTCACGATCCCGTAACCAAACTGCCGTTTCTGCCTTATGTACTCGAACAGATCATAAATCTGGACTTTGAAGTGAGGAGTATCGGAATCTTTATAGTAAGGGCCATCCCGCTGTTTAAAATAGAGGACTTCAGAGGCGATCGGAATCTTCAGATGGATATAGAAAACCTGAAAAATATAATCCTATGGGCATGTGAGCATCACTTCCCGTCTGATACCTATATTGCTCTAAGTGGTTTTTTCGACTACGAATTCGTTTTGTTATTTCCCAGTATTGTGGACTTTTCATATAATGAAGAACGCTTCAACGGCCTCTGCCGTGATATTTATATGGATATTTTCCTCTATACCTTCAATTACCTCTTCGATATTTCTTTCTCAAGCGACGTAATCTATTACTCCAGAAAAAACCCGAGAAAATTGCTGAAAGATATTACCGAAGTTCAGAAAAACAGCTATATGCTCGATACAAAAAAAGATTTCTTTGCCAATATAGTAGGCGACGTTCATCATACTATTGAAAGCGGTTCTGCATTGTCTGACGTCCTTGTATTAAAAAATACCTATAATCTCATTTCACTGGAGCCTGTATATCATTTCTTTTCTTCGGTGAACTTCATAATCAAATCTGAATTCGCCGATATTTTAATGTTAAAGAACACATCAAGGATTTCTGATCTCGATCGTTTTCTGGCCATATTCAGAGATAATTTCTCCGATCAGATGAGTTGCCCTCTCCTGTTTCCCTGCGTGCACACCCTTGATATGGAAGACCAGATTTCTTCCATTCATAATCATTTCAAGGACAAGGAGATTATTTTCCTGATCAATGAATTTACAGCCGAGAAGATAAAAGCTGACCATCTATTGGGGTTACACGACATTCTACCCGCTAATATATCCCTGGGAATCGATAACTGCTTTATCGGCAATGACCTTTTGAATACACTTTCAATTGTAGATTTCAGATTGTTGGTCTTCTCGGAACATATTACCAGGAACCTGCATCTTTTCCCGGAAAGGATCAAGGTTATAAACGGTCTTAAACAATTTACTGATGAACTCGGCATTCCAGTACTGGTACGTAATGTGCTGATCGAAGAAGAGTACCAGATATTGAAAGACCTTAAAATCCCCTGTGCCTCAGGACCGTATATTACAAATATGGTTTAACTGTTTTTAAACTTCATTATTGTGAAATTATACGGCCATTCGATGTATTCTATTTCCGCCGATCTGTAAAAATCCTTTTTCTCTTTTTTATTTTCAAAGGAAATTCTTTCATTACAATCCCGATATCGTTCAGTTATTATATTTTTAATAAAACCAAACTCCCCTTCCGCTATCACCACATCAGGTGGATCGTCTGATGGATAAAAATCCAATATTGCTGCATTAACTCTGTCAATCCTGAATACGGGTGTGATAAGTTCATATTTTTTTTCCGCTATTATGAATTTTTCCGAACTCTTAAACAACTGATAAGCTCTTATTGAAAATCCGTTTTCCCATTCAGAATACAAGTGGATTCTTCTTTGAAAACTGTCCCTGTCAGAGTTCATTAAAAATGTTGAAATAACGCTTTCATTCAGCAATTCGTCCGTTGAAAAAACTATGTGGTATAATTGATGTTCCGTGGGCAGCCCGTTGAACAGCACCTGCAACCCGTCTGCGAGCATCTGAGGATATATCAGATTAATAAAAAAAGTAAATACTGCGGTATCTATATGCTGAGCAAAGCGTTTACCATCCCATGCAGCAATAGAATCCGCCCAAAAACTGATTCCCGAAACCAGTCCGTTCTTTTCTTCTACACAGAAGTCCGGTAATCTTCTGATGTTGTGAGTTAAACCGGTGGTTTTTTCAGTTTCATTTATCAGGTTTTGGATGTCATTAAAATTAAAGCCCCATCCTTTCTTTAAGAAGTAAGGAGGCTTATGTTGATATTGAACTTCGGATCTGTCCCCGTGGTCTCTTATTGCTGTACCCGGCAGGAGCATCAGTGGATATAGTTCGATGTTTTCTGCAAAACCTCTTTCTGTCAGATGGTCCACTGTTTTTTGAAAACCCTCAGGTGAATCTCCGGGTAGACCTGGAATGATGCCGATTTTCAGATCTATTCCCGCCTCTTTTAGAAATTCCATCCCCTGCAGTTCTTCTTCAACTCTGCCTGTTCTTTTAATTTTCTTCCTGGATTTTTCTGTAATTGTCTGAAGACCCACCTCCAAACTTCTGAATCCAGCTTCATGGAGTAGTAAAGCTGTTTTTCTGTCTATATTTTCTGTTCTCATTTCTGTGTGAAGTTCTATTCCGTTGTTCCTCAACGCGAGTTCTTTCAGTTTATCATGGAAACCTGGTGTAATATTAAACGTTGGTGACAGCAGATAGATTTCTTTCAGTTCGAATTGATATTTCGAATCGAGGAAATCCAGCAGGTGTTCAAAAGGGAGTTCGCGCACCGTTTTGCAGTTCTTTGAATAATAGCAATAGGTGCACCGGTATGGACATCCTCTGGTCATTTCATAGAACAGAGATCCGTCAATCATCGGATGTAAATGCCGGTTCAATACGGGTTCCACTATTTTTTCAACAGGTAAAAGCTCTTCCTGCGGTTGTATGAATACCCTGTTGCCGTTTATCATTGTGTGATGAAGCCATTGAGTTGATCCACACATATAGCAACTGAAAAACCATTCACCTTCACCTACTACAAATACATCAACCTCGTCCCTGTTCTTGTTCAAGACCCATGACCCGGGTACTATTTCAGGACCTCCCATTATTATCTTTACATCAGTCAACTTTTCCCGTACATTTCTTATAATACTCAGGTTTCTCTCGACATTCCAAAGATACGATGTAAAACAAATACAATCCGGAGCGGTACTGGTTATGTATCTCTCAATTATGCCGTTTGAGCCGAAATGAGCAATCACAGAAGGTAAGTGATCTATTTGAATCGAGCTATTAAAGTTTTTTTTCAGATAAGCCGCCAGTGTTGACGTAGCATAAGGAATATTGCCAAGTACATAATGGTGTCCGTGGTCCATCAGCGGCAATTGTATAAAGAGTAATCTCATATCTATACACCGGCGGTTATTTCTATTGATCGAAATTATATTTTACCCTAAATTAATTTCCATGATCTTAATTTCCATATAAATATCAATCGTTATCATGGTGCGTAATTCAGCCTCCAGATTAATAACAGCACTGCTGCTCCCTGGTTATGAGGATTTTGTCCGATCCCTGGATAATACTGCAAATCTTGCATATTCACCAGTTCAGGATTATAATATATTACCAGACGGATCCACCCTGTTCTGCAGTATTTCAATCGAAGGCATTAATATCCGGGAAACAGTGTACCTTTTCTGTCTTGGTTTCACTACCGATGATACGCTCAAACTTCGAGATTACCTTGAATCTGCCTTTCCTGGAGTACGACTGTCTCTCTCCCTGTCTTTAAAGGTTTCTATCTCTTTGAAATCCTTATTTTTCAATCCGGCTTTAAAAAATTCTATACCTGTCACTTTATCTGATCCGCATTTTCGTATAGATGTCGTTTCATTGCATGAAAATTCAGAAAAACAGTTATCAATACTATTTACCGTAGAATTTATCAGAAAGTTTTCTAAAAAGCTTTATTATGGATGCGCTCCCGATCTTACGGATTCGGAAATATTTAATTTTTTCAAAAACCCCCTTAGCCTTTTTCCCAGAATCACCACGATCCTGGAAACCTGCAGCGACGCTGAGATACAGGGCCTATTCTTTACCCTTTACACGGAAAACCTTTTGACCATATACCAGCTGTGTCTGCTTATAATCGCCTTACCCGACAAGGTTTCATTAATAAAGAGAAATCTCTCATCAGCCACTATTTCCGATGTCAAAACCATGATGGTCAGGTTTAAATCAGTTACACCTCTCAGTCGCAGGGACCTTGCCGGAGGAATATACTCTGTGGAAGAAGCTATTTTTCATCTACTGAGACGAGAAAAAGGATCCTGGTACGGCAGGCTGTTCATGTCAGTGAAACCTCTGGTGGAATTCATCTCAGCTTTGAATGTATTCAACTCCAGGAATATTGCCGATTGGTTCACTGAAATGGACAGAAATAATCTGTTCTACAATACTCTTTCTATAACCCCGGAGCGAGATATAGCTCATGCAGCATCCGGCGATCCTGATGTTCTTTTACCAATGATCAAAAAACATGTTACCGAAAAGAGACTGCATGAGCTCATTCAGTTAGTGGGGTCCAGACATCCTTCAATACGGGAAATTATTATTTCACAGGCAAAAACAGTCAGTAATTACAGGAAACTGAAAATTCAGAAAATACATCCTTCACCTGATAGTTTCGAATACTTGCTTTTGAGTTTCGAGAAAGGAGATGATTACAATCGATTGCTGCTCGAAACCGGATGGTTTCCGCTATCGACCGCCTGCAAGTCATTGCATAAAAAAACTCTTAACCGCCTGCTGAAAAATCTCTATCCGCCGGCAGGCTTTCTTATTGAAGATGTAATTAAAGGAACCGTCAATCCTAACATACTTCATGATGAAATACAGGTACGTAAGGCCCAGGGAATATGCGTAGAAGGAATCCTCTCACTTTACCAGTTAGGAGAAATCAGTCTTTGCCTGTAATACCGCTATTACGATCTTTCAGATAATTTCCTATTTTTTCAATCCCATCCTTCAATTCCTCAAACTGGGATACGTTAACCGCAATTCCCTTCTGTGTAGGCTTATATACCATATTGCCACCCTGATCAAAAGCCTGATACCACACTCTGATGTTTATCAGTTCCATCCCTTTGAACTCGGAAATTTCTATTCTAATGATTTCATTACCAGCTTTTTTAATGTCCTTTATGATCACACCCATTTCAGTCCCCACTTATTGAATGTATCAGTTTTTCAAGGCGATTACCGATAATCTCGGCCATAAGCACCTGCCCTTCATCGGTAAGATATCTGCAATCATCCTGTACAAGCTGTCTTCTGTTGAGACCACGTTCCAGTATTATCGAATCCCAAATGATATGAACGGGTATATAGACGCATGACAGATCCATTGCCACTTCTCTTATTGTTCTATAGTATATCTCGGCCGCCTGTGCTTCACCTATTTTCTTGAAAGTATGAAATGTCGGTAATAGTATTGTGATTCCACGCTCATGTCCCCTTCTGCACATCTGGACGAGGTTTTCCTTGAATTCCGAACGATATACCGGCTTGTACATATCATCAATGCCATAGTGTAACACCAGCATCCCGGGACTGTTTTCATCAAATTTTTCCGTTAGTTCTGCAATTCCATTAAAAGTCGTTGCACCTGTTGTCGAATCGTTTAATATTCTCAATCCCGAAGCCTTGAAACGTTCATACAATTTACCAGGATACCCTTTTACAGTATCAGTCCCCGCGGGTATGCTACCTCCTTTAATTAGTACTGACACTCCAGTTCTATACTTCATGACGGTATGCTCATTTATATTTAACCGCTATATGCACCGCTTAATATTTAGATCTAAATACACAACCTTTATATTCACCATAAAGTTGCATTCATCCGTTGTTTTGAATATCATGATAACTGATCACGTGTATACCAGATTAATCCAAAGAAATCAATTGTACTGTTTTGTTTAATATTAATTTATCGAATATTCTTTCTTTTCTGAAGATTCATATATCTAAAAAGTGTTATAAAAGGTAGAACCCCGAATAAAATTTTACTTTTCTTATTTATATCCTTGTAGTAATATTTGTACAAATTTCAGTGATAAACGTTTGATTTCAACAATTTTACAGGAGCAATCGTCATGAAAAGGAAATACCTTTTTTATCCACTTTTCCTTTGCGCTGTTATCCTTTTTTCCAGCGCACTTTTTGCAGAAAAAACCATCGGTGTGTCATCTTTCTCAAATCTTACAAAAGATAAATCAATAGGCTGGCTTGAGGTCGGTCTGGCTGATTCCATTTCTTACAAACTCAAGAATGTTCCTGACTATATCGTTATCGACCGGGTCAACGTTGATAAGGTTTTTAAAGAAGTACAGCTGGGTCAGGCCGGCATCGTCGACGAAACCAAGGCCAAAAAAGCGGGGAAAGCCCTGGGAGCTGATATCGTGGTTGTGGGTAATTTCGCAAAATACGGCAACCGTATACGAATTAACGCCAAACTAGTGGAAGTAGAAAGCCATAAGATACTTAAGCAGGTGCAGAGCGACGGTATGATTGATAATATCTTTGAACTTCAGGACGAAATTGCACTGAAGATCATCAATGAGACCAATATCGCCATTACCAAAGACATAAAAACCAAGATAACACAGAACTTCACCACCAACGTCAGTGCATATGAATACTACGTTAAAGGACAGGAATTCCTGCTGAACAAGCTCAATTACGTAAAAGCAATTGAAATGTTTAATAAAGCTATTTCCATCGACAGAAATTACAGCCTTGCATACGCCGGTTTAGGAAAAGCATATTCCCTGAGATACTGGGAACTGAGAAATTATTCCAATACTGTCGATACTAGCCTGGTTGAAAAATCGTATGAATACAGTAAAAAGGCCCTGGAAATAAGCCCAAATCTCGATGAAGCACATCTCTCCCTCGCTCGTTATTATCAGGAGGCCGATAAAAACAAATACCCCAACAAATGGCAGCTCTGCGAGCAGGAAACACGCAAAGCGCTTGAAATTAATCCCAACAACGCCGAAGCCTACTTCCTGTTAAGCAGGATTTACGGTTATGACGATGCCAAGGAAGAAGATTATCTATTAAAAGCCATTAGGTTAAACAACTTCTTGACCGACGCACACAACAATCTCGGTGTTATTTACCTTGATCAGAGGAAATTCGACCTCGCTGAAAAATCCTTTTCAAAAGCCGTCGAAATAGATCCCGAATTCAAGACCGGTTATATGAATCTCGGTGTCGTATACGATCGTCTCAATCAGCTTGAAAGGGCGCTCGAGATGTACAAGATAGTGCTCCAGAAATATCCAAACTATCCCCTGGGTATACTCAATCTCGGCATCGGTTACCGTCGTCTCAATAAGCTGAACGAAGCGATGGAACAATTTCAGAAAGCGGTAAAAGTAAAACCTGATTATGCAAATGCATGGAGCGAGATAGCATATATCTACCTTTTGAAAAATGATTATAACAATTCTGTGAAGTATTATCATATATCTCTTAAGCACGATCCCAGATACAAATACAGTCTTGCCAACCTCGGTTACAGCTATGAAAAACTTGGTAAGTACGACCAAGCCATCAAGTATCTTAAAGAAGCCGCCAATTACCACCGCGATTACGCATGGCCTGCGGGATATCTAGGCTGGATGTACCGCTTTAAACTTAACGATCTTGCTAACGCACGCTACTGGTACGGCGAGGCAGTTAAAAGAGATCCTTCAAACCAGAATTACCAGCGCAATTACAACGATTTGATGAGACAATAACGTAACTGAGATTTATGAAAATGGCGGGCAAATTGCCCGCCATTTTTTCATGTATATACTTATTCACAATTGTTCCCACTATTTTCACTTTTTATGCACTCTTTATCCACATAAAAACCTTTTTATTAACCTGTTATCCCCACACTATCAAGATTCTTTAAAAATTTTTATAAGTTATTTAAAATGGTATATTAATGTCTTGCAAAAAAAACATTCATTCAATATAGCAATGAGCGTGCAGTGCAACACCATGGTATCCTTTGTTTTTCATTTCAGCAAAAATTATACAGACAGATTTGGCAAAACTATTCATTTTATAAACATAGTTATCCACAAATGTGGATAACTGTCGGGATATGTATATGGTTAATGAAATTTGGGGAAAAGTTTTAACAACAATACAGTCTAACATCAACAAGCAATCCTTCGATATGTGGCTTAAAGATACCGAACCCATAACCTATTTGGAAGACACTTTCAGGGTTCGTGTTGCCGATGAGGTGGCTCGTCGTCATATTGAAGACCACTATTCCGGTCTTATCTCTTCTATTGTCAGGGACGTAACCGGTAAAAAAATCCATTTCGAATTCGTCACCGGTAACGGTTATGAGAAGGTGCAGGAAATCGGCACCAATTCCTCTGCCGTTGCAGCAGTGAATAGTGAGCATGATTATTCAACGCAGAAGCTCAATCCCCGGTACATATTTGAGAACTTCGTCGTGGGACCAAACAATCAGCTGGCCCACGCCGCCGCCGTATCGGTATCCAGAGCCCCCGCTACCCAGTTTAATCCACTTTTCATCTACGGCGGCACCGGTCTTGGAAAAACTCATCTAATGCAGGCGATAGGACACTCCATCATTGAAAACCGTCCTTACCTGAAAGTGCTCTATGTTCCAAGTGAGGAATTTCTTAATGAATTTCTGCAGTCTCTGCGGTCCAATACCATATCCAGTTTTAAAATAAAATATCGAAATGTTGACGTATTACTCATAGACGATATTCAGTTTATTGAGAAAAAGGAACAGACTCAGGAGGAATTTTTCCATACCTTCAACACCCTCCATAATAATAAAAAACAGATCATCATATCGAGTGACCGTCCCCCCAAAGAACTTTCCACTTTAGAGGAGAGATTAAAGACCAGGTTTGAATGGGGACTGATCACCGATATCCAACCCCCAAATCTTGAGACCCGGGAAGCGATTCTTAGAAACAAGGCAGAAAAGGAAAACATGAATATTCCCGATGAGGTGCTCAATTATATTGCCAGAAGGATTAAATCGAGCATCAGGGCTCTCGAAGCGGCGCTCATAAGGCTGCACATGGTATCCATGGTAGAAAACGAACCAATAACCATAAACCACGCTAAATTGCACCTGCGCGAGCTTTTTGATGATGAGGCCCAGAAAAAGGTTTCTATCTCTGACATTATGATCAAGGTATCCGATCGCTATGAAATAACTGTTGATGATCTCGTTTCAAAGAGTCGTCACAGCAAGGTTGTTCAGCCTCGGTTTATCGCCATGTATCTGGCACGTAAACTTACCGATACCACCACCATAGATATCGGTAAGGAATTCGGCGATCGTGATCACTCCACTGTACTTAATGCCATGAACAATGTTGAAAAAATGATAAGGGAAAACGAAGATTTTCAGGAAATGATTGAAGATATGATTGCCGATTTGAAAAGTTAATACCTTGTTGATATCCTGTCGCCATCTAATTGTAAATCTTTAGAACAGCTTTCAAAAAGGGTTAATTTACCGGATACGATTTATGCTTTTTGAAATAATGATATTTATCAACATGATCACTTTTTAAAATGCCCTGGAAAATTCAGGACTCTCTTAGTTATCAACAAAAACAGTATCACTATTACTAATACTTTTATAATTTATCATATATTGTTACTATAATAATAGTGTAACGGAGAACTCAATGAAGATAGTAGTAGATAAGGATGTTCTTCAAAAGTCGGTAAGTATCGCCGACGCGATAGTTTCCTCAAAAAGCGTTAATACTGTACTCTCTAATTGCCTTTTTAATATTTCTAAAGATCAGATAGTCATTGTATCCACTGATAATGAAATAGCAATAAGGACAAGCTTGGATACCGTTGCCGATGAAAATATGTCATTTGCAGTGAGCGGTAAAAGGTTTGCCGGCATACTAAAAGAGCTTCCACGGGGCGAGGTGGAGATAATTATAGATCGTTCATACATGATCGACATAAAGACCAAGGGAGGACTTAAGGCTCATTATACACTGGTGGGGGCATCGGGAGAGGATTTTCCTGGAATACCTGTTTTTGCAGATGAAGGTGCATGTGAGATAAGCCAGACTATATTTAAAGACATGTTTAAGAAAGTGAGTCATGCGGCTGCCCTTGATACGATTAAACCTGTCTTCAACGGCATATATCTTATAGCGGATGGATCGGGAAAACTTGTGGCCGTGGCAACAGATTCACGTAGGCTTTCGATGATTTCAAGGAAAATCGACAATGGTATGGACTTGTCCGAGGGGATTATAATACCATTGAAAACCGCAAGCGAACTGACCAGGTTGATGGGCAGCGGCGGCGTTTGTCAGTTTTCCTTGCTGGAAAACCAGTGTTTTTTCAGGATTGGTGAAACCGAAGTGATTTCGAGAATTGTAGACGGGCAGTTCCCGAATTTTAAGCAGGTGATTCCAAAAGAACAAAAGATAAATGTTATTATTGAAACAAAAAAACTGGTAGACTCTTTGAGAAGGGCAATGGTTTTTACCAGGGAACCCGCCAATAAGGTTATACTTAATTTTAAAAAGGATATACTTGTGATTGAGAGTAAAACTCCTGATCTTGGTGAATCGGAAGAAGAAATCTCGATAGAATCTGATGCCAAAGATACTCTTTCTATAGGCATTAATGCATTATTTCTGATGGATACATTGCGTGAAATTGATTCCGATTCCGTTTATATTGGAATGAACAGTCAGATGAGTCCGGTGACTCTACACCCTGAAGGAGATCCGGACTTTCTGTCGGTAATTATGCCCATCCAGATTAAATCTGCGTGATGACTTCTTCTTTCTCCGCTGCGTCTGTGAAGGACGTGTAAGGAGCACCAATCTGGAAACCTATGATTATTGAGCGCTTAAGGCTTAAACATTTTCGTAATTATGGATCACTGGATCTGGATTTTTCCCCCGGTTACAATATAATCACGGGTCCCAACGGCACAGGAAAAACCAACATACTTGAAGCGATATCAGTTCTTTCCGGTGTAAAATCCTTCAGGAACGTCAGAGACATCGACATTATTCAATGGGGGCATGATTCATATTACTGCAGTTGTACTATCGGCAACAGTGAGCACCGTGAGTATGAAATAGGCTGTGCGAATGTCTCTGAAAAGATTAAAAAAAGAGCTAAAATTGACGGTAACGAGATAACCTCACTATCCGGGTATCTGGGTAAACTACTCACCGTTGTTTTTTCACCTTCGGATATAAATATTATTAACGGAACACCTGACCAGAGAAGAAGGTTTTTCGACAGCATAATCGCCCGGTTTGACTGCGAATATCTGAACCATTTGACGGATTTCAGAAGGGTTCTGCATAACAGAAACAGAGTATTAAAGTCCATGCGCAATGAAATCAGGGAAGGTAAAGATCTGGATGTCTGGGATGAACTTTTTGCGGTAAATTCATCCGTTTTGACGAAAAAAAGACTGGAATTTCTGGAGCGTTTTTATCCTATCTTCAAATCCATATATGCGGGAATAATCAGTATAGAGGCGGTTCCTGCTATATGTTATACAGGTAAATGGGAGTTTTCCGACCGGGAGTACATACTTCAAAAACTTTATGAGTCGCGGAAAAGAGATATTATCGCAGGTACTTCATGCTTCGGTCCCCATCGCGACGACTACCCCATGATGTATACTTCAGATTGTCTCTTCTGTGCTGCCGGTTCTCAGGGACAAAAGAGAACGGCAGCAATCGCGCTTCGGCTGGCGGAATGCAGCATACTGGAGGAGTCTACAGGTAAGAGGGTAATAATCATGGTCGATGACATATTCTCTGAACTTGACCGAATTCGAAGGGAGAATATGTTCGGTATACTTGACAGGGACAACCAGGTCATATTTACCATGGTGGAACCGTTAAGTGTCCCAAAAGAAAAAGACACAGTGGTAACGCGGTTCATCTGTGAAGGAGGAGTAGTAAAAACAATGCAATGAGGTTCAGATTCAGGGAAAAAAGAGTGGAAAAGATCACCTCTTTCAGGGAAATTGTGGGTTCTTTACTGCAACAATTGAACTGTGAGGACACATATATAGTTGAAAAAATAAAGGGGGAGTGGTACCGTATCGCAGGCGACATAATTGCCACTCATAGTATACCGAACAGAATATTCAAAGGGATACTCTTTATTTCAGCGGATCATTCTGTATACGCAAACGAAATTATAATGATGAAAAGTGCGCTGTTGAAAAAGTTCGAAGAATTTCTCGGAATCGAAATTATTAAAGACGTTAAGGTCGAGATAAAGAAACTGGCCTGGAAAAAAACCGGCGCAACGCCTGATGCCGGCAGGGACGGCCGTTGATGTATATCCATATTGGCAACAGAATCATAGTGTCCGACAAATCCATAATCGGAATCTTTAACATTGAAAGCCTGAAAAAATCGGAACTCAATATGCGATATCTTGATGATGTAGACGATGATGAGAAGACGTTGATCATCGGCATTAACAAAGAAATATTAAAAAGCATCGTCAGTCCGTACACAATTATTAAAAGGAACAAATGGGATGGAACTTTTGTCTGGAGAAGGGAAGATGACCACGGAGTATAGTGCTGATAAAATTCAGGTCCTGGAGGGACTGGAGGGAGTAAGAAAAAGGCCCGCCATGTATATCGGTTCCACCGATCACAACGGCCTGCATCACCTTGTGTTCGAGGTGGTGGACAATTCGGTGGACGAAGCGCTGGCCGGGTATTGCGACACCATAGTAATAACGATTAAAAGCGACAACTCCATTGAAGTACTGGACAACGGCAGGGGCATTCCGGTGGAACCGCACCCTGTATATAAAACATCCGCTCTGGAAATCGTGATGACGAAGCTCCATGCGGGCGGGAAATTTGACAACCAGTCCTATAAGGTGTCGGGGGGTCTGCACGGTGTCGGTGTTTCGGTGGTAAACGCTCTTTCTGAGGAATTGAAGGTAGAGGTATACCGCGACGGAAAGGTATATACCCAGAGCTACGTCCGTGGGATTCCAAAATCAAAAGTGAAAGTCGCCGGTGAAACCAAGAAAAACGGAACCAAAGTACAATTCAAACCCGATCGCAAGATATTCGATACAGGTGAATATAATTTTGATACACTTTCCCGTCGGCTCAGGGAGCTTGCTTTTTTAAACGGCGGTATTAAGATCATCCTGAGGGACGATCGCGGAAAAGGTAGGGAAAGTATTTTTCAGTTCAAAGGCGGTATTGTATCTTTTGTTCAGCATCTGAACGAGAATAAAACATCGGTTTCTAAAAAACCAATATACTTCCAGTCTGTCCGTGAACTGGTGGATATCGAAGTGGCAATGGAGTATATCGATACCTACAACGAGACCGTGTATACCTACGCCAACAATATCAACACCAAGGAAGGCGGCACTCACTTGATAGGATTCAAATCCGCGCTGACCAGAGTGCTGAACGACTTCTTAAAAAAAGAAGGCCTCGACAAGAAGATGTCTCAGCTCACCGGGGACGACGTCAGGGAAGGTCTGGTGGCCATCATCAGCGTGAAGCTGCCCAATCCCCAGTTCGAGGGGCAGACCAAGATGAAGCTGGGCAACGGCGAGGTAAAGGGCATCGTTGAATCGGTCACCATCGATAATCTGGGACAGTTCTTCGAAGAGAACCCCCAGGTGGTACGAAGAATACTGGAAAAATGCATTCTGAGCGCTCAGGCCAGGGTAGCGGCTAAAAAGGCCAAGGAACTGACTCGTCGCAAGAACGCTCTTGAGAATGATACGCTCCCGGGTAAACTGGCGGACTGTTCTGAGCATGATCCTTCGCAGTGCGAGATTTACCTCGTGGAGGGCGATTCGGCGGGAGGTTCGGCGAAACAGGGACGCGACCGGCGTTTCCAGGCCATACTGCCGCTCAAGGGAAAGATTCTCAACGTGGAAAAATCGCGTCTGGATAAGGTGCTTTCCAACGAAGAAATCAAGACCATTATCACCGCACTGGGTGCCGGAATCGGGGAAACGGAGTTTGATATAGAAAAACTCCGTTATCATAAGATAATAATCATGACCGACGCCGATGTGGACGGTTCGCATATCCGTACACTGCTTCTGACCTTCTTCTTCCGCTATATGACCGACGTGATTAAAAACGGTAACCTCTATATCGCCCAGCCCCCTCTATACAGCATACGATCGGGCAAGGAGGTGGTATACGCCTATACAGATGAAGAAATGAACGGTGTGGTCAAAAAAATGGAAAAATCTAAAATCACGATACAGCGCTATAAAGGGCTTGGCGAGATGAACCCCGATCAGCTGTGGGAAACCACCATGGACCCCGAGAAGCGAACCATACTGCAGGTGAACATGGAAGACGAGGTGGAGGCGGAAGATATCTTCTCAGTGCTGATGGGTGATGCCGTGGAACCCCGAAGAAAATTCATCGAAGACAATGCACGCAACGTGAAAAACCTCGATCTGTAAACCGAGCATATGAATAAACCTAAACCGGTATAAACAGGAGCTTAACAGGTGACAAAGAAGCAGTCGAAAAAGGGTGAGGATACTAAAGAACGTATCATCAATATAGAAATTGAAGAACAGATGAGGGATTCGTACCTTTCATACGCCATGAGCGTAATCGTGGGAAGGGCGCTTCCCGACGTTCGGGACGGTCTTAAACCGGTGCATCGGCGTATACTGCACGCCATGAACGAACGCGCCTGGCGTAACGACCGGCCTTACGTGAAATCGGCCAAGATCGTCGGTGAAGTTATAGGTAACTATCACCCGCACGGCGACGCGGCGGTGTACGACACCATGGTGCGCATGGCCCAGGATTTCTCCATGAGGATTCCCCTCATCGACGGCCAGGGGAATTACGGTTCCGTAGACGGCGACCCTCCCGCCGCATACCGGTACACCGAGGCGCGTCTGGCCAGCGTCTCCGAAGAGCTTCTGAAAGACATCGATAAAGAAACAGTCGATTTTGTCAGCAACTTCGATGAGACCCGTAAAGAACCACTGGTACTGCCCGCGGCGTTTCCCAACCTGCTGGTTAACGGTTCAGCAGGTATCGCGGTGGGCATGGCCACCAACATCCCTCCCCACAACCTGGGTGAGGTTATTGACGGCACCATCGAACTGATCGACAATCCAGACACCACATCCAAACAGCTGGTGAAGTTCGTCAAGGGCCCCGATTTCCCTACCGGCGGCATCATTATGGGTTCAGACGGTATCTTCAAGGCATACACCACCGGACGCGGGAGCATTGTGGTGAGGGGCAGGGTCGACTTCGAGGAAAGCAAGAAGGGCCGTGAACAGATCATAATAACCGAGATACCCTATATGGTCAATAAGGCCGCTCTCATTGCGCGGATAGCCGAAATGGTGAACAACAAGGATATTGAGGGTATAGCAGAACTCAGGGATGAATCAGACCGCAGCGGGCTGCGCGTCGTGATAGGGCTCAAGAAAGATGCCAACTCCAGCGTCATCATAAACCAGCTGTACAAGCACACGCAGCTCCAGTCATCCATAGGGTTCATCATGCTGGCGCTGGTGGCCGGCGAACCCAAGGTGCTGGACCTCAAGGGGGTGCTTACCAACTACATCCATCACCGGAAAAATGTGGTCACACGCCGCATCCAGTACGAACTCCGCAGGGCCGAGGAACGGGCGCATATACTCAAAGGACTCAAGATCGCCCTGGACAACATCGACGAGGTCATAAGCATCATCCGCTCTTCAAAGGCAGTCGAAGAGGCGGGTGACCGTCTGCGCAAGCGCTTCAGACTTTCTGAAATCCAGGCGAAAGCGATTCTGGAAATGCGGCTGCAGCGGCTCACGAGCCTTGAGGTGAAGAAGGTCGTAGACGAACTGAGAGAGCTGCTGAAACTCATCGAGGACCTGAAGGCCATTCTCAAGAGCGACAGGAGAATCCTCGGCATCATTAAAGACGAACTTGCCGCGGTGAAAGTTAAGTACGGCAGCCAGCGTAAAACGGAAATCATGGTGGGAGGGGAAACCTCAACCTCCTTCGATGTGGAGGACCTGATCGCCGAGGAAGACATGGTGATCTCCATAACCAACGACGGCTTCATCAGAAGGCTCTCCACCGATACCTTCAAGAAGCAGCGTCGCGGTGGCAAAGGGGTAACCGGGTTTTCCACGAAACGGGAAGACTTTATACGGCACATGATGATCGCTTCGACCCATGATACCGTATTCCTCTTTTCCAACAAAGGAAAGATCTTCGGCCTCAAGGCCTACGAGATCCCCATCGCGTCCAAGACCAGCCGCGGCAAATCACTCAAGGGCATTATCAACCTTTCAGGAGGGGAAGACATTACCGCCATGTGCGCCGTTCCCGACGTGGAAGACGAGAGCTACCTCTGCATGGTGACCAAGACCGGTATTCTGAAAAAAACGGCGGTAGAAGATTTTCGCAACGCGAAAAAGGGAGGAATCATCGCCATCAATCTTAAGAAGGACGACGAGCTGGTAGAGGTCAAGCTGGTGGGAAAGGAAGACGACGTGGTAATCGTCTCCCGTCACGGGCTGCTTTTAAGGACCAATCTCAAATCCATGAGGGCCATGGGGAGAAATTCCTCGGGGATAATCGGCATGCGCCTTTCAACCGGCGACGTGATCATGAGCATGGACGTGGTGTTGAAGAAATCCTCCCTCTTCGTGGTCACCTCCCGCGGTTTCGGGAAGATCGTTGATTACAAAAATTTCGCCACCAAGGGACGCGGCGGCAAGGGGATGACATATGTAAAGGTGACCGATAAAAACGGCATGTCTATGGGCATACGTACCGTGTTCCCGAAGGACGAGATCATCATCATTTCGAAGGGGGGAATGACCATACGGTTGCTGGCAAAGGACATCTCGCAGCAGGGACGTGCGACCGTAGGAGTGAAGCTGCTTGACCTGGAACCCGGAGACGAGGTGACCGACTTCGCGGTGATCTCTGACGGGAACGGTGATGAATAAAGTATCCTTTAATCTTAAAAAACAGAAACAAAAAGACCCTCCCATGAACGGAGGGTCTTTCAGGTTATAACTATATGGCCTTCCGGCCGCGGAACGGTCTGTTACTCTTTCACCAGATAGCTGCCCTCATAGCGGTTGTTTTCCTGGATCTCGTTCAGAAGCTCAACCGCCCTGGCCCTGGACGCAATCGGTCCAATGCGTACGCGGTAGTAATTCTTACCCTTTACCTCGGATTTATCTATATAGGCGTCGTAGCTCAGTTTTTTGAGTCGGCCGATCTCACTTACCGCCTTGGACCTGCTGTCGAAAGAGGCCACCTGTACGGCAAAGCCGTTTTTAATAGACCTTCGGTGGGTATCTGACTTTTCCTTTTCGGCGACCTCGACCACGCGCTGTTTCTTTGCTGTTTTGTTCTTTTTGTTAACGCTCTTCCTGGTTTTCTTCACCGGGTTCTCCGCCGATGCTTTCCTGTTTTCGTCGGCAGGAGGGAGAATGTCCTTGATGTTGTCCGTGTTCAGTATATCGCCGCGCCCGGGGTTTTTATCCATTGAAGCGATGTGGTTTTCCCTGGAATCCTGAAGGGCGTTCTTATCGTCTTTGGAAACGGTATTCTTGCCCGGTTCGTCCAGCGGTGGCAACAGGTTGTCTTCGCCGGGCACGCCCGGTTTATTGTCCAGGCCCGCGTTTGGAAGGGGGATGTTCATGAGCTTGTCCTTCTGGGCCAGCATGTCCTCGGGTTTTTCGGTCGACTTGAAAAGATTCATTCCCAGCAGAAAAGAGATGACGATCACGCCGATGATGACGGAACAGAGAATGACTATCCTCGGGGTGTCCAGATGCAGCACATACATGTTTTTTTCCTTCACCCCTTTGGGCGGGATGCCGTTAAAATGTTCCATATTTCCACTACCTGCCTTCTGGTATTTTCGATGGTTGCAGAATTATCTATTACATAATCGGCCCTTTTTACCTTTTCATTGAGCGAAATTTGGTTGTTCAGGCGGTCCCTGATCTCCTGTGCGGAAATGCCGTCACGGCGTACTCCACGCTTCACGGCGTCCTCGGGATCGGCCGTCACCACGATGTTTTTATCCATGTGACGGTCGAAGCCGCTCTCGAAGAGCAGCGGGGTGTTGACCATGTAGATTCTCTCGGGATCGGCTGCGATGATTTCCATGGCCTTCTTTAAGATCAGCGGATGGGTAAGTTCGTTCAGACGTCGCACCTTCGACGGGTCTTTGAACACCAGATTGGCGAAGCTGCGCCGGTCGAGTGTTCCGTCTTCGGTCAGAATGCCGCTGCCGAACTCCTTCATCAATAGACCGAGCCCCTCCGAACCCGGCGCTACTATCTCCCGTGCCAAAATGTCGGTGTCGATCACCCCGGCGCCCAGTTCCGCGAACATGGCACAGACCGTGCCCTTTCCCGACGCGAAAATGCCGGTCACCCCTATTTTCATGCGGCCCTCCTGAATATCGGTACTTTATTGCTTTTTATAAAAAATGCTCTATCAGCCGCCTTAGCCTCTGCGCAGAGCGGACGAACCGGGGAGAATCAGGTGCGGCCATGAGCGACGCGGCAAGCACCCGCCCCAGGATTTCCTCGTCATTGAGCAGGGACAGGACCGGCTTCGTGATGCCGCCGCGATCCAGCAGCGGAACTTCAGCCATGCGCTGTCCTATCACTTCCTCCTTCGAAGGTACCATGTCCTTTAATCCGCCGAGGAAGTCCGCGGCGTCTTCGAAGGGGACCCCCTCCATCGGCACGCCACGGGACGTCAGGGAATGGACGTGTGATCCCGTATCCGCGATTAACCGCCCTATGCCGTCGCGGTAGCGCAGAAAGGAATGCCGGGTATGGAGGCCTCCCTGCCTCAGGCCGCGGCTGGACCGCAGTACATATAAAAAATTCCTGGACTCGACGGGAGCGAAGCGTTCCTGGAAGTAACAGGCGAAACGTTCCTGGTAGGCGCTCCCACGACAGTAGATGGAATACCTCGGGAAGCTGAAATCGAAACCGGCAAGCCCCAGGGGGGCGAATCCGAGCCGTCGCGCCAGCATCACCGCGTCGCCGGCCACGTTACCGGTGGCTGAATTGGCCGAGCCGAAAAGGCCGGGACGGCGCTCTTCGATAAGCTGGCAGAGGGGATGGCTGTTGAGATACACCAGTCCCGGGAAGCGGCGAAACGGCAGGGGATGGACCGGAAGGGCGTAGACCGGCACCGTGCGCCCCGGGCGGCCGTGGGCGAAATGTTCATGCACGTGCACCTGGGGGTCTATCGAGACCGTGAAATCGGCGGTGATGCCCGATCGGGAAAGCACCGGGAGCGCCGAGTCGGCCGCCACAATGTACACCTTCCCCTGGCGCTCCCTGACCAAAGGGAGGAGCTCTTCAAGCGACGGACCCGGCGTGAGCACCAGGGCGGGATAACCCTCGAAAGCGCCGAAGAACGGCGCGGCCGGGCGGAACGACCCTATCTGCGCAAGGTTTCGCACTATGTTCATGAGGTAACGGAACCCGAAGGCGCCCACCGTGGCCTTTTCGCCCGCCTTGCGGTTGATGATGCGTTCCAGCAGGGCCTTCACGTCTTCGTAATAGACGGTGCAGGCGCGCAGCGACGCCGGGTGCTCCACGACCTGTATCCCGCCGGCGGACTCCAGGTCGATCAGGTGTTCCAGTTCGCGTTCTGCGGCGTACGGGGAAAGCCCGCAGAGGAAGCGCACCCTTTCCGTATCATCGGCAAGCGCGGCCGCGGAGGGGGCCAGGGTGCGTTCCATACCGGGCAGCGCGTCGATGAGCACAATGAGACGGTAGCGGTCGGAAAGCTCCGCCAGCGGGGCGAGATGGTATCCCAGGCCGACGCCCAGCACCACCAGCAGGTCGTACTTTCCGGGATCGAACCTTCCCCGCAACGATTCCCCCTCCTTCAAAGGATCGACCCTGCTGTGCAGGTAGACCTTTTTCCCTTCGGCGAGTACCGCCAGGGTGGGAGGACCGCTCTTCGAGGGTTCTATGGTGAAAGACGGGTTTCTTTCGCTCATCACTATACTATTCGTACCGGCCGGGCGGGAAGACGCTACTTTTTTTTGTTCTTTGAGACGGCACAAGGGAAGATCAAATTAATAACAGACACGGGGAGAAACAGGGTGATTACTGCGCGGATTTTTTACCGGTTAATCCCGCCGGTGAAATAACGGTACAGAAAGGCCCCGTAGACCTCGGGCCCCATGCCGCGAGAGATGCTGACCAGGTTCGCCACATGCACCGCCTTCTCTTTAAGTTCCCCTCCGTAAGCCTCCCGCCAGAGGGCGTCGTAACCGCCTATATCGCCCGAGAGTATCGCCCTGGCCGCCAGTTCGCCGCCCCTGAGGGCGTAGTAAATGCCTTCGCCGGTGATCGGATCCACGTGCCCGGCGGCGTCTCCCGCGAGGAGCCAGGCATCGCCGCAGGCCGGCAGGTCAAAAAAGCCGGGTGACGATGCCGAGGGGAGCAGCGCGCTCCATTTTTTCAGTTTCACCGTGCCTGGGTAATGCGCGGCAAGGTAATCGTCCAGGCGGGCGTACAGGTCGCGGCCGTGGATGCGGTCCATGCGGGCCAGTATGCCGGCGCTGTAATGGGACCTGTTCGCAACCACCCAGAGATACCCCTCGATGTCGGTAAACTTCGCGATGCACCGGTCTTCGCCGACGCCTTCGGCGAAGTACCCGCAGCAGAGGTAAAGGTCGCGCTTCTCCATGGGAGCGCTCAAAACCCGCCGTACCATGCTGGGGTACCCGTCGGCACCTACCAGGAGCGCCGCGGTATGGATACCATGCTCGGTGGTAACCGTCCAGATGTCACCCGTGCGTTCCAGCGCACGCACCTGTTCGTTGATGAAACGGGCGCCCGCCTCCCCGGCGCGCCGCAGCATGAAATCGCCCAGGTCCCTGCGGGAAAGCACGTCGAAGGAGTTGCCCGTGTCTGAAAGATACGACTCGCGGCGTGACGAGAGATGCAACATACTCGTATAGCGCCTGGTGCGGAAAGGGTAGTGGGAGTAAAAAGGAAAATCAGCTTCCATGGTGCTGCGGAGCATTCCCCCGCAGGGCTTTTCCCAGGGGGCCCGGTGGTCGAAAAGGACTGTTTCGCACCCCGCGGCGGCAAGCAACTCGGCGCAGCGCGCCCCGGCGGGGCCGGCGCCGATGACGGCGACGGTGGTGTGCGGTCCCGGTGTCATAGTAGTATCAAGTGGACGGTGATGGTCATTGGCAATCGATGACTGAATCCCATGATACCGGTGTTTAGACGGCTGACAATACAATTTTTTTATACAGTTATTATTAATTTGACGTAATTGACGTTATACACTACAATGCGGTGTTGTATAACATTATGTAATAAACATATTCAACAGGAGGCCATAGTATGGCGGATATCATCGATTTCATCACCAAAGGTACCCAGGGCGGCAACAAACCGCTGGTGGAAGAGTTTGTAACACTACTTAAAAAAAGCAGCGCCGCCGAACTGGAAGCGTGGTTTCAGAAGAAGGGATATGCCGGCATCTCGTTACAGGAATGTGAAAGGATGGTGAGCAACAAGGATTCGATCATTTCGGTATCAGATAAAGCTCTTATGTCGTCATATTAATATTGCGATGCCTCAAAGGCTCACCAACTACTTGATACGCGTTGCCTTAGTATTTTTGTTCCATTTTATTTATACTTTTGTACTTTTTGCGGGGCACGAGGAGGGATTAGTCTTAATAAATAACCCCGCGGATGAAGTGCGTACTCACCAACGTTGGTTTTTCAATTTAAAAGATGATATATCATTTAAGAATCCTGATCTGAAAGAAACAGGCTGGAATCTTGCATCGCTTGAAACCGTATGGGATGGTTATCCAAAAAATGGACTATTCAACGGAATCGGCTGGTTCAGGTTACATTTCTACATTGAAAAACCCTTTAATCTGGGTTTGATGCTGCCACTTTCAAACAGGGGGGTTCAGATCTATGTAAACGGCATACTGATACGGGAAACCCGTCCCTATGATGAAAAGGGCCGCTCACCGCCCACCATGGGTATGCCCAGTTTTACCAGTATTTCTGAGGGTATAGTAAAAAAAGGTAAAAACGTAATCGCTATCCGTGCGGGCTCCTTGAACGGTATAGGCGGTTTTATCTCGTCATCGGCTTACCTGGGCGGTGAGGAAACGGTGAGAAAGCGGTGGCACCGGTTCCTGTTGTGGTATGGGTCAATGGCCTTTATCGCCTTGTTTCTCGCCGTTTATTTCACGATGCATTTTTTCAACCACCGGGCGCACCTGATGTACCGGTCGTTTGCCCTGCTGTGTGGTGCTGTGTTCCTGTGGATTATAGGGTACAGCGGTATCGGCTTTTTTCTGTTAGATCATTATATCGTCTATGGTCTGTTTTCCTATCTTGGCGGTATATTATGCATGTTATTCTTACTTGAGTTCATTTTTGATTTTTTCAGTTTTAAGGGAAATTATATTAAATGGACGTTGCAAGGTTTAATAGTAGTTATTGTTGTTTTTCTTTTCTATGATTTCGTAAGCGATAAATATACGGCGTTTAATGAAAAGTATTTGTTTTTCCCTTTTATGGGAGTCTCTGCCTTAGTCCCCCTTTATATCCTTTATTTAAACTTAGTAGCCATGCGACAGAAAAAGCTCTATGCAGGGCGTTTTTTAATTGGTCAGATTATCATTCTCATTACAGTTATTTACAGTGTACTGGTATTCACTTACGTCATTCAGGGCGATCCGCTTACCATTGAGGGTTTTTTCTTAATGACGCTGGTTTTTGCCGCCATCCTCGCCTCACGCCAGGCCCAGGTGCACCGGGACCTGGAACAGGCCCACCGGCGCCTGGTGGTGCTGGATAAAATGAAAGACGAGTTCCTGGCGTCCACCTCCCACGAACTGAAGACGCCCCTGCACGGCATCATGGGACTCACGGAAGGCGTGCTTGAGGACCCCGCGGTGGAACTGCCGCCGCGCCACGCCGAAAACCTGGAACTGGTGCGGCACAGCGCCCGGCGGCTGTCGCTGCTGGTGGAGGGGATACTGGACTTCAGCAGGCTCAGGGCGGGTCGCGTGGACCTGCTCTACGAGGAGATACGACTGGATGATCTGCTCAAGGGGACCGTGTCGCTGGCGCGGGGACTTTGCGGCGATAAGCCCCTGGAACTGCGGTGCATGTCGTGCGAGAATATCCCTCCGGTGACGGCCGACCGCAAGCGCCTGGAGCAGATACTGTTGAACCTGCTCTCGAACGCGGTGAAGTTCACCGAAAAGGGGGAGATCACCGTGTGGGCCGAAGAGGACCGCGGGGGCGTGGCCATCAACGTGCGCGACACGGGGAGGGGCATTGAGCCGTCCCGGGTGCAGCATATATGGGACCCCTACGTGCAACTGGACCCCACGGATTCACGGGAGCACGGGGGGGCGGGCCTGGGGCTGGCGATATCGAAATACCTGGCCGGGCTGCACGGCGGCGACATCTGGGTGCAGAGCGAATACGGCGCGGGGAGCGTATTCACGGTGTGGCTGCCGCCGGTGCCGGCGATGCCGGAAGGACTGCGGGTGCCGGTACGTGAGGCGCCGAAACCAGCGGCGGAGACCATTCTTAAAGAATTGAAGCCTGTAGAGCCGGCTTCGGCGGCCGGGGCGGGGTACCTGCTGGTGGTGGACGACGACGTGGTGAACCTGCGGATCGCGGGCGACATACTTTCCGGCAGGGGATACAGTGTGCAGACCGCCATGGACTGGCCGACGGCGCTGGCAATGATCAGAAAGGAAACTCCCGACCTGGTGGTGCTGGACATCATGCTGCCGGGGATGAGCGGGTACGAGGTGGCACGGAAGGTGCGTGAAGAGATGCCCGAGCGTTACATCCCCATCATCATGGTGACGGCGCGTACCGGGCTGGACGACATGGTGAAGGGGTTCAGTTTCGGCGGCAACGATTACATCATGAAGCCCTTCGGCGCCAAGGAACTGCTGGCCCGCGTGGAGAACCAGCTGGTGATACGGAACTTCATACACACCGAGATGAAGGTGAAAGAACACCTGGCGCACGAGAAGAGCGCCATAGAGCAGACCGCCCTGGAGCGCAGCAGGACCCTGCACGAGGCAATTACCAGGATGACCGAATGGGAGCGTATAATCGCGCAGGATCTGAACCTCACCCGCGCCTTCCTGGACCGGCTGATGTCGAAACGGGTGCGGACCGCCCAGGTGAACTACGCCCTGCTGTACGAGCCGCTCTACACGGTGGGAGGAGACGTTTACGACCTGCACGAGTACAGCCCCGGCCGTATACGGCTGTTCCTTGCCGATACCACGGGACACGGGATCAAGGCGTCGCTGAACACCATCAACATAATGACCGAGTACGAGCTGCTGCGCGACCGCGAGATAGGCCCCGGGGAGATACTGGAGGAGCTCAACGGCCGGTTCTGCCGCAAGGCGCAGGAATCGCGGGTGGTATTCACCTGCTGCGTGGCCGAGATCGACTGCGGGGCGAACACGGTGCGGCTCGCCTCGGCGGGACACCCGGCGCAGTTCCTGGTGTACGGCGGCGCGGTAAGGGAGCTCAAGCCGAAGGGCCCGGTGATCGGGTTCAAAAGCAACATGCGTTACGGTGAGGAGACGGCCGGGTTCGACAGGGGGGCGCTGCTGTTCATGTATACCGACGGCCTGATCGAGGATGAATACCCGCGTAAGGCCGGCCTGGAAACCGAACGGCGCACGCGCCGCGACGTGGAC
>CAZUXY010000003.1:0-44649 GCA_964624235.1 uncultured Leptospirales bacterium | reverse complement strand
GCGACGTGGACAAGATACCCGGCCATATGAAAGCGGCGATGAAGGGAAACGGCTACAAGGCCCGGCGCGTTACCGACGATGACCTCACCGTTATCGCCGTCAAAAGGCTTTCGTGAACTTCTCCTTTTCGGCGGCTTCCAGTACCCTTACACAATAGAGCTCGTCATGCGGGTCGAACCGGGTCTCCGGCGGCCGCAGCGCGCCGTGGGAACGGCAGTGCGCGCTGAAGCGGCAGGGGCCGCAGCGAACATGGTCGGGAGCGGTGGCGGACCCGTATGCGGCCGAGGCCAGTGCCGCATGCAGTGAGGTTTCGGGATAACGTCCCAGCGGCAACGTGATGGAATGCGCCGGTATAAGGGTGCCATCGGCCCGCACCACCAGCCGTCCGGGACGGCAGAGAGCCGGCGAGGGCGGCACCCATGGAGTATCCAGCAGCGCCGCTGCCGCCGCCGCCAGGGGATGGTCTAGAAAATGGACCCGGTACCCCGCCAGGTTGAGCAGGGCGGCGGTCCTCACCAGCACCAGAAAACCAACTGGAGAAAGGAGCCTGTCGCTGAAGTCGGGGCCGCAGCCCGGCTGGAAGAGCTGTATCAGGGATACCTGCACCGGGGCGGGGTTGTGGGTAAAGATGTGTTGCACAAAGGGCGGGATCAGCGGGACCTGTCCCTGCTCCACGGTGGTGAAGACCGCCGCCCGAATCCCCGTTTCGAGGGCCGTGCGCAGTCCCCGCAGGGCCCTTTTGTACGAACCGTTACCCCGGGCGATGTCGTGGGATTCTTCAGTCGCCTGCAGGCTCACCGAAAGGCCTATCCCCTCCGCACCGAGGGCGGCAATGGAAGAGGCGAAGCCGTCTGCCAGAAGGTGCCCGTTGGTGTTGATAAACACCGTATCGTATCCCGCCTCGCAGGCGCCGTCCATGAGCCGCAACAGACGGGGCCAGAGCAGGGGCTCCCCGCCGGTAAGGTGCAGGTGCCGGTAGCCCAGGGCGTATCCCTCATTCATGATCTTCAACGCCGTTTCCAGGGGCATATCGTCACCCAGGGAGTTGTTGCGTGCAAAGCAATAGGCGCATGCGCCGTCGCAGCGGGTGGTGAGCTCCAGGGTGAGGTTTTCTTCGGCGACCGCTGCGGAGAGCTTCTCTGACAGTTCAGTGTTCATTAAAACCGCCTGGGATGTTTGCAAGTGGGGCCGCCAGGATCCGCAGCTCTGCCGCGTAGACGGCCATTCCCAGACCGGAGGCGGTCGCGGCGGCGCGGTCCAGTTCTGCGCAGATGCGGGTAGTGACTGTTTCGACTACGCCCTCCCTGGCGGCATTTTCCATAAACCGCTGTATGCCCGTTTTGGTGTTCCCTTTGCTCGCCATACCGTCCCACTGTTTCTGTAAGGCGTCGGGCAGGGCATAGTAGACGGCGTTTCGCTCTCCTCGCAAAAGATCGTCTGCCAGGTCCTGAATATCGTCAAGCAGCCGCCATGCCAGGCCGAAGGACCCGTAGGCGGTGATGATCCTTTCAGTATGATCTTTCTCCATTCCGCAGATGAGCGCCAGGGAACGGGGGATGATGAAACAGGTGGACATCTGATCTATAAAACGGCTGCAGTAGCCGTCCAGTCCCACCGGTTCTGCGGTAGTGGTGATGGCGCCGTAGTAGCGGTCGATGCAGGCGGGGGCTATTGCTTCGATGAAAGGAAAAGCGCCTGCCAGGGCATTGTGTGAATCGGTCATGAAGCGCCACGCCTGGCTGCGCAGCAGCAGGGTGAGATGGTTCACGGGGACCTCGCCGTCGCAGAGGTGGTCGTCAAGTGAATGGAGCAGATATGCCATGGCGTGGGCCCTCAAGGCGTCATGGTACCGCGCGTCGGTCAGTTCCGGCGGCCTTCCGTAACAATCAGGTATCCAGTGAAGTATCGACCATGACGGGACATAGTATTTCCTGAAAAAAGCCGGCGGTTCTCCCAGGGAGTTGCCGGTATAGCGCATAAGGAAGAGCAGCCCGTCGGTGCGCAGGGGCCGCGGCAGGCTGCGTATCAGCGCGATGATTTCATCGTTGAGCGCTGAGAAGAGCGCCCCCAGGCCGCCGGTCACGGGGCAGTCGCCGAAACGGGGAGCCGTATAGGCGGGTGTCGTATCGGACCTTTTCATTTTACCATACAGATTTCACGAGTGCTCTTTTGACCGGCTATTTTTCCAGCACCCTGAACTCGGTGCGCCGGTTCTGTTCGTCGAATCCCTTGCCGATTTTCGGCACCTTGGGCTGGGTCTTCCCGGCTCCCCGCACCCTGAACCGTTTAGGATCGATGCCGCGAATTTTGAGAAAATCGCGCACCGCGGCGGCTCTTTCGAGGCTCAGCTTGTTGTTGAAGTCGTCGGTGCCGTGCAGGTCGGTATGGCCGATTATCTCGAATTTCATGGTCGGGTTCTTTTTCAGGTACTCGGCCAGCCGGTTGAGAAAAGGCAGCGATTCCGGGCGTATGCGGGCCGATTCAAAATCGAAGTAGATGGCGTGAATGTCGAAGCTGGCCTCTTTCTCTACAGGAACCAGTTCGATGTTCCGGGGCCTGTTTTTGTAATCGTCGGTGACGATGGACTCGAAGTAGGGCAGGTACCCCTCCTGCGTAATAAAAATGTCCAGGTCTTTCACCAGGGGATGGTATTTTACCCTGGTTTCGCCCCTGTCGTCGGTCCGTTTCTTGAGGTCCTGGCTGAGGGTGGGGCCTCCTTCCTGTTTCACCCTGGTCGAGAGGTTCATATCCACCGAGAGCGGCCTGCCGGTTTTCTTGTCTTTCACGCTGAAGATGATATACCGTTCTTCCTCGAGGGAGGTCATGTAGATATCATACCGGCCGTAACCGTCGGTGCGGTTCGAGCAGAAATAAAGGGTCTTGCCGATAATGCTGAGATACGCCTCGTTCTTGTCCGAGTTGATGCCGGGTCCCAGGTTCACCGGCTCGCCGAAGCGTCCGTTTTCAAACGCCGCGTACCATATGTCCCACCCTCCCCGGCCACCCGGTCTGAGGGACGAGAAGTACACTCCCTTGCCGTCGGGGGCGGGGATGAGTCCCACCTCCTGGGTATTGTTGTTGATGGGCGGCGGCAGAGGGCGCGGGTTGACAAAACTTCCGTCTTTATAATCGGCAGCCATTATGCGGGCGCCGCGCACGTTGCCGAAGGGCCACGAGGTATAGTACAGGATTTTCAGGTCGACGCTCAGGGCCGGCGACCGTTCATGGTCGGCCGTATTGACCGCGCCGGGCAGGCGGATGGGAGCCGCCCATTTCTGCCCCAGGTTTTTTGACACATAGAGGTCATACGAGACCTTCACCCCGCGACCGTCGCGGCCGGCAACCACGCTGCCGTCGCGGTCGGAGGCGAAGAAGATAAAGCCGCCGTCGGGAGTGATATAAGGGGTCTCGTCATTGAAGTTCGAGTTTATCTCGCGTATGGGCAGGGGTTCGGTCCATTTCCCGTCACGGTTGATGCTGATGTAGATGTTCTGGAACTGTTCACCCGACCGCTTCGAATTGAAGACCAGCACCTTTCCATCTGAGGTGAAGGAGGGGCCGAAGTCGTCAACGGGGGAATTGATGGGCGGACCGATATTTTCCACCTTTCCCACGCTCAACTGCTGCGCGGAGATCACGGTCACGAGTAATGCGGCCAGCAGGATGCCGCCCATTGTATAAAGAATACGGTTTCGCGTTCGGAATGGTTTCATGATGGTTTCCTTCCCTGGAACTGCAGGTGATTTTTTCCCTGATAGTGACGAAATATAGTACTGTTTTCGGTAAGGATAAGGCAAATACATTTTCATTGTTTCCGGCCCCCGGTGGTTCAAATACACGGGTTAACGGTAGAATTCAGGTGTAATATACGGTATATGCTCTTTTTTCGTTGCATCGTGCCGGGGATTGATAGTATCCTTACATGAAGGAACCTCATATGATCATAGACGCCCACACCCACCTGTTCGCGCCCGAGGTAATCGAACGGCGCGAGGATTATTTCGACGATCTGAATTTTTACGAACTCTACGGGGCGCCCGGAGCCGGAATGGTATCGCACGGCGGTCTTCTGGACGCCATGAAGTCCTCAGGTATAGACCGCAGCGTGGTCATGGGCTTCCCCTGGCAGAAACGGGAACGCGCGGAGAAACAGAACCTGTATTTCCGGGAAATCAGCAGAGAGACCGATGGCGCGCTGATTCCCTTCGGCACCGTGGTCCCCGAAGGTGAACGGTCCCTTCAGGAACAGGTACGCACTATCAGGGAACTGGGCCTGTACGGCGTCGGTGAAGCGGCATTCTATACCGACAGCGGCGATGCCCTGTACGATACCGTGGGTATGATGCTGGACGCGGGGTCCCGTTATTCTCTCCCGGTATGCCTGCACCTGAATGAACCGGTGGGACACGGATACGCGGGCAAGTACGCGGTGGATTTCGGCAGGCTCTATCGTCTTTTCCTGCAATACCCCGCGGTCGATATCATCCTGGCCCACTGGGGAGGAGGCATCCTTTTTTACGAGCTGATGCCCGAGGTGCAAAAGGCCTTCGAGCGTGTGTATTACGATACGGCGGCGTCGCCGTACCTGTACCGTGACGATGTCTATAAGGTTGCCGCAGGCATTGTGGGATCAAAGAAGATACTTTTCGGGACCGATTACCCCCTCCTCGGTCCGCAGAGATACTTGAAGGGCATTGCCGACTCTTCCCTTACGGCCGAAGAACGGGAAGATATACTGGGGGGTAATGCCGAACGGCTGTTTCGACTCTGATCGTGCGGCTATTTCTTGATGCCCTGCATCTTCTGGAGACGTACCTCTCCCATCTTGGCTTTAAGCGCGGGATCGCTCTCCACTTTCTGCGCATACTCTTCGTACTGCTTCAGGGTGATGTTGTACTTTTTTACTATCTTTTCCTTTGATTCGGGGGTGAGGTCGGTGTTGAGGATCTCGTTTTCTATCTGAAGAAAGAGTTCCGGGGTGATCTTTTTTGCCGAGGGAGTGCAGGCGATCAGCAGTGCGAGTATCGCCACACCGGCCAAAATGATTCTTTTCATAATTCCTCCTGTAGTAAACTTGACGTAATCGACCTCCGGCGGGGAGCGGTCGCAAATCAGGCAATTTCATCAAAACATTACAGTGCGTAACAACAGGCAGCATCAGTACATGGCATTAAAAGTGCCCCGTCAAGAAAAAATTACGCGAATGCTCCGATCGGTACTTCACGTACTGATACCTTCGGTGTACATGAACGGTATCGGCGGAAAATATAGTTGCAATATCCCGTGGAGGGAAAAGAGAATAACCGGTGTAGTAATTATGAACCATAAGGCACAGAGGCGATGATTGAAATCAGGAAACTGAAAGACCTGAAGCGGCAAGATCTGGACCGGCTCTACAACCGCTTCGGTGATGACTTCAGCGGTATCATGATCGATACGGTCATCCCCATCGTCAACGATGTTCGTCAAAACGGCGATGCGGCGGTCAAAAAATATACCGAAAAGTTCGATGGCGTCATGCTGGAATCCCTGATGGTAAGCGGGGATGAAATCGAAGATGCCTGGCGAAATACTCCGGCCCCGGTGATCGAAGCCTTCACCCGGGCGAAAAACAACATTGAGGAATTTCACCTCAGGCAGAAAAGGGAAAACATTATGTATACCAGGGATGACGGAACGACCCTGGGTATGAAGTTTGAACCCATAGAGAACGCGGGACTGTACGTACCCGGCGGGAAGGCCGCGTATCCGTCATCGGTGCTTATGGGTGCCGTACCCGCCCTGATCGCCGGCTGTACCGGTATCACCGTAATCACCCCTCCCGGCCCGGACGGGAAGGTGCCCGATGCGGTCCTTGCGGTGTGCAAGCTGCTCGGTCTTGGCAGGGTGCTGAAATCGGGCGGGGCCCAGGGTGTCGCCGCCGCGGCCTTCGGTACCGATACCGTTCCCCGGTCGGACATTATAGTGGGGCCCGGGAACATCTACGTAACGGCGGCCAAAACCTATCTCTTCAGCATGGGAGTGATCCAGATAGATTCCATGGCGGGGCCCAGCGAGGTGCTGGTCATCGCCGATGAAGGTGCTGACCCATCGTGGGTGGCATGGGACCTGCTCTCCCAGGCCGAGCACGAGGAGCGGGCGCTGGCGCTGCTGGCGACCTCTTCGGAAGACCTGGCGCTCAGGGTGCGCGGGGAAATCATCAAGGACATAGAAAGCGGTGCGGGCAGGCACGAGATCAAGAAAAAAGCGCTGGAGCGCAGCCTGATCGTCGTTACCGGGACTATGGATGAGGCGATAGAATTCTCGAACCGTTACGGACCCGAGCACCTGGAACTCATGGTGAAAGACGCGCTCGCCTATCTGCCGAAGATACGCAACGTGGGATCGCTGTTCCTGGGATACCATGCGCCGGTGGCCGTGGGGGATTACTACTCGGGGACCAATCACATACTCCCCACCGGCGGCGCCGCGCGGTTTTCTTCGGGGGTCTCGGTGGAGACTTTTCTGCGCCGTACGACCTTCCAGTTTCTCAGTGAGAAAGCGCTGAAAGAGGCCGTGGAACCGGTTGCGGTAATGTCAAAGATAGAAGGGTTCGACGACAAGCACGGAGGTTCGGTCGCCCTGCGTTTTAAAAAAAAGTAATCCGGTCGATCAGTGGTGCGCCGGTTTTTTCCCGATAACGGTAATCCTGACACGAAGGGTCTTCATGGTGAACGAGGTGAACCGGTCCGGCCGGGCTTTGATCAGATCGAAATCGTTCACCGTGTTGTTTTTCACGGGGGGAGGGATGGTAACCTCCAGGGTCGAGCTGCTGTGTATTCTTCCCACGCCGTGACAGACGTGACAGTCGCGATCCTCTCCGTAACAGAGAGGGCAGGCGATACGCGCGGGAAGGTCGATGTACGCGATGATACCCGCCGCCGCTTCTGAAGGCATAACGAAGATCTCCACATCCTGACCCAGCTTGTATACACGCTCCCGGTGGCGGATTTTTTTATTAAGGATGCGTTCCTTGAGCAGCGCGCTGAGAGACGTGGAGTACCGTATGCGTTTTTTCGGCACTATGATATAACCCTCTGGGGAAACCCGCCGGTGGGAAAACAGGTGCCGGTTATACTCGGTCCTGAGGGAATCGTCCGAGAGTATTTTATACCCCCTAATAAGCAGGTCGACTTTACGCCTCGCCTGGTCGGTGTTCTCGCCGGCGATATCGGGGTGAAAATATTTTATAAGCGAGCAGAAAGACGAGCGAATGACCGACTTTTCAGCATCATAGGGTACGTTAAGGATCTCATAGTAATTGATGACTGAACCCCGGTCATCATGAAACGGCGTATTCATGACAGGCTTGCTCTCCGGGAAACGTACCGCAGAACGAGTGCGCTTCCCCCGCATTATATGATGTTGGATATAACGGCGTTATTCGTGCCGGCGGACTCCTTCCGGCTGAAAAACGCAGTTAATCATAATATAGTATAGGCAAAGTAGAGATGACAAGCAATTAATCCGCGGGCTGCAACAGGCGCAATATGAGCTTATCGGCAAACAACGGAAATATAACAGGCAGTACCGAACTGGTGCACCTCTGCCGGCCTGGCGGGAACAAGGGGTGCTGCATTTGCTGCGGTCTGTTCAATCTGTCTGACATCAGCCGTGAAAACCTTGAATCCTTTCTGAAAAGCTCCGATGAAAGGCTGAACGCTTCTTTTGAAAGAATGGCGACGGGACCGTGGCTGAATGGGATGCGTCTGCGTGATGAATCGACGTACGTCTGCCCTTACCAGGGATTCGCTGAAGGGGATACCGTCCCCGTTTGCCGTGCGCATCCGGCGGTATGGGGCGCGGAGGGCAGGGGAAGGTCTCTCTACGGGGAGAAACTGTGCCGGGAATACTGGTGCCCGGCGTATTATCTGCTGAATGACGAAATGAAACAGTTTCTGGTCCGTTATACGCGGGACTGGTACGAATATTCCGTTGCCATCGCCGATCCCGAATTCTTCATGGAAACCGCCCGTAAGATAATGGCCGGTTCCAGGGAAATTCCTCATGGAACCTACAGGGATGAAACCATCACTGAATCCCTTGGAGCAGCGTTACGATTGCACGCACTCCGGTTGAATGCGATGGAAGGGCAGGTATTCCACTACGCTGTTTCGGAATATCGCCATTATCGGAAGGACCCGCCGCCGGTATCGGGAAGCCTGTAAGAACGGCGGATGTAATTGAATTCATTGAACAGGAAAAAAGAGGTTATTTCGGCTGGTCCTTTTTATTGACAAGCGCCACCACCTCGCGCACTCTCTGTGCGCTGTCTTTGTCCATAACAAGGATGTCGTTGCCCGTTTCGACCACCACCAGATTGGAAACCCCCACCAGCGCAATCCTTCTGGTCTCGGTGAACACCGAGCTGTTTTTAGTGCCCAGATAGATCACTCGTTCAGGTGATGGGGTCCGGTTCATATTGGCATCGGGCTTCAGTATATCGTCTATGGAATTCCAGCTTCCGAGATCTCCCCATCCGAATTTCCCCGGAATAACGATACGGTTTTCCGCCTTTTCTATAATGCCGTAGTCGATTGAAACGGGGTCCAGGGAGGCGAATACCGATTCCTTGGTCTTCCACGCCGGTCCGTCGCTGGCCTCGATATCTGTTATGCTCATGTCCCTTAGGGGCTTGAACGCGGCGTAATGACCGGACATCAGACGTTTGAAATTATCGAGTATGGCGGAAACCTTCCATACGAATATGCCGCTGTTCCAGAAATAGTTTCCCTCGAGTATGTACCGTTTTGCCGTTTCAAGATCGGGTTTTTCCACGAACATGTCTACGGTAAGGGCGTCGCCGGTGCCGGGTATCGCTTTAATGTAACCGTATCCCGTTTCGGGGTAGACCGGTTCTATCCCGATGGTGACCAGTTTCTCTTTCTCGGCATAGGATATCGCTTTTTTCAGCACGTGTATAAATTCGTCCCTGCGGGTGATGTAATGATCCGCCGGCAGAACCACCATAATCGCATCATCATACAGTTTAGACAGGTAGGTCGCAGAGTACAGAATTGCCGCGGCGGTGTTCCTGGGTGCGGGCTCTGAAAGAATTTTACCTTTCAAACTTGTCTTTTCAAGTTCATCCAGGGACGCCTTTTCATATTTGCGGGCAGTGACAATAAGACAGATCTCGGGTTCAAGGGTAATAAGTCGTGTTATGGTCTGCTCAAGCAGGGTTCCCTCACCCGACAGGTTCTGGAACTGCTTTGGTTTTTCATCGCTGCTCAGCGGCCACAACCTGGTGCCTGCGCCGCCCGCCATTATAACCGGTATTATTATCATGATGTCACTCTTTACCTGTATAGGTACTCACTATTTTATCCCGCCTAAAAGGTCAAAAAGAAAAATATTTCCGATGGAACAAAATCCCGCCCATCTCATTCGGTCAATCTTCCTTCCCTGCGCGAATAATTATCAGAGGGATCTTTTCTTTCTACGGCCAATGCAATATCCGTCCGGTCCGCGCTCTGTCTATAAAAGATATTTGACGAAATAACAACCCGATGTTTAGATTAAGCGACCTACGGAGAGAGAAACGGGTAAGGTTCACCCCGCCGCCGTGCTTCGATCTTCATTAAGTATAATGTTATGAGGGAACAAATCAAGTTCTAATTTATCCGATGGAATTCCGGTCACGCTATAATCCTGCCTGTTTGTTCCTGGTACTGGTGCTTATACTTGCAGCGGAGACGTCAGGTTACGCCCAGCGCACCAAGTCGAGCCTGAGGGCGGGGGAACAGCGTAAGGCTGAGAGAGGTCTGTTCGACAACCGGTACTACTTTTATTTTATAAATACCTCTATTTCCAACTTCGGTACCCCCGAAGAAAAGAACATGTTTTCCAGGGCCATCCGACATGACCTGCTGGCGCAGCTGCTCTATATGCGCTTCCAGTTTCATGAGTCTTATGTAGAGATCAGGAAGTCACAGAAACTGATGATAGAGATTTACCGTAACAACCTCTCCCATACCATAGACGGGACAAAAAAACTTCTGGATGAATTCGCCCCGGCAGTCATTCATTCCGCCGATAAAAGGGCGCGTTCTTATTTATGGCTGGGCTACCGTGATATGAAAAGCGCTTCTATCAACATGGTAATGGGTGATAACTACTATGAGCCCCTCTATTCCATGAGGCTTTACCAGTATGTTAAATCCATAAAGCTGGCCAAACAGGGGAGACGCTATGCGTTGTTGTCATTAATAGAGGTAAAGACTCCCTACAGTGAAAAAAAGCCTTTTCCCAACTTGAGTTATGAGAATATTCAAAAAAAGCTTATTGCGCTGGATGATAAGGAAAAAAGGGACAGGTATTTAATGATACACATGGATAACTATTATAAAACAGGGGAAAACAAGTCAGTATACGACCAGGTATGGGAAAACCCGGAACTCAAGTCCATGGAGGAATACCGGGAATATTTTTTAAAACCGGATTTTTAGAAATGACGGAGTCAATCACGCGATGAAAAGAAACCTGTTATTACCGGTATTGATGGTCTTGCTGGTGTCCTGTTTCAGCGATTCCTCGAATGGAAATAATCTTTCCATGCTAGGATTTTATTCTGCGCCGGACGGCATCATTACGGCCCTGGGGAACAAACCAGGGGATTTCCGTGGTAACTTCATGCTGGGTATGGCTTATCGCAAGAAGAAGGAACTTAAAAAAGCTATCTTTTATCTCAGCAACAGTTGTTTTGTCAGCCATCGGAGTGAATCCCTGAAGCTGTACGCTCATCCGGTATATTCCTTCGTTAAGGGTTTCCACCGGAAGTCCGAACTCTACAACGATGCCGTTGCTGAGATAGCCGAGATATTTTTCCTCTACAGAGAATATGCGTATGTCGTAAAGTTTGCTGAACTGGTACAGAAGAAAGACCGGGTACTCTACCGGGACGTTCAACTGCTGAAGTCCAGGGCCTATGATGAGCTGAAGCAATACCAAAGCGCCCTTGAAGCCCTGGCCCGTCTGGGGAAAGAATACCGAGATCCCGATTCCCTCGCGCTCATATACATACGGTCCGCATCGGTGCTGGAAAAGATGTCGCATAACGATGAGGCGATCGGTGAATACATGAAGATACTTTCCCTGGATGCCGCCGGCTGGCAACATGCCATTGCGGTGAAACGGATACAGGACCTGATGGGTAAGGGGCAGGAAGGACTAAAAAAGGATGATCGGTTCGTTCTTGCGCAGGGTTTTTATCGCGGCGGTTTACACGCAAAGGCCATGGAAGCCTTCAGTGCGCTTTATAAGGAAGCAGGAGATAATGCATCCAGGGAGCGGATTTTCCCTTATCTGTTGAAATCAATGGCGATGAACAAGAAAACGGGCGAAGCCTTTAGGCTGATCGTTTCTCACACTGGCCGGAAGAGGTTGGAAAAACTGATAGCTGATGAACTTTGGTCTGCCGGAAGAAAACGTGAAGCGCTTCAAATATTCAAAACACTTGCAACCGGTGACAAGGATCCCTCTGCGCTGGACAGCCTGGAGAAGATATGTCTTTACATGGATGAAAAAAACAAAGCCGGTTTTGAGACATACCTGACCCGCTACGTGAAAGAGCATCCCAAGGGAGCTTTTCGTGACTATTTCCTGTGGCGACTCGGCAGAAACGAGGTACGTAAAAGAAACGCGGCAGGGGCTCTGGAATTTTTCAGACAGGCGCTGAAAGATTATCCCTTCGGCAGATTCTCCGATGCGCCGCGTTTCTGGTCCTGGAAGCTGCTTGAGGACATGGGTAAGAAGGATGAAGCGATGAAAATGGCAAGGGACCTGCTGGCGTTCAATGCGGATTCTACCTACGCATGGACGCTGATGGGAAGAATCAAAGACAGGTACTCAGACGGGGATCTGGAAGTTCAATTTGATGCCGGGATTAAGAATAAAAACCGGTCTGCGTATCTTTCGGCCCATTTATTACTCTTTGCGCGTGACGGCAATATGCAAAAAAGGAATGAACGCATAAAAAAAATGCCCACAAAGGAAAGAGCCCCTTATGAATCCTACGAGGAAAAAATCACCGGCATGAAAACATCATCGCGTCATCGATCTGTGTTATCATGCCTGGAAAAATATTTTGCAGCTGGTTACGCTGAAGGGATAACCCGGGAACTTGGTGTGCTTCCTAATGATGAAACTACGGCCTTTGATAAAAGCGTGGCGCTGGCGCACTGGGGCACCAAATACAATCATTATTATTATGCGCTGTACTCATCGGTCGACCTTTTGAGACAGATGAACCTTGTGGAAAACCTGGGACTGATGAAGACAGAAAGCATTGCACGGCTGCTACCCCGTCCTTTCAATGAATGCGTGGCTAAAAGCAGCAAAGAATTCACAGTGGATGAAAATGCCGTCTATGCGGTAATGAAAGCTGAGTCCCTGTTTTATCCCAGAGCGGTGTCATCCGCAGGCGCAAAAGGTTTGATGCAGCTTATGCCGGCGACCGCCAGGGGCATCGCACGGACGCTGGGGTACCGGGAGTATGATTTAACGGATCCCTGCGTTTCCATACGCTTTGGAGGCCATTATATCGCCTGGCTGAACCGTTATTTTAAAAAGAATTTCGATCTTGTGGTCGCGGGTTATAACGCTGGCGCCGGGAATGTTAAGAAATGGCAGCAGACCTTGCCTGTGCAAGATGAGGATTTTTTTTCCGAGTTTATCCCCTTTGATGAAACAAGGTACTACGTGGTAAGAACAAGAAAGTTTCTGCACCAGTACCGCGTGCTCTCACGCTGATGTGACCAGCGTAATCTATTGAAAGGTATATATTTTTACATTAGATGTGTTTTATGGGGCTGATTTTAAGTTGCCCGAACCTAGTGTTTATGTATATGTATGTGTGTATCAATTACAGAGGTTTAAGGAGGTAATGATGAGAACCTTGATGAGCATTCTGCTCCTGATGTTGTTTTCCACGTCTCTTTCAGCTGAGGAGAATCTGGGCAAAGTGGTGTCGATACTGGGTGATGTGGATATTACCTCCATTTCAAGTGGAAAAAAGTTTACTCCAAGGGTTGGTACACTGATCGGGAGCGATTACAAGATCCGCACCGGTAAACGATCTTATATGGAGATACTTCTGAACGACGGAACGAAAATTTTTGTAAAGGAAATAACGGTACTTAATATTAACAGTTTGAAACTGGTTGAAAGCGATCCTCCCACAAGATTGAAAATGGTGACGGGAAAGTTAAGAATTACAGTGAAAAAAACCTTCAGGGACAGATCGCTGATGCTGGGCACACCAACAGCTATTGCGGGTGTACGTGGTACTGATTTCGGAGCTATTGCGACCAGGAATGAAACCAAACTGGTGGTTTTCGAAGGCAGAGTAGAGGTTGCGAATGCCGAAAGAAATATAATCAAATCCTATGTGGTAAATGAACGTGAGGAAGTAAGCATAAAAAAAGACCAGCCCCCGACAGAACCCAAAGTGGTTCCTCAGAACATCCTGAAAAAATGGTTCGAGTATTATAATGTTGATGAAAGAAACAGGATAATAATCCGCAGGGAAAGAGAAGGAGGAATCATCGACGGCATATTACGAAAGAAGGAGTACTGACGTATTCATTGTGAAACGCACATACCTGTTGATGCTGGTACTGCTGCTATGTGCCGTACAGCAGCAGTGTTCTAAAAACGTTAGGATATCTACGGAAAACAGAGTACTTTTCAGGGAACTCAGGGCAGGGTACAAAAGCTCCAATTGGGAGGTCAGACTCGCTTCGGTGAAGAAAATGGCATCGGTAGAACACCCGGACAAGGACGACTTCTTTCTTGAAACATTGAATGATTCCCATTCCCTGGTGCGAATTGAAGCCATAAAAGGGCTGTCGAAATCAGAATCCTCAAAGGTGCGACGCAGGATACGTTCCCTGGCTGAATATGAAGAAAATGTCAGTATCCGATGGTATGCATTGAAAACACTTTCCACTTTTCAGGATGCGACGTCCGCACCGGTTTTTGTCAAGGGGCTTAACAGCGAAGACTGGATAATCCGTGAAGAATGCATCAAAGGTTTGCTTGCGATAGAGGATTTTGCGGTCAAATATGTATCCATACCCTATATCATCCAGGCCCTTGAAGATAAAAACCTGAATGTAAGAATCACTACCATGAACTCCCTGAAGATAAAAGACAGGCGCATTTATGCCGTGCTGATCGAGATGATAAACGGCAGGATAGATCGCCAGTACGGACTACTCATTGCCCTGCTTAAGGCGATCCATGGTTACAGGCTGGATCCTGAAGTAAAGGAAAGGATTTCAGATTTGCTGACACATTCGAACCCTGAAGTACGAATCAACGCCTTGAGAGTACTTAAGAAAGATATTGAACTCGAGGAAAAGGAAGGGAAAGGCGAATAAACCTATTTCTCCTTTTCTTTTGAGGTATAGATTTTGTTCTGATTATCCACAATGTCTTTTTTGAACTGGTCGGGCAGTTTCTGTCCGGTTACCTCATAATACTTGAAACAATTCTCCTTGGCCCTCCGGTAATAATAAATGGCATCAATGGGTTTTGATCTTTCCATGAAATCATTGGCTTTTAATATTCCGGAAGCACCGTTGTTCATCAGCAGTTCCGCCGTCGGATTGGTTTTCTCTCCTTTAAGTGACAATTTTATGTTATTTTTAACATGAAATTTAATGATCTCTTTATGAAGCGTTTCTGTGTCGGTTTTATATTTCTGGGCTATTTTCAGCGCTACCTGCTGTATCTCTTTTGAGTTCTTGGTAAATAGATTAGCGGATTCTTCCATTTGACCACGGAAATAAAGCGCGCTTGCCTCTGCGTATTCATTAACCAGACGATCGAACTCCGCCTCACCACCTCCGAAATTTATTATTGCCGTATGAAGCAGTTTTATGCTTTTGAAATTATCGTAACTCGCCTTTTTGACTACATCAATTGCCCTGTAGAGGGGGTTATACTCTTTATTCGGATCGGCCGTTTGTGCAAAGGCTGACGATGAAACCATCAGGATACAAAGGAACAATATGAATTTATGAAATCCCTTTACCATTGGTTTGCTCCATTTAACTGTAGTATATATCTATGCGACGCGTTACGAGTTTTGTAATGTTATTACTCTGAATATATTAAGTCAAGTAAAATGTATGTGTGTCTTAATGCGTTATCGCTCAGCCGGATTCGACTTTTACAATTAAGATCCATGCGTGGATTTCAGGAACTATTTACACGAGCTGCACCCTGCACAAGAAGACGATGTACAACTCTGGCATTCTTTACAGCTTCCGGCGAACAGGGAAAAGATTTTTACCGTATCCCGTGAACCGCATCTGGAACATATGGCGGGGGAATAATCGGAGATTTTTCTTAATTCAGTGGTAACGGCGCTGCATTCATTGCACTTGAACTCGTATACAGGCATAGAAATACTCCGGGGCGGTTATACTCATTAGTATAATCGTAGTAAACTGCAGTGGCAGATGTCAATAGTAAATTTTTCGAGTGGTTAGCGGGGCTGCACCACTCTAGCAATAGGTATATTCCGTTGCCATTACATCTGAAATTTCATGCTTGAGATTATTGGTTGCATAAAAAGAACCAAGGGATTAGACAGGTTGAATAGTGCTTCATCAAAAGGAAGGTTTTTTTATTAAAACATTATGTACAGAAAACTACACGGTGATTTTTCGTAAAAAAGAATTATATAAGGATGTAACATGAACATACTTTGCACCAATGATGACGGCGTTTTTGCTGAAGGAATCAGATCACTGCATGAGATACTGTCGGAAAAACACAATGTATACCTGATTGCCCCCTCAAAAGAAAGAAGCGCCTGTTCCTGTGCCATTACCGTCCGTCACGAGGTGAAAGTTGAAAGTCTTGAAGAAAACGTCTATGCCGTCGATGGTTACCCGGCCGATTGTGTAAATATAGGGCTTCATACCGATCTGGTTCCTCAAATAGATCTGGTTATCTCCGGTATTAATCATGGTCCGAACCTGGGTGAGGATATATACTTTTCGGGAACCGTAGCGGGGGCCCGCACTGCCCAAATATTCGGTGTATCAGGCCTGGCTGTGTCCCTGGATTGCCATGGAACATCACCGCGTTTTATACAGGCCGCACGGTTCATCGCTGATTTTATTGAAACGAACGAAAGCAGCCTTATCCCAGGACCCTTGTGCCTGAATATTAATTACCCTGATATTGAAAAGGATACTGTGCAGGGAGTAAAATATACTTGTCTCGGTAAAAGAGTGTACCGTGATGCCTACAAAATAAACAGTAACAATGATAAGGTAATGAGCCTGCAGCTTGTCGGCAGTATAGTCTCAGGTGATATCTCCGGTTCGGATGTTTCTGAACTGAAAAACGGGTATATATCGATAACCCCTCTGAAGATTGATTGCACCGATTATGACAGGGCAAACATCCTTTCTTCCGCAGAGAATATATGGCTGAAATAGAACTTAACAGACGAATACAGGATTTTTTAAAAAGCGCCCTTGCGAGGGTCGACAGTAAGGATTACGACGAGGCTCTGAAAGTTCTGAAGTCTGCAGAAGAACTGGATAAAGAAAATCCGGTGATACTGTACAATACAGGAGTCTGTTACACGGGATTAAGGAATTACCGGGAAGCGATATTGTATTTTCAAAAGATCTTATCAATGCCGCAGGCGTTCGTAGACATCGTATCGGTTAGAAAACTTCTTTCTTATTGCCTTATTATGATGGAGGATTTCGATGAAGCCCTGCTCTACCTTGAACAAAGCCTCAGTATCTCGCGTCTGGATACCAGTGCTATGAATATGAAAGGATACTGTTATGAAAAACAGAAGGAATTCGACAAGGCGATTTCAGTGTACAGGGAGATACTAGAAATAGACGGTGAAAACAGCAATGCGTGCAATTCACTCGCATATATAATGGCATTAAATAATAAAGATTTAAACAGAGCGTTGCGGTATGCTAAAAAAGCACTGGAGGTAAAACCTGATAATCCGGCTTATCTGGACACACTGGGAATGATTTATATGAAAAAAAATCAGCCGGATATGGCTAAAAAGTTTCTCAAAAAGGCACTTTCAATAATGCCTGAGTCTGAAGAAATCAAAAAACACGTAAACCAGCTTCTTAAAATCGAACAATAATCAAAAATTCGTCCATTTAATCGTCTGTAGTTACTGAAATTCGGATATAATGAGAAGATGAGCAGAGTCTATTCATGATTTTTATTCAGCAATTGTGGATGAGAATAATTATTTTTAATTTTATTCTGTTATTTTTAAGCATTTTTGCCGAAAATCATTACAGTAACACTCCACGGAAGGAGGAAAAGGAAATGGAAGTCAAAGCATTTAACCTTGCTATTGTTCAACCCCACCATTTACCGGTTGATGCGCGTATGTTAGATGCGGAAATGATGGCTTTTTTACCAGGAAGCAATCGCAACAATCAGGTAAAACTGGAAGATGTCATGATGGATCTAGAGGAAGTAAAAAACTTCCTTTATATGGTTGTCGGCGGTGGTGTACATGTGAAGCATGACGAAAAGCTTGGTAGTGTTGTAAATAAGCTTGCTTAAGTATTTTGTTCATTATTTAATCAAGAAAAATAATGCAACCAGCACTAATAATACAAGTATCATCCCTTACTGCGTATTAACCCCATCTTTCGGTTGCCATAGCCGGTTGGTTAAAAGTTGTTGACGAAGCAGTTTTTTTACAATTTATTCATACATAAAAATAAAATTATCCTTTTTTACAATTTTTCTATCTAATAATATAACAAATGCCGGCAGTATATTACACAAGGCGGGAGTTGCTCCGTTTACATAATTACTGCCAGGTGGGCAAGTCTGTATCCATAATGTTATAAGGAAAATCCATGTAACGGGGCGTGAATCATTACTGATTAAAAAATCTTGGGATGGATGTCACAATTGCCTGTTTTTTTAAAAAGATATAAAAAATATTTTTTGTTCTGTTTGACATTTCTCAGGGTATAGTATATAATTAACATTCGCCATTATGTGTAGTATACCAATAGTTTCACGATAGAAGATAAAAAATCTTTAATATTTATAAAGAAACATAACAATTTTTTCGATAATTTAGCGATTGGCTGTTATAATTTTCTGCATACAGAGATATTTATGAGCAGGGAACTTCAGGATCGGGCAGACCGGGTCGTCGAAGAGTTAAAAGAAGCTCTCACACAAATAGGAAATGAACTGGTAAAGATGCGTAAACATCATCGTGATATCGATTTATGAATAAAATAAATAGAAAGTAGAATATTAAAAGGAGCGGAAGTATGCCAGCAAAAGGACAAAAAAGAAAACAGCAGATTATAGATACGGCAAAAGACATGTTCATCCAGAACGGATTCCAAAGCACTCATATCGGGCAGGTATGTGAGAAGCTGAATATTGCCAGAGGTACTGTATATCAGTATTTTGGAAACAAGAGGGAAATTCTGTACGCCATACTTGAAACCGTCGAGGAGAAAATTGAAGATGTGCTCGATGTTGACGATTTGAGAGACTTTCTTAAAACAAATCCACAGCCGAAAGCCGTGTTGAAGTTTGTCAATGAACGTCTTTTGGGCAGCATAAGCGCTATAATAAATGAGCCAATCGTTATAAAACTGATTTACAAGGATATTGTAGGTATAGATGAAGAAGTTGTGGCCAGGGTTATAAAATTTCTGGAAAACATAAACAAGATTGTGGCCAGGGAAATAGATGAAATCAAGAAAAAGGGTGTATACAAGAAAAACACCAATCCTGACCTTACCGCGTTGATGTTGATTGGAGCGGTAATGTATGTCGTGTACGATTATGACAGGAGGAAACTTGATGTTTTGGACAGAGAGGTACTTGATAATATGGTACAGAACTATATCGGCGGAGTGCTGAAATAGAAAGCTCATTATAAATTGTTATCAAACTTCTGGAGCCCGGTAAATATACCGGGTTTCTTTATTGACAAACGCCATTTCTCATTTTTGATGAAAAATACATTATATATATCAGCGAACTGAATCCTGTAAGGCGGTGGAATATTTTAGTATATACCTCGTAGGCACACCTCATTGTGAATTAAATGAAGTGGTAACATGTATGGAACTTACTAACCATAACGATTGTTGTTAGAATGGAAATGCAGTATGCGAAATAAGGTTTTAATTCTTACTATTATTGCTTCTCTGGTTCTTGGAACGGTACTGGGCGCTCAAAGCGATAACAGCTATGAATATATCAGAAAACTTTACAGCGGAATACCTGCTGAAAGAGTCTCAGCGATGGAAATGATCGCAAAGACAAAACCGGATTTTCTGATCCCAGTTTTAAAAGAAAAAATCAGTCTGAACCGTGATCTTGAAATAAAGATGGTTGCGATAGAAGCTTTGAAAAAATACCCGGTCAGGACAATGGTTCCTTTCTGGATTAATCTTTGGAAGAACGAAGAATCGTTCCCGGTAAAAAAAAGCATTATTGACTTTCTTTCACAATCGGGTGATCGCCGTATAGTGCTTCCACTGGTGGAAGAATTGGGGAATCCTTTCTCTACGATCCGTCAGAGTGCCATACAAGCACTGGACCGCCTTGGTGATGACCGTATGTTTCCCCATATCTTCAATATGGCCAAGAACCCGAATCCGATCTTCCGTGTCTATGCCCTGGAAGCGATTTATCATCTTTATGACCGACGCATGAGTGCGCTTGTGGTGGATTTACTTGGCGACGAAAACAAATCTGTTCGGTATTATACGCTGAAATGTATAGAACATAACCGTTTGAAAGAGACTATAGGCAGGGTGAGGAACATCGCTCTTAATGATAATAACGATGAGGTTAGGATCAAGGCCATTGAAGTAATAAGGGAATTCAGGGATGCCGGTTCACTGTATGTACTCTTGAGATGCTTGACCGACGGAAACCGTAATATTCGTTACTCTGCCGCAATAACACTGCTCGAGTATCGAAGTACCGCAACAGCCTATCAGGTTTCGACACAACTGGACGTTGAAACAGATAGAAGGATAAAAGACACTCTGCTTGAAATACTGATCCGGATTCGGAACGGAGGCGGTTTCAAAGGATTGGAAAGGTCGTTATTGCATGACCCGTCGGTTGATCTCAGGATCAAGGCTGCCTATGCAATCGGGGCCATTGGTGATCCCCGAGGGCTGCCGTTGCTTTTAAAGGGACTGGAAGACAAAGATTATAGAATCAGGGCCGAGACCTGTGCTTCACTGGCGGTATTCAGAAATCATTACACGGCGGTTTCAGGACTAATGGAAGCGGTAAACAATGACTCACGGTTATACGTTCGTACGGCAGCACTGTACAGCCTTCAAAAAATATTTGATCGGAGAGTGCTCCTGCCGCTGTTCGATCTTTACTGTGTGGAAACCGATCCTGTGTTTAAATACAAACTCGGCACTGTGGTGCGCACGTTCATGTCCAGGTGATGTGATATGAGGATTGCCATTGCACAGATCAATCCGGTTATTGCCGACATTGAAGGAAATCTGGTTAAAATCATCTCTTTCTATGAAAAGGCAAGGGATGAAAGGGCCGATCTGGTTGTTTTTCCCGAAATGGCTACAATAGGATATCCACCGATGGATTTTCTGCAAAGGAGAAAGCTTGTAACCGATAACCTTAATTCACTCGATCGAATCTCCGGATACTGCCGTGATATCGCCGTGATCTGCGGATTCGTGGATGTGGACAGGAAAAATCCTCCCATGCTCTATAACGGAGCGGCGTTCATAGTCAACGGAGAAATTCGATCACGTTATTATAAAACACTTTTGCCTAGTTATGATGTCTTTGATGAGATGAGGTATTTTTCTTCGGGGCAGGAGCAGTCTCCCGTGGAGTACCGTGGAAGAAAAATCGGGATTACAATTTGTGAGGATATCTGGAACGACACAAATTATGAGAGCGATTACATTGAGGGCCGGCATTATCCCGTTGACCCTGTAAAAAACCTGGTGAAACAGGGAATCTCGCTTCTTGTAAATATTTCAGCGTCTCCCTACGTGATGGGTAAAAACACCGCTAAATGGGAGATGATATCGTCGGTTGCCAGGAAAAACTCGGTACCGATCCTTTATGTCAACCAGGTGGGGGGAAATGACAGTCTAGTCTTCGACGGTAACAGTGTGTACGTAGACCGGAATGGAGAATATCTTATTAAAGCTAAGGGGTTTGAGGAAGACCTTGTTGTTTTTGATGATGATAGGGACAGACCTATCAGTGTGCCGGTAGAGGAAGATCTGGAAGACATACGTAAAGCGTTGATATTAGGACTTAGGGATTATGTTCGTAAAAACGGTTTCCGTAACGTAGTAGTGGGTCTCAGTGGAGGTATAGACTCAGCTCTTACGGCGGTATTGGCTGTACAGGCCCTTGGACATGAACACGTAACCGGCATTACCATGCCTTCTCCCTATTCATCGCGCGGAAGCGTGGAGGATTCATATGCCCTTGCTGAAAACCTCGGGATCGCTGTCGAGAAAATTCCCATCGATGAAATCTTTTCCACATATAACACGGCACTGTCTGATATCTTCAAAGGTTTGCAGAAGGATGTAACCGAAGAGAACATTCAGGCAAGGATCAGGGGCAATCTTCTTATGGCGGTAAGCAATAAATTCGGCAGCCTGCTTCTTACCACCGGCAACAAATCCGAACTTTCAATGGGATACTGTACTCTGTATGGTGACATGTCCGGCGGGCTTGCGGTGATTTCCGATCTTCCCAAAACGCTGGTATACCGCCTGTCCAGACACATAAACAGGAATGGTGAGATAATACCACATGCTACCCTGGAGAAGGCCCCTTCAGCCGAACTAAGGGAAAACCAGAAGGATGAAGACAGTCTGCCCCCCTACGATCTGCTTGACAGGATACTGGAATTATATATAGAAAAACAGATGTCGGCTGATGAGATCATATCACGCGGGTTCTCTGAAGGAGTAGTGCGCGATGTGCTTCAAAAGGTGGACCGGAACGAATATAAGCGCCGACAGGCTCCGCCGGGGCTCAAGGTTACTTCAAAGGCTTTCGGTACAGGACGACGCATCCCCATCGCACAACGCAACAGGCCGTAGAGTATACACCGGCACAACTATAATGGTATTTAAAAAAGTCCTCAGGCAGTGTTTTTCTCTATCTCCCCTTTGAAATACGCGTTGGCGAGTTCGACAAACTGCTCCAGGCTAAGCAGCGGTCGTGAAACAGCCTCCGCCACCTTATCGCTGATACTTCCGTTTGTTACCGCCTGGCGCCCGGCCTCACGCGCAGCATCATATATTTCCTTTGTTTTTTCAGGCATGAAGGATTCGGCATAGAGCAGAAATTCACCCTCAGGCCTCAGCAGCGAGCCTATGAATTTTCCCTGCTGGTGGAAGGTAAGGGTCTTGAAATGGGCTTCGAGATCTTTGAAATTATCAAGTTCGTGAAATCCGCAATTGGATATAAGCACCGTACCGTAAGTGCGCGTACGGCCCCGCATGGGATGAGTGGAATGACCATCGACCAGCTCAATGAAGGGGAGTGCACTGGGCATAATACGGTCGAGCAGCAGTTTCATTACCGCACTCATGCCGAATACATACAACGGCGTTGCGAAAACAACAACATCTGACGCGTTCATTTCATCGAATATTTCGGCGGCATCGTCTTTTATCACGCAATGCCCGGGTGTTTTTATCCAGCAGTTGTAGCAGCCGCGGCAGGGTTTGATGTTTCTGGAATAAAGATAGATTTCATTCGTGGTTGCCCCTGCTTCCTTTGCACCTTCTATAAAAGGACCGAGGATCCGTTGCGTATTGCCTTTCCCTTTCCTAGGACTTGAGTTCAATGCCAGCACTTTCATATTCTCCCCTCCCTGTGTCGGTTGGCTGAAAAATATATCCAGGTAGAATACTTCATGATTGCCGATCATACTACAACACTTTTTTTTCTATGTGGTAAGTCAATTTAATTAATCACATAATTACTGAGGAGGATACCGTTTCGATTATAGGTATGTATGATTATGTCTCATTTTAAAATAAAAAATCATAGACATTTAATGTCTTATCGTATTACATTAATAACCGCAATTCATCAGGGAGGGATTATGGATTTCAATCTGGATGAGGAATATAGGATATTGAAAGAAACAGTGCGCAAATTTTGTGAAACTGAATGGGCTCCAATTGCGGCAAAGGTCGATGGAGCGGAAGATTTTCCAGATGAACAGTGGAATAAACTGAAGGAACTGGGGCTGCTTGGTATGGGTATCCCTGAAGAATACGGTGGAAGTTTCAGGGACTATCTGTCCATGGCAGTGACCAGTTTGGAAATGGGAAGAGTGGAAGCGGGCATAGCGACCAGCTTTGGCGCCCATGCTTTGCTGTGTGCCAATAATATCGCTCGGAACGCAACCGACACGCAAAAGGCAGAATACCTTCCTTCCCTGGCGAATGGAGAATGTATAGGCTGTCTGGCGATAACGGAACCTTCAGCGGGTTCCGACGCCATGTCGTTGAAAACAACCGCACGGAAGGATGGGGACAGTTATGTTATATCCGGCACTAAAACATTCATCACCAATGCACCGATCGCTGATATTGCACTGGTATATGCAACAGTGGATCCCGCGTTGGGTGCGCGTGGAATCTGCGGATTCATAGTGGAAAAAGGATTTCCCGGCTACAGTGCCGGTAAAAAGTTCGAGAAAATGGGGCTGCGCGCATCACCCACCGGAGAGATAGTGCTGGATGAGTGCAGGGTGCCGGCAAAAAACCTTCTGGGAGGTGTAGAGGGTCGGGGATCTGCGCACATGCTGAAGGGTCTGGACATAGAACGCGCGATGTGGAGCGCGATAGCCATCGGCATTGCCCGAAGGGCTTTTGAATACAGCCGAACTTATGTTTTGGACAGGGTCCAGTTCGGGCAGCCCCTTATTAATTTTCAGATGGTCCAGGATAAACTGGCGACCATGGCAACATCACTTGAAGCATCTGAACTGCTCCTTAATAAAACAATCTGGCTGATCGACAGGGAAGAAGATTCGCGTATGCTGGCTTCTTACCTTAAGCTTTTTGCCTGTGAAATGGTGAATCTGGTTACAGCGGACGCGGTCCATCTGCACGGCGGTTATGGTTATATGAGGGAATTTCCCGTCGAAAAGCTCATGCGTGACGCAAAGGTCTTTGCCATCGGTGCCGGAACCAGTGAAGTTCAGAAAATGATCATAGCCCATTACCTGCACTGACGGTTATAAAGGCCGGATCCTGTCAGCTATTCTTCCCGTCGTCACTGTTTCGAGGAATTCCTCACCCAGCCGCTCGCTTTCTCTCAGTACTGTATTCCAGCAGGCGATACGCTCGTCATCCCTGAACTTGAACCGTTTGAAGTCACTTCTGTCGGGGATTTTTTTATTGGGTAATGTGCTGATATATTCACTTGATGGACTGACCAGCAGAACCGATGCAATATGATCGGGGACAGGTTTTCTCCATTTGAGTGCTTTATCGAACCAGCCGGGTATCATGCGATCGGTATAATGAGGGTAGAGTACGATTTTTCCGTCACCGGCGGAGTAAGGGATATCGAGGTGGTAGTCGATAAGGCCGCCGTCACGGTACATTCCCCGCGGGGCGCCGGGGATGCCGTCTATACCTGCCATTACCAGGGGTATGGAGCCTGAGGCCATCAGAGCGGATTTAAGGTTGGCACCGGTAAGAGGGACCCTGTTTATAGGGAACCGGTCCATGCCGAAAAAAGGAGGAATGTCCCTGGGGTCATAGAAGAGGGTTCGTTCCAGGAAAAGACCCAGGGATCTGCGTGTGACGGTATTGCCCAGGGCGGTAAGCGCTAGTCCTGTTCCCAGGGACAGGGATTCATCCGTTGAAAGAAGCCCTTTGGAACGGTCGGCAAGAATACTGAGACGATAATACGAATGGTGAAGAATTCCGCTGTAATCAGGATCCTCGATATATTCATTCAGTATCCTTGCGCATTCGGCAGTCAGTTCTTCCGGAGTGGGTACCCTGTCATATCTCTGATGTATATAGGCGTACTGAAATCGTTCGATTGCTTTCAGGGCGTTATTATGCGTACAAGCGGCGAAACGCCACGCTCCTATCGATGATCCTACCAGAAAAAGCGGTTCTTTTCTGGTTTTCTTCAACCATGAAAAGAAAATCGCCCGGTCCAGCCCGGCAAGGATTATCCATTTGGGTCCTCCCGCAGCACCCGCGATTATTGAAACCATACCGGGATCAAGGCCCTGTTTTTTTATCACGGCCATGGCCTGAGGACCGGCTTTAAAGATAAGATTGTTCTTCACTTTGGCAACCCAGGTGTTTTATAAAGTGATGAATCGTAATCTCGCCCCGTTGAACCATGTATTGGATAGCAATTCCATGAAAGTTGTTCAATTAGAATTTTCAGTTTATAAACGGGTGAGAATGCATTGAATTATTGTGTAAACAATGTTATATGGAAGTTGAGCCTGCATGGTAAATCAACCATGCCCGATACGAATTGAAAGATGTCGATATGGACATTAACAATAATAAAATAATATTACAACATAATTACCTGATAATAATTATGTATTGACGAAGGGATTTTTTCTGATATATATGACACGTATAAATAGGTAAATCGTGTTGATAATGCTTTCCTGTCCGGTCTATTTATTAAAAGGAGCGCGTCATGATAATTCCAGAATATTACGAATTTTTTTCTCAGGTAAAATTCATTTTCGGAACAAGGTCACTGGAAAACATCCCTGTTGAACTGGAAGGGTATAATGCACATCGGCCGATAGTGATCTGTAACAAAGATAATGCCGATGCTGGAATAGGCAAAGCACTGGTAAAAGCATTATATGATTCCCGATGCGTCATCGGGGCCCTCTTTGATGAATGTCCCTCAACGGCGACAGCCTCTCTGGTCAATGAAATCACCGTCCTTTTCAGGGAACGGGAGTGTGATTCCATTGTCGCCGTGGGTGGTAATCCCGTTGTCGATATCGCAAAGGGACTGAGAATCGCGGTCTCGGAAAAGAAGGATATTACAAAACTGGCCGGACTTAATACCGTTTCCTCCCCGAGTATACCGCTTTTTATTGTTCCAACCCTGGGTTTGAACGGTTACGAAACCAGCAACAGAGCGGTGATTGATGATAAGTTTTATATTTCCGATGCGCTCTATCCCGATGCTGTGGTAATCGATTCACGAACTGTGGGCTCGATTGATAAAGCCGCACTGCTCGATTCAGCGTTTATAGCACTGACACATGCCATAGAGGCATGCGCGGAATCACTGAGTAATCCCATGACGGATTCATACGGATTAACCTGCATCCAGTACATAAGCGAGAACCTTGGAAAGGTCATCAAAGATCCGGGTTATAAAAAAGGGTGTATGGCACTGATAAATGCCTTTGCCGCGGCCGGTATCGCCTATTCAAATGCTCCGGCGGGAATCACTCACTATCTGGGGGAATCCCTTGCGAGAGTGCGGCCCATGTCTCCGGGTTTACTGATGGGTATGTTACTTCCAGTAAGCCTGGAGTACAAACAGTATATGAACAGTAACATCAGGGATGAACTGTTGCTGGCTTTGTCGGGTTTCGATGAATACTCTCATACCGAACAGAAGAAACGGGTGCCCCGCGCACTGGAGATAATACAGTCGATGGTTAAAAATTTCCCCGATGTGGTTTCATCCGACCTGAAATCATTTGGATTTAATGAAGATGATTTGGTCAAAGCCGCCGGGGAATCGGTTTCAAAAAGCGGTAAGGTTTTAAAGCTCAAAGACTGCATGAACATTCTGAAAAAGGCGTGGGATGGATCGTCCTTTAAAAAATAGCATATGGTGGAGCAGGGTATGAATATTAATAAGTTTAAAGAAATGCGACCAGGGCATAAGTATTTTAAACGGCTGTATGTCGCGGTCATGCTCTGGTTTATGGGGAGAGCCATTCAGGCTGCAGGTCGCACCGACAGGGAAGTTAAAGAGGAATTCGACAAGCTTCCGGGGAACTTCTCCTTCACGCTGGGGATATATCCGGATGGGCCGTACATGATTGTCGGTAAAAATGAAAAGGGGAAAGCGAAGTACCTGGGATGGAATCCTGAAGGCAAGAGAATTCCCCTGAAGATGTACGTAAAAAATCTGGAAGCGGCCATGCTGGTTTTTACTTTTCGCGAATCAACCTCAGTCGCTTTTGCTCACGGACGTTTTCTGGTGGACGGAAATCTTACCCATGCACTGGGTATAGTAAAAGTGCTTGGAATAGTAGAAGTATATCTGCTGCCTAAGATTATCGCAAAGCTGGCGGTGAAAAGATATCCCAAATGGTCGGATATGAATCCGTTTCGTAAACATATGGTGAGAATCCTTATCTATACGCGAACGATACTGGGTATCTAGCCGGTGTGGGACTGTTTTTATATCATATTAATTATCCAAGGAGTACAACATGTATATTCCTGAATACTATGAGTTTTGCGCACGGGTTAAAATATCGGCGGGTTTAAAAGCTCTGGAAAAGATCCCCTCCTTTATGAAGGGATTAAACGCCAAAAATCCTATGATCATTACTGATAAGGGGATTGTAAACGCGGGACTTATTCGGCTTGTTACCGGCGCGATGAAGGGGAAAATCAAGGTGAAAACTGTATTTGATGAAGTACCGCAGGATTCAGAATATACCATTGTCAATAAAGCTGCGAAACTGTACGGATCGACGAAGTGCGATTCGATTATAGCGATAGGCGGCGGATCGGTGATCGATACGGCCAAAGGCGTTAATATAATCGCTTCATTGGGCGGTGAATCTATCGCTCATTATGAAGGTCTATCAAAAGTGACCCAAAAGCTGAAACCATTCATTGTAATTCCGACTACGGCAGGGACAGGCTCTGAGGTTACGATCGCGGCGGTAATAGCGAACCATGCGAAGAAGGTCAAATCCCTGTTCACATCATATTATTTACTCCCTGATATTGCGATCCTCGATCCGAGGATGACCAAAACACTCCCTGATTTCATAACCGCAGCGACGGCCATGGACGCAATGAGCCATGCCTGTGAGGCATACTACTGTATCATGAAGAACCCGCTCAGCGACAGTATGGCGCTGAAAGCGATACAGCTTATAAGCCAGAACCTTATGAATGTCATAAAAAAACCCGGAGATCTTAAAGGCAGGCTTGCACTGGCGAATGCCGCAACACTGGCGGGTAAGGCCTTTTCGAATTCTCTGGTGGGAATGGTCCATAATCTCGGTCATGCAACCGGAGCGGTATGCGGAATACCACATGGTGTTTGTATGAGCATATACCTGCCTTATGGAATGGAGTACAGCCTGCATAAGGTGGCGGACCGGGTGGGTGAACTGCTTTTTCCCCTTGCCGGGTCAGAGGAATATGTTAAAACACCTGTTCGTGAGCGACCGGAAAAAGCAGTTGCGGTCATGCGCGGGATGATCGATGACCTTCATAAAGCAACAAAGGGACGCCATCCTCGATGCTTGAAGGAAATAGTCGACAGGGATGGTAAACCGCGTGTTCCCAGGGATATACTTCCTGAAATTGCGTTAAACGCACAGTACGATGGTTCAAAAGAGATCAATCCCGAAGAGGTAAATTACAACGACGCTGTCATGGTGCTGGAACATGCATGGGAAGGCGTCCCCCTTGACAGGAAAAAGATCAAAAAAGGTAAAGTTCTGTTCGGGGTTTGAATATAGATGAGTCACGGCATGCTGCCTGAAATCGTACCGATAGAAATTGACGGGGCGGTGTTGCAGTATCTTTACTATAAAGGAAAAGGGCCCGTTGTGGTGATGATGCATGCTACGGGCTTTCTTCCATGGATGTGGCATCCTATCGCCAGGGAACTTACCGATTCTTTCTCTTTAATCGCCCCCTATTTTTGTGATCACAGGATCCTGGAACCGGAGGATGGAGGGATCTCGTGGATGCTCCTGGCGAACGACCTGTGCAGATTGTGTGAGAAGCTGGGTATCGACAGGCCCTATCTTATTGGTCATTCCATGGGTGCAACCATTATGACACTGGCTGATGCAACTCACGGATCAATGGCGCGAAAAATGATTCTTATTGAACCGATTTTTCTGCCGGTCGATTTCTATAAGACCAGAATTACCGTGGATCAGCATCCCCTGGCATCGAAATCCATTAAAAGAAGGAACGGCTGGAAGGACAATAAAGAGGTGCGTGAGTATTTGCGATCCAGGAATTTGTTTAAAAACTGGGACGATGAAATGCTTGATATATATATACAATACGGGATGAAAGAATCTGAAAATGGAGGCATGCAACTGGCGTGCGCTCCCAGGAGAGAAGCTTCCCTGTTTATGGGAGGAATGCAGTATAATCCATGGCCGTTGTTGTCGAAGGTTCGCTGCCCGGTGCTGGTGATTGAGGGGGAAGAGAGTGATAACAGGGGTTTTATAGATTTGAAAAAAGCCGCTTCTCTTTTTCAGGATGGAAGATATCTGATGGTGCCCCATGCGGGCCATCTTATACCGATGGAAAAACCTGTAGAGGTGTTATCAATTATCAGGGATTTTTTCCGCTAAGAAAGAATAAGACGCTCTTTCCTGGGTTAAATCAACAAAACATCAGAATTTTGATCACCTGATTGGATTGTAAGGGGTGATCCTCATTTCATGATAATAAGCAGTGAAACGACGCCGGTTAATGCTTAAAGGGATCGCGGGATTTCGATGCTTTTTCCCTTTCTTCTTTGATTATATCCCTGAAGATAAAGCGGTAATTGTTGGAATTATCGTTTTCGATCTGTTCCAGAGACACCCTGTTTCTGGGTGTTTTTTTGCAACTGGTCCCCGATACGGTGATGACGGTTGTCAGTGTCACGCATAAAAAGAACAATATATTTTTATTGAATTTCATATTCATAAAAAACGGGAAATGATGAAAAAAAGCAAATAATTAATGTATTTTTCAGTTATGCGAATAATGAAATGTATCAAAGTTTTATGAAAACGAAACACGCTGTGCAAATAAATTGACATTGATGGTGTTCTATTCTATACTTTACCCTGGTCGGGGGTAAACGGGTTATGAAAATCATACCGGATATTGGGGTGAGGACACCTTCCTCGGAATTGAAAAGGGAGCGGGTTGTTACTCCAAAAGAGCATACCATAAAGAAAAAACCGGAAAATATAAGCCCGGGTCCAGGTCAGTGGAATACAAATAACATAACCTCCTTAAGGGATCAGGAAATCAGATTATCTGAAGCATTGAGCATACATCATATGGCGCAGAAGGTTATCAACAGGGCATTGGAAATTTCCCATAGATTGAAAAATATGGCGATTGAATCCATACATTCAAAGCGTCCGAGTTATGAAGAGCTTACCGCAGTGAGTTCCGAACTCAAGACGTCTCTGGATCGGTATTCAGACCTCTTTGCGGCCACCATACTCCCTCCTGCTCCAGAACTTCCATCCGCCCCGGAATTGAAGTACCCTCAACCGGCAATGATAAACACCGATATGTCAAAAGGAAAAGAGATTCTTGCACGGATAGACCGGGACCTCGGTTCAGGAAACACGGCAGACAATCAGAGTCTTTATGCAATGATTGGCTATATTGAGAGTAAAAAGGAAGAACTCGATAATTACGGCAGGTATTTAAATCACGAGTTTTCCAATATAACGGCAAATTACAAGACCGATGTCAACTCGAATAATGCGTTTCAATTAGTCAAAGATACCGGTGCAATGATATCAGGTAAACATGATAGTGCATTCATGGCTCACGGCAGGCTTTCGGGTGAAAGCCTATTGATTTCACGCTGATGCAAAAACGGGCTCGATCTTTATACTTTAAGAATATATCACACAATGGTGCAGCAGTGTGTGTACACAATACCGGTGAAGTAAAAAAATAACAATACTAAGGAAAAATCATGGAAATTTTTGACGGTTTTATCGCCGCCATTGCATCTGAATTCAAGATAAAGTTTCATAGAGATTCTCATGGAGCTTATACTACTGAAATTAAATTTGATAATGACCGATCACAGCAGGTTCTTGTAACTCTGACTAAAGACGAGGTGGGTGACCGTATTATAAACTACTATTCGATAATCGGTAAAGTGAAGGGGGATTACTGTGAGTTATACAAATATGCGCTTCACAGTAACGCGACTCTCAATTTGGGCGCGCTGGCATTGATAGATGATACACTTATACTCAGAAATTCCATTCTTTTACAGGATTGCGATCCTCGGAGATTTTTGAAATCACTGACCTATATAGCCGCCAAAGCGGATGAGATGGAGGAGGTTTTACTCAAGGAAGACAGAAGCTGAAGCTGCTGACTTCCTTGTGCATGATTGTTGCATAATTCATGCAAATTATTACAGCTGATTCAGTCGGTCCTGGATTTTTGCGGCTATTTTTCTGATAAGCGGGAAATCCGCAACATCGTCTACGTGTAGAAAAACCACCATATTTTCTCTGGTTATGATTATCACCCTGTCTTTATTGAATCCTGCAAAATCCGTTATCTTTTTAATTTCGCCTCTGGATTCTGATATATTCTTAAAAATAATTATGTAACATACCACATCATCTCCATATGGAGTATTGTTTCTTGTCAGTATGCTTATATGAATATCTGAAATCTTTGAATAATTACCGTCCGGGTATACTTTGTCCGTGAGCTTCCTGATGGCATTTTTATCCATTTTCCAGGGATTTTCTTTTAAAACTTTTTTTGCAAAGGGCGGTATGGACCCGTAAATGAATCCGGTAGGTATATCTTCATTAATTATGCGGATTTTTTCAATAACATCACCATTGTATTCGGCACCGGCAAGGGGGAATATCGCAAATAATGATGTAAAAATCGTCAGTATCAACGGCATATACTTTTTCATTACTCTCCTCCCTTCCTACAGGGATATTATTACGTATTGAGAAAACCTTGCATGATACCATATCGTCATAAATTGTGAATTGCAGAAGCATTTTCAGGGATGAATATGAACATTATTGAGATAATAACAGGAACTTTTGGCATTTTTTAATACCGAAGGGGGGTTTATATATTGACAGGGCTTACCAATGCAGAAAAATGTTTTCATCCAACAGTTAAACCCTGTTTTTTTTAAGAGACATAATATTTTTCTTGACGTATCATAAATTAGACAGTAAGTATAGGTATTACTGTTTTTCGTGTTTTTTCATAAAAGTTTTTTCTTCTTGGAAGGGGCATGTGAATCCCTTCTCCATACAAAAAGATACAATTTATATCTTCTTCGGAGTTCTTTAATGGAAGAGAATTCATCCCGTGTCGGATTTATAAGAAAAAGGGATGGCAGGGTAGTTCCATTTAACTCAGAGAAAATAACAGATGCCGTGTTCAAAGCCGCCAAAGCAGTGGGCGGTACAAACAAGGAGACCGCGTCATTCATAACAGAATCCGTTGTCGGTATTCTGGCTGTTATTTACAAAGATGGAAGAATCCCCACCGTCGAAAATGTTCAGGATCTGGTTGAAAAGATCCTTATCGAACGAGGACACGCCAGGGTAGCCAAGGCGTATATTCTTTACCGGGAACAGCACCGAAAGATCAGAGAGGGTAAAGACCTGCTCAATGAAGGTCTGCAGCTAGTCGAAAATTATCTCGATCGATCGGACTGGAGGGTTAACGAAAACAGTAACATGAGTTATTCCCTGCAGGGGTTGAATAATCATATCGCTTCGGCAATAACCGCCAAGTACTGGTTGGAACGGATTTACCCTCCTGAAATATGTGAAGCTCATGTTTCCTGCGATCTTCATCTTCATGATCTGGGACTGCTTTCCGCGTACTGCGTCGGTTGGGACCTTAAAGACCTTCTGGTCAGGGGATTCGGCGGTGTTCCGGGAAAGGTGGAAAGCCAGCCTGCAAAGCATTTCAGGAGTGCTCTCGGGCAGGTGGTGAATTTTTTCTATACCCTGCAGGGAGAATCGGCGGGTGCTCAGGCTTTTGCGAATTTTGATACCTACCTAGCTCCCTTCATTCGTTATGACGGACTGGAATATAATGAAGTCAGGCAGTGCCTGCAGGAGTTCATATTCAATATGAACATCCCCACGCGAGTCGGATTTCAAACGCCCTTCACCAATGTTACCCTCGATCTTGAAGTGCCGTCAGGTGTCGCTGAAGAATATGTAGTAATCGGAGGTGAGGTAAAGGATACAAAATACGGCGAATTCCAGGAAGAGATGAATATTTTCAACAAAGCGTTTGCTGAATGCCTGCTTGAAGGCGATGCCCGCAACCGGATATTCACCTTTCCAATACCTACCTACAACGTAACCAGGGATTTCGACTGGAACAATCCTTACCTGGAAAAACTCTGGCTTATGACAGCGAAGTACGGTATCCCATATTTTGCGAATTTTATCAACTCAGAGATGAATCCTGAGGATGCGCGATCCATGTGTTGCCGCTTGCGACTGGATAACCGTGAACTGCGCAGCCGTGGTGGAGGTCTTTTCGGCGCAAATCCTCTGACTGGCAGTATCGGTGTAGTAACCATCAATATGCCCAGGGTGGGATACCTGTCAAACGACCTGAATTCTTTTTACGAAAACCTGTCTAATCTTATGGATCTTGCTAAAAATTCTCTGGAGATCAAACGTAAAGTGCTGGAGAATTTCACTCACAGCGATCTCTATCCCTACACCAAACATTACCTCGGTGATATTTACGACCGTACGGGCAAGTACTGGATCAACCATTTTTCCACTATCGGACTCATCGGTATGAACGAAGCGTGTCTGAACCTTCTTGATAAAGACATTTCCACCCAGGAAGGCAGAGCGTTTACCATTAATGTGTTGAATTTCATGCGTGAACGAATCATGTCGTACCAGGAAGAAACCGGGAATCTCTATAATCTGGAAGCCACGCCGGCGGAAGGGGTGAGTTATCGTTTTGCAAAACATGACCGGCAGAAATACGCAGACATTAAAACCGCTGGGAAGGTCGAGCCCTATTACACCAACTCGGTGCATCTGCCTGTCGGGTACAGCGATGATATCTTTGATGTCCTTGACCATCAGAATGACTTGCAGTCATTATTTACCGGTGGAACGGTGGTACATTGTTTCATCGGAGAAAAAATCGATGATCCAGGTATAATAAAGGTTATCGTTAAAAGAATAGCAGAAAATTATTCGATACCCTATTTCACCATTACTCCCACCTTCAGCATCTGCCCGGTGCACGGTTATATACCTGGAGCGCATAAATACTGTCCTTATGATCACAGCGAGAAGGAACTGGAACAGTACGGTATTGAGATTTCAGGGGTTAATTCCGATTATAATAAAAGAATAGCGATATAAAACCAAAAAGCAGAGGCTCAGAATGAACACACAGAAAAAAGTCCCGGTAGAAGTATATTCCCGTGTAGTCGGCTATTTCAGGCCGGTAAACCAGTGGAACAAGGGAAAACGGGAAGAGTTTGCGGAGCGTAAAGAATATTCCCTGAAAGGGCTGAGGGAAGAAGCATGCGTGTATGAATATAAAGGGAATTCATAAAACCTCCCTGATTGATTATCCCGGTAAAGTAACCACAGTACTTTTTACAGGAGGCTGTAATTTACGGTGCGGATACTGTCATAATCCCGACCTGGCCTGCAACAGCTGTACTCTGCGGTCATTTCCAAACGAAGATGCAATTACCTTTATAAAAAAGAGAAAGGACCTTATTGATGGTGTCACTATTTCCGGCGGTGAACCCACCCTTTCTTATAATATTGAGAGATTCATAAGACAGATCAAGGAGCTTTCTCTGCTGGTGAAGATCGACACCAATGGATTGAATCCGCATGTCATAGAAAGACTTCTGGCAGAGGATCTGGTGGACTATATCGCACTGGACATAAAGACTTCAAGAGAAAAGTACCGTCTGCTTACCGGCAGGAATATTGATTTCAGCAGTATCATTGAAACAGTCGGGATTATTAAATCTTCTGCGGTGGACTACGAGATTCGTACCACGTGTATCCCTTACTTTGTGCAGATCGAAGATTTTAAAAGCATCAAACTGGATATCGGAAGGGTTAAAAAGTATTTTCTGCAACAGTTCATTAATGAAAAAACACTGGATGCATCATTTCATGACTACACACCTTATCCTCCGGAAATACTCGAACGGTTCAGACAGTATGTACTTTCCTTTGCGGATGTTTGCTGCATCCGCGGCATATAAGCTGGGGGGAAAAAAGCGGAACTGTGTAATGTACTGAAAGTACCTGATGTTAAAAAAATCAGTGGCAAACGTGCGGTAACAAAAATTTCCTTTAAAGATATACTCCCTGCGTTCACGGTGTAAAGCTTTCATGCTGACAGCTCGCTTTCACTGTTACTTCAGACTACAACTTTCATAATCTTGAAAGAACTCCGATTTATGATATAGATAAAAAAAATACCCGGTGCGGTTCTGAAGTGCATACAGCCGAGAAACAAACCAGCAGTATTATTTTTCTTGACGCTCTTCATGGTGTCGTTATAAATATATACTATCTTCCATTGCTCCTCAACCCATCACTGTCAGCGCTTCAATCCTTTTTTTAACATAAACATCAGGAGGCTGTTATGACAGACGCCACTCGTCTCTTTAAAAACACTGTGTCATCGAATTATACAGGAAGAGACCGGTATGACCTGATAATCATCGGATCCGGTATCAGTGGCTTGTCGACGGGTTGCATGTGGCTTAAGAACACCAAAAACAAAAAAACATTGATCGTTGAAAAGAATCCCTACACTGGCGGATATGTGACCTCTTTTGTAAGAGGGGGGTATGTATTCGAAACCACCCAGCTTACGCCTGATGTAGTCAACATTCTGGATTATCTCGGGATAGATATTCGTCTTAAACCTTACACCGGGACGTTTATGCGCAGGATTGTGGTACGTGATGACGGGATTGACGAGTACCGGATACCTACAGGTGCCGATAATTTTACTGAATATCTGTGCTCGGTATTTCCGGATGATGCGGTAAAAATAAAACGGTTGATGGATTATTCGGTCTCAATGTTTCAGCAGGTCCGCAAGCTGAAAGTAATACCGACGCTTATGGACAAACTGGCGACTCCGTTTATCGCGCCCAAGGTTATTGCTAACCTCAACAGAACCTATACGGGACTTCTGGACAGGTTTGGTATTAAAAACCCGGCGCTACGTGAGGTTCTTGAAACATTCAGTGCTTTCGCCGGTGTCCCTTCAAGCATGTCATCAGCAGTATTGACTGCCGGTGCAATGTTATCTTCAATGACCCGCTGTTTTCGCCCCTACGGATTTTATGATGAACTGCCTGCAAAAATGGCCATGTTGTTTCAGGAACTGGGAGGAGAACTGAGGCTGAAGGCCGAGGTGGAAAAAATCGTGGTGGAAGATGGAAAGGTTAAGGGTGTTAAGATCAGGGGTGACGACGGTACCATAAGTGCGGAACGTGTAGTGACCACGGTGGATCCCATGCTTGCCATGAGAACGCTGGTCGGAGAGAACAATCTGCCCTCTGAGTTTGTTTCCCGTCTGGACCGGATCATCATGTCACCCTCCTCGCTGAACATCAGCCTGGGTCTGGATGAAGATATTGATCTTAAATCCATGGATCTGGATTATCCCTATAACGTAGTGTCCACGGGTCTGGGCACCACGGAAAAACTATTCGAGGGGTACCTGCAGGGTAAGGAAGCGTTTACTGAAAAGTGTTTTCACAGCGCGGTAGTGTGCCCCTCGCTCACGACGGGGATGAAGAATACCGTTATAATACGCGGCGTTCCGTTCGGAATAAACCGCTGGAAAGAATGGCGTGAAAGTGACCACAGGCGTTATGATGAAGAAAAAGAACGGTGGAGCGCCTTTTTCACAGGTATTATTGAGAAGTATTTCGTTCCCGGACTTGGAAAGCATATCAGGGTGAAGGATATTTCAACTCCCGCGACCTATGCCCGTTATTCCGGTTCACCTACGGGAAGTATCTACGATATGGCAGCTCTGGTTACACAGTTCGGCCCCAAAAGACTGCCCATGGTAACACCGATAAAGAACCTTTTTCAACCCAAGTTCGCCCATGGTATCTACGGTGGAATGATGAATGGTGTGCAGGTAGTGGACATGATGCTGAACCGTTCGTTCAATGGGGGTAATTCTCTCTTTGCACCGGGGGAGCAAGGCTGAAAGAAAAATTGATTTACCGGAGAAAAACTCGGAAAGGGACAGCAGTAAGAGAAAAAATATCTGAAACGGTTTATAGTGTTCTAATCAGAGGGTTAACTCTTTTACTACGGTATAACGCTGTCCCGTCCCGGTAGTATTTGATTGTTAATAAATATAATGATCCTGGGATAATTAATCAGTATCCAATGACGGCATTAAGGTACCTGTTCAAGCGCCTGTTGCAGATCCGTTATTATGTCTTCCGCATCCTCGATTCCCACACTCAAACGGAAGATTCCCTCCCCCATGATTTTTGAATATTTTTGCTTTTGCTTTTCATTCATTACCACCATGTCCTGAAAGAAAAATTCAGTAGGAAGATAGTAGATCAGACTCTGGTCGTGCCCCAGCGATACGGCGTAAGTGATCAGCTTCAGTCTTTCAAGCAACCGGAAATGCTCCATCATATCGGCGTGCAGATTGAAGGTGAGCATGCCTGAAAATCCGCTCATCTGCTTTTTTGCGAGTTCGTGTGAGGGATGGCTATTCAAACCGGGATAACATACCGATTTGACCTTTGGATGAGTTTCAAGAAAGGCGGCAACCTTCATCGCGTTTTCCGAATGCTTCTGCATCCGCAGGGGCAGCGTGACCGAGCCCCTCAGCACCAGCCAGGCGTTGAACGGGCTGATACAGGCTCCGAGATGAACAATCCCGTATTCTCGAACGTCGGCCAGGAATTTCTTTTTTCCAATAACCGCTCCGGCAAGCGAATCTCCATGACCGTTGATATACTTGGTAGCGCTGTGGATAACGACATCGGCACCCAGGGTCAGGGGTTTCTGCAGCATGAGTCCGGACCAGGTACTGTCAACCACCAGCACGGCGCCCGCCTTATGTGCGGATTTGGAGATGGCTTCGATATCACTGATCGATACTATGGGGTTGCCCGGTGTTTCCACATAGACTACCTTGGTTCCAGGACGTATCGCGGCAGTGACTTCACTGGTATCCGAGGTATCCACCTGTGTGACATTAACACCGAATCTGGGAAAATGATAACCGAGGAGCTTCTGCGTCCCGGTATAACAGACTTCGGAAGAAACGATATGGTCTCCCTTGTTCAGCAGGGTGAATAAAACCGCGGCGATTGCTCCCATTCCTGATGCGGTTACTATACAGTCCTCGCCGTCCTCAAGGAGAGCGAGTCGATCCTCGAGGTAACGCGGCGTTGGGCTGTGTTCCCTGGTGTATTCCCACTTATCGAGATAATCGAATGAAAGTGTTTTTAACAGCTCTTCAAAATTCAGAGGGAGTTCATAGGAATTCGCCATATGTATGGGCCGTCTTATGGCCTTTGTATCGGTATCGATACCTTCCCCGGAATGCACGCATCTGGTGTGCAGTCCCCAGTTTCTGTTGAAATACTCTCTCATTATATTCTCCAGGAATTTATAAACAGATCTGTGTAACACTCCGTATCAGACAAGATATTCCTTCGCAATTTTTTCACCCTGTTGGAGGTCGACCCTGCTGAGGAGATATCCGCCGAGCAGGAACAGGATTATAATCGAAAAAACCCCTAACCTGGCGTTTCCTGTAAAATAGGTAACCGATCCCATCATTACGGGTCCAAAAAAAACGGCGAATTTGCCCAGCATATTATAAAAGCCGAAGAACTCCGCCGATTTAGTTGCGGGTATTATTCGAGCATAAAAACTGCGGCTCAATGCCTGAATGCTTCCCTGGAACAGACCGACGGCTGCCGCAAGGATGTAAAAGTGTATCTGGGTGGTCATAAAATAAGCCAGGATGGTGATGATTATGTATCCTCCGATAGCCGCCATGATCGCTTTTTTAGTCCCCAGCCGGGATGATATTTTTAGATAAAGCAGAGTCGCCGGAAAAGCGATGAACTGGACCATCAGCAGAGCGGTAATAAGCGAACTGCTGGGGAACCCCAGCGACATCCCGTAATCCACGGCCATTCTTATGATGGTATCGACACCGTCGATATAAAGCCAGTAGGCAAGGAGAAACAACCCAACAACTTTAAGGTGACGTATTTCCCTGAAGGTGCTTACCAGCTGTCCCCAGCCCGAACGCACGGCAACGAAAAAACTTACGGCTTTCTCCTGGAAGGGTTCTTTTACAAAAAGAAAAACCGGCAAAGAAAAAACCGCCCACCAGACGGCGACCGACAGAAAGGAAAGCCTGATGGCGGTCGCCCCGTCGGGTATGCCGAACGAGGCGGGTTTCAGATACATGAGTACGTTCACCAGAAACAGCAATCCTCCGCCGATATACCCAAGTGCAAAACCCAGGGATGATGCGTAATCGATTTTTTTCTCCGAGGCAATTCCTGTCAGAAGGGAATCATAAAAGATGTTACCGCCTGAAAACCCAACCGTGCCGCTTACATAGAAGATTACGGCCAGTACCCAGTTGCCCTGGGCAACCATCCAGAGAGCACCTGTCATGATTATTCCCAGAAAAGCGAAAAAGAGCAGGAACTTCTTTTTAGCCGAACCTCGGTCGGCCACAGCGCCGAGGAAAGGGGCCAGTGCAGCTACAATCACCGCCGCCGATGAGTTTGCGATCCCCAGGTAAAAGGTGCTCTGTGTCGGATTTGTAGGATCGGCCCAGTACGCCTTGAAAAATAACGGGAAAAATCCGGCCATGACCGTGGTCGCAAAGGCCGAGTTCGCCCAATCGTACATTGCCCATGACAAAATAGTCTTTTTCTGATCTAACATGATTCCTCCAGAATAGTACGAAATTTGTTATGAAATGTGTGTGAATCACCCAGTGCTTTTGCTTCTCAAATCTACAGGATTCCTCATATAAAAACGTTATTCAGGCATGGTACTTTACTAATTACCTGTTCTTCTGAGGGTGGAAAACGCTTCAAGGGCCTTACCGGGATGTGAAAAATATGAATAACTTATATGGTCGTTATCGATGCGAGTGATAATGATAAGCCCGCCGTTTATACAAGATTCCAGGCCCCTGGTTATTGTTTCGGTGAATTTTGCGATATGAGCATCAGAACTTAAAAGAATCCAGTTTCCTCCGCATGAAAGCGACGGGTACTCGATTATAAAGCTGTTTGCAGCATACCTCGCGGAAAAACGAATGGTCCACGTGCTCCCGTTACTTAACTGGAATCCGGTTCCCGACCAGGTCCCGTTGAGCCAGGATGCGGGATGCGGTGCCGCACTCAGCAATGAATCTTCATTCAGCATGCATGGAGCGGATAAAACCAGGATCATAATAACTAGAAAAAACCTGATTGTTCTCATTTCGCGATGCCTCCCTGGAAAGAGAAACTATAACAACATTGATTCATGATGAAAGAAGAAATAAGAACACATTCTGACAGTTGCTACCTGCTATGCGGCCATTGAATATACCCATGTAACTGCTCAAAATCTTTTGGTCGCGTATATCCGTTTATTTTCTATAAGCTTTTTCTGTATCTGATGTAAAAATAATTTTATACTGCATTAAATGAAAAATGTCAAGTTGAAGTTCATTTATTGGGAAATGACAGCAGGGTATAGTTACATGGATTCACGCGATAAGGTTTACCGAGGGTAACAGAATAGAAGGTAAAAGTGTCGACCCGTGGATTTCACGCTCCCGGCTGAGGATGACTTCATCGGCCAGCAGGTTGAAAAGATTGTCTGTAAGCATACAGTCTTTGATTCTGCCGGTGATTTTTCCTTTCTCAACAAGGTAAGCAAGGTCCATGTTCGCGGAAAAATCCCCGGTAAGGGTATTGGACTGTCCCAGGCCGATAAACTGGTCCACGATTATTCCCCTGTCTATCGATGATTCCATTTCAGCAAGTCCTGTTACACCGGCATTGACTACTATATTACTGAAGGAGGGGAAAGGAGGTGTTGAATATCCCCTCATGCCGTTGCCTCCGGGCACCAGTCCCAGTTGTGAAGCGTGTTTAAGGTCGGTTACGAAATTTTTTATTACTCCGTATTCTATTATGGGTTTGGTCTGCGCCTGCACGCCTTCATCGTCGAAGGGATAACTGAAGGGGGAGTTGTCAAGGTGTGGATCGTCTATAAGGGTAATTGAATCGTTGAAAACGCGTTGCTCCCTTTGATCAGCAAAAGGAGATATGCCCTTGTATACGTTTCTGGCCGAAAACCCCGCCGTGAGTATTCCAAGCATACCTGCGAAAGCCTTAGGGGTTAAGAGCACCGGTACTCTGCCGCCCGTCGTCTTCCTGACGGTAAGTGCGTCATTGAGTTTCCGTATGAGGATATCGGCTAAATCAAAAAAATCAGCGGGTCCTTGACGGCTGAAGCCTTCTCCGACGCTCAGAATTGAGCCGTCGGGAAAAGTATATGTCGCGTTCACTGACACCGAATAACGGGAATACTGGTAACTCACATCGAATTCTGATGAATTGATTATACGGTTTTTGCCTTTTGAAACTGCAATACCGCAATCAACCTTAAGTGCGGGAAACTCGGCGATCAGGGTGTCGATTAGTCCTCTTCCTTTCAGAATTTCATTGTCGATACTGACTGTTTCAATGCAGGGATCATAGGGTTCGAATAATAGCGAAGGTGGATTCGGAGGGAGGGAAAATTCCTCTCGGTCGCCGAAAAGAGCAAGGTCAATCGCCCTCATTGCCGTTTCTGCCAGGTGCGCCGGTTGATTGGTATAGGAAAAACCGGTTTTACCTGATTTATTCACTCGTATGCCGAACCCATGGTTTCGAGATTCCAGTAAAGAATATATACGGTTGTTTTTAAATGAAATCGGAATACTGGTACTCTCGATTTCTATACAGTCGAACCAGCGGCATTTGTTTTTAAGGGGAGAAAGCATATTCGGTATCACTGCCCGGATCCTCCAATAAGAACGTCCCTGACCAGCAAATGCGGCCCTCCGAAAGATACGGGTAAAGGCGACTGTCCGCGTTTTCCGCAACCGCCCAGTCCACCGAACATTTGAAGATCGTCGGCAATACTCTCGATGCTGTCCAGGGTTTTAAACACATTCCCCGAAAGCATTACATCTTTTACCAATCTGCCGATTTTACCTTTCCTGATCTCGCGTGCATAACCGGCTGAAAAAGTAAACATTTCCAGGTTGGTCTGGCCTCCCTGTGCATCACAGACATAGAGCCCGTCTCCCAGAGAATCGAGAAGCTCTTCGAAGCTTCTTGTTCCGTTATCGATGTAGGTGTTTGTCATCCTTACTATAGGCTGGTGCATGACAGAAATCGCACGGGCATTGCCGGTCGGGGATTCTTTCATTCTGAATGCGGTTTCCCGGGAATGAAGCCTGCCGGCGAGCTGACCGTTCTTTATCAGATGGGTTTTTTGCGAGGGGATCCCTTCATCGTCTATGGGGACGAACCCTGGAAGACCTGAAACAGTACCATCGTCGATGACATTCAGTTCTGCCGGCCCGATTCTTTTACCCAGCATCATGAGTTTCTTCATGGTTTCGTTTTCATACACAAAGTCTGCCTCTGACAAATGTCCAAATGCTTCATGTATGAATACGCCCGCCAGACGGGGATCAATAATAATGCCATAATTGCCCCCGGATACAGGTACCGCCTTTAATAGATCTACCGCAGTCTTAACTACCTTTTCAGCACGAGATTCCTGGTTTTCGACCATTTCATATCCGCCGTATCCGGCAATGGAATCCGAATAGGGCTGTACAATTGAACCGTCCTTTGCAACAGCCGTCAGTGATATTCCGCAAAAGGACTTTTCGTATTCTACCGTGGTACCTTCAGTGTTGAAATAACGTGTATTTGACAGGGTGTCTCGATACATGGACCGTGTGGTCTGTATATGGGACGCATTTTTTAATATGCGGTTGTATGAATCAAGCAGTTTGAATTTTTCTGCAACATGAATGCTGCTCAGATTTTTTTTTGTTTTTATGGTGTGGTTCAAAATAACCGGTGCAATACTGCAAACTCCACAGTCTTGTCTCTCTTCGGTCTTGCGAGCAAGTTCAAGCGCTCGTTCAATATCCGTTGGGATAGAGCCTGTGTCGTTAAAAGATACAAACCCCCACCTTCCCCGGTCCAGAACGCGGATCGATCCCCCGGTAAAGTCACCGGAAGAGATTACATCAATATCATCTCCCGACAGTGCAATTACCGTGGCAATCCCCGTGCTTATACGGATCTCCGCAAAATCACAGGAAAGGTTAAGGATCTTATTACTCAGATATTTCAGCAGTTCATTTTCTTTTTCTGTCATTGGGCGACATAAGAACTGATTGGATTTATTTCATGCAATGAACCGCGGCATGGGCGGAAAAACCGTTAATAAAGCATTCTGCGCTGTAAGCGTACAAGTCTTCAAAACTTTCGTCTTTGAACATAGTATTTCCCATCTTGCGCAACTGAATAAGACCGTGAATCGTCCCCCAAAGTATGATGGAACAGCGGTGAGAGTTGACCCTGGCGAACTCTCCACTGGTGATGCCTTCTTCGATTACCCCAGAAACCAGTGAAAGTATCTTATTGCCGTGTAGGTCGATTTCGTGTTTCAATTCATGGGGGAATATAATGTCTGAAGGTGATAGGAAGTAATTTATTACATCAAAGTATTGCTTCTGCCGTACACTGAAATCCCTATAGGCCTCGACTATGTTGACCAGCTTTTCTCTGCAAGAGCCTCCCAAACCAGCAGCTGCTTGAATTTTTTCATAGAGCAATGTCAATATATCTTCCTGAAGAGCGGCGAATATCTCCTCTTTGCTGCGGAAATACAGATATATGGTGCCGACGCTCAACTCTGACGCTTCTGCTATCTGTTGAACTGAAACTGAAAATACTCCTTTTTCCAATACAAGGGTTTTAGCGGCATCCAGTATCTGGTCGCGTCGATTTTGCCTTTCTCTGATTCGCCTTTCTTTTAGCGCCATAGTAACAACCATAATTATTCATCAATAAATTCGGGTTTTATTTTTTCGGCCATCTTTTTTTCGTAAAAACCCGGGAAAAATCTGCTTAAATAATATGAAATTTTCCCCATGGTAGTGAGCACCAGTATGCGTTTTCGTTTCAGCACACCACGGTATACTGCTTCAGCTACGCTTTCAGCCGATGCCTGTTTCCCTATGAGGGATCGTTCCTTGAGATTAATTTTTCCTTCTCCATCGAGTGCCCTGTCCTGTAAATTGGTAACGGTGAAGTAAGGGCAGAGCAACATGACGTGCACGCTTTGATCGACAAGCTCGGTCCGCAGGGATTCAAACAAACCATGGAGGGCATGCTTGCTCGATGAATAACCGGTACGGCCGTAAAGGGGAGCGATGCCGGCTATACTGGTGGTTACCACAATGGTACCCTTTCTTTCAA
>CAZUXY010000002.1:0-119174 GCA_964624235.1 uncultured Leptospirales bacterium | reverse complement strand
ATGCTCCATAGATGAGATAGCGGAACTGAGCAAAAAGACCGCAAACCTTAAAAATACGCTTTCCGACCTGGAAAACACCGTCTTCTCCGAGATCAGGGAAAAAACAGCAGTAATAAAAAACGACATCAACGAATCAATTGAAGAATTTTATCGTACCAAAGATACACTTATGGAGAAGTTGAATGTCGATATTGAAAAAGTTTACAACAAACTAAAGCATGTCGAAGTTAATATCGATGATTCAAAAGCGAAACTAATATCATCCTTTGAAGAAGAAGTACATAAAATCCGTACCGAACTGGATAATCTTAACATCCACTGGATTACAAAAAGAGATGAAATTGTCAAGGCAGCGCGTCGCGAATCTGAAGAAGTCAAACGGCGAATAGATGACTTCGATGAAAAATACGCTGAAATGGAAAACCGGCTCAATCAGACCGCCGACGATAAAGCCGAAAGACTTGTATCAGAGTATTATTCCATAGAACAGCGTTTTGGGAACCTGGCAGACAAACTGACTGCGACTGAAAACCAGTTCAACACCTCCCTTTCCAGCCAGATGGAAAATATGAAAGGCGAGTTTTTCGGGATGGAACAGCGTATCGATTCCATTCGAAAGGAGATTATCAAATACGAGGAATCCAACCAGATTTTCTCCAGAAGCGATGAGATGAAAAATCGCGTTGAAGACTCACTTCAAAACTTCGGGGCCATGCTTAAGGAAGCGAAAGAGGAAACGCGAAACATCCAGAAATTCATGGATGATGTTGAGAAGATTAAAGACATAAGGAAAACCGTGGAGAAGGAAATACGGAACTTCGAAAACAGAAAGAACAAGCTGGCAAATTTCGAGCATGAGATTACCGGACTCATCGAGGTTACCGACCTGGTCACCAAAAAGGCCGACGGACTCGAAGAGAAAATCAACAGGATAGACCAGGTTAACGCGAGGATCGATGTTCTCGGTGAAGCGTATTCAAATCTGGAATCCAGGATTACGGAACTGCAGCAGTATGAAGATGTAATCACAAAGAACCTTGAATCTATAAGCAAGTCAGACATGCTGATAAAGAGCACCGACAGCAAACTTTCGTCTTTTCAGAACGTTATCGACCGTTCGGACAAGCGGATTCAAAAACTGACTCAGTACCTGCAGTCCATTGAAGAGAATACGCTGGTACTCAAGTCCAGGGAACAGGAAATCAGAGATGTAAAAGATAAATTCAATGAACTTGAAGGTCTTTCCGAGCATATTGAGAGACGTATTGAACAGATTCATGCGATGTTCCAGAAAATCGAGACCATGCGCAACCAGGTTGACAGCACAGACCTGAAGCTTAAGGAAATGTTCACTCAGACAGACAGAAAAATGAAGCAGTTTGCCGATTTTCTGCAGGCGGTAGAAAACAGCAATCCGATAGCACGCCAGCTTAAAGGTGACATCAGCCTGGGCAAAAATCTCAATGAAGGAACCATTAAGGCGGTCAGAGAGCTATCGCATAAAGGATGGTCGTCTGGGGAGATCGCCAAAAAACTGCTGCTGGATGAAAATTCTGTCCGCCTTATAATTAATACGACGACACTGTAGACGTCTCGGGTTCAGTTCCTCGACTTTTCTTTCAGCTTATCCTGAACCTCTTTGATTATTTCCTCATCGGACTGCTTTTTTCGTATCGCGACCCTGTACATCACATCGAATTTTGTTGGATAGATGAAGTTACCGGTAAATTTAAAATTCCACCGCTGGATATCTTCTACCATGAGTGCGTCAATTTCCATCAGATATGTCAGTTTTTTGGGTCTAATTTTCATCAGTCGGCCCGAGTCCGGAAACAACCACACGGTTACTATTCCATCCCTGGTCTCATCAATTTTATCATGCTTTTTCAACTCCTCACAGATGAACTTGTCTCCACCCGGATCTGCTCCCCTTTTAATACGGTCCAGATATTTCATCTGTGATACCAGATACCTGCCTGAACTCAGGTAAACCCGGAAAACTTCTTCCACTTCGGGTTTTACTTTTAAAAATTCATTAATCGCCGTCTCCCGTGAGTCTTTTTCCGCAACAGGAACTGTCGCGCATGAAATACAGCCCATGACCGACATGAACATTATCATTATAACGATTTTCACTCTGCTTAACATTTGTCCTCCCGCGAATGATTAGTTATTGCAGTCAATTTCATTATCTTGTCTCATATCCCCGACATCCATGGAAGCAGTGTGAATTCACCTGTAGTTATCAGTCCAGGACAGTCATTGTGATGACGGAATACACCGAATCCAGGCATTATCGATAATCAAACGAGGTTTAGAAGTTTATGCCTATATTCCATCGTTTACAAGAAATTTTCCGGAATATGCCATGGAAAATTATCTGATTACTCTATTGGATAAACTGGTTCCTGCCGGCAACGGAACTATTTACTTGATATTGTTTATCAGTGCCGTCATCGAAAATATTTTCCCGCCGATCCCCGGAGATACCATAACCGCGTTTGGTGCATTCCTGGTCGGGACGGGAAAACTGAATTACTTTCTGGTTTATCTATCCACCACACTGGGTAGTGTTACCGGTTTCTTACTGCTGTTTTTTGCAGGAAGGTATCTAGGTAAAGAATTCTTCACCGATAAAAATTACCGGTATCTGTCGGCACAGAAAATACGTTCAGCTGAAAACTGGTTCACCCGCTATGGATATTATATTGTGTTACTTAACAGGTTTTTGCCGGGAGTGCGTTCTGCGATCGCCATAGTTTCAGGTATTTCTAGGCTTTCCCCTTTTTTAGTGGCCATTCTCTCTCTCTTAAGTGCATCCGTCTGGAACCTGATATGGATTCAGGCTGGATACACTCTGGGCAGTAACTGGACCCTTGTAAGGGAACGGCTGAGCTCAATAATAAAGAATTACAACCTTGCAGCAGGACTCGTGATCATCGTGGTGATTCTTTCGTTTGTCATCCATCGATTGATAAAAAAAAGGAAAACATGAAAAGAAATGTTTATTCCGGTTTATTTACATATATTTAGGTTCTTTATACGAATACATATCATGAACCCCACCCTCTATTTGAGCTGATACTGACCGTCGTTCAAACCGTAATTCGCCGGAATAAAGCATATCATGCAGTTGTCCCATTGTCCTGGCGCCTATGTCCTGAAATGAATGCATAAGTCCCTGTATTAGATAAGGAACATAATCGAACAATGATCCCTTATCCACCACCGCTCCTGAAACCCCCTGGGCAACCAGGACATTAGCGTCTTCGGCGAAATACCGCTTGCTGCCGCCCTTCTCCAGAGCTTCGAGCGATGCCATACCCCGGTAGCGCTTGAGCCGTATGCCATTCTCATAAAAATATTCCCCAGGCGCTTCCTCGGTTGCCGCGAACATGGACCCCATCATGGTGGTCGATGCACCGAGCGCAAGCGCCTTGGCGATATGTCCAATGTTTGAAATACCACCGTCCGCAATTACCGGAATACCGGATTTCGCAGCGAAACGAGCTGTGCGATATACCGCGGTCGACTGAGCCCTGCCCACCGCCATAGATGTCTGCGTGATGCAGATCGATCCGGGACCCATCCCTATTCTGAGAGCGTCTACACCACTTTTAATAAGGTTTTCACACTGCTCCTCTGTAACAACGTTGCCGCCGATGATATCAACCTCGGGATATTTTTTCTTAATATATTTTATCATCTCCACCTGGTAGAGTGAGTTACCCTGTGCCGCGTCAATTACCACTACATTGATCCCATTCTGAACGAGTTTTTCCAGTCTTTCCCTTGCTTCCTCTTTCGTCGATATTGCGGCACCTACCATCAGCTGTTTGTAACGGTCCTTTGAGGCAAAAGGATATTCACGGTTTTTAAGGAGGTCGTTTCTGCACATAAAGGCAACCAGTCTGTTTTCATCATCCACAATGGGCAGCTTCCCCTTTTTCGATTTTTTCAGAATATCGTTCGCCTGTATAAGAGATATGCCTTTCTTGGCGGTAAGCACCTCTTTAGTCATAATCTCGTTAAGCTTTTTCCCTCGATTTGTTTCAAAATCTATATCCCTGTTCGTGACTATACCAACCAGCCTGGAATAGAGCTTACCGTCTTCGGTTATCGGGATACCGGAAAAGCCGTATTTTGACTTGATTTCATCGATGTCCGCAATGGTGTGGCCGGGTGAAAGCACAATGGGGTCAGTAATAAATCCATTTTCAAAACGCTTAACCTTTTTAACTTCCTCCACCTGCTCGTCGACGGTATTGTTGTAATGGATTATACCGATTCCGCCGAGCAATGCCATACCGATGGCCATTTTGGATTCTGTTACCGTATCCATGGGACTTGATATAAGAGGCCGTTTCAGTTTAATATTCCTGGTCAGGTTCGACTCCAGATCCACATCCTCGGGGGCGAAATCGATGTATCCGGGGAGAACGATGAAATCATTATAGGTAAGTCCCTGCGATGAACTGAATAATTCCTCCGCCGTCAGGCCGTCGCGTTTGTTCATTTCCTGCTCCTTTATTCCATTATTCCAGTTTTAAGGGAAATTACCGGCAACAAATATAATACTTTCATATCATTAAATTACAATAAATTGCCCTGATTTGTGAGGGTAGAAGTGAATTGTCAAGCCAAATACTCCAGACATTTATTATAATATACTACTATATCTCATTCTCGAAAGACATACCGATTGTTTTTTACTGGAAAAAAAAGATTCAACGCTGAACATCGAAATTAAGGATTGCACTGCTGTAATTCCATGCCGGAGGACCGAGGATATGGGTCAATGTAAACGCCGGGGATACTGTTGCCAGGATGTGCGTCTTGCTGAATCCCCCGATATGCTCGCCAGGGCGTATCGATACTGGAAAAAATCAAACTCTATAGATCCGGATTTTTCGGAAATTTACCTTATATATCCGATGCTGGAGTTTAAATTTGAAAACACCATGGAAGACCTTCCTTACCATTATCGTTGCAAGCACTTCACCCATGATAAAGAAGGAATACCGACGTGTTCAATCTATGAGATCCGCCCGAGGATGTGCCGGGACTTCCCCTATTATGAGGGGGTGAATCACCTTGACCTAACCGGACCTCTAAGTCCCTATGAGGGGTGTGGATATAACGATCCCGATTGAAGGAATTAAAAGATTGACATCTCTTGAAATGGTACAGAGTATATTAATACAGGGTATAAAGAACGGGAACCCATGTTATTCCAAAAAAAAGGAACTATTAAGGTGGTAGTGAAGCTCCACTCCGGCCTGCACCGGGGATTAAGTATTGAAAACTACGATCCAGGCATAGGTGTTGAGATCAGTATTAAAGACGCATCCAGCGTCAGATTCGCCTTGAAAAGTCTGGGAATGAAAAACATTTCACGCCATGCCTATTTCATCAATGGTGAAAGAGCGGGAATCTTCAAGCGACTCAAAGACGGTGACGAACTGTCCTGTTTCAGACCTTCAGCGGGCGGCTGAGTTTTATGGCAGATACTTTTTATCGATGTTCTGCATAGAGTTAAAGAGGTTTTTCCTGATTCGGGGAGATGTTTTTTCCAGATGATGTATTATTTCTTTAAACACCTGTCTTTTTGAATTCCGAGCATAAAGGCATTCAGCCACTTCGGTTTTAAATCCTTTCAATCTGCAGTAACGTTGAATCTCCTTTTCTGATATAAAACAGAGCGGTCGAATAATTGAAAACTCACCATCAAACATGGAAAGCTTAATGGGCATTGAGGAAATTCTTCCGTTCATGCACATACTCATGAGCAGGGTTTCAATGATGTCATCCATATGATGCCCCAGGGCGAGTCGATGACACCCCAGTTCTCTTATCATATCGAATAAAACCTTCCGCCTGTTCCATGCACAGAAGAAACAGTACGACTTTAGTTCTGAAAAATCCATATCAATCCTGATGTTCCTGATGAATAATTCGACACTCCTATCACGGCAGAATTCCGTTAAATAGTTTATGTCCACTTTCATGGGGAGGTTTGATATCGAAACATGAACTGCATATACTTCATAGCAAATCGGAAGGTACCTCAGCCGTTCGGTAAGGGTATCCAGCAAAACCAGTGAATCTTTACCTCCCGACATAGCTACCAGAATTTTTTCACCGGCATCAATAAGACCATGCTGATTGATGGCTTTGCCCACAGTTTTTCTGATTCCAGTTATAAAATTGCGATGTGAAGATTTCAAATGCATACAGTTCTGATCCGGAATTAAAATAATATCGGCATTCATCATTGCGATGAAATCATCAAAAGAAATTCATACCATAAATAATTTTAATTGCATAAACCATCAACATATATAGTATGTCAATAATTAAGCTGTATAAGTATCTTTATAGCATCGTTATATAAAGGGCGTATTCGTTCATCAATAAAAGAATCCGGAAAAGTATCATGGCGAAAGGGCTTATAGTTGACGACTCCAAATTCATGAGAAGAATCATCCGGGAAGTTCTTGAAGGAGGGGGACACGAAATTGTTGCTGAAGCAGAAAACGGTAACGATGGCCTTGAGCTCTTTAAACTGATAAGACCCGATTTTATCACTCTAGATGTTACAATGAGAGGAATGGACGGGCTGGAAACACTTACGGAAATCCGAAACGTCGATCCCAACGCGCGAATTATTATTATCTCCGCGATGAATGAAAAAACATTGCGTTTGAATCAACCTGAAATAAGTGCCAACGCATTTGTTACTAAACCTTTCGATAAAGACGTTCTACTGGGTATTATAAAAGAAATACTATGAGCAGTGCTAATTTTTTACAGCTTTATTCAGCTGGTGCACCCTCAACGGAAGCCTACCTTCTGAACCAAGGAAGCGTATATCTCTTCATCTCCGAAACAGATAAATATTCAATCAAAGGCAATAACCTGATTGTAGGCGCAACAGAAATAATACTCAACCGGCTGGGTGGCATAAGCGCCGACCGTCTGGAAACGGCTGTTACCGACCGGGGCAGCACACTGAAAAAAATCCCCACTGACAAGTTTTTCACATCACTGAACAATCTTTCCTTTTTAATTAATGTTTCAATGGTGATAGCCAAGCAGGTTTCTCTTTCCAACCAGATTATCCAGAAGAACATCAGCAGCCTTCAGGGGAATGATAAAAGACTGAAGGAAATTTCAATAGAGTATTACCGTATAATGTCTTTATTGAAAAAAGAATACAACAAAAGAAGACTCCCCTGGCTAAATGAACTAGTCCAGAAATACGAAACAAGCCTGCTTTTTAAAAGAGGAGAAGCCCTGGATAAAACCGCTGAGCCGATGAAAATCTCCGCTCCGATTAAACTTTCCGACAGCACCCTGGAGCTGGAGAAGGACGCGGTACTGTGTGACGAAGGAAGCACCGGTGAGGAAATGTATATACTTCAAAGCGGGACCATAGATGTGATCATTAAGGGTAACCGGGTTACCTCAATCTCTGAAGCAGGGTACGTTTTCGGCGAGATGGCGCTGCTCCTGGGGGAAAAGAGGTCGGCGACCCTGAAAGCAAAAAACAATGTGGTTATCAGCCGTATACATAAAAGCAATCTGAAAAAACTCGCCACCGATCAAAGCGATATCGTCATTTCGATTGCAGTTTCTCTGGCCAAAAAGCACTACTATAACATAGAAAAAATCAACACGTTAAACACCATGCTGATTGAAAAAAACCTCTCCCAGGAACAACGGGACGGTCCATATAAAACCATTGATCTGCAGAAAAGTACAACTGAACTCATGTCGTTAAAGAGAGATGTGGATGACGTTTACATGGCCAAGGACGCCGATTTTCTAAAAGAACTGGTATCTTCTTTCATCCCTCAATCTCAGTAGAAACATATTCCCCTTTCTTTATGGACTTCAACCATGATAATTCCGCCTTGAGATGATTTTCAAGGTAGGTGTATACATGAATATGTGACCGATCGTCAGGTACTTTCAATTCTTCGTCTATCTTTTCCTTTATTGACTGTAGCTTTTCCTTTACAGCATCAATTCTTTCTTCAATAAAATTCTCACGCTGTTCCAGTACAAGTGAATTAAAAAACATCAATACTATATCAATATCAAAATGGATAAAGTTATGTTCAAAGTACTGTTTAAGCATTTTTTTATAGTACTTCCTTCCTGTGGGCATTATCTGGTAAATGTACCTTTCAGGATTTCCCCCTTCTTTCTCAGTGCCGACTCTTTTAACCCAGCCGTTATCAACCGCTTTCTTTATGGCATAGTAGATTGATCCAAACTTGATATCCACATAGTCTTCAAGCCGTTCGACGATCTTTTTTTTAATTTCATAGCCATAAAGATTCTCCTCCATAAGAAGTCCCAGGATGGTAATTTCGATTTTCATGGTTAACCTCACAAATCAAAAAAAGTAATTGTAATACCCCTCAGTGTTTTCCGGGAAAGGAGAATAATAATTTACAAAAGCACTGATCAAATGGCATACAACATTATCAAGAGATTTATCTCGTTGTTTTGAAATATACATAATTAAAGTATATTAATCAATTATAATTTTGAATATACTACACATCAACAGGCATTTATATTATTTTTTTTATAAAAATAATTAATGAGATTAACAATATTAAGTGGATTTTAAAATTATGATGATAGAAGCTGCAGGGATTTTTTAATTATATCTTCCAGCGTTATTTCAGGCGTATCGGCCATAAGCCTGCTGACTACTTTCATCGAACGTCCTTCATCAAAACCCAGTGCCGTTAATGCTTCAACTGCCTCTACTCTGACCGGCGAACCTGAAGATACCGCAGTGCATAAATGTTCCAATCTGTTAATTTTACGGTTTAGTTCGAAGACAAGTTTCTCTGCTTTGGCCTTACCGATACCCGGTATCCTTAACAGCGAAGCGGCGTTTCCGGCTTTCACCGCGTCAATTAATTCAATAATACCAATCCCAGACAAAATCGCCAGGGCTATCGCCGGCCCGATGCCATTAATCCCGGTAAGTACGGAAAACACTTCCCGCTCGGCATTGGAATGAAAACCGAACAGTTTAAGCAAATCTTCCCGAAGATACGTAATGGTATATAATTTAACATCTTTTTCCCCAACCAGTTTCTCATAGGTCGAAAAAGGTATGGTGCAGCGGTATCCCACACCTCCTACATCGACTATGACTTCGTTGGGCTTTAATTCCTCTATGTTGCCCCTGATTACTGCAATCATAGTTCCATAATCCTCAGGGCATTGTTTTACCGATTCGGTTTTCGGTTGAAAGACAATGGCAGGCTGCAATAGCAAGCGCATCGGCAGTATCATCCGGAAAAGGAAAGCTTTTAAGATTAAAAAGTTTTACGATCATACCCTGAACCTGTTCCTTATCTGCCCTGCCGTATCCCGTGATGGCCTGTTTGACCCGGGATGGTGTATACTCCGCGTAAGGCAGACCCTCAAGTCCTATAGTCAATATAACGACACCGATACACTTGGCTACGTCAATTGCGGTTTTGGTGTTCTTTGTAAAAAAAACGCGCTCCAGCGCGATACACTCGGGACGATATGTTTTCAGTATTTCCTGTAACTCGTGGTGAATATACAGTATTCTTTCCTGCAGAACCGCATTTTTTTCAGTTTCGATGGCACCGCACGATACCAGTCTGAAATCCTTTTCTATAACCGCCCATCCTAGAATGCCGAATCCGGGGTCTATTCCCAGTACCCTCACTTAGCCTCACTCAATTTCACCATAATATTGTCGGGTATATCATAATTCGAAAAAACATTTTGAACATCATCATGATCATCAAGGGTTTCCGTCAACCGAAGACATTGTTCGGCTTTTTTTTCATCCAGTGTTACCGTGTTCTGGGGGATATAGGTCACTTCATGCATAAGCATTTTGAATTTCTTTGTTCCTATTAAATCGTTTACCTGCTGAAAGCTGTCGGTCGGGGTTATCACTACGATATTGCCATCCTCCATTTTTACATCTTCCACATCGTAATCAAGGACCAGTTCAAGGACCTCTTCCTCCGTGGTTTGTCCACCTTCGATTATGACCATGCCCTTACGCTCGAATAAATAAGAAACACATCCTGCCTCACCCAGGCTTCCCCCGTTTTTAGAGAATATGGCGCGTATCTCAGGGCCGGTGCGTTTCTTGTTGTCGGTCAGGCAATGAACCATTATCGCAACACCGCCGGGCCCATAACCCTCATAATTGATTTCCTCATATATAACACCGTCAAGTGTACCGGTTCCCTTTTTAATTGCCCTTTCAATGTTTTCATTGGGCATATTGTTTTCTTTAGCTTTCAAAACCGCCGTCCTGAGCCTGGGGTTGGCGTTCATATCGTCACCCCCCATTTTCGCCGCCACGGTTATTTCTCTAATAATTTTCGTAAAAACAGCACCTCTTTTTGCGTCAGTGGCAGCTTTCTTACGTTTAATTGTGGCCCATTTTGAATGTCCCGACATGCCTTCCTCGCATTACGGTTTTTAAAATCGTTAATATCGCCTTTTACGGACATTTTATCGAAAACCAATTGTTAGTATCCTCTTTTAATTTTCAACTGAATTTTGTATATCATATCCCGTGCATTGTCGGGATTATAATTATAGTAAATACACTGGCGATAATAATCCATTGCTTCATGTAATTTTTCCATTCGCAAGAGCGATTCCGCCATATTCCAGCGTATTTTACCCGCATTGAGTTTGTTGAAGGCATATTCCCTGTTCCTTTTTTCCATTTCCAGTTTTCCTTTTTCATCAAGCAGGTATTCATATTCACTGTACCTTTGGGAATCCCTGTTTTTTATCATCAGACTTTTAAGGCTGTTGATTTCGACATTCTTTTTTGTGATCTCTGCATTGCTCTTATCTATCTGTGCTTTAATCCGATCCTGATACTCTATTGCTTTTTTATAAAGATCAACAGCTGTACCATACTCAAGATCCTTCATGTATATATCACCCTGATATTCATTTGCTTTGGCACGTCGAAAAACTTCCGTTTCTGGCAGCAGGTCGAGAGCCCTTCGGAAACTATGACGGGCCAGCCTGTGATTACCGGTTCGCTCATAGGCAAGGTATCCAAGGGCGTAATGAATATTCCCATCGTCCGGTTTCACTTTCAAATATGCTTTGTAGTATTTTTCAGTTTCGATGTATCTTCCTATCTGCTCATTTAAATTGCCGATCATTAGTAAAAGCTCCGGATCGACAGATTCATTCTTTTTGCTTTCAATATAGCGGTGAAGATGAAAAATCGCTTTCTTTTTCTGTATTGTACCATTCAGATACTTACCCAGCAACAGAGAATAGTCCATATTTTGGGGTTTCAGGGTATAGGCCGCTTCAAGGGCCTTACCATATGCGGAGGGCAGATTTAATTTATTAAATACCATGGCGATTTCATAATATATATAATCGTCCTCCCCGATTTTTAAAGTCTTAAACCTCAGGGATGGTTCAAAGATTCTTCATATTTTTCCATGGAGTAAAGATTACGGGCTGCATATAGATGCAAATCGTGCAGTTTTGGGTTATTCTCTTCAAAAAAACCCCCGGCTTTCCTGTTTTTAAATAATCTGTTGATGTTTATGCCCTCTTCAATTTTTTTGGGAGATATGGAATCGGTAGGTACTCTTTTATCTTCAACCCTCTGTTCGTAAATTGCCGATATATCACCGCGGATCGCCTCAAGTGACTTACTGTATTCTTTGTTATTATACAGAGTACGATAATCCGCAGTTCCCTGGGCAGACAAGCCGCAGGTTGTACATATACATATAAAACCTGATGATATGATTCTCGAAATGTTAGATTTTATCATGCGTTCCCGGATATAAGTAAGTCCTCTTTCTATTGAATATCGGCCACTGGTTATATGTCCTTTATTACCCTTTAAAAAGAGAAATAGTCCTTCAGTAAAAGATAGATTTTGATCCAGTTCACTATTTTTTTATTTTAAAATCAAAAAAAACCTGATTATCCTTGACAAAAAAGACCGTATCGTTTTTATTGCTTTCATCTTCGAGAGAAACAACTCTCCGGTGATTTTAGAGAAGAGGAAACACCTGTTCCCATTCCGAACACAGCAGTTAAGCTCTTCATCGCCGATGGTACTGCATGGGTAACTGTGTGGGAGAGTAGGACATTGCCGGGGTTGCACTTATTCCAAATTAATTGTAAAGGGAGCATGACAGCATGCTCCCTTTTTTATTTTTTCCGTTTAGATTATAAAAATTAAGCCGTGATGTAATCACGGCTTAATTCATTTAGTTGGTGTCAGTATTAAACTGAATGTAGACGGAAAACAATACTACTTGGTCGCTCCACCTTCAACACTGCCTTTAAGACCCTTTCTTTCTACCTGGTAGATTATTTCGCAGTTATCGTCTTTATCATAGGTAATTCTTACAATGGTTCCACCTTTAACAACTCCACTAAATTCCTTGGCAACCGCGATACCGGTGGATGCGTAATCAGCCGCACCTGCCGCACCTTCAAGACGGGCACCTACGAATTTCTCAATAATTCTCTTTTCCGCCATTATTAGGGCCGCTTCTTTCGCAGTTCCCTGCCTCTGAATTTTATTGGTTAATCCAGGTTTTGGCGCACCGACCGCGGTAACCCTGAAAATATCCGGAGTTACCCAACCCTCGGTTACGAAAGAATCACCTTTAACCTGTCCGCCCATTTTCGTTCCGCCGCAGGCAACAAAGGCAACACCAACTGCAAGAACTAATACGGCCGTAAAAACTTTTTTCATAGGAATTCCTCCTTAAAATTTAAAAGGACACCGCCTTTTCATGATAAATTGATTTTATGTAACGAAAGATAATCCCTGATAACCTGTATATCTTCAAAACTATTCAATAATGGTACAAACTATAACAGTCATCGTCAACCTAAAAACATGGATTTTTTGTCATTAATACTAAAATCATAAATATACACATTGATAAATATGATGATCTTATCGAGGTCACATCAGCTATTCGCCGAGTTCTTTATTGATAGCATAGACCTCCAGGACTACTACCACCGCGAGATTCGCCAGAAACCAGAGAAATGCCAGTTCCTTTTCTTTTGCCCAGTTATACATCAATGAAGTTCCTGTCCCTATGCCAAAACCGAAAATTATTATATACGACATCTTGGAAATCATGTTTCCTATATCATCGCTGATCATGCTTGAACTTGATACTTTTACGCTGTCAACCCGTTCTTTCACAAGTGGAAGCACCAGGTAAATTGCCACAAAAAAAATCGCCGAATTAAAGAACCAGTGGGCAGAGATAAAGGGTAACAGAATACCGAAGAATGAGGACCCGAACAATGCCAGGAGCAGGGCCGGGGACGAATACTTTCTGGATACCTTCAGCCATGATTCAGCCACGTAAGGAAGAATATTGGATATTTCCTCCCTTGTATACTGGTCCTTGGAGGATATCAGATTAACGTAGTAATTAATCGTCAGTATAAATAAAAGAAAAACCGTATAGATTATAAGAATATACACCAATCCCATATTTCCTCCCGAACTGAACCGCAGATTAGCTATAAAACAACCCTGGATTCAATATCCTCTTAAGTGTTATAAAACAAAACAGCTTATGGCAAGTATAATTTCATTTTTCTATTATCACCTTGCGACCATTCACCCTGAGTTTGCCCTCACAATACAGTTTGACTGATTCCGGAAGTATACGGTGTTCCTCTTTCAATATGCGGGAGGAAAGAACATCCAGGGTATCATCGTGCAAAACAGGGACTGAAGCCTGAAGGATTACCGGCCCGCTGTCTGTTCCTTCATCTATGAAATGCGTGGTACAGCCCGACACTTTTACACCGTAATCGAATGCTTGTTTCTGTGCATGTACCCCGGGAAAAGAGGGGAGCAATGCCGGATGTATATTGATGATCCTGTTGTGAAAAGTCTTAACAAAATAAGGGGTAAGTACTCTCATATAACCCGCCGCTACAACCAGATCGGTTTTGTACCGGCCGAGGAGTGTAATTATTTCTTTCTCATGCGATATACGCCCGTCGTATTTACGGGGATCCAGGTAAAACGCATCCATACCGAACTTACGGGCGATCTCCAGGGCCCCCGCATTTTCCTGATCAACGATCAGAATTCCCAATTTTCCGGGGATGTAACCTTCAATTATCTTTTCAGCCACTACCTTGAAATTCGATCCCCTGCCGGAAGCAAGAAAAGATACCACCATCTTTTTCATTTAGTCAATCCCCTCGCTAAATTCTCATTGAATCCAGTTCTTTATCGGTATAAGGACCGCTGCACGATAATGCACCGGATTCCACTCCCTTTTTATACAGCCGTACCACATTGTTTCCTTCATTATACGTGCCGTAACGCGCCATAACCGACAGTATGCGTCGGACAATTTCACCATCTGTGTCTCCCCTGACCCAGATAACAGGACCCTTGAATTCTGGCAGCAGGTACAAGTCTGCGGTATCTCTGTACTTCTGCAGTTCCAGGTTTTCCCTTTCGTTCCTTCCTACAATAATCTTTACCGATTCGTTCAGACGATAATGCCTGCCGATGGTAATCAAATAAAAATCCATCATGGTGAAATCTTCATAATGGTGGAAGAAGTCCCTTATTCGGGATTCCATAGCGGCATCAGTGAGAAGGCAGCCGCCTGCGGGAGAACTATATTCGGTGATTGCATATTTCTTCGCCAGTTCCATCTGCATCGAACGGGACCTTCCGCTGATGCCGTGTAGTCTTTCCCTGTCTACAATACCCGCAGATTCAGCCAGCGTCGGCCGCAGCAGTTTAGCGGAAAGCGGCCTGAGCAGGTACCCCCGCAGACCTGATTCTTTTTCTATATGAAGGAGCATATGCTTCATCTGCGACATGGGCCGCTGGCCCACCACATCACCGGTGGCCACGAAGGAAGCGTTTTCATCCTTCATTATGCCCTTCGCCGCCCTGAGAAAAAAAATTTTACAGTCTATACACGGATTGACATGCTTTCCATATCCATGGGACGGGTTCCTGACCATCTCGACATAGTCCCTGCCGCAACGATAGAACCTCAGGGGGAGTTTTATACTCCTTGCGCCATGTGCCGCTTCGCTCTCTTCCGGATCTGAGTCGGGGGGTGTAAAAGGAAGTATGAACTGCACACCCAGAAGCTCCAGCCCCTGTTCCATCAACACCCTGGCGGCCAGCAGACTGTCCAAGCCTCCCGAGTACAGCAGAATTCCCTGTGGGGCCATTAAATCTCCCTGTGATAAATCAGCTGGATATCTACAGTTTGTCCGGCTTCCAGGCGTGACACCCCCGCGGGTACAATAATCAGGCAGTTTGCATGACTCATGGACTTCAGTATACCGGATCCCTGTGGACCGGTGGTTGAAACATGAAACACCCCCTCCTTAAGGGTAAAAATCCCCCTTATAAAATGTGTACGATCTGGCTTTTTGCGGATTCCCTCCTCCAATATCGCCCTGACCAGAGGTTTTTCTATATGACGGGCTCCCATCATCCTGAGAATTGCCGGCCGAACGAACTGAACGAAGGACACCATGGTGGAAACAGGATTTCCGGGCAGACCGAAAAACAGCGTAGATCCTTTTTTACCGAACACACAGGGTTTGCCGGGCTTCATATTGATAGTGTCGAACAGTATCTCAACCCCCAGTCCGGTTACCGCTTCTTTCACGAAATCGTACCTTCCCAGTGAAACACCTCCGGTGGTTACACAAATGTCGTAACGCAGTGCCTCCATCAGTAGATTCCGTGTTTTCACCGGATCGTCCCGCGCGATACCCAGGTAATGCGGCACCGCTCCATAGTTAAGAATTTCACCGTATAACGTATAGGCGTTACTGTTCCGTATATGGCCCTTCTCGAGTTCTGCACCCACCTCGCTGATTTCATCGCCTGTAGAAACTATCGCGACACGTGGTTGACGATATACCTGAACCTTCTGGAGATTCAGGGAAGCGAGAAGTCCCATTTCCGCAGGTCCCAGCCGCTGTCCATCTCTTAAAACAACAGAACCGCGTGCGATGTCTTCACCGGCCCTGCGTATATTCTCCCCAGCGGCATACTCCGCAAAGATATGTACCTTCCCCTGTTCTTCCCTGGTATCTTCAAATATAACCACCGTATCGGCGCCACTGGGGAGCGGCGCTCCCGTCATTATGCGCGCCGCCCCGCCTTTATTTACGGTGATGCCGTCCGCCGGGTCACCGGCCTTCACTTCATCTATGATCTCAAGCGATACCGGGCTTTCCACGGAGGCACCCCGTGTATCCATGGCGATAACCGCATAGCCATCCATTGCAGAGTTATCCGCCGGGGGTATGTGCTCACGGGCTATAACGTCTTCCTTCAGGAACCTTCCCGGGACATCAAACAGTTGGGCACTTTCATCCGAAAGCGCCGCTGAATTGGCCAGGATGATATCCACGGCTTTCTCAACCGAAACCATTTCTACCGCCGTTAAAAAACCGGAGTTTACAGTTGCGCGTCATTCACGATTGACCAGTTTCCTGAGTCGTACGCGTAGTTCACACATCACTTCCTTTACGGTTTTATTGATGACGAACGAAGATACATGCATTTCTTTCATGATTTCCCTGATCTTTTTGTCATGCAATGCTTTTTTAATGAAAATCTCTCGTTTCTTTTCAGGAAGCCGGTTTATTGTGTCATACATAGTCGATATCACCTCACCTTCCAGGTACATGTCTTCTACATCACGATAAAACCGCTCATTCAGTTCAACTTCCTTTACAATCATCTTTTTAAAACCAACTTCCTCGGTTTTCTTTCTGCGTAAAAAATCCAGACAAAGATTTTTTGCTACGACAAAGAGAAAAGCCCTGGTGGTCACCGTTTCAAGATCTAAAGGTGTTTTTCGTTCCAACAGTTTCAGAAATACGTCATGGACCAGATCTTCGGTAATAACCGGATCCCTGGTGAAACGGTATACAAACCGGCGCAGGTCAGTGCCGTGGGCGATGTAGCAATCCCGGTATTTTTCGATGAAATAAGGATCCTTTTCTTCCATTTTTCTTTCCGCCTTTATTGTTTATTTTTATAAAAAATGTTCCGATCCGTACACCGCAAGGATAATTCATGATTGTTCTCACGCTCTTCCCTTCCCTTCATAGGGTTCCATAGCCAGCCTGCGGTTTATCCAGATAAATACACCCACTGCCGCCGATGCCAGGAGTATACCCCTGGTGTAATTCTTCAGCACAATATCACCTATCGCGAACAGGGAAGAGTACACCAGGATAATCCCAAGCAGCCAGTTGACCGCCTGACGCGACAGAGAATCAGGAGCACCGCTGTCCTTTAGTCGCCGGCGCACGGGAAGCCATCCGCCCCCTCCAGGCTTGACCCTTTTATAAAAATGTTCCAGGACTTTCATATCGGTCGGCCTGGTTGCATAGGTGAAGATCAACCAGACTGCGGTGGTAAAGCCTACAATCAAAAAAAGGCTTTCTGGAAAATCAATCTTCAAAAGGTATCGTGCCAGCCCGTACCCGAAAAAGGGTGCGATCATGGCGCTTATCTCGGACCAGGCATTTATACGCCACCAGAACCACCTCACTATAAGCACCAGTCCCAGCCCGGCTCCGCACTCTATAATAAAAGCCCAGGCACCCGAGATGGAGGTAATTACCGTTATCATGAAGCTCGATATGACCACCAAAACCAGTGAGGCAATGCGGGATACCACCACATAATGCCGTTCACCCGCCTTTCGCACCATGAATCTTTTATAGAAATCATTGATGATATATGAACTTCCCCAGTTGAGGTGTGTGGATATGGTCGACATATAGGCGGCAAGAAAAGCCGCAACCAGCAGCCCCAAGACTCCGGGGGGCAGGTAGTCACGCATCGCCATGATGTATCCAACTCTTTTCCCGTCTGACGGGAGTTCTGGATAAAGCACCAGTGTCGCCAGGGCTACCAGAATCCAGGGCCACGGCCTGAGGGCGTACATCGCGATCGTAAACCAGAGTGAGGCGAGCAGGGAATGACGCTCATCCTTTGCCGCCATCATCTTCTGTGCCACGTATCCCCCTCCTCCGGGCTCGGCACCGGGATACCAGGAAGCCCACCATTGCACCATTATATGGGCCACGAAAGCACTGAAAGAAAGTGCCATTATGCCATATCCCGCAATTTCCGATCCCGTGCCCAGCACAGGGAAAAACGAAAAAACATTTTCCGGCAGTGCTTTTTTAAGCCCCGCGACACCGCCCACCTGCGGCAATCCCACTACAATCACTGCCAACACTATGCATCCCGCCATGGCAATAAAAAACTGGAAAAAATCGGTCACCGCAACTCCCCATTGTCCGGATAACGCGGAATAAACACCGACAACAAGCATGCAGGCAATGACCGCATAAATAACATGGACCCGGTTAATTTCGAAAACCACGGTCAGTATGTCCACCAGCGCGACGTTCACCCATCCCATTATTATGCAATTCATGAACACCCCGAGGTAAAGGGCGCGAAATCCACGGAGGAAGGCCGCGGGTTTCCCCGAATAACGGAGTTCAATGAATTCGACATCGGTCAGTATTCCGGCACGTCGCCAGAGTTTTGCGAAAAAGAAAACCGTCAGCACACTTCCCGCCACCATGTTCCACCACAGCCAGTTACCCGCGATTCCCCTGCCGGCAACCATTTCAGTTACCGCAAGAGGCGTATCGGCCGCAAACGTGGTGGCCACCATGGCCGTACCTGCGATCCACCATGGCAGCTTCCTTCCAGAGAGAAAATATTCTTCGGTGTTCTTTCCCGCCCGGCGGTAGAAGTACAGGCTAACGACCAGACTCGCAAGAAAATAAACCGCAACAATCAGCTGATCCGCCCAGTGTTTCATTTCAGAACCGGATTATTTGTTTTCCCGGTAATAGAAATCGATGTCAAATCCGCCATAAGTGGACTTGAAGGAAAGATTGATGTTTTCATAGAACGTTTTCAGGATAATGGGGTCATCATCTACTTCAGGTGGAGAAAGCCGTACATTATGATTCAAAAACTGCAGCTGGTTCGCGAACGTGCCGGTGATGAGGTTGGCTATTTCACCGGCAATATCACCATAATATCTTTTAAGGGTACGCCCCTTTGCCTCAGGAACCATTCTTCGCGTTATATGTTCAAGGGTTTTGTGTGGAAGATTGATGATAAGCTCGCCGGAAAGCGTTCCATCGAATTCAATGGATACCTTGGGATCTTTCTGACCCGATTGAGTTTCAAACACCTCCTCTATGGTGGCATCATTTAGGAAATGCTTGAATATGTGATCCACGGAACGACTTAAAATATAGGAATACCGTTTATATTTTTCCATGAAACCCTCAAGGAGGATTGAATCTAAATAATCCAGCTAATCGTTTTCAAAGGCTCAAGGCAGACACCCTGCGGGCGAAACGCACTCAACCATATTTCTTCACGACTAATTTGCAACCATTTTGCATACAGGCAATACAATATTTTTTATCAACAAAGGATCGGATCAACTTATTGGTGCACGAAGATACTGAAATAACCATTTTAAGGCAGAACACCTGTACCAATATGCCGCTTCGTAAAAAATATCATGAAATATCCCCTATGCCGCATACACAACCATCAAAACACTATTATACAGCGAATGCCAAAACTGATAACAGGTAAATTCCGCGTACAGGAAACAGATAACGCGTTAAATGTCGGTTTTTAACGGTTCATCCGGACATTATGTAAACAAAAACATCTTATTTATATCCTTATAACATTTACTAAAATATGACTACTTGTTATTATTCTTACAACTTATCAACACTACAAGTTCCATTGACAAATATCCGTTCAGTATGGATGATGCTATACAGAATCTCTTAAAAGCCGGAAAAAATTTTTTTATGATTTCACATTTTTTTTATTGATCTGAATTGCCTGAAAAATTCAGAGGTTTTCAACACAATGTCTGCACGATAAAACCATAATTATGTCTTTTACGAAAGAACTGCCCGACCATTATAAAAAGATCAGAAATTAATTTAGTAAATTAATGTAATGAGTTTGAACAATTGTGGATAATGTGGATAACTTTGTTAATAAGTAAAGATGATCGCGAAAAAATGCTCTAATAACTATTTAAAAAATATAAAATGTTATATTTTAATGAAAACCCAAATGGTTGTGCCTATGAGCAAGATCTGCCGTGTATATTAAGCTTGATTTAGTGGTAGGATCAGTTATCTTTAAACATAATACTGATTAATGAGCATTAAAATTAATTCATGATGGGTAATTGAGAGAATAAATCCTCATTATTCCCTTCATGGTCAGCAGTGTATCTATTTGAGTTTCCTTTCGTAATCTGAGTTCCTCGCCCAGAATTTCAGCATATCCGCCGGTCAATATCCTGAAAAAAGGTTTATTATACCATTGTTCAATACTAGTGCAGATTCCATCAATCATTTCAACCCATCCGTAAAACAACCCTGATTTCAGGGCATCAACCGTGTTTCTAGCCACCAGAGAGGGGGGTTTTTGCAGGGGGACCCTGCCCAGCTGGGATGTTTCCCTGGCCAGAGCCTCACCGCTTATTCCCGCTCCCGGGCTGATTATACCTCCATCATAGGTCCCGTCACCGTGGAGCACGCAGAAAGTGACTGCCGTCCCCGCGTCTATGATAATGCTGTCCCTCCGGTATTCATGATAGGCGGCTTCCGCATTGACAATGCGGTCCACACCAAGATTTTCAGGAGTATCATAATTTATGGTGATACCGAGAAGGCAATGAGGACCTATCTGAAGTACATTTCGCGATTCCAGTAACTTCCCGAGCGCCAGATAATGGGAATTCAGCTCAGGGACTACGCTTGAAAACGCCAAACCCCTGATTGCCTGGTCATCAAAGTTATCATCTTCAATCCTGGACAAAAATCCGCGGATCCTGGCTTCAAGCATCGGGACTTTTTCATGCCTGTGGGTTGGATAACTGAAGGTAACCGCAGGGATAAACTCATTCCCCCGGTACACGCCGAGTATCGTATTACTGTTTCCTATATTGAACCCCAAAATCATGGGGTTTCGCCGGACGGTTTGTTTTTATTCTTCGAGGCACGGTCTATGCGGGATTTTAATGAATTGTATCCTATTCGTGCCTCGTCGCGTACATTGTGGTTCTGATCTTTCATGGCCCGTTCCAGCGCAACCAGAGCCTGCGGATCAAAAATCCTCTCCAGCGCCTTAACGGTCTCAAGGCGTACATCATGATAAGAATCCTCAAGCAGTTTGCTGAGTATCCCCACCGACGATTTGTCCCTTAGAATGCCGAGCGAACGGATCGCCTCCAGGCGGACATTTTTATATTCATCCCGGCATGCTTTTTTAAGCAACGGCACCGCCTCACGGATTTTCTTCTGACCGATCTGGCGAAGGGTCTCACGCCGGATGAATTCCCCCTCTGTCATCTTTTTTACCAGCAGCATAAAAGGAGCATCGGTAATGGCCTTTAACGCTTTTTCGGTCCCGATTTTCCTGAGCGCTTCCTGCGCTTCCTTGCGCACCTCGGGATGGTTATCAACCAGTGCTCCGATAAGAGGCTGTATGGTGGAATCATCACCGATCTCCCCCAGGGCACGTGCTGACTGCTGTCTCATCTGGTAGCTTTTATCCTCCAGCACATCCAGCAGGTGGACAACCGAATAACCGTCCTTGAGCGCTCCCATGGTTTTGACTGCTTCCAGTCTCACCAGCGGTTTCTTATCATTCAGAGCCATGTAGAGAATCCGTGATATTTCAAGGTCCTCGGTTCTGCCCCTTCCCGCCAGGATTCGCAACGCTTCGATCTGATCCCTTGTAGCACCCGCGACGATTATGGCGCGAATATTTTCAATAATTCCCGGTTCATCCAGGTCTCCGAACTTCAGTGTGGCAATCGCACGCACCTTAGGGTCCCGGTCGTTGAGCAGATTTTTTAACTGAGCAATCACCGCCTCGTCCCTGCTCCTCGCCAGGGCCATGAACGCCTGCAGTCTGATGTCGGGTTTGCGGTGTGTAAGGAGCTTCATCAACGCGGGTGTATCATTTGTTTCCACTAAACGGTCGATATTGGGCCTGAAGATTCCCATAGCTCTAATCCATAGTTGGTTTTTTTATATATGGCCGTGCATGATGGAATATGGAACACCATCTATTGCACAAACGTCTGTTCATTGTAGTAAAACATCCGGACCGCTGTCAATGATATTACGCTTTGATCCTGAAATCGCCTATCCGTTTTATCAAGCCGTCTCCTTCAATCCTGTTCAGCAGTGGAATAATATATTTTCGCGAGAGTGAGGTCGCATCTTTGGCGTCTGGTACGGTTATGCGTTCGAGTTTTGCGAAGAGGGCCATTATCTTTTCTTTCAGGTCCTCATATACACTCCTGTGCAGAATGATGTTCCCGTCCAGACTGACTGCAAGATCAAGCTTTACCAGGTCCTTGATCAGTTTCTTGAATGCCTCATCAGAAACCCGTTCAAGCTCAATTCCCTCGATACCGTTCCGTTCGATGCCCGCTAAAGCGGATTTCATTGCGTGCGGGAGCGTTTCGGGAGTGACTGCACTTCCCGTGAAATACTTCCCGTCTTTTTCCACCATGCCGTATTCTTCAGCGACATACGCCATAATTTCACGGCAGAAATCAGCGTTTATACCGGCCTTATCGGCTATCTCCCTGAGTTTGAGTCCTATGGTTCCCTTTACCGCTTCCGCTATTTTTTCGGCGGTTTCTTTGTAGTAACGTCCTTCAACAATATATTCACCCTTCCGCAATAGTTTTTCCGTATCAATCAGTGACACAATCATCTTTTCGAGAACCTTTGCGCTTTGTGGAAACATTGACTCAAGACGTTTTTCCGGGATAAACCCGTGCGCCGAAACCGTGTACAGCAGCAATTCTTCAGCATTACCGGTACATATCAGCGGGAGGAACAGGTGTGCCGCACGTCGAGACGGAAGAGAACGGTAGTCCGGCAGGACAACCGTTCCACCGCCCATAACGCGGTAACCGCCTGGCCTGGTCAGGACAAAATGCTGTCCAGGAAAACAGTGCCACGGCTTTTCCGGTTTGATTCGCGCGTTAAATGGATTCCTCCCCTCTGGCGCATTATTAATAAAAATGAGTTTTGCCTTCAGAGACTCTGTTCCTATGAGGACTTCAACCCCCGTATTGTTTTTTATTTCCCTTACCCTGTCCAGCAACTCGATTCTCGCTATGAACTCTGGGGAATCCGTAAAAAAATTGTTCCTTACGACGATATGGCCCCTGTGTATTTCATCAGAGGATATGCCGGCAAGATTCAGGGCGGTCCTCTGGGAGGGTACACCCTCAGGGATTTCCCGGTTATGGCTTTCGATCTTCTTTATCCTCACCTCCCTGCCTTCCGGCAGTACTACAACGGAATCATCGTCATGGAACGATCCGTTTTTCAGTGTCCCGGTGACCACAGTGCCGTACCCTTTTGCCGCAAATACCCGGTCCACAAAAAGATAGGGTTTCCGCGAATCCGCCGCTTTTGCCAGCATTTTAAGATTTTTTAATATGAGCTCCCGGAGCTCAGGGATCCCCCCGCCGGTTCGTGACGAGACCCTGGCCAGGTCGGCACCTGAAAACCGCGATGCTCGAACCTTTTCCCTCACCTCCTCCTCGACGAACGCGATCATTTCGGCATCGGCAAGGTCTATCTTGTTCAGCACCGCCACCATCCTCTCTACCCCGAGCAGCGACAGTACGCGGAAGTGATCTTCCGTCTGGGGCATCCAGCCGTCATCCACCGCAACAACCAGAAGCGCAAGGTCCATACCCCAGGCGCCGGCCACCATGTTACGAATGAACCTTTCGTGCCCTGGAACGTCGATAATGCTCACCGTACCGAATTTCGGGTATTCGATGCGGGCGAAACCGATGTCGATGGTCATTTCCCGTTCTTTTTCTTCGGGCAGACGGTCGCAATCAATGCCGGTGAGCGCTTTGATGAGGCTGGTTTTCCCGTGGTCAATGTGCCCGGCGGTACCGACGATATACATCAGCCGGCTCCGACGGTACGGGCGATAAGCAGGTTCAATGCCCGGGCGAGATCTTTGAGGTCCGCATCAAAGATGGTCATAAAATCAAGTATACAATCATTGCCCTCAATATAACCCACCACCGGCACCTCCTGCCGTGTAAGGAAGGCAATGATCTCTTCGGCATTCTTTCCGGGTAATCGAACCCGCAGCCCCGTGCTCTCTATAGTGCTTCCCGGCATGGATCCCCCACCGTACGTGCTTTTCAGTGAAGTCCTCACAAGAAACTCTTTCCTGCGAGGCGATGAAATGAGACGCATCAGCCTGTTAATCCTTTTCCCCAGGTCATCCCTGTTCTGGTGGATTATCGACCAGAGTTTTACCTCATCGGTTTGTCCGTTCACGTATTTCAGCAGGGTTTCCTGTAAAAGAAAGTAGGTGATCTTGTCGACCCTGATCATTCTCAAAAGAGGGTTCTTCTTCAGTCGGGCGATCAGATCCCGTCTGCCCACGATAATCCCGGCCTGGCAGGCCCCCAGAAGCTTGTCGCCGCTGAAACATACGAGGTCTGCCCCCTGCGACAGCTCATGTTCAACCGTAACCTCGAAAGACGAGGGCAGCCGGGTATCGTGTACCACGTTGCCGCTGCCCAGATCTCTCACGTAAAGTACGGCGTCGGATTTCAAGGCGGCGATCTCCCTCATCTCAGGTCCAGAGCTGAAACCCTCCATGCGGAAGTTCGATCGGTGAGCGGAGAATATCATGGCGGTGTTATCGTTAACGGCGTTTCGGTAATCCTCAATGGTGGTGATGTTGGTGGTGCCCACCTCCACCAGGGACGCCCCCGTCTGTTTCATGATATCGGGTATCCTGAAGCCGCCGCCGATCTGCACCAGTTCACCGCGTGAGACGATCACTTCCCTACCGTCACCGAATTCCTTTAAAATCAGGAAAACACATGCGGCGTTGTTGTTGACAATCAGTGCGTCTTCTGCGCCGGCAAGGGAACTTAAAAGTCCCTCGGCAAAACCCCCGCGGCGTCCGCGCTTTTTTTCAGGGAGGTAGAGTTCCAGGTTACAGTAACCGGAAAGCGCTTTCGTTAAATCATCCAGTGTGTCCGTGCCGAGGGGCGAACGGCCCAGGTTCGTATGAATGATGATGCCTGTTCCGTTGATGACCCTCTGCAGTTTTTCGAGCCGTTTCAGTTCGCAGCCGGCGATCACGTTGTTTATCAGGTCCCCCATGTCTGCGCCGTTCCTGACTTTCAGTATCTCCCTGAACCGGGCCACTTCTTCCTTGATTATCCCGGCAACCACGTTGTGTCCTATTACCCTGATAAAACCGCGTATCTCTTTCGATTGAAGCAGCTTTTCAACCTGTGGAATGCGGCGCAGGATGTCGGCGGTTTCTTCCATTGGTTCTGCCTATGCGGAAGGGGCAGGAATCGAACCTGCCACTGCAATATATTGCAGTCTACGGTTTTGAAGACCGCGGGGGCCACCGGACCCCATCCGCTTCCATTTGGATTTAAAAAAGATGGTATACAAGAAATATGCAGTCTTCGATGACATGTCAAATATTTTACCACGCTCTGCGCTGTCTGGAGCGAAAAGGGTGTTCTTAATGGAACACCCTTTTAACATTACATAACGACCGCACGATCCTTTCGCTGACGCTCAGGGTTAAAGGCGCGTGATCATCTGCTCCTGGCCCTGAAAACCAGCGACGTTACCAGTTCTATACAAAACCCGTATACCATTCCCATGATCAGCGTACTTGTGAATATGCCGGTTTTGCTGAACTGGGGATTTTCCGGCGCCATGAGGCCGCTGAACGCCAGAGGGATGCTGAACAGCAGTCCCATTACCAGTCCGTGTATCGACCAGTGGCCCAGCCGTACGCAGCTGATGCCTATGGCCACCCCGATCAGCGTACGGCTGGCAACTATCTGCAGTATTACCGGAAACGGAAAATCGCCCGTACCGCGTGAGGCAAGGCCGAAGCAGATCAAACCGCAGAGAAATCCCGAAATCGACGCGACGATCAGTCTCTTCATCATTTTCCTCCCGCACCCTGTAATTTTTCAGCCCAAGCCGGCATTGCTTTCATGTAGTGCCCGGCCCTTTCCATGAAATCGGCCCCGGTACCTTCAGGCGCGAATCCTTCCAGCCAGCGGGCTATCCCCGTTTGAACCTGTTCTTTTTGCCGAAGCCTGCCCGCCTCATCGACGCAAAAGCCGCAGTAAACCCCCTGTGCCGCGTCTGCCGCAAGGGGCATACCGCATGATTGACATGACGTACTCATGAATTACCTCCTGTTGTAATAACTGCAGCCAGAGTACCTCATGACCGTGACACCACTGTGTCAGGTTTGTAAAGCGCGCAGATTTTTTTCGATTTTTCCCGCAGCAGGTCCCTTACGCGCCGGGGTGCGATGACTTCGGCATTTTCACCATAACTGAGCAACATCGAATAAATCCATTCATCCTCGGGAAAAGATGCCCTGACCGTAACGGATCCGTCTTCGCCGACGGTGATCTGATTTTCGTCGAAGTAATCCTCAACGCGATACCTCATGCGGGGAGCAAACCTGATAATCAGATCGACCATGCCCGTGGCGGCCTCATCCTCCTGCATGTAGGCCCTGTAGGATACATCCCGGCGCACAAACCCCTCTTCCATGGTATTAAGCCCGCTGATACGCGAGAGCCGAAAGATACGAAAATCTTTTTTCATTCTGCAATAGCCGAAAAGATACCATGCGTATCCCTTGAACAGCAGCGTCATGGGCTCGATCACACGACGCTTCTCCTCCCCGCGGGAATTCTTATAGCTGAATTCCAGGAGTTGCAGGCGATAAATCGCACGATGCACCAGTTGAAGGTATTCCTTCTGTTTTTTACGGAACCCCCAGGGCAGTATATCGATCACCAGCTGCTCGGTTACCGGCATTCCCCCGCCGTTACGGTCCCTGGGGAGCAGGCTGTTGATCTTTTCAATGGCCGTATCCAGCTCACGGTAATCCATGGAAGTACTGATTCCCTTTAACGCCGATAGAAGGGCGACCATATCGTTAAGGGTAAGTACCTGCCGATCGATCTTGTAGTTTTCCATGATCCCGAAACCGCCGTTGTTGCCGGAGTACGAAACCACCGGAATACCCGCAAGGTTGATCGCGTCGATATCGCGATATATGGTTCTGACCGAAACCTCGAATTTATCCGCCAGCTCCCGCGCGCTTATCCTTTGCCGGTTGAGCAGCATCACGGTAATGGCCAGCATTCTGTCTATACGCATAAAGCACACTCTTTCAGTATATTCATTATAGTTTAATATTCAGAAACCATGCCGGTGTGACAGTAATGCTCATATCAGGGTTTGTTTTTTTCAAGGCACAATTCATGCTGAATTTTATACACACTAAAGAATATTCTAAAATTATAAAAATTCCTGTTGACCTGTTAGGCGTCATATTATCATTTTAAAAATGAGTTCGATCATTTACAATTCCCCAACAGCAGTTAAACTGGTAAAATACCGGAAGTCCCCGGTTTTCTAGATATTACGGAACGCGGGAAGTCGGCCCGGGTTATTCTTGGTGATGGACACGACATTCACCGCATCGGTCACAGCGTAAAAGGACCATAATAACGCATCATTAAAATTCAACGGAGGTGTATAATGGCCCAGGCATCAAAAGACGAACGCAAAAAGAAAGTTATCGAAGTGTTGAACAAGGCCCGGTCGATGGAGCTTCACGCCATACATCAGTACATGAACCAGCATTACAACCTGGACGACAGCGACTACGGCGAGCTGGCGGCGAATATAAAGCTTATCGCCATTGACGAGATGCGGCACGCCGAAATGTTCGCCGAAAGGATCAAGGAACTGGGCGGAGAGCCCACCACCGATCCGGCCGACAAGGTGGAAAAGGGACAGAAGGTGGACGCCGTGTTCCCCTTTGACGCCAAACTGGAAGACGATACGATAGACATCTACAACCAGTTCGTTCTGGTCTGCCGCGAAAACGGCGACAGCGGCACCATGAAGCTGTTTGAGACCGTCATCGACGAGGAGCAGGAGCATTTCAACTATTTCGATAATGTAAGCGACCATCTGGAAAAACTGGGCGCCTCGTATCTGGCCCGCATCGCCGGAACGCCGGCCGATACCGGTCCCCCGTCGAAAGGATTCATTTCAGGAGGGGGCAACGCCTGATCGGGCGGCGTTTCCCCTTAGCGGGGGTATGGTGTTACACCAGTATGAGTTTCTGTTTCGCGCTCCGCTCGACCTTCCCGATTATCCCGGCATACGTACATCCCGTGCGGTGAAGATCTTCCACAAGCAGGGCGGCTTCCGGAGGGGTAAGCGACAGCAGTAATCCCCCGGAAGTCTGGGGATCGAATACGAGGTCGGCGATTTCCCTTTTAACCCCCGGAGACACATCACAGAGACCACCGACATGGTCCCGGTTGCGGTACAGACCGCCGGGTATCATTCCCATGGCGGCATATTCCAGTGCCCCAGGCAGAACGGGGAGTTTCGATGACTCAACCATTACGGAAAGGGGATCGCCGGCCAGCATTTCCTTCAGATGCCCCATGAGTCCGAAACCCGTCACATCGGTACAGGCATGGATGTCATATTTTACCGCCGCTTCCGCCGCGGCGGCGTTCAGGGTTACCATGGAATTCACAAACGGATCGTATATCAATGAATCGATGGGGCCGCCCTTAAGTACCGTACCGATGATGCCGGTGCCGAGAGGCTTGGTAAAGACAAGTACGTCCCCGTCGCGGAGTCCCCGGTTTTTCAGTACCCTGTCGGGATGCACCAACCCGGTCACCGCCACACCGTATTTCAGCTCTTCGTCTTCCACGCTGTGGCCGCCAAGTAGCTGAACTCCCGCTTTTTTCAGAATACTCAGACCCCCGTCCATTATGCGGCCCATAACCTCGAGACTGAATTTCTGCAAGGGAAAGGCGATTATATTCAAGGCGGTAAGGGGCCTCCCACCCATGGCGTACACATCAGAAAGGCCGTTGGCCACGGCTATCTGACCGAAGACAAAAGGATCATCCACGATGGGGGTGAAAAAATCCACCGTCTGAATAAGGGCGATATCTTCCGTCAAGCGGTACACACCCGCGTCGTCGCCGGTTTCCATCCCAACGATGACCCTGGCGTCATAGGGGATATCGAGGCTTTTCATTACCAGGGCCAGCTCCGCCGGCCCTATCTTCGAAGCTCACCCCGCTCCCTTAACGGATTCAGTCAGACGCTGTCTGTCGAGCCGGTTTACATCACAGGCATTATCCATACCGTTCTGCCATGTCCTCCTTGTGTATGTTGTATCAGTCCGGTCACATCATCATGCCGGAAACAATCAGCACTGCTAGTAACCGTAGTAATCATGGGGGATTTCCAGGTTCTCTATCAGTTTTCTTTCCTGCAGGTTTTTCAAATAACGCTGCAGCACCTCGTTTTCCGGGTCCTTCGCGAGCATATTCCTGATTATCTTGATCGCGTCCTGGTACTGTTTCAATTCCCGGTGGCACTCCACCATCCTCAACCGTAAATCCTTGAAATCGGGATTTATTGAACTCGCCCGATTGTAATAATCGAGGGCATAAGAGAATTCACCGTAAGAATGATGTATCTTGCCCAGCTCGAGGGCGGCCTCGAAGAAATCGGGTTTCATCTGCAGGGCCTTTTTCATGCTTGCGATGGCCAGACTTCCCCTCTCAAGGAAATAGTATGAAAGTCCCATATAATAATGGGTGCTGTGAGACTCACTGTTGAATGAAACCGCCCTGTTTAAATAGTCGATCGACCGCATGTATTGCTTTTTATGAAACATCAGTATCCCGAGCTTGTGATAAGCGCTGCCGAAATTTTGTTTGTACGACACCGCTTGTTCCAGATGTATCAGGGCGTTGTCGAGATCCCCTATCTCCAGATAAAGGCTGCCCATGTTGAAATGGATAAAAGGATTGTAGGGATTGATCTCCATGGCCTTCCGAAAATGTGGGAGGGCAAAGTGGTATTTGTGGAGACGACAGTAGAGATTGCCCAGGCTGTTTCGGGCCCGGGTATAATCACCTGAGATATCGATCGCATGCAGATAGCTCTCTACCGCTTTGCGGTAATCTCCCCTGGTTTCATGATAAAATCCCATATAGAAATGATAATCCCTGTCTTTTTCTACCTTGTATTTTCCGCCATAGATTTTCAGACTTTTTTCAAGTTCACCCAGACGGTTATGCAGATAATGCTTTCTGATCCTGGCCATCTCGGATTCCCGCATATATTTTGCCAACATGGCTTTGTCTTTTTCTATAACCGCGGGATTTTTCACAGTAACGGTCTTTTTCTTTTCGGTATCATCAACCGCTTTGCCTTCTTTTAACGCAGAATTTTCTCTTTTGAGGGATGTTTCTTCCCGCATCTGGTCTTTTATTCCATTCACTCGTTTCTGGGCATAACCTCTGGAGTTCAATAACGCCGGCCAGACGGTGATGGTAATTATAACCAGGTATACTGTTTTAATTAAATACGACAATGGCTTCACCCGATTTCTTCGAAGTATGGCATTCCAATGACAGTAGCTATTATTGAGGTCTCTGAAAAGCATGATCAAGAAGAATTTCCGTATAATGCATGCAAAATCAACAGAAATGCAAAAAGACCCCGGTCAGGCGGGGTCCTTTCATTAAGTTCTTAGTTATACAGTATTACATTTCAACGGTAATCGCCGCCCCCTGACCGCCGCCGATACAGAGGGTCGCTATGCCTTTTTTCGCTTTTCGCTTTTTCATTTCATATATCAGCGTCGTAAGGATACGAGCGCCCGAGGCCCCTATAGGATGCCCCAGGGCTATCGCGCCACCGTTTACGTTCACCTTCGCGGTGTCCCAGCCCAGTTCACGGTTCACCACTATGGCCTGTGAGGCGAAAGCTTCATTCGCTTCGATAAGGTCCAGATCACCGGGTTTCCACCCCGCCTTTTCAAGCGCTTTTCTGCTGGCGGGTATGGGACCGGTTCCCATGATCGCGGGCTCAACTCCTGCCGAGGCATAAGAGACAATTTTTGCCAGGGGAGTAATCCCGAGCGCCTTTGCCTTATCCTTAGACATCACCACCGCCGCCGCGGCCCCGTCATTGATCCCCGATGCGTTTCCGGCAGTGACCAGCCCGTCATTCTTAAAAGCCGGTTTTATGCGGGAGAGTATCTCCATCGTGGTACCGAACCGGGGGTGTTCATCGGTATCGAACAGCACAGTATCTCCTTTTTTACCCTTTACTTCTACCGGTACGATTTCATCCTTGAACCTCCCTTCCTTTATTGCCCTTTCCGCCTTCTGCTGGCTCGCCATGGAGAATTCATCAAGTTCCTGTCGCGTCAGCTTCCATCTTTCCGCCACGTTCTCCGCTGTAATACCCATATGATACTTATTGAAATGTTCCCATAAACCGTCTTTGATCATCAGGTCGACTATTTTCGCGTCACCCATGCGGTACCCCCACCGCGCATTCATAAGAGCAAAGGGCGCCGCACTCATATTTTCCATCCCGCCGGCTACGATGATATCGGCGTCACCCGCCTTTATTATCTGGGCCGCCAGGGAAACCGCGCGCAGTCCGGATGCACATACCTTGTTTACCGTCATCGCCGGGATTTCCTGGGGTATTCCTGAATAAATCAACACCTGCCGTGCGGTGTTCTGTCCCTGACCCGACTGAAGCACGTTACCCATCAGTACATTTTCCACCATACCAGGTTCAATGCCTGCCCTCTTCATCGCCTCCCTGACAACGATTATTCCCAGATCGACAACGTTCACATCTTTAATCGTGCCCCCGAAGGTCCCAACCGGCGTACGAACGATCGAAGCAATCACCACTTCCCGCATATGACGCACCTCCTCTCGTTATGTCCAGTATCTATGTTTTTAAAAGCTTTTACAGTATTGAACCCATGTTGCCGTTGTGCCGACACAATGGATTGAGGCAAGAATTGAAGATCAACAAAGTGCCCTGGCAAACCTAAAATTCGATATTCCCCGGTTCGTGGGGGAAGAGATATGCCGAGAACTTCAGATTCCGGTCGCTGATGCTGATTAATCCCTTCGCCGACAGCTTCTCAATCTCCAAAATTAGATGATCATTCATTGAACCGATCATTACCACGGCCTTTTCAAAAATCTCCGGAGGAAGAAACTCGAGGGAATTCAGGAAAGCGGCAAGGTTATCCCCGCATTCCAGGAACTGCTGCATGGCCTCACTGTTGACCTTGCTGAGTATACTGGAAAAAACCTCTTCCATCACATTTTTCAACGCGGTTGATTCCAGGTCCGCATCCGCAACATCATTAAGGATATCGAGCAAATCCCTGCAGTGCGCTTCATTCATCTCGCCTTTCAGGGTATGGTCCAGTATGAGGAGTCGGTAAAAAAGAACATAGGGATTTGAGACGTGGATACGGCCGGAATTCCCATTTTCGGTCACATAGGATATAAGGGACTTGTATTTTAGATCTTCCTGCCCGTTCAGCCGGTGCCAGTTATAAAACCTGTTCCGGTTGTTCTTCAGTCCCAGGAGAGCTACAATTTTCAATTCTATTTCATGACCATTATTGGCTATTTCATAAAAGAAATTGATCAAAGATTCATCGTCGAACAGCGACAGGGATTGAAGTATTGCGAAGCGGAGATGGGGCTGGTCGTTGAATTCCGACATCAGCACCGGTATATATTCATTCATGCGGTTGTGGCCGATAATGACCGTATCGTCCAGGGTGAGAATGCGGCTGGCGAGTCCTTTTTTATATTTTTCTACGTCATTATAATACTCCAGGAAAACTTCAGCACGCCCGTAGAGATCGTCAATTATATAATCTTCGGTTTTGTTGCCGTTACCGTTATGCGCGCTTTCCATCTCAAATACTATCTGGTCCAGCAGCTCAATGAACTTCACGGACACATCGTCAGGACGGGAGAGCAGGGCGGGATGCAGTTGTTTTCCGAGTTCCGCAGATATTTTTTCCGCAATCGATCTGACCACATCCGCTTTTGAGGCACCTGATTTGAAAGGAATATATGAAGCGGCGGCGAAGGCCGTTAACGCGTCGGGAGTGATCGGATTCCTTTTCATTTCCATAGTGTATTCCGCCGGTATTATTTAGTTCAGTATCTCTTTCTTTTCCCGCCCGCTACCTTCTGTTTCATAAAATCCGACATAAATGGCTAATAGTAAATATAGCCTTATCTGTCGAGACTTTTTTTCATTTTATTACCACGCACTGAAGAACAACGTTATGACAACCAGGCGCATCGGCAGCTTTTCATTTTTTATCCGTGTGAAATCGTGAAACACACTGCGCAGAATAAAGCAATTAACACATTGTGGATTATAAGGAGATAAAAGCTGGGTACAACCGAACGCACCACAGATAAAGAAACGGTCACAGTGGGAGCAACAGTGCCAGGCCTGTGAGCAGAACACGTGCCGTAACCACCTGAGGAATGGAATCAGTTTTATGGTAGATATAACCGACACACAGAGCAGTCAGTGTCATCTTGAGCGCAAGGTTGCGGTTGCCGGAAAGCAGAAAAAAGAGGCCGCATGCAAAAGCGCACAATACCCATCCGGGTATACGCCCAAGCAGGTTCATGAGATTCCTCTGGGCATACGCCTTGAAAAAAATCTCTTCGAAAGGCACGGCGATGAACAGCAGTACTATAATATGCTCCGTACGCAGCCCCTGTGTTCCTCTCAGATAGAAATCACGAACCAGCAAATTCCGTGAAAGCAGCTTTCCTTCCGCGTAAAGAAACACAACCAGCGCCGCAAGAAGCAGAATGAACACCAAGTGCGGATTTCTTTTCCCGGGCAGGGAGAAAAGCCTGGCCCTGCTCAATAATTCACGGTCGAAAAACGACGCGGAAAAAACCAGGAATACAATTGTCAGCGTGTATTGATAAATAAAGGAAAAAGCATGAAAGGAAAAACAGAGATATCCGGCAATGTACAGCAATACAAGCGGAATAAAGGCTGCCGGCCGCGGTCTGAGCGCCGGGTAGGGATTATCAAGGTGGACCATGCTCGATACCTTTCCTTTTTTCCGGGTACCGGTCAAGAAATAATTTTCGAAAATAGCCGTCGCCGCACACACACTCCCTCTTTCACTGCCGATATATACCTTGGACACTGTGCACCTCAATAAATCCTTAGTTAAAAAAATTAACATTTCAGACCTCTTCCCCGTATATCTTCCGGGGAGACATGATGAAACCATACCTGCTGTTACTCTTATTGGTCTTGATCCCGGTGCAGGCCACTTCAGCACTCATGATCAACGAAATCGCCTGCGGAACCGCCGGTGACGACTGGGTGGAGCTGTTTCTATACGACACCGAAGACGTCAGCATGGACATATCAGGTCTTTATGTCACCATGTACTACGGCACCAATGAACCTCTGGCTGTCGAACCGGTCACACTCTGCTCCAGGGACAGGCCCGAAACCCCTTATGACGACCGTTATGCGGTGGTGCACCTTACGTCTCCCATTACAGACGAAACTGATCTTACCGGGGACACCAATCACAACGGATACATAGACCTTTATTGTAATAACTATTCGGGCAGTCTCTGGAACAGTGACGGGATTGTCGCCATAGACATTGATGATGATCCCGGCAACGGCGGCATTATCGACTTTTGCGCGTATTCCAACAGGGACGGGAGCCTTAACGAAACCATCATGTCGTATATACTGGACGCACAGGGAGCGGGCCAATGGACAGTCTGCGGCGAGCCGAACCTTCAGCTATGCTTGGTGCCCATAGACAATGACGGCCTGGCGTCCCATATGAGTATAATTCGGACCCGAACAAACGACACCAACGGTCCCGACGACTTCACGGTCACCACATTCCAGACGCCGGGACGAGACAATATAGGACCCATCAATACCGGAGGGAATACCCGTCTTTTCTCATCCAGAAAGAAAAAGATCACATTTGTTCCTTCACATCCCACACTGGGTACCGGCAAGATTGATCTTTTTGTATACAACCCCTGCAATATCCGTTTCAAGATATTCACCTCGGTGGGTCTGTGCATCTTTGAGTCACCGCTTTATCGCGATGTGTTCCCCGGAGAGTTTTCAATTCCCTGGGATTTTCGGGGCCGCGGCCGCAGGGCTTCAAGCGGATTCTATATAGGCCGTATTGAAGGAACCAGTACAAAACTCAAAAAACAGGAAACGTCGGTCGTGTATATCATTGTGAGCCGTTACGGCCGATGAAGCTACTTCTGCTCATGATCATACCTCATCTGAGCCTGCAGGCTTTTGAGTACCGTGAAACATCACCGGGTTACCTGTTCCATTACCGCTGCGCCATTGGAGATCCCTCCCCCCTGGGGAACCACTTAAACCCATCATTCATCCCGCTGCTGCAAACATATTATCTCAGTACCTCATACAGCAAACCCTATACACTCGATGAAATCAATGCCGGGACCGTTGCGGGAGGGTACTCTGACGGGAAAAAGGGCATCGGTGTATCATGGAACTCTTTCGGAATCACCGAGTACCGCGAACAGACCTGGGAAGCCGCCGTCGGTTATCGTGTGCTTCCATATCTTGCCGCCGGATTGGGATCAGCACTATACCATCTGCGCATACGCACTGATGCAGTATCCGTAAACAGTTATATGTCAGACCTGTACTCCGCCGTACTGTTTACCCCTTTCGATTTCCTTCAATTCAGTTTCATACAGGACAATATCCGCTCACTGGCCGATCCCGGCAGGAAGGATCTCCTTTATCCTTCATGGTGCGGTGCAATACAGGTTACTCCCGTTGAGGGAGTACACTGCATCTGGAACATCGGCAGAACCTATTATGGATACCGGAACAGTATCTCGGCGTCGGTAAACCTGCTTTCCTTCATTATAGTAAACGCCGGGTATGCGAGGGAGACGGCGGCGTGTTCAATGTCGATTATCATACTCTACCGGCGGTTTCGAATCTCTTACGGAATGGAATACCACAGCATGCTCGGCACCACACATTCCATAGGGATAACGATATCAGGTACTCCTTTGAAAGCAGTACCCGTAAAATTTCCTTCTGTCGGCCGCAGGGAACCGCATTACGACCCCCCCGATAAGCCTGTTGATATCAACCGCTGTTCCCTGGATGAACTCCGTTCCCTGCCGGTGGTCACCGAAGAGATCGCCGTTCGTTTGGTACGCTATCGTGAGCTGGTCGGCCCCATCACCCTGAAATCACTGTACCAGGTCGGTCTTTCGGAAAAGGAGGTCATGATACTGCAGAATTACCTTTGCGGACTGGCTCCCGATACCAAACCTCATCCCGGAAAAGCAATAATGAAGCATGGCCGTGAAAGAAAACCGGGAGGCGGTTATGGAACGGCAAAAAGAAAAGAACTGTTTCAGAAGCTGCTCGATGCCGGAGTGCCTTCAGGTACCGCAATACGGATATGCGATCTTGCCGCAAAACACGGTCTTAAAGAGTTAAAGGTGCTGGTCGGTTCCATGGAAGGGATACCATCCCATATTAAAGAAACAATCGTCAGAACATGCAACGACGTCTTGCGGTAATACTTCTATACGCGGCGACGATGTGTCACTACCCGGCATACGGAAATCCGCAGATATTCGTCCGTTCCGAATACCGTTATGATGCGGTGGACTATGAGGAATCCACGCAGTCATTTTACCGTATAAAAAACTCCATGATCTTCAGTCCCCGCAGTATGCTGAACATCGCCATGGTATGCAGATCCAGCAACGAATCGCGCAGTTGGACCTGGAACCTCATGCTTATGGACATATCCCCGGCCATTTCCCTGATTCTTGGACACTTTCAGGTCAATTACGGCATGGGACTGCTGATAGGCAGATACATGGCTTACAATCCAGACCGTTTCGATTACCGCTTCTCCTCCATGCAGAACAGAATATATACTCCGGTAAACAGCGGGAATCCGGCGTATGCATTCCACGGCGCGGCCGCGGTCTGTAACATCGGCCTGGACAATATGGACCTTACGATAAATGCGTATTATTCGGTCAACCGGCGTTTTATCAACGAAGAGGGGTACTTCAGCGGAAGCGTATCGTCGTCAATCGGCACCATAGAAAGGGCATATATACCGGATATTTCCCACACAGAACCAGTACTCATTAATAATACCGGTCTGATGATTTCGATTTCCGTGGGGGAAATGCTGCTGATGCAGGTGTACTGCATTTCCACATGGGTCAGCACACCGGCAGGTTCTGAAGTCCTCTGGGACGGTGAAGAAGATACCGTGCGGGGGGCGGTTTCAGCTGCAGGAGGGGCGGGTATGATTGTCTGCTATACCGACCGTTATTTCAGCGCCTTCGTTGAATCGGTCATTACAAGCACGCACAGACATACTGTCCGGGGGGCTACGGCTGTCAGCAGGGGGGTTGGAGCGCTGTACGGTTTTCGATTCAACCATCAACGTTTCAAGCTTTCCCTGGTTCGGAAAAAAACAGAGTCTTCTTACAATGCCCCCTACAATAATACTATAGGCGACCGTTATCCCGAGAGCGCCGTATTTATGGAAACGGGTTGTCGCGTGCTGCCTTTTCTATCGGCTGAGGCTTACCTGGCCGTTGAAAAAAGGCTCTATCCCTCATCGTCTGACAGGGAACTGCCTCGTACGGTAAGGGAAGGTGTTGCTCTGAATTTAAATTTTAAACGCATTGAAACCGCGCGTATTTCTTTTAGAACACTAAAAAAAGAATCGGGAGGAACCACTGAGCTCAGTCGCCAGTTGCATCAGAACCTTCGGTTCATGGCGGTAACAAACCAACTCTATCTGCAGGCGGCTTCAACATACCAGTGGGAACGAAACGGACCTGATGCGTTCATGTTTTCTTCCGGTGTGCTGCTTAAAGGCAAACCCGGCAGATCAGTCATGTTTCACTATGCCCGTTTTTTCATGGAAAAAAAGGGGTCGATGTACGCAGTGCTTGCGCCTATGGAGGGTTCCAGCATACCGGGAATTTTCATTCGCGAATCTTCTGATATCCTGGTGTGTAAAGCACATCTGCACTGGAACGATATTACCCTGGGAGTTCGATACCTGCACCAGTTCGAAAAAAACAACTCTCAGCACAGCACCCTTGACCTATCCGCATCAGGCACATTCTGAGTATCAAAATCACTGCTTCAGCATTTTCAGATAGACCGGCAGCACCCACCGCCCGTCCCCTGACAGGTGCATTTCAAAAAGATGTTCCCTGGATGTACCGTCCCTGAATTCTATACGGCATTTTACCCGCGCGAAACGTTCCCGGACGATCTCGCGGGAGATCACAACCCCGGAAACAGTGCCGTGTCTGGTCACTGCTTCCCAGAAAGACCTTTTCTGCTGAAAGGTCCAGTCTTCCCCGGAGCGTATACCCGTGTCCAGGGTGGCCACCACCGCATATACCACATCCGCGGATATTTCATTATAAAGACCCCTGTTGGCGAGTATTATAATGCTACGCACCTTTTGCCCGGGACCGTCGCGGGATACGGCTATGCCGGAATTTTTTCCTGATTTCGTACAACATACACAGCCCATAAGAGTGGTGATAACAACCAAACCGTATCCGCACCTCCGTAATATTGTCACTGGGGCCTCCCTGCAATCATCGATCTTCTCCGTAGATTTATAAAGATGCACCTTCATACCGGTGAAAAAGTATTCGTAACATTGTGTCGACCGCTTATTATCAATACCGGAACAGTTTACCGCAATACCGTGTGCGGGCCATTATTTCTCTTGACACTTCATGAATGACAATGAATCCTCAATAAATCCTCATGGCTGGCTTTCGCAGCCTCCCGCAACTGGTACAGGGTTTGTGCGGTTTGCTTAATATTATGGTAAAACTATGATTCGATGGAAACTTTTTTTTATAATTACGTCCCTCGCAATAGCATCATTTATGGTTTTCGCCACCCGTTTTGAGAAATCCCTGAATGCATCCACACCCAGGCAGTATACCGCATCAATTGTCTTCTGCGGGGATGTGATGCTGGACTGGGGGATTAAAGATGTCTACAAAAGGGAGGGGGCTGACTATCCTTTAAGAAAGATCACCGGCTTCCTGAAGGCTTTCGACTATAGTTTCTGCAACCTTGAGTGCCCCGTTTCTTCAAACGGGACTCCCCATATCGATAAGAAATATATTTTTCTGGCGGAACCCGGCTCCCTGGATATTCTCAGGCTGGGAAATATCAGAGGGGTCACCCTCGCCAACAACCATTCATCAGATTTCGGTGAAACAGCACTTCTCAACACCATGACGGTGCTCAACGAGAAAGGCATACACTATACCGGAGCGGGGATCGATGCCGAATCGGCCCATCTGCCTGTCCTCCTGAAGATCAACGGCATAAGTATGGCAATTTTTGGTTATACCAACCTTGGATACCCTGAAACCTACGCCCAGAAGTCCTCCCCGGGGATCGCCAGGGCCCAGCTGGACCTGATAAGAAGAGACATTCTGAAATTCAGGGGATTCAATGATGTCATCATAATCTCTATGCATTGGGGCGACGAATATTCACATTTCCCTTCAGGCGATCAGGTGGAACTGGCACACGCAATCATAGATTCAGGGGCCGATGCGATCATAGGCCATCATTCGCATATTTACCAGGGGATAGAAATATACAAAGAGAAACCTGTAATATATTCTCTGGGTAATTTTCTCTTCGGATCGATCAATGAGGATATAAAGGACAACATCGTGGTAGCCCTGAGATTCATTGAAAAACGACTAAGCTCTCTTGAGGTGTATCCTGTCAACGGCAACAGCGATCCACTGCACCGGTTCCAGCCCAGGATCATGAACGGCGATCAGGCCACGGTTCTTTTAAACCACCTCGTTGATATATCACGTCCGCTCAATTCTGTATTTCCCGGAAGGGTGGAGTGCAGGAATTCCATTCTATATTGTTCTTTGATAGAAAAGAAGCAGTAAATACAGCAAAATTTCCTGCCCGGCTGCAATAGGCATACATTCACTTACCGATCTGAATAACCATATCTGCAAATGTTCTTTAGTATTTTGCCCGTTAACCGGCTCAAGTTTCGTCCTCTAAAAGGGCTTCAAGCACCTTTTCCACACCTTCTGCGCAGGCCTCCACGTTGTAGCCGCCTTCCAGAAAAGCTATAATCCTGTCACTGGACGATCCATGGGCTATCTCCTTCAGCATCTTTGTTAAGGTATAATATATATCCGAAGTCAGGTTTATAGACGCCAGCGGATCGTCGCGATGAGCGTCAAATCCCGCTGAGACCAATATGATCTCCGGCCTGTACTTGCGTAACTCGGGTAATATTTTTTCCCTGAACGCGCGCAGGTAATGATTGTTGCCGCTGCCCGCTCTCATGGGAATGTTCATGGTATACCCCACCCCTTTACCGAAACCGGTTTCCATCTCTGAACCGGTCCCCGGATAGAAGGGGTATTGGTGCAGGCTGATGTAGTACACCGTATCATCTGAATCGAAACAGTCCTGTGTCCCGTCACCATGATGAACGTCCCAATCCACGATAGCGACTTTTCGAATACCGTAACGATGCTGCAGATATCGCGCCGCAATCGCTATATTATTAAAAAAGCAGAAACCCCCGGCTTTTTTATACTTTGCGTGATGTCCCGGAGGCCTTACGGCGCAAAACCCGTTATCCGCTTCTCCCGTCATTACCGCGTCACAAACCTTGAGACACCCTCCTACGGCAAGTACGGCCACATCGAACGACCTGGGGCTGATGGTATTATCCGTCGAATCAAAGTATCCCGCACCCGACTCTACTTCGGCTCGGACCCGGCGTATATAGTCGGGATCGTGTATTAATTCAATATAGGCGATATCCGGCATTGCGATTTCTACAGGCACCAGCCGCCGGTAAAGCTCACGTGATTCGATTCTCTTTTTTATAGCGGTCAATCTCTCGGAAACTTCAGGGTGGTCTGCTCCCGTGTCATGCAAAAGGAAGGTTTCATTATAGAGGAATGCGGTTCTCACTGCCTGCTCCGGGGACGCGGAAATATTGCACAATCAGTGAATCAGTGCTGATATTAATTCAATACACCATTTTTATAAATATTACAATAAAATATTGTAGCAGTAATACAGATTAATTTCTCCCGAGGATCCCAAAACAAACCTGTGGGTCTCTTTCAGTACACCACTATTAGTTGACGGTTTTTGTGCAGGCCATAATGGGAGAAACTGTTTGACAAAAAGTGCCGCACCACCATAATTTAGCCCTGATGATGGCGGAAAAGTGAACATATTCTATTATTATGCCCATATTTATACTGAATGCAATGTCGTTGTGTCTGTATTTCCATTGAATTGAATCTGTTATGACCGGGCCTGCAGTACAGACAAATGCTTTCAGGTTGTTTTTTACCCCGTTACAGTGTCTGGGGGACTATATCAGCCGGAAGCATTATGCCTATCCCTTATCGAGAGGATCTCCAAAAAGATTATGTCAAAACCTATTATAGTACAAAGTGACAATACCATTTTGCTGGAAGTGGACAATCCCGAATTCGAAGTTGCCAGGGATTCGATTTCCCCCTTCGCCGAACTGGAAAAAAGCCCCGAGCACATCCACACCTACAGGGTTACCCCTCTTTCCCTGTGGAATGCGGCGGCATCCGGGCTCAGAACAGACACCATCCTTTCATCCCTGAAACGGTATTCAAGGTACGAAATACCAGAAGCGGTTCTCGTCACCATAAAGGAACAGATGAAACGATATGGTCTGCTCAAGCTGGTCAAGGGCCCCGGGGAAACCATGGCCGGTCATGCGCAGTACCTCGTTTCCGAAGACGCCCTTCTGCTGATGGAAATAATCAGAGAAAAAAAAATCCAGCCTTATATCGATAAGACCATCGATGAGCATACCGTACAGATAAAACCGCACCTTAGGGGCCATATTAAGCAGGCCCTGATTAAAATGGGATATCCCGTGGAAGACCTTGCGGGCTACGAAAACGGCGACCCCTGTGCCGTCACCCTGAAAAACACCACATCGCACGGGCAACCCTTTATAATCAGGGATTACCAGGAAAGCGCAATCAAATCCTTTTACCGCGGCGGAGGGCCTGAAGGAGGAAGCGGTGTGATAGTACTCCCCTGCGGGGCGGGTAAAACCATAGTGGGTATCGGGATACTGGCCATATTGCAGACCGAGGCGTTGATCCTCGTCACCAATACCGTCGCGCTTCGCCAGTGGAAGGAGGAGCTGCTCGACAAGACCGATCTTCCCGCCGAAATGATCGGTGAATTTTCCGGGGAAAAGAAAGAAATAAAACCCATAACCATTGCGACTTATAACATCCTCACCTACCGTAAAAAGAAGAACCAGGATTTCATTCACTTCAATCTTTTCACTACAAAAAACTGGGGCATCATAGTGTATGACGAGGTGCACCTGCTGCCGGCACCGGTTTTTCGCATGACGTCCGAGATACAGTCCAAAAGGCGCCTGGGTCTGACCGCGACCCTGATCCGTGAAGACGGTCTAGAGGCCGATGTTTTCAGCCTGATCGGCCCTAAAAAATTCGATATGCCCTGGAAGATCCTTGAAAAATCAAACTGGATAGCCGAGGCATTGTGCACCGAGATAAGGGTGGAACTGCCCGAGCACCTGCGTTACCAGTACTCCGTCGCCAGGGACCGGGAGAAATTCAGAATAGCATCGGAAAATGAAAACAAGGTCTCCATTACAAGAAGAATCCTGAACCATCACATGGATTCGAGTGTGCTCATCATAGGCCAGTACATATCGCAACTCGAGGACCTGGCGAGACAATTCGGGTTCCCGATCATTACCGGCAGTACGCCCATTTCGGAACGGGAGCGCCTGTATTCGGATTTTAAAAAGGGAACGATAAAAAACCTGGTGGTTTCCAAAGTAGCAAATTTTTCAATTGACCTGCCCGATGCCAACGTCGCGATCCAGATCTCGGGCACCTTCGGTTCGCGCCAGGAAGAGGCACAGCGCCTGGGAAGGATACTCAGGCCCAAGAAGGGAGAGAACCGCGCGTATTTTTACACCATTATAACCTCGAATACCGTAGAAGAAAAATTCGCCCACAACCGTCAGCTTTTCCTCACTGAGCAGGGATATGTCTATATCATACTCAACGAAGAAATGTTTAATGAAAAGTTTTAGCCGGTTCTTTTGCACCGGCCTGTCGATCTTCTTAACTTTACCGTATTTGTATGCCGGGACCACGGTAATCATGTCCACAGCCGGCCGGGGAGTGCTGTTGTCGGAAAACGCCGGTAACGGATGGAGGAGCTTCAGCAAAGGACTCCCCGGCAGGATGATCCCCCTGGGCATATACTGCGATTCCCGGGGGACCTTCTATTTATCGACCCTGGATTCAGGCATTTTCAAATGCGCCCCCGACAGAACCGAATGGATCGGCATCAGCGACAGGAGTTTCTTGACCCGCTCTACGACGGCGCCCGCGGGTTCATTCCGGAAAATTTCCGCATTCGCGGTGGACCCGTTGAATCCTGATAATATTGCGGCCGCGACCAAACATTCAATTTACATGTCTAGTAACGGCGGCATCAGCTGGCACGAGATACCCCCTCCGCCCGGCAGCCGTCAGTATATTACTTCGCTGGCCTTCTCAAAGGGTAAGGATGAAATCCTCGCGGGAACTTCTTTCAACGGAGTGTATGTACTCCACAAAGGAGGCGTGGTCAACCGTTCGAACGGGTTCCACCGTGAACCTTACACCGAAAGCAGATACTTCTACGAAGAAATCTCCGCCCTTGCGGCAGATCCGGGGAAACGGGGCACATGGTACGCAGGATTCAATTTCGGCGGCGGTCTTTACGAAACCCGTGATTCAGGCAGGAACTGGAGCCGCATTATACTCCCTGAGACCGGGAACAGACATTCGGGAATTCATCATCTGGTCGTACACGAGGGATCTCTCTATGTTTCAGCCGGTACGAGCGTATTGAAGTTTAATTTAAAGGAACGAAGATGGTATGCAATCAACGTCGAGCCTGTCCGTAACACTATCCGGTCAGGGGACCCACCTCAATCAATGCTCATCATCGACACAGGCAGAGCACATCCGCCGCTGCTGGTGTATCTCAGTAACCCGATAAGCCTTGCCGGCAAATCGTCAGTTGCGGCAACCCGTGACAAAAAAGGAATCTACGCCGGCGTCCCCGTTGTCCGCAAAAATCTGGAACGTCTTATCGGGTATATCAAAAGGAACGGGTTGAACGCTCTGACCATCGATATGAAAGATGATTTCGGGAACGTGTGCTTCCCCGCCAGAAATCCCACCGCTGTGGAAACGAAGGCCTTGAGGAACCCGCTGGATATCCGTTCCATACTTACCCGTTTGAAAAAGGAAAATATCCACTCAGTTGCCCGGGTGGTGGTATTCAAGGACCTCAGGCTCTATAAAGGTTACGGTCATAAATACGCCATATGGAACGGGCGCACCAATACACCCTGGTCGGGGAACACGAATGAATACTGGGTTGACCCCCATTCAGTGTTCGTTCAGGAATACAATATCGCCCTCTGCCGCGAACTGGAGCAACTTGGTTTCGACGAAATCCAGTTTGATTATATACGTTTCCCCTCCGACGGCCCGGTGCACCAGTGTCTCTACCGGTACAGAGTAAACAGCGGGACCTACAAGTCCGAAGTACTGGCGGACTTCCTCAGAAGGGCGAAGCGGGCCCTGCGCATACCGGTTTCGGTGGACATTTACGGATTCAACGCGTGGTACCGTTTCGGCAATTCCATAGGACAGGATATCGAGGAGTTTTCCCGTATCGTCGACGCGATATGCCCCATGGTGTATCCTTCTCACTTCGGAAGCCGGTTTTACCGCAACCATGCCGGCGATGAACATCCCTATCAAATCGTATACGAAAGCGGGATAAGGTCCCTGCTGCTGACGGGTAACACCGTCGTGATACGTCCTTACCTGCAGGCTTTTAAAATGCTCTCACCCACCTGGGGCCCCGGATATATTAAAGCCCAGATACGCGGCGCGGTCGACAGCAATAACAGCGGATATACTTTCTGGAACGCGAAGGGGGATTACGACATGCTGAACCGCGCGCTGGTGAAATAGTACAAACCGCATACCTCCGTTGTGTACCTTTTCCAAGAAATGCCGACATTCAAGTTTTCCCCCTGATATGCCGATAAGTATACCATGAAGATCTCCAACGGCATGGCTGAAATATATACCTTTGCCCCGCATAGGAACCGCGTTGCATCTGAAAAGCTGTACACCTGGCCCGTCTATGATGCAGGCAAAGTGAGCAGAGTCACCGGCGTCGACAGGCGCCCCGAAAGCAGCATAGCGTATATCAAGCCCACTGTCGAAGATCATCACAAACTGATCGAATCACTCAGCGCATCCTCATACAGGGAATACTCTTCCCAGGGCAAAGTGACTCCTCTCAGGTACCCGTCATATCAGACCGGTATGTTTTTTGACGCCCTTGCCTGATCTTCGCCCGCTCACATCAAGGCAATAGAACACACTCATTAACAGTATTCTGACTATTCATTTATAAAGCATTTGATCCTCAAAACATGGAACAGTGGAAAATACCTGAAAAATAACTTGCCGATACCGGAGATTTTGTATATATTCATCGGAGTTTACGGTCCCATATAAAAATACATCAGCAAACAACAATTTTTGAGGAGGTTTTTTATGAAATCCAGGTTTCCTGTCGTGCTGGCTGCGATCGCGATGGTCTTTGCTTTTTCGTTCGGAGTTCAGGCCCAGACCCTTACGACCGATATCGTTTTTCTTAAGGTAGGGTACATACCAGTTTCTACCACCAGTTTTGACAATGACGATGATGATAAACTTGAAGGATCGGGGTTCGCTATCCAGGGAGAGTATAATTTAAATTTCAATAATTTCTGGATCGGTTTCGGGCTCGAGTACCAGTATATTAATGCAGATTACAAGAGCGACTCTTACAACTACAAAAGCCATGTCAATCAGTTCATTCAGCCGATGGTTTCTTTCAAATTCGCGGCGATGGGAGGCCTCTATGTGGGTGCGGGTCTTTCCGGGAAATATCTGATAAGCACGGAAAAATGGGACGATATCGAATGGGATAAAAAATTCGATCTCTGGGCGAATGCCTACCTGGGCTATTACATGCCTATCGCGGAAGCGGTCTTTCTTGATATCGAGGGCAGGTTCGGCTACAACCTTACCAACAATCAGTTTGAAAAATATGATGACAATGGTGCGACATCAGGGAAAATCGCGACAAAATCCGCATACGACATCGCTTTTTATGTAGGCATAGGTTATCGCGCCGCAATGTCGAATTATTGATTTTTTTGCCACCAGGCGCCGATCATGATCGGCGCCTGTGTGATCGGCGCCTGGTGATACGGTAAATTTCAAACGCCCGCCCATTCTGCAATTCACCTTGCTTTACCGAAAGCTTTTGGTAACATCATACGGCTCAGCGATCGTACGCTACGCCATAAAACGATTGCATTTTTTCCTGTCAGGGTTAGTATTTATCATTATAACCATTGTGACTGAAAAAGACATCGTACCGCCAAATTCAGGAGGAAGCCATGAAATCACGATTGCTGATATTCTGTGCCGTGTGCGCCTTGATTATTTCGTATACCGGCAACACGCATGCCCAGACCCTGACTACCGACATAGTTTTTCTGAAAGCTGGATATATTCCACTGTATACCTACGAACTTGACACGGAGGTGAATGATCCGGTGGATTTTTCCGGTTTTGCGCTACAGGGGGAATACAACCTTAACTTCAACAACTTCTGGCTGGGATTCGGACTCGAGTATTCACGCGTATACTTCGACAGTAAGACCGATGTCATCTATTCGTTCCTGACGCCACGTATTTCCGCCAAACTGGCCGCCATGGGAGGTCTTTATGTGGGGGTCGGATTGTCGGGTAAATACCTCATCGCCGTTGACATACCTTCAGGCGGCTCTGATGAACCTGAAAAGAAGATAGACCTCTGGGTCGACGGTATACTGGGGTATTACCTGCCGGTTGCCGAAGCCGTGTTCCTGAACCTTGAAGGCCGCTTCGGGTACAACCTCACCAGACAGCAGTTCGCCGACGACAACGATCTGAAATACAACTACGAGATCGTCCTTTACCTGGGCGTCGGCTACCGCGCCGCCATGTCGAATTATTGATTTTTCAGGCGACGATCATGATCGGCGCCTGGTGTGGAACTACATTCTTAGATTATCATTACCGCATAAAACAAAAACCCGCCCTTTCGGGCGGGTTTTCAGTTGCAAGGTATTCCCTTTCTTTCAAAGGGTAATTTGTATCTCAGCCCCCAAGAAGCTGAAGGACCGTACGTGCTTTCATGTTCGCCTGAGCCAGCATCGCAGTACCAGTTTGAACAAGAATCTGGTCCTTGGTGAAGCTTACCATGGTCTCAGCCATATCGGCGTCTCTGATGCGGCTTTCCGAGGCCTGGATGTTCTCATAGGCCGTCATTAAGCCCTTGGACGCATACTCCATTCTGTTGTAATAAGCGCCCAGGTCGGCTCTCTGCTTGGCTATTTTCTGAAGCGCATCATCGACTATGCCTATGGTCCTGTTTGAGTTGTCGGCGGTACTGAGGTTCGCCAGGAACTTGCCGGTCTTTTCCCGAAGGTTGAGACCCTGCGACGTCATAGTGCCGATGTACACCCTTTCCCTCTGGTGCATGTTGGCCCCCATATGGAACCACATACTTGCCTTTGGATTGGTCCTGGAAAATTCTCCAAGCAGCAGCTTAAACTTGTTAAACTCCGCCTGTGAGGCTATTCGGTCGACCTCGTCGATAAGGGCAGAAACCTCTACCTGGATCAGCTGCCTGTCGTCCTGGGTATAAATACCGTTGGATGACTGCACCGCGAGAACCCTGATCCTCTGGAGTATGGAGGCCGTCTGGTCCAGATACCCCTCGGCGGTCTGTACAAATGACATACCGTCTTCGGTGTTCCTTTCGGCCTGCCTGAGCCCCATTATCTGGGTCCTCATCTTTTCGGAAACCGCCAGACCGGACGCGTCATCGCCTGATTTGTTGATGCGCATACCGGATGCCAGTTTCTCCATTGAACTGTTAACGTCCCAATGCTTGAACTTCAACACCTTATTCGCATTGATGGCGCTCATGTTGTGATTGATAATCATACGGCACACTCCTTTGTTTTATTTAACCTGATCTCCCTATCAGGCTTACAGCCAGGTTGCCTTAAATACTCAGGGAATACCGTTATATTTACTGCAACCATCAGGTCCTGAAACAGGAAGAGATGCTTGCAGCAAAGCCTAATTTTGCCGGAGTTTTCAAAGATCATATGCTTTCCGCCGGCCACCGCCGGCGGAAAGCTTTATACCGCTGTTTTTATCTCAGCAATTGCAGTACACCCTGCGGCCTGACGTTTGCATGGGCCAGCATGGCGGTGCCGCTCTGCACCAGTATCTGGTTCTTGGTGTAATCCACCGTAACCTCAGCCATATCGGCGTCTCTGATGCGGCTCTCTGAAGCCTGGGTGTTTTCATAGGCGTTCATGAGTCCCTTGGCGGCGTGCTCAAGACGGTTGTAATACGCACCGAGGTCAGCTCTCTGTTTCGCGATCTGCTGAATCGCCTGATCGAACACACCGATACTGCGGTTGGCCATTTCAGGAGTCGAAAGACTGATGGGCTCCCCCAGTACATCTTTCAGCAGCAGTGCACGTGCGGTCATGGTCTGGATAAAAATCCTTTCCCGCTGGTGCATGTTGGGCCCCATATGGAGCCACATCGACATTGTGCGGCTGAGACGGGCGAAATCACCCTGGAGCAGGTTCATCTTGTTGAACTCCGCCTGAGAAGCGATTCGGTCCACCTCGTCCACCAGCTGAGATACCTCCACCTGTATCAGCTGCCGGTCTTCCGGCGTATAAATGCCGTTGGAAGACTGGATCGCCAGTACCCTCATACGCTGAATGATTTCTGTTACCTGCTGGAGATACCCTTCAGTGGTCTGGATAAGTGACATGCCGTCTTCGGTGTTTCTTTCAGCCTGACGAAGCCCCATTATCTGGGTCCTCATCTTTTCTGAAACCGCGAGACCGGAAGCATCATCACCGGAACGGTTTATCCGCATCCCCGATGAAAGGGCTTCCATGTTTTTGTCTACTTTCCAGTGCTGGAACTTTAAGACCTTGTGAGAATTAATAGCAGTAAGATTGTGATTAATAATCATCAGATTCCTCCGTGAATCCTTGAAGTATGACCAGCCTCCTTGCCGGCCTTGAAGGTGGATACCACCTTACGATTACATCGTCGGAATCAACCACTGCTATATTTAAGTCGATTATGGCTGTTTATAGGCTAATATCAGTATATATTACAAAATATAGCTGATTATATACTAAATTTACCTGGTACTCAATTTTTTCATATAATTCCCCTTAATCTTTATGTCGGCATATGAGAATTTACCCTTAGCATTTTTTAAAAAATTTTAATTTAATTGATTATGCTTCTTCCATGCTGAATAACAAAGACACATCTGATCCTGAAAACAATTCTACAGCGCGAACGCCCCATACGAAATTTTCCATCATCAGGAATATCGCCTGCCTGAACTTAACCGCCAAATACACTTTTCATAATGTGTGATATACTTATACCCGCGAATAATAAGATACCGGTTGGACGGAATGTGATATCCGGATGTGAATATACTGAACCGGAAATTCCTCCAGAGACATCATAATACTGATAAAAAGAAAAACAGCAAATCCAATAGACGCATGTAATTTCGATGCATACCGGATTAAATAATTTTATTAATACACTTGACATTGTTTTTCCGATAACTATAGTAAGTTGGTTTTTTGTCTATTAAAAGATAACCACTTATGTCGCATATTGCATCCCAGGTACCGGATATAAAGAGAGTATGTCCAAAAAGACGGGGATAAAAAAGTGTTTTCTGCATTCCGGCTGCGTTTTATTAACTTGATTTATAATTTAGAGGTTACATGGCGTTAAATCCGTTCAAAGATTCAAACCTTAATGACCTGCAAGAGAATATTCTTGATTTTTTCAGGGATAGTTTCGGTGGTTATTATTCCAGCCTGAAAAGCCGCTGGGAGATCTTCAGAAAAAAGGGGAAAGAGCGTATCACCATTATGTTCATTCCCCACTCAGAGAAGAAAATCGTCAATTTTCATGTTTCACTATTCGCCATCGCGCTTATCGTGGGTACTCTGGTTATCACTGTTGTCATCACATCGATTTTTATTGTAAACCATACTTCCACCATCAAAGAGATATCAAAGCTCAAGATGTTCGGTTCCAACACCAAAATCCAGATAGCGAAATACAAAGAAGAGATCAACCGTCTTTATGATATCTTTCAGAAGTTCAAACCCGAGATAACTTACCTTTATTCCCTGATCCCAGGCAACGACGTTGACTCACTCTGGGCAAAAGGAGGGGTGCCGAATCCCAACCCTCAGTCGGAAAACGAAAACGTGGAATCACCCCCAATCGAAGTACTTAACATTGAGGAGATGGAACGCGAACTCAAAACCACCAAGGAACTCCTTGAAAAAATAAAGGTATTTCTTGCCGAGAGAAAAAAGATCATTGAGAACACCCCGTCCCTGTGGCCGGTGGACGGATACATAATATCCCGGTTTGGGGAAAAAACCTCGCCGTACACATTCAAGAAGGAGTACCATCCGGGCATCGATATCGCCGCGTTTCCCGGTGCTGAAATTAAATCCACCGCGCCCGGAAAAGTTGAGAATATCTGGTGGGATCCTGTATACGGTCTTTCCGTCTCGGTGGCCCATAAATACGGTTTCATTACCGTCTACTCTCACTGCCAGAGGGTTTCCGTCACTCTTGACCAGAAGATTACCAAAGGCGAGGTTATAGCCTATGTGGGGAAGACCGGAAAGGCCACGCGACCTGTGTGTTTCTATCAGATTAAAATCGGTACGGAATTCGTAGACCCGTCACCCTATCTTAATAAGATCGTGCAGTAACAAGATCCAATCCCCCGCTTCAAATAACGCCGATAATCACGTCGCTTTTGTATCAAAACCCGGCCCTTTCCTGTCATGGTATAGTGGAACGGAGGGCCCCCTCACTCCCGCAGGATATACCTGTGAGGATATTCCCTGAGGTTTTCATCTCGTGAAATGTCAGCCCTGTTGATACGAATGTCCCGTCTTCATGACAACTCTGTTCAATATGATCCGCCGCTGAAACAGTCACGAAGACATTGAACCGCGGTACAATCAATGAATGTGTTCATGGTGCAGGAGGGGGCAAACGTCCAGATATTATCGCATTCTACGGTAATGTGAGCTTGCGAATCCGAAGAGGGTATCGTAATTTATAACGGTTTATATATCCACTCAACCCTTTTCTTACATAATAACACATGAGGTATACCCGTCTGGAGTTTCTCATTCCCGCAGGGGATTACTGTGTCGATAATCTGTTACAACCGCGTCATGAAGGAAGGCCCGGGCGTTACAATCCGGTGCGGGTGTGGGACATTAAATATCCTCTTCGCTGCGCTTGCTGATCAGAAGTTCATCCGGTATGTCTTCGATCTTTTCGCCGATCTGGATGGCTACCCTGCTACCCAGGAGTCCGGGGCGGCATTTGTATTTCTTTCTGCCCCCTATGCGCAGCACCATATCCGAATTAACACTGGTGTAGGGGAGCTTTACCACGTCGCCCACGGTAAGATCAAGGATTTCCTGCATGGTGATCTCCACCTCGCCGATTTCCGCGACGATGGGCAGTTCAACGTTTTCAAGGCGGTTCTGGATGATCACCATATTCTCATCGGTTGCCCCTTTCCTGATACTGGAATACCAGTACTGCGCCGAAAGCTTTGAGATCACGGGCTCAATGGTGATATAGGGGATACAGAGGTTGGTCATGCCCTCGACCTCGCCCACCTTGGTTTCAAGGGTGATAAGAACCACCATGTCGTTAGGAGGAACGATCTGGGCGAACTGCGGATTGGTCTCGATGTTCCCAAGGCGCGGTCGCAGATCTATGACATTCGACCATGCCTCGCGCAGGTTACCCAGTATTCTTACGATAATGCCTTCCATTACAGAGAGTTCGATGTCGGTGAGCTCCCGGCTGATCTTCGCCGATTCACCCAATCCGCCGAAGAGTTTATCTATAATCGTAAAGGTAATGGACGGATCTATCTCCAGCACCGCCGAACCTTTCAGGGGATCCATGTTGATGACGGCCAGTGTGGTAGGATTGGGAATGGACCTGATGAACTCTTCGTAGGTCAGCTGGTCCACCGAAGCCACGTGCACGCTCACCAGGGCCCGGAGTTGTGCGGAGAGGGCCGTTGTGGTGAGACGGGCGAAGGTCTCGTGCATCATCTGCAGGGTCCTGATCTGGTCCTTGGAAAACTTGTCGGGACGGCGGAAATCATAAATCTTGACCTTCCGCTGCTCCTTCGCCGCGCTGTAATCGGTGGTATCCACCTCTCCGGTGGAGATCGCGGTCAATAGGGCATCAATTTCGTCCTGTGACAGTATCTCGGTCATTATTATTCACCCTTTACCACAGTGGCATCGACATCTATGATAAGCCATAGACGCTGAAATTTTTCCAGAGTATAACGGTACCGGTACACAAAGGGGAGCCGCGGTCCGTAGCGCCGCACCCGTACATCCACATAGGCTATATTCTTGTCGGAAAGTATCATTTCGTCAAGAACCGAAAACTCTTTTATATAATCGGTCCGTTTACGTGTTAGAAATTTATTAAAATCTTCAAGTATTTTCAACTTTTCTATCTCGTCGGCGCTGTTATATAGCCTGACGTATTCAGGATAGGCGTTTATAAAATTTTCGGTCTTGATATACTTGAAAAAATTATTCCAATTTTGTTCTTTTTCCGCCGTAAGGGCAAGGAGCACCACTTCAGACGGAGAAACTTCACGTGAAACACGTGCGACGCCGCTGCGCGGAGTGAAATCGGGTGCCCTGGTTATTTTAAAGGTCAGGGTGTTTCCGCCGGCAATGGTTCCGGGATTCTTGATGTCGGGATCGAAGAATCCTTTTACACGGTATTCATTCTCTTTTTCCAGGGTATAGAGTTTTTTCAGGTTTACCGAATACACGAAGGTTTCGTTCGGCATCAGTTCCACTATCCGCGGGTAGCGATCCTTTATAACTTCATCAATGCTGAGGTTTTTTAAACGATAATCAACAATCAGTTCCGCCTCGCGCCCCATGGCGGTGTAAACGACCGGTCTATAGGTAGTATAGAGTTCGTCGTATACCACGAAATATTCCTTTCGGTCGGAAAAATTCCTTACAATCATGTGCAGCAAGACCGGATCATCTTCAGTGAAAGTCGACCGGTCCATGTATAGAAAAAGCCTGAACGGGGACTCTCTCCCGTTCTCGTCGGCCCTCAACACTCCGATCACCGCCAGGGACACCATCACCGCTATCCCCAGTATCGATACAAACGTTCTTTTTACTGACATGTTCATCATAATGGGTGGAACCGTATGCACTACCTCACCTGATACACCCCATGCCCGGGCATGGAATGTCCCTGGTAATCAATTAATATATCGGAACGGCGAAGGTTTTCCCTTATGAAAATATGTTCTTTCGACAGGGGCTCTCCTTCCTGTTAAAAACCACGGCTGCCCCCGGTTTTTCTGACTATCGAGGCGATTTGAGTACTTTTTGGCTGCCGGTCCTGCGTAAACAGGCCGTTTCGCTCCTGAAATGTATCGGCAAACTGGGTATAACAGTATCCCTGGATTTCCGGGAACCGGTGAATAAGCTCAAGGTGCTTTTTCAGGAATTCCTCGAGGGACATTTCCTCATGCCGGTACAGGTCGAATCCGTATCCGCCGAACTCGCTGATGAAAAGCGGGCTTTCAGTATCCCCGTGCCCCTTTAAAAACGGTGTCTGGGCGTTTTCCCTGCCGATCAGCAGTTTTAAAAAGTTTATCCAGAGCGGCGCCTCCCTCACTCCCCGGGAAAGCAGACGGTAAAAATCCTCCACCTCATCAAAACGGGGGATATAGTGATGGATATCGGTTATATCGGTGACAACGTGATGGAACCCGCTGTTGTCTATGATCAGATATCCCGGATAACGTTCTTTGCATCTGTGATAAAGAGAAGTCAGGTTCTTCCTGGTCCTTCCCGAAACGAACATGTCATATAACCCCCAGCTTTCATTGAAAAGGACCAGGGTGGTTATCGAAGGATGGAGCGAATCCCGCGTCATTACCTCTTCGATCTGCTCTTCAAGACGCAACATGTTCTTTCTGGATGGAAGATAGTATGACGGCATCTCCTCCCACACGACGAATCCAAGAAGGTCCGCCCAGTACATAAAGGCCGGATGCTCGATTTTCTGATGCATGCGGCACCCGTTAAAACCGTGCTGTTTCATTATTTCAATGTCCCTGCGGTATTGCGACGGCTCCAGAGGGGTATAGTGTCCTGACGGGTAATATCCCTGGTGGAGCAGCAGCTTCTGGTAGAACTTCTTTTTATTCAGTCTGATCTCACCCCGGTCGACCTCCATGGTGCGGTGGCCGTAGAGCAGGTGCACCACATCAATTTCCCTCTTTTCAGTAGAGAGTGAGACCCGCACCGGGTGCATTGCCGGCCATTCAGGTGTCCACTGGCTGAAGGTTTTTTCGGGAACGCTTACTTCCACAACCGCGTTCTTCATCGCGTCCATAAGGGCAAAATCACGGAATTCCCTGAGGGGGGTTTTCAACACCGAAGCGTCCTTCCCATGGATCTGTGACGCGTATACCTTTACGGATACGTCCAGTTTCTGTACCGGTGCGGACCGCAGCCCTTTAATCTCAAACTGGAACTGCACGTTTCCCCTGCCCTCTTTTCTGCAACGTACCGAATTAATATATGCGGTTTTAACAGGTTCAAACCACACCGACTGCCATATGCCCGTGCATCCGTCGTACCACACCAGAAAAGGCTTTCGGCGAAAACTCTGTTTACCCCTCACCTGGCTCATGGAGGTGGAATCCTCCACCAGAACGGCGAGTATGTTCTCATCTTCCAGACGTTCCACAGGGAATGAAAACGGCGTGTATCCCCCTTCATGGCGCCCCAGCATCCGTCCGTTAAGCCACACAACGGCCCTGTAATCCACCGCGCCGAAGTGCAGAACACCGCTGGTAGTCTCCGCCGGCGCTTTGAACCGGGTGAAATACCAGAACTTACCGGTTTTGGTTATCTCCTCATGAGTCAATCCTCCTTCGGCCAGTTCATGCAGGTTTACCTCCGACTCGAGCGCAAAGGGCACCTTCACCTTGAAAAAGACCAGACTTTCAGGCAACGTAACCGATTCCTCACCGGTAATGGTTTTTCCGAAGTCCGTGCCGAACCATGACTCCTTCATTCCCCTGCCCTTCCCGTCTGGGCATAATACCCATTCGCCGTCCAGCAGGTACGTCGGGCTCCTGAGGCAGTCAGGTCTTGGAAAATTCCCTCGCTCGCCGGTTTTATACAGGTTCTTCAACACCAGTTTCCTTGTTTTCATACTCACTTTACCTCAGGAATGTACATTTGATTAAGGTTGCGTGCCTTTTCGTTCTCTTTCATATACCGTTCAAGCCATGAGGAGAGTTTGAGGAAAGAAGGGTGATCGGGACGGTAAATATTGCGCAGCTCCCTGTCGCCCATGCGGTATAACTCATACCGGACCCCATTGCGCGTCGGTATATAAATGAGTTTATACTCCCGGTCAAACACCGCACGGTGTTTAGCGATCGTTATCATATCCCGGTATTCGTCTTTCAGTACGATGGAGTAACCCGGCATTTCCAGACCGCAAAGCACGCTTACATCGGGGTATTTGATACGCTGCGACTGAAAAAACTGATCACCGCGGTCGACAAACCAGATCCCCGTTTCCGAATACCCCGTACGGGACGAATCGCGCGATTTTCCTTCCACCGCGTCGCGAAACGATCTGCCCGAGAACCTTCCGCCTTCGGTTATCCCCAGCAGATCCATCACCGTCGGTGCGAAGTCCACCTGTCTGAGCAGGCCCTCGTAATCCTTGATCCTGACCGATGGGCTGTATCCCTTATGAAATTTTATGATCAGGGGCACACGCGTGACATATTCACCCCTGAAATGCTCACCGTGGCCCAGGTCAAGCTTACCGTCGTACAGGTTCTCGCCGTGGTCCGAGGTGAATACGATGATGGTATTGTCGTACAGTCCCTTTTTTTTCAGATGCGCGATCACGGTTCCGACCGCGTCATCGACCGCGCTGCACGCACCGTCGAACAGGCCGTTGATCTGTGTCCGGTCATCGCCTGAAATCAGCGTGCTTTTCGTAGGATCGTTGATTTTCAGATAACGGTACTCTCCCCGGTAATCCGGATCAGTATACTTTTTGTAATAAGGATAAGGTGCGGCATAAGGGAAATGGGTGGCTGAGAAAAACACCGTCAGAAAAAATTTTTCACTGCCGCCAAGATGGTTGATCTCATCAAGCACCTGTTCCACCAGAAAAACAGGATCCGAGTTCTGGGCAAAGGCCCTGATTTCGGGAAAGAGCGCGCGGGCAGGCCTGTTCTGAAGAAACGGAAGCAGAAGAAAATGTATCTCCAGGCTCCGCTGTTGTATAAGGGTGATGAAGTTAAATGAGGGGACCCTCTTCCTCGTGAAACCGTTCATTCTGGAAAAAATATCCCCGGCATAATCAGCGGCTACCGAAACCGCCCATCCCCTGGAGGTCAGAATTCTCGGCAGGGCCGCGTCGGCCCTTGCGAGATCTCCTTTCGCGGGAAACATGTGCCGAATCCCGTGCTCGCCGGGATAGAGTCCCGAGAGCAGAGAGTACCACGAGGGAAAGGTGCGCGGCAGCTGAACGTGATAATTATGAAAACTCACTCCCTCAGACGCGAGTCGATCCAGTTGTGGAGTAAGGCCTTTCCGGACTCCCCACCTCGATACCCGGTCGTGGCGGAACGAGTCCGCCGACAGCAGCACTATATTAGGTCCGCTGTTTCTCCCCCGCGGGTAGAACAATGCCCCCGCGATCATTACCAGACCCAGCACCGCAGTGACCTTCATAATGAAGGTAAACCGGCGGCAGAGATATACGGTCCCGTGAATAATGAGTATCATCACCTGGACCGTGGGCAGGAACAGAGGGATGAGGACGCTCCAGCGTAAAACATTCAGTATGTCCCTGGGGATCCAGTCGGTGACCATGATCTGGAAATACTTTAAAACGATGCCGCGTGCGTAAAAATGCTCGTTATAAAGCGCGGGACGGGTGGAGATATCGTGGAGCAGAAACACCACAGACACGAGCAGACAGTACATCGAAACGATACGCGCGGCTTCTTTTGCCTTCCATGGGTTTTTTCTTAGATAGGAAACAATGAAAAGCGCAAATCCCATGGAAATGCCGAAAAAAGCGCCCAGCAGTACGTATATTGCCGCTATTTTCAACTGAGAGAGTATGATAACCGTCTTGAACTCCGCAAAGACCACTCTCTCGATCCCGCCCGCAGTGACACCCATGATACTGAAGGTCGAAGTATACAGCAGGCAGCAGAGGTACTCAAGAAGAAACACCCCCATACCGGCCGTCGCCGAGAATGTCACTATTGATTTTTTTCCGTCAATGGGCCTTTCAAGCGACGATACCGCCTTTTTTATAATTACCGACACATTCACCGATTGTCCCTGAACCTGTTGCATATCATGTCGGCGGCCCTCATCCCGTCGACCGCAGAGCTTATTATGCCGCCCGCATACCCCGCGCCTTCACCGACGGGGTATAATCCCGGGTGCGAAACCGACTGGCAGTCGTCGCCGCGCGGGATCCTTACCGGCGAGGAGGATCTGGTCTCCGCACCGATCAGCACGCCCTCATCAGATATAAACCCCTTCATCTTTCTGTCAAAACTTTTTAAGGCGCACGCAATCTCTTCGGCTATCCAGGAGGGCAGATACGAGCGCACGGGGGCCGCCTTTACACCGGGAAGATACGTTACGTGCGGCAGGTTCATATCGTGCTTCCCCGTAATGAACGAGGTGATCCTCTGGCAGGGTGCGAAAAATCCTCCCCCGCCCGCCCCGTAGGCCCGCTCCTCGATATTACGCTGTAACATCACGCCTCCAAGAGGACCCTCTGCGCCGTCATCGGGGGTTACGGTCACCACCATGGCGGCGTTAGAATACAGGCCGTCCCTGCCGGAATAGCTCATGCCGTTGGTGCACAGCATCCCGGCCTCAGATGAGGAATTTATGACCTCGCCGCCGGGGCACATGCAGAAGGAATAAACCGAACGTCCGGTTTGCCTGTTGTTGAACGCAAGCCGATAATCGGCGGCAGGGAGAATTCCACCGCGGGACATGGCGCCGTACTGTATCTCGTTAATCATGGAAGAAGGGTGTTCCACCCTGACGCCCAGCGCAAATGGTTTCTTTTCCACTCTGATCATGCGGTGCATCAACAGTTCGTACACATCCCTTGCGGAATGCCCGGTGGCGAGCACCACGGCGTCACCCCGGTATTGCTCTCCCGACGCGTCAACGGCCCCGATTATCTCCCCTTCACGGATTATAAAATCTTTGACACAGGTATTGAAACGTATGATCGATCCGCTCTCCAGCACGGCTTTTCGCACCGAAAGAATCACCGGCACAAGTCCGTCGGTCCCCAGGTGCGGTTTCTGCTCGTATCGTATGTACTCGGGCGCCCCCATGGCCACCAGTGTGTCGAACACCCATGAAATCTCAGGACGGTGAGTCCGCGTGACGAGCTTCCCGTCGGAATAAGCGCCCGCACCTCCCTCACCGAAGAGCACGTTGCTCTCGGGATTCAACAACCCCGATGATTTCATCCGGCGGATGTCGTCCATCCTCCGCTCTACGGGAGATCCCCGCTCGATCAGCTCCACCCTGACGCCCGCCTCAATGAGCCGCAGCGCGCAGAAGAGCCCCGACGGGCCGGCACCTATGACAATCACCCTGCGACGGCCGCCGCAACGGACCGCCGCAGCCGTCTTCTTTACCTCCGGACAGACGGTGACTCCTTCACGCCCTGTGAGCAGCAGCGCGGCCGCCGCATCCGGAACCTCGGCCGCGACCCTGTAGCGGTATACGATCCTCTTTTTATCACGGGCATCAAGGGACCGGTGTATAATTCGGCATCGTGCGGGCGGAGCGATGCCGTACATAGACCCGATCCTTTCCGGCAGGGATTTCTCCTCTTCACCGGGACGCAGTACTATATTGTGAAACAGCAGTTCCATGGTTCATTCAAGGATTTCTTGACCTAAAAAAAGGTAGACGCTATAATCAACCTGATGTAGTTCCATTCAATTATAACAGGGGAACAGCGTACGGACGGCAATTACTATTTGTGCGGCGGTGGTATTTTACTGCGGTCGTTTTGTTGAATCGTACCGATCACCGGGGAGGAACCTTATTAAAGCCAGAAATCTGAACCTCGAGATAATCGGCAACATTACCCGGCAGATAAACTCCACCATGCAGCTGGATGAGCTCCTGACCGTCATACTGGAAACGGCCAAGGAACTGGTGCATTCCGAAGGCGCCTCCCTGCTGCTTGCCGAACCTAAAAGCGGGGATCTGACCTTCAACATCGTGCTGGGTGACGGCGGAGACCTCATCAAGGGAGAAAAGGTCCCGCGGGGCAAGGGAATTGTCGGTCTGGTCGCCCAGACAGAAGAGCCCATGATCGTAAACGACTGGGAAAACGATCCGCGCATATTCAAGGACATCGACCAGAAATCCAAGTTCCAGACCCGCAGCATACTCTGCGTACCCATGATGGTACAGGGGAAGCTGGTCGGTGTGCTTGACGCGGTCAACGCGGTAAAGAGCGAGGGATACGACGAATGGGACCTGGAACTGCTTTCCTATCTTGCAGACCAGGCGGCGATAGCCATTACCAACAGGAGATTATTCGACGAACTCAACAATCGCATCGCAGAGCTCACGGCGCTTTTCGAGATTTCCCAGGCCATATCCCTCGCAAAGACGGGTGATCAAACGCTCTCCACCATTGTGGAAAGCATCGCCGAATCACTACACGTCGACAAATGCTCACTGCTGTTGTACAACCGCGAGCTGAAAAAACTGGTGCTGAGCGCGGGGCGGGGCCTTCCCGAAGGAGTTCAGACGGGAGCCGAAGTAGAACTGCACAATTCAGTCGCCGGGCACGTATTCATCAGCGGAATGCCGCTGGTTATTTCCGACCGGATCAAGGACCTGCCGGGCATTCCTCCATCCTCCGACCGGTCGTACAGCACCGGTTCATTCGTTTCGGTCCCCATCAGGTATATGGACGAAATTATCGGCATACTGAACATATCAGACAAAAAAGACCGCACCCCCTTCACCGACTTCGATCTGAGGGTCGTGTCCACCGTGGCCAACCATGTGGCGGAAACGTGGCAGAACATCCAGTACCAGAAAAGAATGGAGGCACAGCGGCTGCTTGCGCAGGAGATCGAAATCGCGGCGGAGATACAGCGTAAGATTCTTCAACCCATACCCGCGGAGGTGCGCCACCATCGAATGGCCGCGTTCAACCGACCGGCAAAAGAAGTGGGAGGGGATTTTTATGATTTTTTTCGTTTTGATGAAAACAAATACTCGGTACTGGTAGGGGACGTATCGGGGAAAGGCATACCCGCCGCGCTCTTCATGAACTCAGCCAGAAACATTATACGCGCTGAAATGCGCATACACAACCAGCCGGGAGTGCTGCTGGCCCAGTCAAACAGGTATATCTATGAAGAATCCGAGTCCGGAATGTTCGTAACGCTCTTTTACGCCCTGGTCGACGTGCACAACAACATTTTAACCTATGGCAGCGCAGGACACAACGACCAGTTTTTGATCAGAAATAAAGGCCGAAAAATAGAACGTCTTAACGCGAAAGGCGGTCCACTGGGATTGAAGGAATCTTCGGCATATGAAGAACGGGTTATAACCTACGAAAGCGGCGACCTGCTCTTGCTATTCACCGACGGTGTGGTGGACTTCTTCGGCGAAGGATCCCTGGAAAAAGGAGAAGACCTGTTGTTGGGTATCGTTAGTGATAATTTCGATAAAGACCCTTTGCATCTGACGGAACATTTCAAAAACAAACTCACCGCCGGAGCAACCGACAGCTATTTTATGGACGACTTCACCATACTTCCTGTACGGTTTTAATACTTCCAAAAAACCGAAGGAATTGGTTTTATACCTTTTTTAACTTATGTAATCGTTCTTGATGTACGTGTCGAGCCGCCATCCATGTTCAGTAAGCATCAGGATCAGAGGCGATGCGTTGGTTATATCGATAACCTGCGCTCCCCCGTCCGGGAACAGGAGCCGTGATGCCAGTTTAGAGAGGAAAGGCATGTGCCCGGCGATCAGGAGTGTGTGTTTCGCATTACATATCTCCTCAATCAACCTGTCGGGTTCATCACCCGGATTGAGATAACTTCTCGATTCCATTTTAATACCGCCCAGAACCTTAGAAATAATTGCCGCGGTTTCACGAGCTCTTTGTTTCCCGCTGTGCAGTATAAGTTCCGGATAAAAAGACAGCTTTTTCAGCAATTCCGCCGCACGATACACCTGTGCGTTTCCATTTTCCGAAAGTGGTCTTTCGGGGTTTGTCTGCTCCGGAACTGCCTCGCCGTGCTGAACCAGAAAAATGTACATTCCCTACCTCCGACAGCTGTTGGATGAGTATATTTATATACGCTTCCGCACCATACCGCAACCATTTCTAATCAATCATGTCAACGCGGTCTGGTAAAACAGAAAAATGCTTGGAAATTTCAGCGGTTTTTTGCATACAGTATGCCGGGGTTCAGGAAAGAGGCCATGTCGCTTGATCTGCTGAAAAGAATCAGGGGAATACCTGTATACAAAAAGAAAAAGGTCCTTATCCTCGAGGGTGGGGGCATGAGGGGGATATTCCTGACCGGTGTACTGCAGTCTTTTGCAGACCGTTCATTCTTTCCCTGGAAACTCATTATCGGATCTTCCGCGGGCGCACTCACCGGCACTGCGTATGCCGCACACCAGATCCACATCGCCCGCGATGCTTTCTTCACTGAACTTCTCTCCGGTAAATTCATCACTATCACCAATATACTGCGTCCAGAGCGGCACATACTGAACCTGGATTGGATGGTGGACAATATCATAAAGGGCAGGGAACCGCTGGACCTTAAAAGACTGCGTAAATCATGCACGGTGCTCATAACGGCAACGGACTGCCCTCCTCACAACCGGCCCGAGGCAGTATATCTGCATTCAAAAAAAGATGATCTTTTTATCGCTCTGAAGGCCACGGCCGCGATCCCTTTTCTTTACCGCGGGTTCGTGCGGTACAAGGACCATCATTTTCTGGACGGTGGCCTGCTCGATCCCATCCCTTTCCGTAAAGCCCTCGATATGGGATACAGTGAAGATGAAATACTGGTCGTGGTAACCCGTCACAGGGGATACCGCAAGAAGGAAGAGTCCTTCTGGATTAAAAACCTTTATGAGTCATACTATAAGGACAAGCAGTTCCGCTTCCTGGTGGAATTCATGGAAAACCGCTACACTTTTTATAACCACGTGCTTGACGATCTGGAAAAGAAATATACGGGGATAGACGTGATCTATCCTCCTGAGGGATTCAGGGTCGATCGGCTAACGAGGGATGAGAGGAAGATCCTCGAGGGTTTCGAACAGGGTATCGCACGGGGGAGGGATTATCTGCGGAGCATCAGAAGATGAGAATGCTTGACCTTGCCGGTATACGCGCGTACTGCGCCGTCAAACCCGGTTCCTTCGAGGATTTTCCCTTCGGCGGCGACGTGCTGGTAATGAAAACCGGCAGCAACAAAATGTATGCCCTGATCAGACTGGGTGTACTGCCGGTGTGCATCAACCTTAAATGCGAGCCGTTCCTTGCCATGGAACTGCGCGGGAAATACCCCGCGGTTCAACCAGGCTATCACATGAATAAAACCCACTGGAATACGGTCACGATTGACGGGACTATTCCCGTACAGGAGATCATCGCGATGATCGATCTTTCATTCAACCTGGTGAACGGAAAATGTAAAAGAAGGGCACCATCTTTAACCTGACCGGTGATCCCCCTCTCTCACGGGCGTATAGACCGGGGAGGGGGATATCGCTGAAGAAGGGAAGCAGGCATCTTATTTCTTTTTAATCTCGGGTTTTACGCTGCCTTTGTCCATCCCCTCCCTGATCCTTTCCATGCGTTCCTTGTGGCCCTTCATGATTTCCTCATATGCTTTTCGATACGCCTGCCGCACCGCTTCAATGGCCTCATAGTTACGGCGCTGCTGTTCCAGTACCTTGTTCGACTCTTCCTTGATCTTTAAATAGGTATTGTATATTTCAGCCTTGTCTTTCTGGAATCGTTTGAGCACTCCATCAATCGACGATCCGGCCGCCTCGCACAGGAACATATCATCAACGACGGTGTTCTGGAGATTATCGATATCAGTACCTGTTTTTTCCAGATCCTTTTTGCTGGAGGGCCTGCCGCTGAGTTTCCGGTTCAGCCCGTTGAGTTCGCCGGTATTTTTGGAACTCCGGTTATCCAGTGTGTTCATATAATCCTTAAACTTTCTGCCCCTGCCTTCGGGATCCCTGTCCAGTTCCCTGTCGCCTGCTTCCTTCCATTCGTTCATGGGTGTTTTCGTATCGCTTTTTTCCGGCGCCTTGCCGAGGCCTATTTCCGATTTCTGGTTTTCCTTGAGGCGGATCTCACCGTAAGGATTCCGCACATTGACTTTCCCCTGGGCAAGGTCGATCCTGGAATCGGCCGTATCGCTTACTCCCACGAGAAAATCGGTGCCGCGTACCGAACAAACGGTCGTCGGCGTGTACACTTTGCGTTCACCCCCCCTTGCCATCTTTTTAAACTTTGCGTTGATGTTGCCGGTGATTACCGATACGTCGTCGGAGCCCTTGACCGCCAGGCTCCCGATCCTGACCCTGCTTTTCTCCAGTACCTTTATCTCGCTTCCGTCACTGTACGACAGTACGGCGATTCCACCCTTACCGGTTATAACCACATCTCCCGCCGCCACGATCAACTTCAATTCAGGCGTTATCGCCTTGCCGTTTCGCACTATCCCGACATCACCGATAAAAAAACTGAGTTCCAGCGCCAGGCATGGAACGGAGGCAATCAGCATGAAAACCAATCCCAGAAAAGCGCCCGGCAGCATTTTTCCCGCAGCCGTTTTAAGGACATTCATATATTTCCTCCTGGTAAACTTCTTCTTTTACAGTATCCCGGAACCGGATACCTTATGATCGTTCAGGCATATATTCTTTACTGCCCTGGTATGCAATAAAAGCAAAAAAAAAGGGATCGTCATACTTTTATGCCGCGGTTTTCCGGCAGAATCAACGACCCCGGTAGTGCATCGCCAGCAGCGTTATATCGTCGGTATACCGCGAGTCTTTACTGTATTTAATGACATCCCCGAAAAGGGACTCGATTATAGTATCGATATCTTCCCCGATATAGTGTTGAAGCAGGTCGATGAATATCTTCTGTCCCATGATCTTATCATCACGGTTGGTACACTCGAAAACACCGTCCGTGTAAAAGAGAAGGCGGTCGTCTTTCCCCAGGGATACTTCCTCGTCACGGTAGTGGGCCGTTTCGAAGATCCCCACAAATGTGCCGTTCGGTCCGAGGTATTCCACCCCTCCGCTTTTTCTTAGCAGCACCGGAGCGGGCATACCCGCGTTACTATATACCAGTTTCCCTTTCGCAAGATCAAAAGTTCCGAAGAAAACGGTGGCGTAATTATAGCTCATGGTCTTCTGTGCAGTAATGAGAAACCGGTTTATTTCCGTAATCGCCCCTGAGGGTGTAAACTCCCTCTCTCCCACAGAACTCAATGCTGTTTTTACCATGGCCGAATAAAGCGCTGCCGGCACGCCGTGACCCGACACATCCGCAAAGATAAAGGAAAATTCGTTTTCGTTCCTGATTATAAAATCAAAAAAATCACCGCTGATCTTTTCAACCGGCAGGTATTTCAGCGCGAAGTCGACACCTTTGATCGCGGGAAATGTCACCGGGAAAAGGCACCGTTGAAGGTTCCCCGCTATGTCCAGTTCCTTTTCTATTTCCAGGTTTCTCGACTGAATATTACGATACAGTTTTTCCAGTTCCCGGTTCTTGATCTTGAGCTGTTCCAGCAGGGTGATATTCTGCATCACCAGTTCCCTGCTGTCCAGAGCCTTCTGCACCGAAACGATGATCTGTTCGTTCTGGAAGGGTTTGAGTATGAAATCAAAGGCGCCGCTCTTCAGCGCGGAGATCGCATCATCGAGCTCGGCATAACCGGTTATGACTATAACAGGAATATGAAAATCTGTCTTCTGGAGTTCCCTGAGCAGCTGCAAACCGTCCATGCCTGGTAACCGGTTGTCGGTAATGACCACATCGGTCCGGGCGAGATCTGTGCCGTGCAGCATGTTTTCGGCACAGTCATAACTTTCCACGTCGTAGTGTCCCCTGAGGATGCGACATAAAAGGTCATTGACCATGCGATCATCATCAACAACCACAACTCTTCTTCTGAAATCGAAAGGTTCACTCATCGGCGCGTATCCCGTCCCACGGCACTGTGTCCAGCTTGAACGGCAACCATTATCATCATCGAAGAAATCAATTACAATCCATTTATGTACAATCGAATTTCGGCCCAATAGGCGGGATAACTGAACCGCCTCTTTCCCCTCACGGATGTTTTTGCGGCTTCAAAGGCTTTTAAAACATCACCTGAGGTCCTGAGAACGGTGTAAAAACCATCAACAAAGACGGCGCCGTTCACATCGCGTATTTCGGCGTCGTTTACCACCATCGCGTTCACTCCCCTGAGGGAATTATACAGGGCAAGCTCATTGTTTCCCAGGATGCCCGTACCGTCTGAACCGGAAAAATACAGTGTCCGGGCATTCTTCATCATTGCAGTGTAAGGCTTCCCGTTGACCATGAGCACATTTTTCAATGGATTATAATATACGGGAGAAAGCACATGCCCCCTGTCGCCGCTTATGATCTTTTCATGCCGGAAGGGTATCCCCGACTGGCGTATCGCCGTGATCTCGAGGTCCGCATATATAGAGGGGCGCTCCGGTTCAACCAGCACTACCTGGTTTGCACCATGATGGTATTCCCGCAGACCGGACAGGATCGAACTGAGAAAAACCACGGAATGGGACTCCTCAAGCATGTTTTTATCGCCCATAATTTCAAAGGGCACTCTTTCAAGATGGCTGTCGGTGCAAAAGATCACCGTTTTTTTACTCCGGTAAAACCTTTCGAGGGGGGAAAAAACCGAATACAGATCTCTCGACACCGTTATGGTGTTTCCAAATGTCGCGAGGGCGTTCCTGTATGCCCCGGAAGCGGACGCGGCTCTCGAGTATCCGTCTTTCAGCCGCAGGGGTTCTATGAACCGGCGGTCTATTACCCATGCAAGAATGTCATTCCCGTTCCTGGTTAAATAAAGCACCACCGCGTTTTCGGGAATTTTTTTCTGGAACCGGTCCACGGGGAGCGAAGCTATCAGAGAATTAGACATCAGACCGGGATACCGATCGAGCAGTTGCACAAAACGGTCCCCTCCGGCACGTCGGTCCCTGATATTTTTAAATTCCGTCCTTATTGCGTCGGGGATATCCGAATCCCTGTATGTTTCCGGAAAGCGAAGCCGTATTCGTATCTGTTTACTGATTTCAGCGTATAACAGCGCGGTCAGATAGTCCTTTCTGCTCATCTTATATGAGATGAGAAAATCAAGACTCTGGAACACCATATATGCCTTGTTGAAACGTACCAGGCTTTCGGGGTTTCGATCGATCGCCTCGAGCCCTTTCAAAACAAGGGATTCTACCGTTTTCCAGTCTCTCTCTTCGGCCTTTTTCTGCCTGATTATTTTTGCCATCTCAAGACGGGCCCTTAACAGGTGCAACGCATAGGCAAACTCCACTTCAGGCGTGGATTTATCGATCGAGTCCAGCCTTCGCGACGCATCGTCGAATCTACCAAGCGAGATTTCGCATTCGGCAAGCAGCAGGCCATACCGGGTCGAAAGTCCGGTGTCCCCCGCGATCAGCAGTTTTTCACCTGCACGTGCCGATTCATAAGCTTCAAAATAACGGTCGATGAAGGCATAAAGAGCCGCCTGACGGTAGAAAAGGTCCCTGCGTACCATGGGGACAGGACGCTGCCCGAGCGCTTCCAGTACCGCCCCCAGGGTATTGAGGGCATCACCGCTTTTATCTTCGGCTCGATAGATCGTTTCCAGCGACATCCCCAGCAGGACCGCGCCGGTCCAGTGCCCTTTTTTGTAGAGCGCGCCCTGGTCGACCAGATTCACAAGAGCATCGACCTGATCGAACCTGCTCTGGTCGACCATAATCCTGAGCGCCGACAGCACTATAAAGGGGGAACTGTCGTCATACCCGCCTTCCTTCTCTGCTAGCAGGGCGGCTTCCCGCCTAAGCAGTTCCGGGTTTTCGGCCAGACGTGCAAGTTTGGCGAGTCCTCTGACCCGCGGGGACTGTATCCCGCCGGGAGGCGTAGTCCCCATATACACCGCGGCGCAGAGTTCCCTCTCACTCAGGGGAATGTCGAACGCAAGATCGTGCAGGGAATTACGTGCCACGGTCTCCATTCCTGCCAGTGAAAGGTACAGAGCCTGTAGTATACGCAGACGGTCCCGGCTGACCAGCGATTTAAGTCCTTCCATGGCCTGAAGACCGGTTTTCTGTGATTCGCCCTTCATGATCCTGACAATCGAGTTATATACCAGACCATCCAGCGTACCGGAAAGCGCAGTGTTCGTACGCCGCATCAGTTCATCTGCCGCGGTAATGTCGCCTTCCCACAGCAGCAGAGATATCTTCATAGAAACCGCGTTGGCAAAAATACCCGGGCTGCCGGTGGCGGAAAGGCCCAGGGCTTTATCCGCCGCCTGCACGGCCGCGTCGTGGCGTCCCTCTGCCGTCTCGATCTCGGATTTTTTAAGCCAGTACAGAGACTCCACATCGGGCGCATTCCCCGCCGCCGTCTTCCATCTGAGCAGACGTATCTCAGCCTCGCGCAGGTTTCCCGCGGCATATTCCTTCTGGAAGGAAGCATAGAGGCGTTCAGCAGACGCGGTATCTTTCCCTTTTCCGGCGATCTTCGCCGACCCGGGCGCTCCCCATCGTAACACCAGTCCACGGGCCGCACCTTCGGCCGATTTAACCCCGGCAAGCTCTTGAACGAGGCCGGCAATGCCGGCATAATCCAGCCCCGAAAACATGATGAGGGAATCAACCCCAGCGTACATACACGCTTCCATCATCATATGCATCGAACGGATATCCTTCATCGTAACCCCTTTCACCAGCACCGTCGGACGCATATCCCCTCGAAACAATCGTTGTGCAACGTTTTCACCACCGGCATCGATTATCAGTGAATAGAGGAGGGAGCCGGTTTTCTTTTGCCCGTTCTCCTCGAAGATCACGGATGAAAACGCCTCATGAGCGGCGATCCGGTTTATAATACCTTTCTGGTCTGCGTATACGCCGGATATCCCCAGGGTTGCGTTACGGTTAAGATAGCGGGCCCTTCCGAGAGAAGGGACAAAAAGTGGTGCGGTTGGTACATTACGCACGGCGAGCGCACCCAGCAGCGATCCGGAATGCTTATCCAGAACAACCAGACGGCGGCCTCGGGGAATAGAATCCATAAAACGACGAACTTCGGTGTCCCTTTCCGCAGAACCGAACGCGCCGATGTTCCTGAATACGGTTCCCTCCGAGGTAACCGCCCAGCCGTAGAGGTTCCCCCCTTTTATGAAAAAACGAAAACCCGCGGTATCGGGATCGAGTTTTACCCTGTCTTCCATAAACTTCATATATGAAGCCAGGAGGGGGCGTTTTTCCTGTAAGTCGCCCGCCAGTTTTCCGACGCTTTTTTTCACCGCATCGAGTTTAGCAATTTCCTGCCTGACCTTTTCGGAATCCCTGGCCTGTCCGCTTTCCAGCAGATCTGAAACCTGCCGCCCGGATTCCTTTAGGCGGAAGAGCGATTCCCGGAAACGCCGGTAGTCCCTGTTGTCGTCGGCCGAACGGAACTCCGGCGCGAGGAGATACAGGGACATGATCCGTTCCGCTTCGGACTTCCTTTCCATCACCTCCAGGGCTTCATTATGCCTTCCCGTATCGATCAGGAACCCCGCATACCCGTCATATATGCGCAGTATTCTCTGCATGTCCGCCGCATACAATGCCGGCAGTACTTCAATCTCCCGCAGTGCGCGGCGGTAATATTCCCATGCGACCGTACGGTAATCCTTACCCTCGATCTCAGCACCGTGTTTCAGCAGAAAACCGGCGACGGCCGCGTACACCTGCCATTTCAGCTCACCGTATTCGTACGCGGCGGCGTCGTTCTCGGCCTCGCCGTAGCTTTCATAGGCCTCTGATATCATGCCGATGCGTTCCTGGCATGAGGCGAGGTTCAGCAGCAGTTTCACCTTCAGCCGTTTTGAAATCCTTTCCCCCGCCTGGACGAGGGCGGCCTCGAAACGGATCCTCGCCTCGTTGTATAATGCGAAGCGGTCGCGGTTGTCGGCGTAAATTTCATAGGCCCTGTCCATCGTACCGGTCCCGACTTTCCCCTGCGGAACATTCGGCATGGTATCGGCCTTATAGAATTTGAGTATGCCCAGCGCAATGTCCAGAGAGTAATATATCCGCAGGGCATCCTCCCTGATCTTTCCCCTGAGCGACGACAGTTCCTCCGGTGAGAGGGTACTCTTTTTTGTTCTGGCCTCCTGCTCAAGCCTCTTCAATTCACTCTGGTAACGGCTGGTCTCGTACCCGTCGCGGTACGCCATAACCCTGGACGCCAGTTCTTCTATCTCCCGTGCCGCGGCGTCGCTTTCCCCGGCACCGGACTCCAGCTGAAAGGCGTACAGATTGGTAAGATTAATAATAGAAGCAAATATCCCATTGAGGTCGTTTATCTCCTTCCGCGCCGCGTAATCCCATGCCTTGAGAAAATACTCCCGGGCGTAACGGTACTCACCCATACGGAACCAGGCGAAACCGATGTTGTTGAGGGTTTTCCCCGCGGCCTCACGTTCCGTCTGGTTGACCGGTTTTTTCAACAGCTCGTTTTTTCTCTGGAGGAAGGTCAGTGCCCCCGCATAATCGCCCCTTTCATGATGGATCTCCTCCTGCAGGGAGACGTTAAGCAGACGTTTGTCGGCGGTATTCAGTTCCGTATAGACCCTGTTGTCGCCGATGACCGCGATGTCGGGCCCGAGGTCATAGAACCTCAGGGGTCCCAGTCCCAGGACCTTCCATCGCATCTTGTACTGTTCCCTGGTGTCCCTGTATTTGCCGAGGAGGGCCCACGCACGGTCCAGATACGAAAGGGCCGTTTCTTCTTCTCCCAGGTCCCGGTAGCACGAGGCGATCTCCTGCAGATAACGCGCGCGGTCCACGTGGATACGGTTCGCTCGGGCGAAATCCAGCGTTCTGACATACCATTCTATCGCCGCGCGATGGTCCTTTTCGGCGCGTGCGAGCAGCGCGAAAAACCGGTAGAGGTAAAATACCTGATACCGGTACCGCTTCAGGTTTTTCCCCGATCCCAGCATCTGATAAATGAAGAGCGCTTTGTTCATTTCGTCGCGTGACTCCGCGTACAGGTTGCTCTGCCACAGGCAGTAACCGTAGTGGTAGTGAAAAAAGGCCTCGACGGTTTTAGAAGAGTAATTTCGTTTATAGCGGGCGGTAAGACGGTAATGCTCGAGCGCCCTGGGATAATTGTTCAGCAGAAAGTATGTATTGGCCAGATTGAGGTGCAGATTGCCCTCGGTCTCGGGATTCTCGGCTTCGGGATTAGTCGCCAGCGCCTTTTCGTACAGCCCCGTGGAATTTTCCCACAGGTGGCGGGGAAAGTAATCCTCTATCGTTCTTTCCTTGCGGCCGCCGGTCAGCTTCAGGTCCTCACTTCTGACCAGGTCCACATACTGGTAGATCCATCCCTTGAGCAGGTACGGATCCATAAAGGTGTCGTCGATGAAGAGCGCCCAGTCCAGCTGGTTGATCCCCATTTTAAAATATTGCAGCACCCCCTTGATCCCCTCAGATTCATCCCGCTGCTTCACCAGGGCCATTCGTGCATAGAGATAGCCCAGCCCGTAGAGGTGGGCCTTGTCGAAATCCATGCGGGCGATATTAAGGCGGTTGAGGTATTCCTTTTCGATCACCTGGAGCTTAATAAAATCATCACCGATCATATCGGCGCCGGCGTCGATATACAGCACATGGGCTCGGGCGCCGTGTTCATTGTACAGGTCCTCGAAACGCTTTCTCAGGTGCAGGTAGGTGAGCATATGGACGTATTTTTTGTACAGCGCCGCGGCCTCGCGGTAATTACCGGCGTATTCCGCCCTCTCCCCGTAGTCCTCATAGTAATCGACCAGTTTCAGGGCGATTTTTTTTGCTTCGCCCAGGGGCCAGTTCGTCTGGTAATTATTGGCCACCTCCGCGTAGTGTTTCTCCATCTCAACGGGATTTCTCTCCCGCTCGGCGATGGTCCCCAGGAGGGCATTGGCCTTGTACGACAGGAGGTCGGTCCTGCCGGCCAGTTTCAATGCCTCGAGCAGCCGGGTCCGTGCGGTCTTCAGGTCGCCCGCCTGGTACGTCGCACTGCCCGCCGCATAGAGGAGCAACCCTGGCATGGGTTTAACGTTGCGGTACCTTACCATCATCCGGTCTATCAGGGCGCTTCTGCGCCCCAGGTCTTTTTCACTCTCCAGCAGTTTGAGCACATGCGCCACTGCATCATTCCGCAGATAAGTTATGTTAGTGTTGAGCACCTGGAGCAGGTAGGGTGATATTTCTTCCTTTAAGACCACGGGACCAGATACCGCGAGTTTATATTTTACATGGATGATCCTTTTGAATCCGGGGTGGGAGGTTATTATTTCACGGTAACCGGCGCTCGCTTCCTCCGGCCTGCCGATACGTGCGTACTCATCCCCCAGCGCTTCCAGCAGGTAGGGCACCATATCAGCCGCGGGGGCCTTTTTGCGCATGGCGTACAGGGAGTCCAGGAACGCCGCCGCCCCGTTTCCCCGTGCTTTCCGCTCGTCCAGGTAGCGCAGCGTCACGGCGGCGTATTCGTTTTTCGCCGACGCCATGAACGCAAGGTGCCCGCGTATGCGTTCCTCACTACCGCGATTTCCTTTTTGCCGGTAATAAACCGCCGCGTCCGCGAGTGCCCTGGCGCAGAGCACCTGTGATTCGACATCGCGTTTCTTCCCGAAGAAAAAATAGACCCTTTCCAGTCCCATGAGGTAACGTTCCGCGTCGTCGAACTCCCTCAGGTACCTTACCGCCAGATCGTACTGGGCGGCCGCGCTTTCCCTGAGCGGTATGACGCCGCGTTCGGGAATTATGTTGATGTTTATGTTCCTGCCGACCTGTTCAGAATATACCACGATGCCTTCATAGAGGGGCGCCCAGCGCGGACTGAAGGAGGACCCCGAGTATAGGGTCAGGGGGTATTCGCTCCCGTCAGTAAGGTTTTTATAATAGATCACCGAGTTGTCTTTGAGATCCAGTTTACCGTCACCGCTGGTGTCGCGGTCTATCAGGGTATAGACGATTGCGGAAGCGTTTCTCATGAAGGAGGGGTTCATCTCCAGGGAAGGTCCCCTGGTCACCTGGCGTTCCCGGCCGCTTTCCACATCAACGATATAGATGTCGCCGTTGCTCCCCTCGTCGCGGTACGAGATGAATATGATGCTCTTCCCGTCGGGTGAGAACCTGGGGTAGAGCCCTCCACGGGTGGTAAGCTTTCTCGGGTTGGCGCCGCTGCGCTCCATTATCCATATGTTCTGCGTGCCGCCGCGGGCGGAGCTAAAGGCGATCATGCGGCTGTCGGGGGACCATGCGGGCGAATCGTCCCTGACCACCGTGGGAGCTTTCGTCACGGGATCGGCGCCCATGGTCAGGTTCACCGCCGAGGGGTCCAGCGGTGGGACGCCGCTCACCGAAGACGCGGCTTTTTTTATGAGAGAGCTGCAGTCAACTTTAATCACGAAAATGTCACCCTCTGGATCTTCCCGCCGGGAAACGAAGGCCAGGTAGCGGCCGCTGGGCGATATTGCGGGGGAAGAGTCCCGGGAGGGATGGGAGGTGATCCGCACGGTGGTAATGTCGGCGAGGGAGCGCAGGTAGATATCGAAGTTCCCTCTCTCTCGGTCGGATGAGAAAAAGAAATACATGCCGTCGTTCGTGACGGTACCGTCTACCTCTATGGACTGCTCTATGGTGACGGGAACGGCCCTGCCCTCGCCCTCGAAACGGAAGGCCTTTTTCAGTATCTCACCATAATTGAACTGAACCGGCGGCGGGCCCGATCTGTAACAGCCGGCCGGCGCTGAAAAGCCGACGAGCAGCGATAAGAATATTCCGACCGGCCGTCTCATTTCTTCCTCACCCACTGACCTGATTTTTCCTGTACCCAGTCGTTACGGCGCGCAAGCGCACGCTGCTCTTCTGCGAAACGCGACCCGAAGGCCTCGACCGCTTCGCCGCCGGGTTTTTCGATACCGGCTTTCTCGAGGCTGCGGCGGAAGATGGTCCTGCGCGCGTTATTCTCGTCTTCGACGACGCGTATCAGCAGTTTTTTCGCTTCGCCGTCCTGCTCGTAGGTGCGGTGTGAAATGTAGGCGATAAGCCCGGTCGACCCTTCGCCCAGGGCGCCCTGGTCCTTATAGCGGCGCAGCTTGTCTGAATTGAATTCCCGTATCTTCATTGCCCTGAAGAGCACCTCGTCGCCGCCGAGCACCGGGGGCGCACCCTTGGCGTCGCCCACCCCGGTCTTGACCGAGGCGATGATCCAGGCGTCCTTTTCCAGCTCCCGGTATTCCCCCACCATCTGCCGTTCGATCACGGTCTTCTCGCCGGTCAGGTGAATGTCGGGGGATGAAATCTCGAGACAGCTGGGAAAACCGGCGCAGTTTTGACTCGATGCGCATCCTGTCGCGGCCAGGAAAGCCGTCAGGATGAACGAAACGCCATATTGTGCACAAGAGTTCATTATTCCACCTCTCTCACCTTGCGTAAATACTCCTGGATGGGCATGCGTTCAAATTCGACTTTCTCATCTTTTACCCCGAATAAGTATCCGATCACCCTCCTTGACAGGGTAACGGTGGTGTATACCAGCCCCTTGTCCAGGTTGAAATTGAAACCCTTCACATTCATTGAATTATCCATGGCAAACTGTCCGATCGCGCCCAGCTTTGACTTCCCCTTCTCTTCGCTGAGCCCCGTCATAAGCCGATTGGCGAACTTGTCCCCGATTTTATATATATTTACATATCCCTGCATATTCAGTTCCCTTCGTATATCTACCCCGCGGCCAGAAAAGTTCGCGTTGAGCGAAAGCTCGGCGTCACGGATCTTCTTCGCCCGGTCGGGATCGTCCAGCACGCCGACATCCACGTTGGTCACGTCCATGACCAGCCTGAACTCCATGTTCCGCGTCTTCATGTCGGCAAGGTTGAAGAAGATGTCCCTCCCGTACAGAGTGCCGTCGAGCACCGTGGCCTTCAGGGTCACGATCTCGAAGGTATTGTTCCTGAACGACATCGAGGCGGAGAAGTCCTTCAGGTATTCCACCAGCCGGTCCCGGGAAGGATGTTTCACGCGGATTGAACTTATGGAGAAGTTTTCCCCGGCGCGGAAGAATTCGTTTTCAATGACGCTGGTCTTGTCGACCACCAGGCGGGTTTCGCCCCTGTAGCGCGGCGTAAAGTAGTATTCGAAGGGGAAATTCATGTTCACGCCGTCGACATACATCTTCGCCGGGACGTTTTTCACGCTGAAATCTTTTATTCTCACCGATCCGAAGGCCTTCCCGTTTTTCAGATCTCCTTTCATAGCGGCCGAAAGTTCCACAAGCCCCGCAACGTTCCAGGCGCCGTACACCGGGTTCATCTGAGGGGAGTCCAGTTTCACCGAGACTTTCAGGTTCGAGTCTGAAAGCGGCGGCGTTTTCATGTCCACGGCGCCCCGTATCGACGCGAGCAGGTTACGCGAACGGCTGCCGACGCTCACATTGTTCAGGGTGACGCGTTTTTTACGGTTATCCTGGACCATGTCGGCCCTTACGGTAAGGTCGCTGATGTCGAAATCGGGCACCTTTACCAGCATGCCCAGTCCCGCCCTGACAAAATCCTTACCCATGCCGAAGGTAAGGTCTATGGTCATGTCTACAGGACGGTTCAGCGGGACCGACGCCAGGGTCTTGCGGATGTTGCGCGGAAGCATATCGAGCATGGGCCCCTTTTCGAACCTCAATGTCTCCATGCGGAGGGTGCCGGCCGTTCCGGGCTTGAGTCCCACGTCTCCGGTCATTGATACAAAGAGCGCGTTCTTGCCGCTTGCCGGATTATAGTACCTCATTGTCAGGCCGTCGAGCTTCACCCGCGTAAATCCATCCAGCGCGTTAAGATCCAGACCGATATCGATTCCGTTGTCTCCCGACCGGTTTCTTCCCAGGGCGTAGGTGAAGACGGGGGCCTTTATTCTTGACGTCACCTTCATGGAATCTCCCCGTTTCAGCACGGTATAGGCGGCCTGCAGTCGCGGCACCGCGGCCTGCGCCGCGGGATTCTTGAAGTTCAGGTTGCGCAGGTTCACCTCTCCCCTGATGTCCATATTCGCCGGCGTACCCTTTATATACAGGGGGCAGAGGGAAAGGGCGCCGCCGAAAACGGTGTTCCGGTCCGCCGTAAGGGCGCGGTAATAGGGATAAAGGTCGTCAAGCATAATGGTGCTCTCGGTCATCCTCAGGTCCACGTTCTGGGTCGTGGTCACCCTGTCCACGGTTCCCGTGAGGAACAGCCATTTTCTGCCCAGAAACCTGAGCCCGAAGTGGTTCACCGAAAGTCGGTCAGCCGAAGGATCATAATAAAGGTCGTAGCTCAGCATGAAATGCAGCGGGGCCAGGTGTGTTCTCTTGAACCGGACCGGGGTTTTATAGGTGCCGAATTTGAACAGGCTGGTAAACACCGACGGTCCTTCTTTTTTTCTTTCATACAACAGTTTCCAGGTGAGGACCAGCGGCGGCTGTACGCCGATCTCCTTTGAGACGAAGGATACATCCATTTCCTCCCGCGGGTTCAGCACGATCTTCATACGCTCCAGTATGGAGACCGCTTCCAGGGATTTTGGTATCCGCTTGAAAGGGGGAATGTAAATTTCCATGCCCGCGCTCAACCCTTCCATGGACGAGGTGAAGGCCACGCTTCTGGCGTAAACCCTTAAATCCTCAAGGACAAATTTAAACTTAACCGTTACCGAAACCGGAAGATTGATTTCTTTTGAAGAGGCTTTCGGTACGGGTTTTTTTTCTTCTTTCTTCTCTTTTTTCTTTTCAGTGGGTTTCTCCGGTTCCTTCATAAGAACCGCGGCGTTCCAGACACCTTTCTTCTGCTCGAGGTATATTCGCGGTTTATAAATGCCGATTTCATTGAAATAGACGTTGCCTATCAGGAGGGGGAAAAAACGGTAATCCAGCACCAGTCGCTCTATTTCCAGAAACTTTGTACCACCGAACGCTTTTCCGTTCCTGATCTCCAGATTTTCTATAACAAAACCCCGGTAGGGATTGAACCGTCGTACCCTCAACGAGATATCGCCGTGGGAGGCCGACCTGAAACCCGCCACCACAAGGTTTTCCACCCTTTGCGGCGTAAGGTACAGCTGGGCCGTAAGTAAGACCAGCACCAGGAGAAACAGCAGCGACAACGGGACCCATATACACAATATCTTGAGTGCGTTGAGCGTTATTGCCAGGGAGAGCGGGCGTGAACTTCTTCTTTTTGCCCCGGACCCGCGGGGTTGGGCCGGAGAAGGGCCCTGGTCTGGCACCTTGGTATCTGAAGCCTCAACGGTTTTTTCTTTGCCGGCTTTTACCTCCGCTTCATCTTTCATCAACGAGCGTGCCGAGGATTTTTTTTTCTTTTCTGCCATGTCTGGATTTGCCGCTCCGGAAGATGTTCGGCTACGCGAAGTGACGATAACCGGTTATCATTAACCCGCCGTAGTGCAATTGCCGGGAAAACATTACATTTCTCGGTTTTACATCATTCCCGATTAGTATAGAACGGTTAAGTTTTATAGCAAGAAAAAAAACCCCTGCACCGCCGAAGGGGCACTTGAATTCACAGCCGCAACAGAATGACTTCCCGCTCACGCAGACGTGAAGACAAAGGCCGGTGTTGCGACCGATAAAATGAAATAATGCTTGAAAAATTATATGTTAACACATAAATATTTTGTGTTGCAATACATACATTCTGAACAACGGTCCGAGGTCCTGCGTAAACCGCGCCCGGTCCTTACACCCCTTTCCCCCTGCCTGTATTATTTATGCCGGGGACCGCGACCCGTTATTTAAGTTTACAAACCACTATACACAGGAGGTCATTCAATGAATTTAGGCGAACTGGTCGCGCGCAACTCCCGTATGATTCCCGAAAAAGAGGCGCTTGTCTACGAAGACAGGCGATATCGCTGGAAGGAGGTGAACGAACGGGTCAATACCGTATCCAATGAACTGTTGAAACTGGGTCTCAAGAAAGGGGACAAAGTCGCAATGTGGATGTTCAATTCCGATATGTTCGTGTTCGCATTCTACGGCACGGTAAAGGCAGGCTGTGTCGCTGTACCGGTGAACTTCAGGCTGGCGCCGCCCGAAGCGGAATACATCTTCAACCACTGCGATGCCAGGGTACTGATCTTCGATGACCTGTTTGAGCCGGCGGTTCGTGAAATGAAACCCCGTCTGAAAAACATAAAAAAGTTCATTTCCGCGGGAACTGCCGCCTTCAAGGAGTTCGAAACCCTGTCCGGCATCATGACATCAGGTAAGAAAGACGAGCCCGGGATCGAGATCGGCGAATTTGATGAAAGCGAAATAATCTACACCTCGGGCACTACCGGCAGACCGAAGGGGGCAGTCCTCACCCATCACAACCAGATAGTGCTGACCACTACGGTATCGAGCCTTGTAGGGCTCAATCCCAGTGACCGGGTTCTGCACGCGGCGCCGCTCTTTCATTCGGCCGAGTTGAACCTTTATCTCAACCCGGGTACGTATCTGGGGTGTACCCATGTCGTGGTAAAGGACTTCATCCCCGATAAAATCCTCTCACTGATCCAGAACGAGAAGATCACCCAGTTTTTCGGCGCTCCGGTAATGTACAGCTTCATGATGCTGGTCCCCGACTTCGACAAGTACGATCTCTCCTCCGTACGTTTTTACGGCTACGGGGCCGCCCCCATGGCGGCCGAATCGGTGCGCCAGATGATACAGAAGTTCAAGACCGAGAGTTTCTTCTGCCTCTGCGGCTTCACCGAGGGCGGGCCCGGCGGCATAGCGCTGCTGCCCGAAGACCAGATACGAAAAGCCGGCGCCGGCGGTAAATACGTCGTCAACATGGAAAGCCGCATCGCCGATGAAAAGGGAAACACCATCACCGAAGCCGGTGTGATAGGCGAACTCTGTGTCAGGGGCGACACCATCATGAAAGGTTATTACAAGAACCCGGAGGCCACCGCCGAAGCCATCCGCGACGGGTGGGTCTATTCGGGCGACCTGGGGGTCATGGACGATGAGGGTTATATCACTCTGGTGGACCGCAAGAAAGACATGATCATAACCGGGGGTGAGAACGTCTACAGCAAGGAAGTGGAGGACGCCATCTATGAACACCCGAAGGTACAGGAGGCCTCCATCATCGGCGTGCCGCACCCGAGCTGGGGCGAAACCGTAATGGCGGTGGTGGCGCCCAAGCAGGGTGAGACCATTACCCTGGATGAACTGAAGACGTTCCTTAAAACCAGGATCGCCGATTACAAGATACCGAGGCTTCTTGAAACCGTATCCGCCCTTCCACGCAATGTTTCAGGCAAAGTGCTCAAATACAAGCTGAGGGAAGACTACGGTAAAAAGGGGAAGAAATAATCCTTCCGCCGCAGTGCCGGGAGTGCCGGAACCGTCCTTATTCCTTCATGATCTTGCGGCTCAACAGGGCCTGTTCCCCGCTCCCGGTCTCTATCATCTCCCCGATATCGGGATTGTCCCTGAACCGCAGCACGTTCAGCATGAAGATCTCCAGTTTGCTCACGATATTGGGGGGTAAGAGGTTCCCGTCTATCTCCACCGACATAACGGGATAACGCCGGTTTCTCGCCCACGGCGTGATCAGTCCTTCGATAACCCTGCCGATGAGACAGGCGAAGGGGGCGATATTGACGATCCCTGAGTAACCGTTCATCATGGCGGTCGCCGCGACACCACTCGAAACGCTGATCTCTGAATGCAGCTCGTCAGTCACGAAGTATTTTTCCGCGTTGTCCATGATACGGATCATATTGTGGGGGGTATCGGGCAGCAGGCCCGTTATGCCCAGTGCGCTTTTTATTCGGTCCTCGACCCGGTGTTTATAGGCGGCCTCAATGTGCCAGCCGATCAGCTCCCGGAACGAGCCCGAAAAAACCCTGCGGAACCACGGCAGCAGGCGCAGCTTCTTGACCAGTTCGTGACGGCGGGTGTGATCGCAGTAATATATCCACTCCGTTATCCCCGACACCTTGGCGATGATGCCCCTGCCGCTGAAATGCTGTACCAGTTCATCTACGGCGAAATCATCCCGGCGCACGTAAATCTCTCCCACTATAAGTACTTTAGGACATTCCCCGGGACGCCGTTTCAGGGGGATCTTTGCTATTTCACGCGCAATTCGCTTCAGCGCCGGCAATACGCCGGTAACGTCCTTTTCGGCCACGGCGACCAGTTCGTGCCAGAGTTCGTCATAGCGCGCCATGGCCTTAACCGGGTCGGCGGCGCAGGCTCTCAGCACCGTCTCGACGTCTTTCATGTAATCGCTGATGCATAAACCCCACCAGGCATGTTTCGAGAAAACCGGGCCCAGTTCATTGTACGAGTTGTCCGAATTCAGGGTGACCACCACGACGTTTTCCAGCCGCAGGTCGCGGAACAGGTTCTCGAAAAAAACGAAGTACTGTCCCGTGCGGCACGGCCCGGTGGTGGAGGGGACGAAGAGCAGGTACAGTTCGTCTTTGCGGTAATTGTCCGAGGCGAAGTACCGCAGGGCGCTCCCCAACACCAGGTGCGAGGGGAGGCATTCCTTTCCCGATGCATAGTTCCTTGCCATCTGGACCGTAGCCGCGTCGGCGAGCGGCATCGCGACGGTGCTGATGCCGGCCGAGCGCAGTGAAGCCGCCAGGAGCTCCGCGCCCAGGCGGCCCATATTAGCCAGCAGGAGTTTCACGCTGGGATTGTGCCGCACGGGAATCCGCTCCCCGGTTGCATGGTTCACCACATATAGATCGTCGCCGACCATAAACCTGAGACCGTTGTCGTACCGTTCCCCGCCGAGTTCCTCGTACCTTGCGCGAAATCCGTCAATGATGTCCAGAAAGGCCTCCACTCTCGTATCGACGCCCGCGTCGGCGGTATGTGAATCCATTTCCAGTATAAGGAAGGGTTTGGTACCCATGATCCATTTCAGATAATGGAGCATGAAAGAATCCGGCGCGCATGAGAAGTTGGATATGTAAGTCACAAATACGTTAGGCTCGTTTTTCAGCAGCACGCCGGTCTTCATATTCTGCTGGCCGTAATACCAGTACATGTTGGGAAATATCTCCTTTTCCCGGAAAGGCAGTATATCGAAGGGTATCACGGTGTAGCCCCTAGAGGTGAACTTCCGGGGGATGCCCATGTTCGCGTCCTGCGTGAAGGCGTTGTAGGGACGTCCAAGGACCGCGATCACGGGCTTACCCGATTTCCGGGCATGCTCCAGGGCCGACTCGCCCAGCGCCATCGACTTTTCCTCATATTCTATCTGACGCCGCAGCGCATTCTCAAATGCCGCTCTGGATTCGGCCCCGGTGAAACCCAGTGTTTTACCCATGGCGGTAAAAGACTCCAGCGCCTTGTCTTTCCCGTATTTGAAACTCACCACCGGTGCGAGGATTTTCTCCGGACCAATCTCGGGAAACGCCTGCCGTATGTAATAAGGCAGGGCCTGGGTAATGGGGCAGAAACCAGCGGGCGCCTCCTGCTCGTAGCTTTCCAGGTCACGGAAATGGGGAAGAAAAATATAATCAAAGCCCGCATCCAGGGCGGTCTGCACCGCACCGTGGGCGATCTCGGCGGGAAAACAGTATCCGCTCTCAACCCTGGCCACTCCCTCTGGAGAAACCTCCCGCGTCAGCTCGGCCCTGACACCCAGTTCGTGAAAAAACCACGAATAAAAAGGCCACAGGCTGTACACGGAAAAGCAGCGGGGCACCAGAATTTTAAGATCTGATTTCAGCGAGAGTGTTCCCGGATCGGGGACGCATCCCCCGAACAGCAGATCGTTCCTTATCTGTATGAAATCGGCGATACCTGATTCATCGATGCTTTTCTTCTTTCGCATGTTCGCGTATTTATTGCACCGGCCGCCGAACATGTAACGGTGCTCGTTCACCCTGAGGACCCTGATGGGACAGTAATTATCGCACCCGCGGCAGGTGAATTCCTTCTCGTAACTGATCTCTGTGGAGAGAATACCGTCTAATCGATAAGAGCTCTTCCCGATCAGCCCCTCCTGCATCTTTTCCCTTACAAGCAGGGCCACTCCGAAACAACCCATGAGCTCGGGGTCTGGCGGAACGATGATGTCTTTGTTCAGCAGAAGGGAAAATGCCAGCGGCAGCGCCCGGTTGAGCGCCACTCCCCCCTGAAGCACTATATGGCTCCCGATGGTGCGGTTTCCCACCACACGGTTGAGGTAATTCGATACTATGGAGGTAACCAGCCCGGCGGTGATGTCCTCACGGGAGGCCCCCTGCTGGACGGCCTTGCGTATGTCCGAATTTATAAAGGCCGAGCAATGCTCGCCGAACTTCAGGGGCTCCATGGCTTTGAGGGCTATATCGCCGATCTCCCACGCATGTTCGATGTTGAGATCCCCGCGGCAGGATTCCTCGAGAAAGGACCCGGTGCCGGCCGAACAGGCCTCGTTCATCGCATAGTCGATGGGGACACGGTTCTTGAGCAGTACGTATTTCGCGTCCTGGCCGCCTATCTCGAAAATCGTATCCACGTTGCCCTGGTAAAAGGTGGTGCCGACGGAATGGGCGATGATTTCGTTGTACACCGCGGGCGTTTCAAGAAAAACCCCCAGGATCTCCCGCGATGACCCGGTGGTCGCCGCCTGGGATATAACGATCTCCGCGTCGCCGATATCGTCGCGTATCTGCGCTTTCATTTCTTCGAGGCATTTCTTCAGAGACCCTACCGGATCGCCGTGGGTGCGGCCGTAAAATGACGCGGTGATTTCAGAGGTCTCCATGTCGACCAGGCACGCTTTGGTGGTGGTGGACCCTCCGTCCACCCCAAGGAGGTACTCCCGGCCCGGTTTAACTTTTCCTTTTTTCGAAGGAAGAAACTTCACCCTCCCGGCGGCGGCGTTAAGGTTTTTAAACCGGTCAAACTTAATACTGTGAGGCCGCGCGATATGGTTGAGAGAGGGCAGCGGTTTTCCCGAACTGCGGGCCAGGAGGGCGGCGCCGTAGGCTTCAAAAAACGGGGCCTGTACCGGCACCAGTATATCCAGGCGGGGCATTTTCTCCCTCAGCAGGCCCAGAAGGTGCGGATTTCTAGTCACACCGCCGGTAAGCGCTATGCGCCCCTCGGTAATCCTGGCCTTCGTCAGAAAGTCCGAAACCTTGATCGCCATGACGTTGCAGAGGGAAAGCACTATGTCTCCCCTGGTGGCCTCTCCCTTGTTCAGCCGGTGGGTGCAATCGCTTTTCATGAAAACGGAACAGCGGGTGGAAAGCTTCAGTACACGGGAATCCGCGGGAATGCGGTCGACATCTTCAAGCGACATATCCATCCGCCCCAGCTGCTGCCTGAAAAACTCGCCGGTTCCCGAGGCGCATTTGTTGCCGGAAAAACTCGTAATAATCCTGTTGTCCCGGTCCACGGTGTAGACCACCAGGTCCTCGCCCCCCATCGAGACGACCGCATCGACATTGCCGTCCATGCTCCTCATGGCCTCTTCGATGCAGAGCGGTTCAATTACCGAAGGGAGGTTGAGGAGGTGCCGCCCCTCGGTACCCGTCGCAAGCGCGCAAATTGTACCTGGTAGATCCTTTGCCGAAAGTATCTTTTTTAACGCCTCGATGAAATTCCCTTCATGTGGAACCACCTCGCTCCACTGGATGGCGTCCACATCGAGGAGTACCGCTTTAACATTGGATGAACCTATATTAATACCAAGGGTATGCATATCGCCCACCTAAAGAGGATTTTCAAGCAGGAAATATGGAAACACCGGCGTAGTTCTGTCTATCAATTTTTCATTATTTCGTTACACTGCCGTTGTATTAAGTGAAATACATTTCATTTCATGAATAGTCATCATTTAATATCTTCTCCTCCATTTAACAGTCATCCCGCGGCCCGGGAAATCATCCGTTCCGCTTCTTCGGCGTCAACGATGCGCGCCGAGACTGAAAGCAGCAGATCGGCCACCCGCTGCTGCTCTTTCTGGGTGGGGAGGACAACGGGCAGTGAGAGCAGAAGATCCGCTTTCACAGTCCCCTTCGGTGCGATTCTTTGCCGCAGATAACCGGTGTGCAGCCAGTGATGCAGCATGTTGTTCAGATAAAAGGGGTTGCATGCCGAGGGATCTATCATGAGACCCAGGCATTCACGGCCCACCAGGACCCCAGGGTGAAAAACCGGGATAATGGCGCACCGGCATGCGGCGTCACCCTTTTTCACCATGACGATATCCCCCCCGCCGACCCTCAGGGCGTCGTATTGTCTCGCCGTATCCCGGTCCACCGATCTGCAGTGCTCTGGCCGAAACCGCAGATCCCGAACCGCGGCGCCGGTTACCACAGGGACCAGGTCCGCCGCACCCGAAGCGGCGACCCCACGGACCTTTCCCTCCACTACGTTACCGGGCTTTCGTAAAATATCCTTCATGGCTAAGGTCTGGACCTTGTTGCCCCCTTTGCCGTACTTGTTACCGTACAGGTCTTTCATAAGGGAGTACTTATAGCGGCGCAGAAGTGTGATGCACTTTTCGATTTCACGCGAGGCCCTGGCCGTGCCTCTGGATAGTCTCGCCCCCAATTCCGCGTAGGAATCCTTCATATGTCCATCTCCTTCATGATTTTTTCTCCGGGCTCATTGACCCATGTTTCCGGGGGCTGCCGGTTCATTTCCCGGATTTTTACTTGCCATATCACGGCTCCAACCTTCTTATAAGCACAAATATTAATGAGGTATACACCATGGCCCTTGTTTCTGTAAATAAAGAAACCTGCACCTCCTGCGGTGCCTGTGTGGAGGAATGTCCGGTTAAAATACTCCAGATCGCTCCAGGAGAAAAGCTCCCCGTACCGGTGAAGGGCGCCTGGGCCCTCTGCATCGACTGCGGCCACTGTGTCGCCGTCTGCCCCCATGGCGCGCTGTCGCACCGCAGCATGGCCGCCGCCGACTGCCCGGAAGTCATGAAGGAAATCCCCATGAGTCCCGGACATACAGAACAGTTTCTCAGGGCACGCCGTTCGATAAGAACCTACCGGGAGAAAACCGTCGAGAAGGAAACAATCCTCAGGCTTATCGATATCGCCCGTTACGCCCCGTCAGGGCATAACTCGCAGCCGCTCAGCTGGACCGTGGTGTATACTAGTGACAGACTGAAGACATATGCCGGCCATGTAATCGACTGGATGCGCGTTCTGATCAAACAGATGCCGGAAATGGCGAAACAGATGCACATGGACATGGTGGTTGCGGGATGGGAGATGGGGATGGACCCGATATTCCGCAATGCACCTCATGTGGTGATAGGTCACGCAGATGCGGCAAACTCCATGGCCCCCACGGCGGCCATACTGGCCATCGGTTATATGGAACTCGCCGCTTCCTCGCTGGGGCTGGGTGCGTGCTGGGCCGGGTTTTTCGACGCTGCGTTGAAATTCTGGCCGCCCCTTGCCGGCGCCGTCGGTCTGCCCGAAGGTCACGCGGCGCTGGGTTCGCTGATGCTGGGGTATCCCCGGCATCGATATCACCGCCTCCCGTTGCGCAAGGATCCCCCGGTGGCATGGCAGTAAATTCATTCCACGCGGCGGCGACCTTAAAACAATTCATGGAGAATGCATTATGAACAACAGCTGGCTTATACTCGCCATGGCGATACTGTTCGAGGTCTGCGGAACCACCAGCATGAAGCTGTCCCAGCAATTCAGCCGCATAATCCCCTCGGTCATGATATTCTTTTTCTACGGGCTCAGTTTCACTTCCCTGACTTTTGCGCTGAAAAGCATCGACCTGGGTGTAGCCTATGCGGTGTGGAGCGGGCTGGGCACCATGCTGATTACGCTGGTAGGCATATTTTATTTCAACGAACCGGCGGGGATCTCCAAATTCATTTTTTTATTCATGATCATCGCCGGTGTTTCGGGTCTACACCTCACGGGAGGAAGCCATTGAGCAGTTTGCATCGCAACCGGCAAAGCGATACCCGGTTACCGCAATGAAAGACACGATAAGTAATAATGAAACTCATTCTCATAATGTGAATAAAGGCGGAGTGCTCATAGTCGCCTGCGTCGCTTCGCTGATCACGCCCTTCATGGGATCGGCGGTAAATATCGCGCTCCCCTCCATCGCCGCCGAGTTTTCCATAGACGCGATGCTGCTGAGCTGGATACCCACGGCGTTTATCCTCGCCTCGGCCATGTTCCTGGTGCCCATGGGGAAATACGCCGATATCAGGGGCCGGCGGCGCGTCTTCCTGTGGGGATTGTGCATATTCACCCTGTCATCCATGGGATGCGCCCTTGCACCATCGGCGCCGGCGCTGATCACGATACGGATACTGCAGGGCATGGGAGCGGCAATGATGTTCGGGACGGGTACCGCCATTCTCATATCGGTATATCCGCTGAAAGACCGCGGACGGGTGCTGGGGATCGCCGTCGCCATGGTGTATGTGGGCCTGTCGATAGGACCTTTCGCGGGAGGCCTGCTCACCGAACTCATGGGGTGGCGCAGCATCTTCTGGGTCGTCATCCCCCTGTGCCTGCTTGCCGCAGTCCTGACACTGCGCTGTATAAGGAGTGAATGGGCGGATGCCCGCGGGGAGAAGTTCGATCTTGCGGGTTCTTTGATCTTCAGCCTGGGCCTCGCTTCGCTCATGTACGGTTTTTCCCTTATGCCGTCACGAAACGGGGGTCTGCTGCTGGGATGCGGCATCGCCGGTATCGCCGGTTTTATCATACGACAGCTTAAGATACCCTACCCCGTGCTCGACATGCGGCTCTTCAGATACAACCCGGTGTTCGCTTTTTCCAATCTTTCGGCGCTGATAAACTACAGCGCCACCTTTGCCGTGACATTTCTTATGAGTCTCTTTTTACAGTACATAAAAGGTATGACCCCCGGGGAATCAGGCATGATACTGGTTTCCCAGCCCGTCGTTATGGCGGTCTTTTCACCGCTCGCAGGAAGACTTTCAGACCGTATAGAACCCCGTCTTTTGTCGTCGGCCGGAATGGCCCTTACCGCCCTGGGTCTTGTTATGTGCGGCTTTCTCGACGGGACCAGCGGAACCGCTGAAATCGTGGCCTACCTCATTCTGCTGGGACTGGGCTTTGCCCTTTTTTCCTCGCCCAACACCAATGCCGTGATGAGTTCGGTGGAACGCCGCTATTACGGACTGGCATCGGGCACCGTGGGCACCATGCGGCTCACCGGCCAGATGTTCAGCATGGGCATCGCCATGATGATCCTGGCGTTTCATATTGGCAGGAACGCCATAACCCCCGAGTATTTCATACAGTATCTGAACGCCCAGCAGGCGGCATTCATTTTTTTCGCCGCACTGTGCGGAATCGGTATTTTCACCTCGGCGATCCGGGGCAGACTGCGAAACACAGGAGAGGAGCCGGCCTTTGATAGAAATTGATATACCGGGGTACCGCCGAATCCGTCTTGAACACCTGGTGCTGGATTATAACGGCACCATCGCGGAGGACGGGAAGCTTATAGCCGGAGTGAGTGACATTATACGCAGGCTTTCTTCGGCCGTGGAGATCCATATACTCACTGCCGACACCTTCGGCGGCGCTTTCTCACACCTTCATGGCCTCCCCTGCCGGTGTGAAATCATCCCCGCGGAGAACCAGGGAGAGGCGAAATCCCGCTATGTGGTAAAACTCGGCAGGGATTCGGTCTGCGCCGTCGGCAACGGGCGGAACGACCTCATCATGCTGAAAGAAGCCGCCCTGGGGATTGCGGTGGTCCAGAAGGAGGGGGCCTGGGCCGAAACCGTGGCTTCAGCTCAGGTGGTATGTACCGATATCATATGGGCCCTGGAACTGCTTCTCAACCCCCTCCGCCTGATTGCGACGCTGCGATCCTGAACCGTGAAGAGGGAGTACGCCAATGCGTACAGTGATCAATCACCGGCGGCTTACTTCACTGGATCAGTGTATCATCGTCACACCCGGCCGGGTCAGAAGTACCTAAGTTGAGGCGGGGATTTTCCGCTGATATATTACAAATTTAAGGAGTCGTTAAACATGGAACGGTTGAAATCCTTCATTAAAACATCCCTGCTGGGAGGGTTCCTGGTTGTGTTACCCGTTGCGGTGTCACTCATGGTGCTCACCTGGCTCTATAAGATACTGACCGGTTTCATACAACCCCTGACTGACATCCTGGTATACACCGTGGGTGTACCCGAGATGCTTGCCGATATAACGGTCGTGCTGTTCATGCTCCTTTCCTGTTTCGTGCTGGGAATCATGATCAGGACGCGGTTGGGAGCGTATCTCTATCGTGTTTCCGAGGCATGGATTCTGAAAAGGATACCGGGTTACGGCGTGATAAAGGAAACGGTACAGCAGCTTTTCGGCGGGGGAAGGACCCCTTTCACACGCGTGGCCGTGGTACGGCTGTTCGGTGGCGATACCCGCGCCACAGGCTTCATCACCGACGAACATGAAGACGGCAGCTATACGGTGTTTGTGCCCACCGGACCCAATCCCACCTCGGGATTCATCTACCACCTCAGGGCGGACCAGGTCTCCCCGGTGGACCACCCCGCCGACGACGCCATGCGCACCATCATCAGCTGCGGAGTCGGTTCCCGCCGCATTGTAGGTAAAGCCGGCGCCCGGTGAGGCTGCCGTTTTCTGTATATATACTGAAAGATTTCAATTAAACCACTGACCGTGCTGAATGATCATCGATTTCATCTTCTTTTAAAAAATGAATTAGAGGGTACAGTGTGATTCAATTACCTAGATGAGCGTCGATCCAGGATACCAGACGGTCTTTCGGCACGGCACCCGGAAGGTCGGCGATTCTCCTGCCGTTGTGGTAAAGCGTCAGAAAGGGAACCCCTCTCACCCCGAACTGGAAGGCAAGGTGCTGCTCGGACTGCACGTTGACCTTTACTATCTTGAGCTTTCCCTGATTTTCCTCCGCAAGCTGGTCGAGTACGGGGTTCAGCCGCATGCAGTGACCGCAGGAGGGGGACCAGAAGACCGCCAGCACCGCTCCCGGCCAGTTGACCACTTCCTCCTGAAAACTCGATGCGGTGGCATCGACGGGATGGCCGGGCATTGAGAGGGGGGCCCGGCATTTGCCGCAGGCCGGTTTATGTGCCAGACGGTCGGTTCTCACCCGGTTTTTCGTTCCGCATGACAGGCATCGCAACAAAATGGTATTCATGGCGCCACCTCTTGTTTATACATCAGGGGAACAAGACCTCTATACCAATGTGCCTGTTTCGTTATTTGCCATTATCCTCCCCCCCCGCCCTCAAAGACCAGTTCATAACCTTCCCGGAAAAGGAAGGCCGTGATTATCAGTCCCGCCAGGGGGTCGGCCGGCCAGAAGTCGAACAGGTACCGGCTCACCAGTCCTGCCAAGAGCGCCGCTGAGAGAAAGGAGCATGCGAAGGTTTCCTTCGCGTCGGCTTCCAGTGATTTAAGACCCAGCTGCCTGCCGAGTTTCTTTTTTCGGTGTCCCAGCACAGGCATCACGATAAGGGAGAGCACTGCCACGATAATCCCCACGACTGACGGTTCCGAAAGGTCCCTTAACACGATCTTTCGTACAGATTCGAAAAGCACATAAGCCCCCAAAAGAAAAAAAGTGATGCCTACTAAAAACGTCGCCCGGCGCTCAACCCGTTCCTCCCCCTCTTCATCCATGGTGCCGTGTTTTTTCAGCCTCCATATTAGAATAAGGCCCGAAAGTGATTCCACAATGCTGTCAAGCCCGAACCCGACAAGGGCGATGCTATTGGCGGCCCCCCCGGCGGCGATGGACACCAGCGCCTCGATGAAGTTATACCCCACGGTAAAGTATTCCAGCCCCAGCGCCTTTTTGTAGGGATTGTCCATAAGCGCGCCTATTACCTTATATTCATCGCTGAATATTATAATAATATATAACAGAAACCGGGGGGAGCGTCAACTTTGGCGCCGTCAGGTGGAGAGATCACCGCCGGTATATGATCCGAAACGTTCTTCCAGCACCAGGTCCCAGAAGCATTCCCGTTCCATGGGGTTATGGCTGAAGTAATGGAAATGCCCGGCGCACCTGCAGTCCGATGACCCGAAACCGGGTATTACGGCCCCGCCCATTGCCGTCATTTTTGCCGCCAGCAGGCATTCGCGGTTTTCAGTGCCCACTATGGGCAGGTCACGCGTAAGCTCCATTCGCCCTTTCACGTAATCGATATGCCAGTGCGTGGGACCTCTTTTCCTCAGGTGCCGGCCGATACGGGCAAAAAGATTACCCATACCGCTACCTGCATACACATAATACCCCGGAACAAATTCCACCTCACCGAGTGAGCCCACCGCGGAAACAAAGGACACTGGGTTTTTTAATACCAGCATATAGCTCCCCGCCGGCCTCACCTCAGGCAGCAGTACCCTCGAAGGGGAAGCGCCTGTTATTGTATAGTTAGCGCCGTATTCGGCCGCACAGGCCATGACCGGGACCTCGCCCGAACATTCTTTCAATGTTTGATAAAAGGCGTAGTGAGTATGATAATCGGGCGTGAAAAGTCTTACGCCTTGATGAAGTATAAAAAACACTACCATCCCCCGACCGCTCTCCCGCAGGGCCAGCAGATGATGTAATCCTCGTACGGTGGGAGCGTCGGGAAACGCCGCCACGTTTTTCCAGGCCAGGGTGCACGACTTCAACTCAAGATATATTTCCCTACCCCTGGAGTTTTCCAGTAAAAAATCGAAGCGGTGTTTCCCACAGGGAACTTCCCTGTGCACCATACGGAAATCCTCAAGTCCCGGGACCTTGCCCTCCGCTAAAAGCTCTGCAAACACGGCGTTTGTACCCACCGAATCGATAAAGACGGGATTGTCCTTGTAGATCACGTAACGCAGTTTATAGCGGTGCTTTCCGGCGCAGGGGGCCAGCAGTACTTTCCGGTTGGGGATCAACAGTTCGGCGAGACGGCCTGTGTTGGGGATATACACCGTGGTGTTTTTCCCGTCCAGATGCGCGGTGCCGACAAAACGGTTCTGTCTGCGGATGAATAGAGCCTCTCGCAGGGACATCCGAAACCTCAGCAGTCGTAATAATAAACCCTGGTGGGATGACCGTCGTTATCCACGGCGTCCTCAAGATATGTCCAGCCCCGCTTCCCGTAATATGCCCCCAGGTCCCTTTCCTCCCCGTGTCCCAGAAAAAGGTAGAGTCTGTCGCAACCCAGTTCACGCGCCCCCGCAACCACGGCATTGATAAGCCCTGCGGCGATACCCCGATTGCGAAATTCGGGCACCGTGTAGAGCGAGGCCAGCCAGGGGTTGAGATCCTTGCGGGACCAGAGATCGTCCTCCTTGAGAGAGACCATGCCCACCGGCATCTCTTCTTCGATGGCGACCCATGCCAGGGGCATCTTTTCGCCAGACGCCCTCTGACGATAGGCTTTAATAATGGTATTATAGTCGATGGGCCGCGAACGGTACCAGAGATTATATGACCAGTAGGCCAGCACCGGTGCGTAGTCTGGACACTCTCTGAGAGGTATGATTTCAGCCATTGTCTTACCTTTTTAACCCCGGCGTGCCGCACTGGCATGGACACCGGCGATCTCTACCTGCTCCGGGTCCACCCGCTTAAAATGTTCCGATTGTTCTTATCCGGAACACCGATTCCTGGAGACTTGCCTGTTGTTCAGCTTATTTGGGAACCTGCAGCATTGTTTTAACCTTATCTATTTCGTGTTTCTTTCTGGTTTCGTTCCACCTGAGCTCTTTAGCCGCGATCGCCGCGACTTTCCTGACCACGGCGTCCCCCGGATACCCCAGGGTGCCGATACCGGTCCTCCTCATCAGGATGTCATCCAAACCGCAGGCCATTTCTTTACGTATTGCGTAAACTACCTGGGCGAGTATTTCACCGTCATCGTTGAGGCGCTGTGAATATTCTTTTTCCTCCGCGGCGACGTTCAGCACTTCTTTATATGCGGTGCCGTAGAGTTTCCCCAGGGTGTCCATGGTCTTTTCTCCGTAACCCGGGTTTTCCGTATTTATCTCGTTTAAAAACCCTTCCATAGAATCGATCTCGCAACCCCGCAGGTATTCGGTAGAGGTGGCCGATGACGGGAGGTGGACCTTCAGTTTTTTCTGCACCATGTTCATTACATTGACGGCAAGATTCCGGCTGGTGGTCCACTTACCGCCTTCCACCGTAATGAGCCCCTCGAATCCTTCCAGGGCATTGTTGTAAATCTCATATTTGCGGGACGTCTCATAGGTACCCTCGGTCTGGGTGTCCACCAGGGGGCGCAGCCCTCCGTAGGCGAACAGCACGTCCCTGTATGCGAGGTTCCCCTCACCGAAAGAAGCGTTTATCTCCTCGATGAACTCCTCTATGCTCTCCCTGGACACACGGTAATCGTCGGGGTTTCCCACATATTCTTTGTCGGTGGTGCCGATCAGCGAGTATCCCCTCCAGGGTATGATGAAGAAATGCCTTCCCCCGGGAGTCATCATGGTGACCGCGTATTTCCGCGTGAGACTGCGGGTAATAATATGAATGCCCTCGGAACGGCGTATGCGGTGACTGATCTCGCCGTCACCCGCGTGCCGCAGAACGATGTCGGCCCAGGGTCCTCCGCAGTTTATGGTCAGCCGTGCCTTCACTTCCACGTTACGGTTCTTCAGCTTGTCCCTCACCAGTATTCCTGATATCCTTTTGTTCCCCCCCTTGCTGGGGCCGTAGAGAAAATTTTTTACCTCGGCGTAGTTCGCCACGTGGGCGCCGTAATTAACCGCCGATTTAATAAATGCCAGTGTAAAACGTTCAGGTGAAATACTCTGAGAATCATAATACAGCAACGCGCCGGTCAGTCCCTTCTTACGAAGGTTGGGCTCCATGGAAAGCGCCTTTTTTCTCGAAAAAGTGGAATGGTTGGGAATCCTTTTGCCTTTATCCCAGGTCCATTTCTTGTCGAAAGCGAGAATGTCGTAAGTGGTAAGCCCGGCCATGAGCAGCAGCTTGCTGTTTTTAATGGAATGATAGGTCGGTACCATAAACGGGATCGGGTGTACCAGATTGGGAGCGATGTTGGCGAGGATTCTCCGTTCGCGGAGCGATTCACGAACCAGGCCGTATTCAAAGTTCGCGAGATACCTCAGGCCGCCGTGTATGAGCTTTGAATTTGCGGAGGAGGTGGCCCATCCGAAATCGTCCTTTTCGCAAAGCACGACACTCAGTCCCCGGGAAGCGGCGTCATAGGCGACCGCGGCACCGGTAATACCTCCACCGATAATGGCGACATCATATTCCTCTCCACGGTATTGTGCCAGAAACCTTTTCATTGTGCCCCTCCTTTACGGGTGAGACCTTTCGCGCCTATGGTGTCATTATAATACTCGTATATGCGTTCCTCGGTATACTGAAGCACCTGGAGCATGATTTTCCTCGCTTTTTCACTCTGCCGGTTCTTAACGGCCGCGCATATCTCGCGGTGGAATTTCCCTGACCTCTCACGGTTTTTCACCGCGTTGAAATAAAGATACCCGTAATCCCGGAAAAGCTGGTTGAAAAAATTCAAAATGAATATGTAGAGCATATTGCGGCTGGCCCGTGCGATTATATGGTGCACCATTAAATCCTGTTCCAGCATGGACCCGGTAAGTTCACCCGCCGTCGCGCGTTCCAGTTCTTTCATCTCATCGTCCGACCGGTGCAGGGCCGCAAGGGCGGCCATTTCAGGCGCCAGTATCTTCCGTATATCAAGAATGTTGGTCAGTAGTTCCAGGCTGATCACATCATCCATATAAATGATGTTTTTAAAAAGTTCGAGGTTGCCGCTTTCCAGATAATTACGTACATAGATACCATCACCATGTCGTATTTCAAGTAAACCCAGCAGTTCCAGTTTTTTCAGGGCTTCCCGCAGTGTTGCCCTGTTAACGTTCAGACTCTGTGCTATTTCCCGTTCGGGGGGGAGTTTCTGCCCCAGGGCAAAGTCCCCCGAAATGATCTTTCTCTGGATCTGCCTGACGATCCCTTCGTGGAGCCTGCTCTTCACGACCGGATCGAGTATGCTTTTTTCCGCTTCCATATCTTACCTGTACAATGGCCCGGTGGTACGACCAATAACCATTTTAGCACTTCCACCTTGTGTGTCAATATTTTTTTATTGTCCCCAGGTAACGCGGAACCCGGCGCAGAGATCAAGGCCGGGTTCCGCCACACACGGTGCGGTCATCTGTTAATACGTTCAACCCGCCAGTATCCGTTCCAGGGGCATGCGTACGCTCACGGGGGCGGGATAGGTTTTTACATATCCTGCACGAAGGATAAACTGTATGCGTTGTGTAATCCCCAGTTCTTTTGCGACCGTTTTACGCCAGGGTGTCTCTTCCAGCATCTGCGTCATGGGATGCAGCGCGATCATAAGCCCCCGGGCACGCAGGGCCATTCTCTGGAACGCTCGTCCGGTTTCCAGGAGGGTAGCGACTGTATCATCGGGACTGGTAATAATAATCCAACCGCCGCACACATCCACCTGTTTCCTCACCATATCCACCCCTTTTTTTCTGAAACTTTCGCTCATAACCGATGACCGATTGAAGAAATGGCGCACATACCAGCCTGCCAGGCCATGTATTTCCATTGAAGAGGGAGTAAGGCCGTTCAGATGTTTCTCCACTTCCCTGTCGGTCCACCGTATCCAGTCAGCCAGTTCCTGCTGTGCCGGTTCCCGCCACGCCTGTACCCTGTTCGCTTCAATGGTACCCTGGGCCAGATAGCGTCCTTGAACGCTTTTAACGGGGAGGTAAAGACCGGATCCGCCCAATCCCAAGGTCATCGCTGAAAAATCTTTTCCCGTTATTTCAACTGGAAGAAAGCCGTTACGCAATGTCCTTCGCTGCTCAATCGTCGAAGTGTTATGCCCGCCTGGTGAAGTTTTTCGCAGTGTGATACCCAGCACATCTTTCTCAAAGGCATTTCGCGCCATAACACGATAATCAAGTTTATACCCGTGGATACCGGCCGCCACAATCATATTTTCCAGAAAAGCCCCCATCGAAAGCATCATCTCCCGGTTTTCCGGATCGACGGCGGGCAACCAGCGGTTTTTTTCGGTCCCTATGACCCAGTGCCCCGGTCCGATTATCCTCACCGTCCAGGGCTGGGTGTTATGGCCGCTGGGGGCCAGGGAAGCCAGTCGCACTATCTCGGTTTCCTCACCGGTCAGGCTACCGATTCCAATCTTGTTTTTAGCAGGTCGCAGTTGCATACCACCCGCTGTTAGAGGCTTTAAGGTTCCCATAACCCCTGCGGCAACCAGGGTGCTTCCGGATACTTTAATGAATTCCCTTCTGTTCATCATCATAACGTCCTCCTGATAATATTGTTTCGTTGTGTCTACTTCAAGATTTACCCTGCACCGAACACATCACTGCTTACAGTGTGAAAAAATACCCGAACTTCAAAGAAACCTCGCCGGACAGTCTTCGTGGAGTGTACCTGTCGCTCCCGGAGTGTATGGTGCGGTTGTTCATAACCATATGGGCCGCGGCCCAGGGTTCCACAAACACATTGCCCGCGATCTTCCATATATATCCTCCTCCGACAGTGAACACCTGGCTGGCCCAATATATCCTTTCACCGCTCTTCCTGTGTTGTAAACGGTTCTGCCACAGTTCAAATCCGCTCCCGATCCACCATCCGGAGAAATCATCCCTGAAAACATAATCTATTATCATCGCGCCCACGGTCAGGTCGTATTGCTCAAAAGCACTGTTCTCTACCAGGGCATCGGGCATCCGCATCTGTGCACCCACCAGGCGCAGCCGTACATGCTCAACGCCCATCCAGGTCTGGAACGAGAACCCCATGCGTCCTGAAGCTGCAGTCATGACAATGGGGAGCAGATCAACCGTGTATCCAAGCACCAGCCCGCGGGAAGACCGATCGCCGTTGTCGGCACCGGCGGCCCGGCACGGCTCACTGAACATGAAAATGGAGATGGTTATGATAATCACCGCAGCTGAAGCAGAAACCACCTTGTGCATAAAAATCATTACTCGAAACCTCCGTTAATAGTAATTAAATAATAGAGTAAATACTCTAATATCCAATTATAGAGTAAATACTCTAAATTTCAAGAAAAAAAATCGGTTTTTTTACTTTTTTTACCGTCCGTAACGGTTCCTAAAGGAGGGGAGTGACTGATCAGGGAAGCATTCCCCTGATCTCAGCATCAGCCCCGGGGGTCAGATGGGGCTTCAACAGCAGGTATATCTGGCGTACGCTTTCACCTATACGTTCGGGGGTTATTTTGGAATCGCTGATATACAGCCAGGTAAGCCAGAAATCGCTTATGATCCACCCGTTGGTCAGGTTCCCCACCAGTTCCTCTTCGGATGAGGTTTTAAGAATCCCGGCCCGGGCAAGGGCGCCGTAAAACGCCTTCTGTTGCCTGAACCTGGTGCGCAGGTTGGCAATATAGCGTTTTTTCAACAACGGATCCAGTCCCAGCAGGGTTGCCAGTTCAAGATAAAAAAAACGGTATTTATAGTAGATATCGCAGGTCCTGACGAACACCGTAAAAAAATCCGACGCCGATGGATTAAACTGTCCGCCACGGCCGTAGAGTGCGTTGAAATCGGTGATAATCCTCTCGAATATCTCGCGTATGATCTCTTCCTTGTTGCGGAAATGGTAGTACAGGTTCCCTGGGCTGATTCCCATGGATTCGGCAATATGGTTGGTGGTGATTTTTACCGCACCTTTATTATTGAAGAGCTGTATTGAGTTTTCCAGTATTCGGTCCCGTGTTTTCATATTCTCCTCTAAATCTCAGTATGAAAATGTATTAGAGTAAATACTCTATCTGTCAAGCCGTTTTACCTCTTAAAAATCCTTGCCCATATCGATTAAACCGGTATAGTGTCCACTGGTTATTTATACCACGGCAACGGTGCTGTCCCATGATAAGAAAAATCCCCTGGTACATTTTCCCCGGAGTAGTGCTGATACTGCTGATGCAGGCCTTTGTTTTTCTTCGTGTGGATACCGTCACCACATGGGCCACACCGGTATACTGGACAGGACTCATCTTGATACTTGATTCCCTGCTGTACGCGGCCGGCAGGGGGTCTCTGTTGAAAACGGGGGCCGTTTTCCCGGTGGCCCTTTTGTCCATCCTGTCGTGGTGGATGTTCGAATGGTATAATATTTTCATTTCGAACTGGCACTATGTAAACCTGACGCATCCCCTGGTGATCAGATACCTGGGGTATTTCTGGGCGTTCGGTACCATACTACCCGGAGTGCTTTTGACCTACGGCATACTGCACCTGCTGCTTAAAGATATTAAAGGTAAAAAATGGACCGTCTCGCGCTCCCTTATTGTGGGTTTCTTTCTTCTGGGGCTGCTGTTTCTCGCGATTCCCGTCATTCCTTTTTCGATGTATCATACCGGCAGGGCCGCGGATCCGGACCTTTTTGTTTTGTTTCGATGGGCAGCCGACACCCGTCTCTCGGAATATACCGCCGCCTTCGTATGGACGGGTTTCGTACTGCTGCTGGAGCCGGTAAATTACCTCATGGAGAACCGTTGTCTGCTGAAACACCTGGAACAGGGCAATTACAGGGTCCCGGTCGCTTTGTCCCTGGCAGGGATGCTGGACGGGTACCTGTGGGAATTCTGGAACAACTGGGCTCACACCAAATGGCGCTATACCGTCCCCATTCTCGGTAATGTAAAAATTTTTGAGATGCCCGTGCTGGGATATTTCGGATTCATCGCTTTCGCATGGGAGCTTTACAACATGGTTTCCCTGATATATCCAAGAACCTTACTCCTGCTGGAAGAGGACCGAAAATGATAACGGTAACGGAGAACCGAATCTGCGGAGTGTGTGGTCTGAACGAGGCCGTGGTGATCTGCAATGGATGCGGCAAGCCCTTATGCAGAGAATGCCGCATCTTCGATATCTGGTGTTACGGCTGCGGTCACGGTGAAACCTTTGTTTTCTGCAAAAAGTGCAACGAAGACCCTCAGATCAATGTCTGGAAAGGCGCCGGCCAATGAGACCTTTCGAGCGATCGCGATCTGGAAAGAAAAGATTGAACCATGTATGCAATGGTGTCTCTGCCGTTCCCCTGTCGGATTTTGTGAAAAAGTCCGGAAATGTTACCTGCAGAGTTGCCAGACTGGATGATGTTGCGGATATTCACCGTCTGATCGCTGCTGTTTTCGAAAAGTACATCGCAGATGATTACAGCGCAAGGGGAGTGAAAAACTTCCTTGGGTACATCAAACCGTCGGCGATTATCACGCGACTTGACCGGCCGGAATATTTTTCACTTGTCGCACGGCAGAACGGACGTATAGTCGGAATCATAGAGATCCGCAACTGCGATCATATCTGCCTGCTTTTTGTCGATGCCGATCTGCACCGGAGGGGCATAGCCCGGATACTGATACACAGTGCCCTGAAACGCTGTATATCACAGGGAACCGGCCCTTCCCGTATCACGGTAAATTCATCACCCTACGCGGTGTATATTTACCGTAAGCTGGGTTTCGTGGAAAAAGGTCCGTCGCAGGAAAAGGACGGCATAATTTTTGTACCCATGGTACTGTTCCCCGCCGTGTGATGCGGGGTCATCTAATTTAACAAGGACACCGCCGGATCATGCACCTTCAATCCATTACACTGCGTCATGATAGTTTTCCTACCCGCGACTGGTATCCGTTCAATCTTAAAGTGCTTCAGGAGACCGGATCGATTCCCCTTCATCCTTATATAACCTTCTTCATCGGGGAAAACGGTTCCGGCAAATCCACACTGCTCAGGGCCATCGCCCGCAGGTGCGGTATCCACCTTTGGAACGGTCCCGACCGGGTTTCATCCGTCCGTAATCCCTATGAAGCGGCACTGCACCATTTTATCGAGTTGGAGTGGAGCAACGGAACCGTACCCGGATCTTATTTCGCTTCTGAGACCTTTAACAATTTCGCCCAGGTGGTGGATGAGTGGGCCAAATCCGATCCGGGGATCCTTGAATACTATGGAGGCCGCACCCTCGTCACCCAGTCCCATGGCCAGTGCACCATGTCGTATTTCACCAACCGTTTCACCCGCAGGGGGATCTATCTGCTTGATGAGCCCGAGACGGCACTGTCCCCCCGAAGGCAGATAGAACTGCTCACGTCGTTGAAAAAGTTCAAGTCCCTGACCGAAGTCCAGTTCATCATCGCCACACATTCCCCGATCCTTTTGGCCTTCCCCGATGCGGCAATCTACAGCTTTGATGCCGCGCCTATACGGAAAGTCCTCTATGAAGACACCGACTATTACACGGTGTACAGGGAATTCCTTGGCGATCGCGGGAAATTCCTGTGAACGGGACCCTAAACGCAAAAAATATATCCTGATATCCATAAAGACTCCGTCAGCTTGATGGTATCACGGTGGAGTGGATTTAAAGGCAACAGCCGCGGAAGCGGTCCTTTAGACACGGACGATGATTTACTCCTTAATACCCCCGGGGAGCATCCGGCGGTAACCGGCCCTGCACATAAAGCCGCTCCGGGTTTCCGGTTCACTCTCCAGCGGGGTGAATTCCCCCCTGTAATTTTCAATGAAACAGACATCGGTATAACCGCACCTGGTAAGCAGCGTATTCATATCGTTTTTTGAATAAAACCGGCGGTCTGTGTCAATGGTAATCTCTTCCCCCTCCCAGCGATAAACCTGCGTACGCCGTTCAATCCCGTTTCTAAACACACGCCGGTCCCGCATCATGACCTTCTTCCCTTCGTGGAAGATTTCCCGATCGACCCATGCTCCGTTCAAACGGGGATACAGCAGGGGTACAGGGAAAAAAAGATCAAAGATCAGCAACGTGGCGGGCGCAAGGGACTCTTTAAGGTTTATTAGGAAATCCGTCGGGTTTACAATATAATTCATGGTATACCAGGTGATAAACACCCGGTTGTAGTTTCCAGGCAGTGGTGTCTTGCCGATATCATGGTTGATCAGTTTCAGAACATTCTCGTCGATGTAATGCCTGAGTTTCGACCGGGCAATCTCCAGCATTTCCTTTGAGGTATCGACCCCCGTAACCCTGCAGCCGAGATTCAGCAGATATTCCAGGATTCTGCCGGTCCCACACCCCACCTCCAGCACGAAGTCACCAGGACCGGTGTGTAGCGCATACAGGGACAGGTCATCCTTGAAACCCCTGACATAAGAATCATAAAACCGCGCAAACCTCCTGTATGATTCTTCAGGGTCCATGGATTTTACCGCCAGTTCAATATCCTGAGTGGTCCGCTTCTAATGCTATACCTGCTCTTCCCGGCACAGAACCGCCGGCCATCCCGCTATGCCCATGGAACCATCATGCCGTGTTTCAGACGGCTTCAGGGGAAATTCATCCGTACGGCATCGGCAACCTCGGAAAGCCACTGCATTCTCTGTTTTTCGGAACTGGTAACTACTACGCAGAACATCCTACGATAGAAATCCTTTATACCGCACAGTCCGAAGATGCAGTTCCGCCAGAGGATTTCCAGCGGGTCGCCGAATTCGCTTTGCTCCCGATGCACTGGGGTGTTGGAGGTGTTGAAAACCATGGCCTTTTTTCCTTTCAGGAGACCCTCGGGCACGCCTTCACCGCCGTCCCCTTCAAGAAACCGGTACGCAACATCCGGTCTGATGACGCGATCGACCCAACCCTTGATTATCGCGGGAGGCTGTCCCCACCAGTTCGGATGCACTATGATTATACCGCCGCACTCCCGCAACTCCGTGCAATGAACCGATACCGCGTCTCCGAGTTTCACGTACCTGGGAATCTCCTCTCCGGGCAGGATGGGATCAAATCCCTCGGCGTAAAGGTCGTGAAACATCACTTCATGCCCGGCCTCCCTGAGCGTCGTAACCGCCCGTTCGGCGACGGCATGGTTAAAACTTCCCGCCAGCGGATGTCCCAGTATCAGCAGTATTTTCATAACGGCAGCTTGCATTTCCCGTACAAGGTACTCGGGTATCTTCTTTACCCCTTCCGGCTTGTCAAATTATTAATGAGAAAAACAAAACGCGCTACACCCTCACCGTTTTTTGCGTAACCCTGAGGTGCCGGGTTTAACCTTTTCCCTTTCTTTCACGATTTCCTTTAAAACCAGTGTGCCGTTTATGGCCGACGGAAAACCCGCGTACACGGTCATCAGCAGCATGATCTCCTTGATCTCAACGGGGGTCAAGCCTATGTTGAGGCCGGCATTGATATGAAATCTCAGCTGTTCAGTTGCCGTGCCCATAGCGGTAAGCGCGGCTATCGTAGCTATTTGACGATACCTTTTATCGAGGTTATCGCGGGCATAAAGGTCGGCGTAACCGAACTCTATTATATACTTCACCAGATCCGGGGAAAAATCATTGAATGTTTTCTCAAGCCGGCGCACCTGTGTGCTGTCCAGGCTGGAGAGTTGCCGCGCACCGACAGCATACCGGTCCTCTTTCCGTCCCGTATGACGGTATTCGCGGCCTGTCGGATCCTTCTTACCCTGCTTCAGCCGTTCATCCATTACCTCTTTCAATGCGGTCATCGCGTTTATGCAACTGGGGAACCCCGAGTACCCGGCCATCTGCAGAATTACTTCCTTTACCTCATTGACGGTGCAGCCCACATTAAGTGCGCCGTTCAGGTGTACTTTCAGCTGGGGCCTGGCGTTACCCATTGCGGTCAGCGCCGCAACCACGGCGATCTCTCTGGATTTCAGATCAAGCCCTTTACGGGAATAGACATCGCCGAAAGAGTATTCCAGAATATACCTTGCCAGGTCTGGCGATACGGAATTCAGTGCATCCAGTACATGTTCACCCGCTTCCCCGTCTATCTGTTTCAGCTGTTCAAGACCCCGAAGATATCTTTCCGACCTTTCCATCGCATTAATCTCTCCTCTCTGTTCATTCCCCGGTATCAGCAGAAGACAACCGGGGATTAATACCACCATGCAAAGCATTTTCATCGCGGTTTTCATGACTGTTCTTCTCCAGTTTTTGATTAAAGGCCAACTCAGACGGGAATATACTAATATTACTGTTTGACAATCTTTCATATAAATGACTAATTATTATGAATAATGGACATTAAAGGAAAAAGTAAAACAGGAAGATCCCCAGGATCGAAACCCGTTTCAATTTACCTTAATCCGGGCACAGAGTGCGGCAGGGTTCCCGCGTTCTCGCTGAGAGGTGAACTGGAAGATTATTCCACCGAAGAACTGCATTACCATGAGGTACACCAGATACTGACGATCTTCAACGGAGTGTCCCTTCTGGTGGACCCGGAAGGCACCCGCCCTCTCTACAGAAACATGGCCGCCTTTATTCCCGCCGGCCATGCCCATCGCTCCACCGTGATAGGGGGGCCGGTAAGTTATCAGTCGGTGTATATTCAAAAAAGGAGTTATCGCAACGCGCCTGAGGATTTGTGTATTTTTACCTTAAGCGATCTTTCCTTCACCCTCATGAACCGTCTCTGCCAGGTTTCGTTGCAGAACCTAAAGGAAGGCTTTAACGGCGACTGTCTGAAGCTGTTCACCAGAACAGTCCGTGAGGACATTACCCGGGGTACATTTCAGATTCTACTCCCCGAAGCCGGTACCGGCTTCTGCAAAATCATTACCACCTTTGTCCGTGACCATTACGGTAATCAGATCAGGCTGTCGCAGTTGCGGTCGCTTATCCCCCTGTCGAGCAGGCATGTCTCCCGCCTTTTCAGGCAGGATATGCGAATGAGCATATTTCATTATATCCGTCTGTACCGCATGGTGATGGCATCCATCTCCCTCCGTACGGGAACCGATAGAATCATCGATATCGCATACGATTGCGGCTATGAATCCCTTTCATCTTTTTTCTGTGATTTCAGAAAGTACTACGGCATATCCCCGGGAGAGTTTCGGAAACAGGGCATTCAACGATAGAATAACCATCTGGCTTTTAAGGAGATATACTTGCGATCCCGACCATGCCATACACATTGATGAGGACTTTCCGGGCAATTGATGTTGTTATAATAAGCCACAGGCAGACCGGCCGCCATCCTGCACCTGCATCCGGGAGAGGTTAAAAATCCCGTACGCGACCGGCTTGTTTACCGGGCCTCTTCCCGGGGAGTAGCCGGCAGGTTCAATATCAACATCAGCATAATATCCGAGCCCGGGTTACTGTATCCATGAAGGCAACCGGCAGGTATTTCAATCACCGTACCGGGGGTGAACGCAAACTCCCTGCCGCCCGCCATGACTCTTCCTTCACCTCCGATACAATACATGACATGATGGTAACCGTCCTTGTGGGATTTGAATTCACCTCCCGGCATGACCCTGGTAAGCGCGATATGTATATCGGTCAGGTCACGGGGGACCAGCGCCATAGCGGTAATACCAGCGGTAAGTTCTCGACGCAGAACGTTCCATTCACCGTCCGCGGCGTTGTAGCATCTAATCAATTCCATGTATTCAGCCTTGCCTTAATGTCGTATTTGACGAAACATGCATATATCATTATACACCTGTAGACATTCGAACGCAAGTACGCTCTTTGTATTCCATGAAACAGGTTTACATTCCCCTGGTTGAAATACCACGGTTAATTATATTGACCGATTACCTGCGTTCTCCGATATACCGGTTATAATGAATAATCAGCATCACCCGAATGACAGGGAGAGAATTATGGTAATAAACCCTCAACGGTTATAACGGAGGCGCGTTTCGTGAGCGATGAAATCCGGAGCAGTGAAGAAATCGATGCCCAGATCGATCACCATGCAGGTAAGAAAAAGAACACAACCGAAACCGGTCGGGAAACCAATAAGCCCCCTCCCGCACGCGACCTTGAGCCATTGTATCGGGAGCATCCACAGACCGTGGCCCTATTTCTTGCAGCACTGAAGCCGGAAACCGCGGCCCTGCTGCTGGCAAAACTTGACTATGCCCTCCAGTTCGATGTCGCTTTTCGTATCGCTCGTCTGGAGATCACCGCTTCGGCCCATTCCGCGGTCCCTGAGATCCTCACGGGTCTTGCAAGGCAACTGGAACCTTCTCTTGTGCTGGACCCCCTGCATGACCGGAACCCCGGGTTCCCCTCCGGTTCCGGAACGGCGCTCCTCTGTGAGATTCTAAAGAAGCTGCACTATAGTATAAGGCGTAGAATCCTGCTGGAGCTTACGGATCAGGAACCCCGCAGCGCATTTCAGATTAAAATGCATGTCTACCTGTTTGACGACCTGCAGTACTGTACGGATGAAACCCTCGGCAAAATCCTGGAATGCGCCGCACCGGACGATCTGGCTTCGGCGATGAGGGCGGTCTCTGAAACATTCGTCCAAAAAATCTACGGCGTATTGGCGAAAGAAAAGGCACAGGCGCTCCGTGAGATGCTCGAGTGGTCCGGAGCGGTGGAAATGCGTCTGATCGAGGATGCGCAGGAAAGGATCGTTTTACGGGCTGAGTTTCTTGCTCAACAGGGGCTGTGTGATCCGGCGGCTGAATTCGAGGAATACGCACAGCGTCATTTCGCCGAATGACCCATCAGACGCGCATCTTGCCGTTTGTATAAAACACCGTCATTTACGGACTACATACCAGCCGTCAACCGGCCATGAAGTTGCATATTACCGGTTTCCACCTTCCTCACGATACCGTTATATCTATTCCGGTCGTCTATCCTTCTGTCGGGAAGGTCTATTCCTCGTCGTAAAGCGCGAAAAGCCTGTCCCCGTATACCCGCATGACCTCCCGCCGTTTAATCTTCATGGTCTGGGTGAGCATGCCGTTTTCGAGGGTGAAATCATCCTGTATAAAAACATACTTTTTCGGCAATTCATACGCTGCAAATGATTTTTTCAGATGTTTACTGATTTCATTGCGCAGAAAGGCCGTAAGCTCGGGCTTGTAAATCATTTTACGCGGTCCTCCCGCCGACCATCTGGCTGTTACCGGATTCTTCCGGATCACCTCGAAATCAGGTACTACTATCGCGACATTGTATTCCTTTCCATCGCCGTACACCATGGCATTGGCGACATAGCGCAGAAGCTTCATTTCCGTTTCGATGGACTCAGGATGAATGTATTTACCATTGGAGAGCTTATACTCGTCCTTGAAACGACCGGTAACAAAGAGATAACCGTCTTCATCGATATACCCCTGGTCGCCCGTGCGGATTCCCCGGAATCCGTTCCAGGTGTCCTTCACGAAGGCCTTCGCCGTTTCTTTCGGTTTATTGAGATACCCCATCATGACATGGGCGCCATAGGCGATGATCTCTCCGTCGTTGCCCCCTCCGGACATCATACCGCGATCGATCTTCACGTGCATGTTTTCAACGCACCGTCCCACGGAGCCGTACCTGTTGCCCTTGAGGGGAGAATTCATGGTGATTGCCGGTGAGGTCTCGGTAAGACCGTAACAATCATAGGTGGGGATGCCTATATCTTTAAAGAACATGGCGATCCCGGGGTTCATTACGGCGCTGGCGGTCATGACTCCCCGTATACGTCCTCCGAAACGTTCGCGTATCTTCGAAAAGACCAGTCTATCGAGCACTTTCATTTTTATCGTGGGTGCGGTTCTGCTCCTGCATTTGACCGCCTCGTTGCAGGCCGCATTGAAGAGAAACTTTTTAATCCCACCCGCCTCGTTTACCGAGCTCATTATGCCGTCATAAATCCTGTTGAATACCCTGGGCACGGCAATGAGGTAGGTAGGACGCACCAGCTGGAAGTCTACAGCCAGGGTTTCCACCGCCTCCATGAGACCTATGGCGCCTCCGAACTGGAGAAAATTGTGAAGCTCCGCGCTGAGCCCGTAGGAATGGGCCCAGGGGAGGATTGCCAGGGAAACCGATTCCTCGTTAAGGTCGGGATAGATGCGGTAACCTGACTGGGAACACGCCGTAAGATTACCGTGAGAAAGCACCACCCCCTTGGGGTCCCCCGTTGTGCCGGATGTATAGATGATATTTGCCACCTCGCTCCAGTGGGGCCGATACGGGGCCGCAGGGAATTTTTTACCTGCATCCTCGAGCTCGGCCATGGTTCCGTTTCCCGAACCGTGTATAATCACTATTTCTTTCAATGTTTTAATCTTTTTCAGTATTTTCGTCTGGTCGTAAAGTGCCCTGTTGCGGACGAAAAGGTATTTTATCTTACTGTCCCTGACTATATATTCCCAGGTCTTGAACAACTCCTTCTCGTACATGGCCACGAACCGCCCACCCAGACCATGGACGGCATTCTCGATTATAAACCATTCCACTGAATTAGAGATTATTACACCCACGGCGTCGCCTTTTTTAAACCCTTTCCGTTTCAGTCCACCCCTCAGATCTGTTATTCTTTTAAATATTTCCCTGTAGGTAGTCCATTCATACCGACGGGTATTCGGGTTTTTCGTCCCGATAGCCGGACGATCACCCCACAATTTCACCGAATCTTCGAAAAGGTCTACCAGGTTGCGCGGGTGCCGGTAATACCCGTCCAGTTCATTAATTTTCTTTTTGGTATAGGTCATCATGTCTTTTCTCCCTGTAGTCCAATGGTGTACACGATAAAGACAAGGGGACTGGTTCAGTTTTCATGCGGGGCGATATCTGTCAATGAATTGACCGGCGGCTAACCAGACTTCTCCAGCACAAGATTTGACCGTTTACAACTGGTCCAGTTGAATACGCCAAATCAGCAAAACAGTGATATCCGCCGCAGATAAAGTTAGATAATTATTTTCAATGATAATCCCAAATGTGTAATATGAAACTGATCCACCTTTGAGAAAGTCGACCATTTTAACTTAACCAATGGTCGAAAATAATGAGCATTCAGGCAATTAATAAAGTGATATGTGGAAAAAAAAGCCCCGCAGAGTCTGCCATCAAGTTGAAAAAGTACATTTGTGTGCTTATCGGGGCTTGTCTTTCCCGCGGCCGAATCACTTCATTTTAAAGGTCAGCCTGAAGAGGAATCCGCAACCCCTTTTGAAATAAAGAAGTCTTTATAGCGCTTGTCGCTGCCAAGAATATGTGTGGTCAACCAGTCGCGTAGAAAAGTCATGAGTTCCATAGAGAATGATGCTTTCCCGGATTTGAGTCTCTCCGCAAATTCGGCGACCTGTGCAGTAAGTTTATCATGTTCGGCTTTATGGGTGGGATAACCGGGATAATCATACAACCGCATATATTCCTCTTCATGACTGAAGTGTATGGCGGTGTATTTTAGAAGCCTGGTCAGAATATTCCCCATGGTTTTCTGGGTACTGCGTATGACAAGGGCATGATTCAAGTCGTTAATCATCTGTACAAGCTGCTTATGCTCATCATCAAAAATCTTTACCCCGACGCCAAGTGTATCATTCCAGCTGATGAAATCCATCGCCTATCCCTCCTCAATTTTCCGTCGCACCACTCGAAAAGCCTAAAATGATCAGGCCACTCTCATGATGCCCGTTTTTTATAGTAAAGAATTCATTTTAAAAAACACAATTGCTGAACACTGAGGTCACGCACATGTTAATACCCTGCATTTTTTATTGCTTGCTGAAATAGATGTATATATCGCGATGCAATATTAATTGCTTTATACAATAATTGTATCTTTGCATTAGCACTACACGACAAATGAATGCAACACAAAAATCATTCCTTTCAATTCCTGCATTGTTATTCATGTGTAATACTTTACATAGGGTATTATCTTGAATTACTACCATACTGTTTCTCCCGTAATTTTACAACGCGACCTATTACAAAAAACCACAATATCCGTTCAGTTTGTAGGATTCAGTTGGATTTAATATATATATAAAACAGCACATTCATTACGGTAAGTTAATTTTTTTATTGAAAGATTTATCTTACGCGGTTAACGTAGAGAAATACCTCATAATGCGCAAAAGGGGCCGTCATGAAATTCAGAATTCCAGAAAAAAGCATAATCTTTGCCGTTATTCCGATAGTGCTGGTAACGATGCTTACGGCATGCGAGTTAAAAGTACCCATAAAAGAAATGTCGGTTGCCAGGCTGACTATCAGCAGGGCTGTTGAGGTGAAAGCGGAAAAATACGCACCAGAAGAACTGAAGACCGCAAAAGAACAGCTCATGCAGAGCCATGAATTCATTAAAAACGACGATACCAAGAAAGCCCAGGATGCGGCTGAAAAATCACTTAAATCCGCCATGGCGGCCATAGACAAGTCCCTGCCACTGCTTGCGAAAGATTCCCTCGATGAAGCAAAACAGATCTACGCGGAGGCGGACAAACTCTATGCCGAAAAGTACGCACCCGAGGAATTCACGTCGGCGAACGCCGCGATAAAGGAATCGGAAACCCTTCTAAGCGCCGGCAGCTACTGGGAAAGCTATAAAAAATCACAAGACGCGATACGCCAGGGAAAAGCAGCCAGAGAAAAGTCACTGACCGCCGTTCCCGCACTCATGAAAAAGATCGAAGACCTGAAAGCTGAAACGGACGCACTCTGGAAAAACCGCGGCGACACCCTCGCCCTGGAAGAGCTTAAAAGTTCTGATGAATCCCTGAAGGCCGCCGGAACGCTGCTTTCAGAAAATTCCCTGAAGGAAGCGTCGGCTAAAATCGAGGCCTGCGAAAAATCACTTAAGGCGGCAAAGGAAAAAATATACCGTGCCCAGGCAGAGGAAAAACTGACGGCGGCAAGGGAAGCGCTTAAAAAAGCGGGCGCATCGGAATATCATGATAAATTCAAAACCGATATCGACAGTGCCGCAAACATGGTGAATGAAAGCTCCACCCTCTTCGACAACGGGAACTACAGCGGTTCCATCGAGAAATCCGATGCCGCACTGAAACTGCTGAATTCAGTAATGATATCCTTCGAAAAGGCTGCCGAAGAAAAGCGAATTGAGGAAGAACGCAAGGCGGCGCTTGCGAAGAAAGGCGAGGAAATAAAAAAAGAAACCGGGCAAGAAGGTGAAAAAGCGTCGCCGGTGAAAGAAACGGAATATACGGTTAAATACAATCCGGCAAACAGGGATTGCCTGTGGCGTATAGCCCAGAAGGTTTATAAGGACGCCCGGAAATGGCCGCTGATTTATATTGCCAACAGGGACAAGATTAAAGATCCCGATCTGATTTTCCCCGGGCAGAAGCTCGTGATACCCCCCGTACCCCACAGGGTAGAGAAGGAGCAGGTAAGCAAAAAAGCCGATGAAGAGACTCCCATCAAAAAAACCGAGGATGAAAAAAAGGAGCAATAGTGTAATCCCCGCCGCGCTGCTGTTCTTTCTAATCTGCGTAATGTTCAACCCCCGGCATAGCCGGGGGCGGGACATCAATCTGGATGAAATATACATTAAGAACACCTCCGCAAGCTTTACACGACTGATGCAAAAAAAACTGGATGTTTACCGGTCTATAAACGCCGTGTTTATAGACCGGGATACAATCTTTGCGGGATGGGCGTCGGGAAAAGAGGTTGTATATCTGCAGGAGGTTCCCAGGCTGGGAACAAACATTCTCTGCCGGTATCGTGTTTCCGCCAGAAAAAAACATGAGATCTGCAGAATACCCGGTGTCATAACCACGGCCAGGCTCAGCGGCAGGGGAAACTTCATTACGATCAAGCGTTTCATTTCAAGGGGCGGGGAAATCCCCCGCGGAGATACCGTAATCTGCCGCCTTGAAGACGGGCATATGACAAACCGTGAATCCGCAGGAGGATTTCTTGATTTTTCGATATCCCCCTCCGGCTATTCGCTGATCCTTGAAGAACCCCCTGGGATCGTTGAAATTTTCCCGGCATCAGGTATTAAAAGAATCCTTCTGGCCAGGAGCAGGTATAACGGTAAAACCGGTGCCGGTTCGACAACCATCGGGTTTCTTTCCGCCGATGAGAAGTCACTCCTGTTGCTGAACGGCGGCGGCGGTTCCTACCGGGCCGAGATAATCGGAAAAAAAGCAGGCATTCCACTGCGCGGCATCACCTCTAGCGCCGAGGTCTTCTGGCTGGATGGGAACGCACTGGTATATCGCGGCGGTTTCCCTGGATATTTTTCGGTCAACCTGATCGATACGGCCAGGGGAACAGTTAAAATTCTGCTTCCACGTTCATATAATACCAACATCAACCTGTCGCGCGAGGCGGGAATCGTTACATTTCTGAAAGACCAGATTCTCGGGATATATTACTACAGGGACGATCGTCTGATGTGGGCGGGCCTTGAAGGTGAAGACGCCGCGTTTTCTCCCGTCGGTAGCAGCTTTACCCTGCTGCTGTACGGCAGGCTCTTCATGGTCAGCATGCTCGGTCTGCAGAAAAACGAGCTGGAGTTGCGAAAATACTGGCGGGAAATGGAAAAGGAATACTCCGTGCTTTTGACAAGAAGGGCCGAATGGGAAAACGAATATTCGCTTGATTATGTACGCCGTAAGATTAATGTGTACCGGGAACTCAGGTCAGGCGGTGAAACGCTGATAAAGCCATGAATGCACAACCTCAGTTGAACCGGGTTGCGGCAATGATACACTTTACGGAGAACCTATGGACAGAAACCTGGCACTTGAACTGGTAAGAGTTACCGAGGCCGCCTCCCTCTATGCCAGCCGGCAGATGGGTCGGGGCGATGCGGAACTGGCCGACACGTCAGCGACCGAAGCGATGTTCAATGCTTTTTCTTCGGTATCCATACGGGGTGAGATCATTATAGGGGAAACGAGAAACGGATCGGACCTGCTGGTCAAGGGGGCCCGGGTCGGCAACAACAGCGGTCCCGAGGTGGATATCGTCCCCGATCCTCTGGACGGCAAAACTACCTGCGCCAACGGCGGCGACAACGCCCTTTCCGCCATCGCGATGGGCGAAAAAGGGGCAATTCTGAGGGCACCGAGAATTTATATGGAAAAAATCGCCGTCGGCGCCGACGCCAAGGGAGTGGTGGATATCACCCAGTCTCCGGAGATCAATATTAAACGTATAGCCCGTGCCCTGGACAAGTACATCGAAGATATCACCGTGTGCGTTCTCGACCGGCAGCGGCACGAAAACCTGATAAAAAGCATACGCAAAACAGGCGCCCGCATCAAACTGATCAACGACGGAGATATCTCGGGGGCGATAGCGGCGGCCATGCCTGAAAAGTCCATCGATATCCTCATCGGTGTAGGAGGAGCGATGGAGGGAGTGATAGCCGCCGCGGCGATCAAATGCCTGGGCGGCGACATGCAGGCGCGGTTTGTCTATCGTGATGATGAAGACCGGGATAAGGTGCGGGAGATGGGTGAGGACGACCTGGAAAGATTATATGATATAAACGACCTGGTCCGGGGCAATATCGTTTTCGCCGCAACGGGTATCACCAGCGGAGAGCTCTTACCGGGAGTGGTTTTTTTCTCGGGAGGCGCAAAGACCAGTTCCATAGTCATGAGGGCAAAAACGAGGACACTGCGTTATATCAACACGGTCCATCACTTTGATTATAAACCGATGTATTGACCGGAACGATAGCGCTCAAAAGAACAGGCAATAAATTCCGAAAGATCGGCCCTGCAGGCTGGTATTTGCGCAAAAACAGACATCAATTACTATTGTACGAGGTAAAAGAGAAATGAAATTTTTCATCGATACGGCAGATGTAAACGAAATACGAAAGGCTAAAGAAATGGGGATTCTTGACGGTGTGACTACGAATCCCACACTGGTAAGTAAGGTGAAAAGACCGCATCGGGAGGTACTTGCGGAAATCGTAAAAGAGGTGCCGGGTCCCGTATCGGCTGAAGTAATCGCGGTCGACTGCAAGGGTATCGTCAAAGAGGCGCATGAGCTTGCTGGGATAGGGAAAAACATCGTGATAAAGGTTCCACTGATAGCTGAGGGTATGAAGGCGGTCAAAATACTCACTGAAGAAGGCATAAAAACCAATGTAACCCTGTGCTTTAATGCCCTGCAGGCGATGATGGCCGCCAAGGCCGGCGCCACCTATATCTCTCCTTTTATCGGAAGGCTGGATGATATCGCTTCCGAGGGATTGGAGATTGTTGAAGAGATAGTAACAATATACGAGAATTACGGTTTCAGCACCGAGGTGATTGTGGCATCGATCAGGAATCCGCTCCACATCAAGCATGCCGCTATGATGGGAGCGCATATCGCCACCATACCCTTCTCGGTCTTTGAAAAGATACTCTATCACCCTCTTACGGCCATAGGGCTGGAAAAATTCCTGGAGGACCATAAAAAAATCCCCCAGTAATACCGATTTTTTGAAAAGAACAAATACCAGCGAAATTATTGTTGAATTATTCGGCCTATTAATCTCATAAAGGAAAGCTTCGGCCCTGCCCGTGTTCCCGGTTTCAGGGCCGGCAGGCCGTTCAGTGTACTGTACAGGAGTAATGAAGTGAACCTTAAACTGGTAAGAAAAAATAACCCGGAATCCCTGGTTTCGACCACGGCGAAATCCATACCTCCTTCGGGTATAAGGGAATTCTTCGATATAGTTGCGTCCATGCCGGACTGTATATCCCTTGGTGTGGGAGAACCGGATTTTGTGACGCCATGGCGTATTTCCGATATGGGCATATACGCAATCAAGGACGGGTATACCCATTATACCTCGAACCGCGGGATGCTCGAACTCCGCAAACTGATATCTGAATTCCTGAAAAAGCAGTATGGTGTATGGTACGATCCGGAAGAGGAGATTATAATTACCGCAGGGGTGTCCCAGGGTCTGGACCTTGCGTTTCGAAGCATACTCAACCCCGGTGATGAAGTGATCATCTTCGAGCCGTGTTATGTTTCGTACCCCTCGACGGTATTCCTGTCCCACGGAACCCCAGTGGTAGTACCCACTTACTTCAATGAGGAATTCCGTATCGACATCCGGCGTGTGGCGAAAGCAATAACCCCGGCCACCAAGGCCATTCTGCTGAATTACCCATCGAATCCGACCGGAACACTGATCGATCCGGAAACCATGGAACAAATTGCGGCTCTTTCGATAGATAAAAACCTCATTGTACTGGCAGACGAGATATATTCAACACTCTGTTTCGAGAAAAAATTCTGTTCAATGTTGGCTATACCTGAGATGAAAGAACGGGTCATCTACCTGAACGGTTTTTCAAAATCCCATGCCATGACGGGATGGAGGCTCGGTTACGTGGCGGGACCCTGTTATCTGATGGACCAGATGCTGAAGATCCATCAGTACGTCGCGCTTTGCGCACCCTCAATGGCCCAATACGCAGGCATTGAGGCCTTGCAGAACTCCCAGCGAGACGTGCAGAAGATGAAGTCCGAATACCATAAAAGGCGGAATTATATCGTCACACGCTTTAATGAAATAGGCCTTCCCTGTCATTATCCCGGGGGCGCGTTTTATGTATTTCCCGATATACGCCCCACAGGACTCAGTTGCGAGGAATTCGCATTAAAATTGCTGAAAAGCGAAAAGGTCGCTGTCGTTCCAGGATCGGTCTTCGGTACTACAGGCGCCGGCCACATCCGCTGTTCCTTTGCGACCTCCATACACAATATAAAGGAAGCCATGTACAGGATTGAGAGATTTACAAAAAGCCTGGAATGAGCGATGGCATATTTGATTGACGGATTCAATCTGATATACAAGTTTCCGGATCTGGAAGAACTCATGTACCAAAGCAGGCTTTCTGAAGCAAGAAGAGGTCTCCTGGAGAAATTAAGGGAATATGTGAAAATCACCGGCGCCAGAATACAGGTGGTATTCGACGGAAAAAAAGAAAAGAGTCTGGAACTGACCAGCGAAAAGATCGGCACTATCGATGTATATTATTCTCAGGAATACTCCGCGGACTTTCTGATCAAGCAGTTCATAAAAAAAGACCTGAACCCCCGGCAGACCACAGTCGTTACTTCAGACAAAGACATACTTTTTTATGTTTCGCGCTTCAAGTCCCCGACTATAACCAGCGAGGAATTCGCCGACATCATGAACAAGGCCAGGGTTAAATGGATTGAATCCCGTACACCCGAAAAGGAGGAAAATCCCCAGGTCACCGAGGAAGAAGTAGCCTTCTGGGAACGGCTCTTCAGTCCGCGTAAAAAGTAAGCGTCGGGTTATATGGTCTGGGCGATTACCGCTGCGCCGATGGCTCCGTTTTCCTGGGCCTGCTGCGATACTTCAATCGCGGTTCCCAGTTTGATTTCAAGGGCTTTTACCACACCCAGGTTTTTTGCCACACCACCCGTCATCATGACGGGGCTTACTACACCGACCCGTTTTGCCATTGAGCTGACCCTGGAAGCAATTGATTCATGAATGCCCGCTATGATGTTTTCCCTCGTTTCACCTTTCGAGATGAGCGAAATCACTTCCGATTCTGCGAACACCGTGCACAGGCTGCTTATTTTCGCGGGATTCTTTGATTGCAGGGAGAGCGTCCCGAACTCATCCAGGTCCACCTCCATAGCCCTGGCCATGACCTCCAGAAACCTCCCTGTTCCCGCCGCGCATTTATCGTTCATTGCAAAATCCCTGACCTTACCGTTTTCATCCAGGGCTATGGCCTTACTGTCCTGACCGCCTATATCGATAATGGACCTGATTCCGGGGTTAAGAAAGTACGCCCCAGCCGCATGACAGGTAATCTCGGTAATCGAAGAATGAGCGAAACTCACGCTGTTGCGCCCGTATCCGGTTGACACAATTCTGTCGACACGGGACTCGTCGATTCCAGTATCGGCGAGAATTTCGCTAAAAACCTTTCTCCCCGCAGCTTCAGCGTTATACCCTGTGTAGATTATCAGGGTTCCCAGCAATTCACCCTCTTTGAGCAGGGCCGCTTTGGTAGTAATCGACCCGATATCCATTCCCAGCGATATCATGGTATCTCACTTCATCTGTTTATTGAAAAAATCCATCATATCGCCGGTAACCGAAGACCAGAAACGCCAGTCATGACCTCGTACGGGATTCTCGAGGTATTCGAAATGGTACCTGGCGGGGTTCTTCTTCTGGAGAAGTCGAAGGCTCAATCCAAGCAGACGCGACTGTTCCACCGGGATTTCGGTATCCTTAACCCCATGGGCAAGAAATACCGGGGTGTCCTTCAGGTTGTCGGCAAGCGTTATAATGTTGTCGTCCTTTTTCCATCGCTCGGGAAAAACCGTATGAGCACCGTACACCATTTGAAGCTGGGAATGACTGCTGAGTACCGTCAAATCGTAAAAACCGGATAATCCGGCGGCCGCGCCGAATATATCAGGATTAGTAACCGCAATAAGCAGAGCGCCCCTGGCGCCGGTGCCGATTCCGGTAATTCCTGTTTTCCCCCGTCCGGATGCCAGTCCGTATTCCTTCCTTAGAAAGGGGACCAGTACGGATGCAATCCATTTCCCTCCGGGTATATCATTCCACTTTTTCGTGGTCTCTGGATAAAATCGGGTCTCATAGGTAGTCTGCCCCATGTTCGGACATACAACTACAAGGTTATACCGCTCTGCAAATCCTGCAACGCCTGAATGTGACCCCCAGTCGTATAAACTCCCTTTAAAATCGTGCAATGCGATGATGGTACGGACACTGCCGTTATGCACAAAGGCCTGGGGAAAATAAATTCGAATTAAAGCCGAACGGTATAGACCGTCGAGAGATCCAGGCACCTCGATGGGTTTGGACCATTTACCCCGTTCGTTCACCGGCCTGTACTGCCGGTTCGTCACGGAACATGAGGTAAGTATAATGAGCAGACACAGAAAATTCCTGGTTACCTGATACATTCATCAGCTCCGGGATGAGAAGTCTTCATTCATATGCCGACATAAAGGGGATAATGACGTGTGTACTATATGTACAGGGGGGGATGGAGTCAACAGAATATTCTCTGATTAACTGATATTATACTATTGCGGAGAAAGGTACCTGAAGAATCATTTAACAGTCAGAGAACCGCCGCATGGTGAATATTTACAGGTATCCCGCCTCTTTCAGGCTCAGGTATGATGAACCTCCGATGATCACATGATCCAAAAGTTCAATACCGATAATGGTACCGGCCTCTTTAATTCTGCCGGTGCTGGTGATATCCTCACCTGAAGGAGTCAACACTCCCGACGGGTGATTATGAGCCACGATAATGGAGGCACCCGCTTCTTTTATCGCTTCCCTGAATATTTCCCTGGGATGGATTATCGCTTCCGACACCGTGCCGATGGAAACGGTGCATTTTTTAAGCAGGTGGTTTTTGTTATTAAGTACAAGAACCCTGAACTCTTCTCTCTGCAAAAAAACCATTTCCGGATGAAGCAACCTCCATACCTTTTCCGGGGAGTCCACCATCTGTACGACATTGTGCCGGGAAAGGAACCTCCTGCCCATTTCTATGGCCGCATGGATTCTGATAGCCTTCTTTAGACCGATGCCCGGTTTACCGGCTAGTTCACGCAGCCCGGCGTTAAAAAGACCGTTGAACCCTCCGAAATCCCTGACCATGTCCCCGGCTATCTGAATAACATCATGATTGCGTATACCGGTATTCAGTATGATCGCCAGTAATTCATGGTCGGCAAGCAGATGTATGTCCTCTCCCTCCATGCACTTCTGTAGGGGAAGGCGTAATCCTGTTTTTTCCGAGGTATTCTGCATTGAATATAATACGTTCGGGGCGTATTTTTATGAATGAAAAAACCGGAACACCTTGTACCGGAAACTAAAAATTTCTTTACTGAACTCACCCTTTAGAATGTTATGATATGCATGAAGGGTGGCTATCACCGCGTATATATTTGTTACTTACGGAGAAGAATATGCTGGATATTAAAGATATGGCTAACGGTATATTTGTAGTGAAAGTGAACATGAATGAAGTCCATACACTGGATGTACCCGACCTGAAAGAAAAATTGCAGCAGGTAATAATCAACCGTGAAATCAAAAAAATGGTGCTCGATCTTTCAGAAGTTAAAATGATAACAAGTTCAGGTATCGGAATCTTCCTTAATATCAATCAGAGCCTGAAAAACGGCCTCAGGCTTGCGTCACCTCAGCCGGAAGTTGAGAAGGTACTGGAGTTGACCAAGGTGACTTCGGTGATCAAGATTTTCAACACGGTGGATTCCGCCATGAAGAGTTTTTAGTATGATAAAAAATATTTGACATTATCGGGATTTTATAGTATTCATTCATTAGAAGAATTGCTTAAGGAAACCACAACTCCAGAGCTTCTTCTACATCACCTACGGGTGTGTTTATTTCGGTACATAAGTGTACCATTGGAATTCGTTCCGAGTGAAGAAGGGAGAGAGGAAAGAATTCGAGAAGTTCTTTCCTCTTTCTCTTTTTTAGTGAAGTATTATTAATCTTCTTTAAAGCGCTGTCATCACCGGCAACGTGCTCCCTTGAACAATGATCGAAGGTTTTTTAATCGACATCATGGTATCGCCCAAATCCTCCCGCAGAGGTGTGACGGTTGAACCGGCCGGTTCAGTGAAAGTTTTTCTTAACTCTCCGCCCGTCGACGGGAAAGCCAACGAGGAATGTATCAAACTGTTTTCCAAAATACTTGGAATCCCCAAAAGCAGTATATCAATCGCACGGGGGCACAACGGAAGAAAAAAAACCCTCCGCATCCAGGGTCTGCCGGGAAATGAAATTATATCCAGACTGGCATCTGCCGGAAAACATCATGAAAAAATGTAATTTCCGCATTAGCCTGCTTTCGGTGGTTTTTCTCGGTGCTTGCATTGCTGCACTGCTTTCAGCGGGATGCGGACGAAACTCCAAACACATGTCCGACATGGAAGGTTTTGTCAACGGCAGCTTTCGTGTGGTGATTAATGTCTCAATAGGACCGACTGTTAAAAAGAGTTCCGAATCGCTAGAGAACTACCTTGTACACCGGGGGAAGAACAGGGCCTCGGAACTGCTGTACAATTACATTGCGGTTAATCATGCGGGAACACCCAGAGCGGAAGAGATCAGGAAGGCAATTCCGTCACTTCTCAACTCGGCCAAACTTCATCGTTATGAGTGTGACGACTTGCTCTGTCTGGCCGTGATTGATTGTGACGCTCGCCCGGTGTCATCATTGCTTACGGATAAGCCCCAACCTGAATGAACAGCGAAAGTTTTTCCCTGATTACGACCGCAGACGGATCCCCTTCCTTATACTGCCGTGAGTACGATGAAACCATGCATTCATCTTCCGGAGCCTACGAGGAAGCCGTGTTGAAGCACGTAGTACCTTCTGGAATTCTCAATATACAGGGAACGTCTTCGGTGCTGGAAATTGGATGCGGAATGGGGTTCAATATACTGGCGCTCATGTCGGAATTGTTGAAAACCGGGACCGTTCCGTCCGTTGACGTAATTTCCATAGAAAAGGAATTCGGATTCGTCAAGCTTCTCGAAAAGGTACGGTTCGATGATGAAAGGGATGACCTTTACAAAGCCGTAAGAAAAGCGATTTCGGAAGGACATGCAGCGTCTCACGGGTTTTCAATACGCATCGAGCGGGGAGATGCGCGTTCGATTATCACCCGTCTTCCCGATAAAAAGTTCAACGCGGTTTTTCATGATCCCTTTTCTCCGTCGAAAAATCCAGAACTCTGGTCTGTGGATTTTTTTAAGCAACTCCTCCAGGTGATGCACCCTCAAGGAATACTTACCACCTATTCCAGCGCGGTCCAGGTTCGAAGGGCAATGATAGAAGCTGGATTCAGCATCGGAGCAGGCCCGCCCGTTGGAAAAAAGCGCGAAGGTACTCTTGCCGGAACGCAAGGGCCGCTGCCTGTCCTCAACGGCGACCGGATCAGGACCATACTTGAAGATCCCCGTGGTATTCCTTACCGGGACGAAAGCTTGACCTGCAGCAGGGAGAGTATTCTGATACGCAGACGCAGGGAGATGCGTGCGGTTAAAAGAGGTCTTCAAGCTCGTTGATAATCCCCGGCTCCTTTTTTTCTTCCAAACCGCTTTCCGTGGTCTTTTCCGACGGCAGCGACTTCCCGCTTTTAAGGTTTTCCATTTCCTGTTCGTTGAATTCCAACTCACCGAAAAGATCCCCGCCGGGCCCCAGACGGTAAATGTATGCCGCCGCGTAATTGTATGCCGTGGTAATGGCGCTGTACACCTTGGCACCGTTCAGGCGCTTGTTGCCTTCTATGGATGAATCAAATACCAGCTCTTCCTGGGGATTTTCAATTATCTTCTGGGGAC
>CAZUXY010000001.1:242129-262175 GCA_964624235.1 uncultured Leptospirales bacterium | reverse complement strand
ATATGTCTATACACTGCCCGACGGCAAACCGGCGGCTATTGAGGATGTGGTAAGGGAAAACGGGGTGTTTGCCCATTACACGCTGCGATTCAATCAGATTAATTGCGGATGCCGGCTTGTGAGGGAACAAAACAAGGTATATTTTACCTTTCTTTCCGACGGCAGTGAAAAGAAAGGTGTTCGTGATTACAGTCCCAACATAGTGATGGGACCGACCCTGCAGGAATTTGTCCGTAATAACTGGTCACGCCTTCAGCGAGGTGAGAAGGTACCCTTTTTTATCCCGGTAATGGACCGCCAGATCATTGCATCGTTCTATCTCAGGAAGCTTACATCTTCACCTTATATACGGCCGGATGTTATGGTGGTGGAAATGAAAATCGACAGCGTACTGCTGGGTTTGTTGATCGACCCCAACCATCTGGTTTTTGACCAGGGTACACGCAGGCTTGTCGAAATACATGGACCGACACTGCTGCGGAGAAAAACAAATGGGAAGATGGAAACGACCAGAGCAAATATATACTACCGATATAAATAACAGTTTCTCTACGGGGCATTGTTACAGAGTGCTGTTCCTCCTGAACCGGTTTCTTATGCAAATGATTTGCCGAAATAGTTGATATACCTGAACACTTTATTAATGTATCTCGCGATCAGAGCAAAAACAATGTAACGCGAGTATCCGCCGGTATCAGTGTGAATACTACATAGAAATCTCCGGTCATTAAGAAAAATCAGTGATAATGCGACGCTCAGCAGTGCGGCAATCAATGAACCGGGGGTCTACACTTTTCCTTTTCAGTTTATTGAAGGGACTTCTTCGGAATCCCTTAACTCCATAAGTTCAGCACTGCTGTCGATACTTTCTGCTGAATCTTTCTTTCTTACCTTGAAAAATCGGGACATCTCGACCAGTTTTATATTCGATTGCGCGATCTCCTTCCCCATATGGGTAAGAGTTTCCGATTCCTGTGTGGACTTCTGTATCATTTCATTGATATAACTGATGGATTTCGTCACATCCTCCAGGGCCAGTTTATGCTCGCTGGTGGAGTTCTCGATCCTTTCTGATTTTTCTTTTATGGATACGGCAGTTGAAAGGACATCGTCTTTAACCATAAGCTGATTATTCATGTACAGGGACATGTTATCGGTAATAACCTTGACACCCGTTATATCTGACACGATTTTCTGTATCAACTCCACGATTTCCCCTGTTTTGGTCATACCCCGGCTGATGTCCTGTTCGTTGCTTTTGATGAGTTTGTCGATTTCACCTATACTGGCTGAGGTCTGGTCGGCGAGCTTCGATATTTCATCTGCGACCACGGCAAATCCCCTACCCGATTCACCCGCCCTGGCGGCCTCAATCGCGGCATTGAGAGAAAGGAGATTTATCTTGTCGGAAATATCGTTTATAATATTGATGATATTGTTCATTTCATCGGAACTATTACGGATATTAGTCATGCTTTCACTCATGTCTTTCAGTGAAGTCTCGCCGTCAAGAAGATTGTCAGACAGTTTTTTTATCTCGGCAAGTACTGTTCCCACATCACCGCTCATGTTCGTAATTGTTTTCGAGAGTTTGTCCATACCGTTGATGAGATCAGCAACGCTTTCCGACTGTTCCCTGGCGGAATAGTCTATATTGTCCGTTGTGGCTGAAATTTCCTCTAGGGTCGCGGTGATCTGTTCAGTTGAAGAGGCCTGTGTCTGGAAACTCTCGTTGAAATGGTCCGTTGAATGAGACATCTGTTCCGTTGCAACGGACATCTTGTGAATGATTTCCATAAGGGCAAGGATTACATCCCTGACCTTGGTGAGAAAATTATTGTAATGATCGGCCATGATTTCAATCTCATCACCGCTCATAATCGAAACATCGTGTGTCATATCTCCTTCGGAAGTACGTTTAATGGATTCAACCATAACATTCAATGAACCTATTAATCTGCTTACCACGGTATAGATTATAATAATCAGAAATATGGAAATCAGTGTGAATGTTATGGCAAGAAAAATTCCGGTTTTGTGTAATGCGGCCATATTTTTGGAGATATCGATTGAAAGTACCAGGGCACCGAGTAGGTTATTGTTATAATCCTTGACTGTGCTGTACGCGATATACCTGCTTCCTTTTAATTCTCTCAATATTTTTCCCTGTGCGGATGCTTTAAGCTTTTCAGGATCAAGGTAATCCGGGAACTTGTCGTTGGATGAAGAAATATAGACATAATCACCCACTGTTTTCATTTTATCCATAATAGATTTTTCATTAATTATTTCGGACATCTTTTTGGTAACGAAAAAAGCGAGAGTATCGTTCTTTCCGATTAGGTTGTTGATATCATGAAAATTCGAAAGTACTTCTACCGAACCCAGATACTCTCCATTGTGAAGTATCGGGGCAATTCCCCTTATTTCCGGTCCTCCCCTGCCTATTTCAATGGAAGTGATAGGTTTATGGTTTTTTGAAATTTCCAGTACGGAATTCCTGAATTTTGAAATATCGTCGCCGCCGTCCTTCTCTCCGGGCTTTCTCCATAATCTTACAAAACTTCGTGCAGGGGGTTTGTGGTAATGAACTTTTAACTTTTTTATGCCCAGGTTGGTCGCCACATTGCGTATATAGTCATCAGTCAATTTCCTGATCAAAACACGTCCTGCCGCCTCTTCTTTCATTGCATAGGCTTTTTCCACACCCTGTATTGAAGCGAACGAAGAAGCAAGCGCCAGTGCATTCGCTGATATGTTTTTTATCCCTCCATGGATGATTTCAAATTTATACAGTGACAATTCATCAATATCATTTAATTCATTGCTTCGTGTGGTTATATAAAATAAAAAAAATCCAGTGATCAGGATTGGAAGCAGTATGCCGATCATGGGTATAAGCAATTTCTGCCTGATACCCAGTTTACGGTTCGACAGTTTTTCTTTGATTATTGTTTTTAGGTCCATTGCTCACCTCTGTACGTCGATGTAGGAACCTGACATGTTGATTAAGTCATATCTAATCATAATGTTTGCATGTCGTCAAGAGTATATAGTGATATTGAGTACCATTTATTGATGGTGTAATATTGATCATTTATATTTGGTTATTACAAACGAATTTCACAAAGTATATGCTATCAATATGGTGCAGATTTAAATATCTGATGGATTATCTATTGCATTTTATTTTTATCGGTGCAGTATGGTTTGGACAGCCTGTGTGGTGACGGCTGTAATTCTGATAAAAGCAGTGTGTGCGGCCAGATATTAAGATTATGGTGAATTACATATCAGGAAAGGAATAACAGCCTGTATACGAATAATGAAGATTTGCAGATATAAAATTAAGATCTTTTTTCATAGTATTATGTCCAAATGAACAGGGAATATCTACAAGCCGGGGATACACATTTTCAGGATACACATCGGGAAGACCGGCAACTGGTCGATGAATTCCTGTCACGAGGGGTGGACGATGTACGGGGCAGAAACGCCTTTGACAGACTTGTGATCAAGTACAGGGACAGGGTGTTTACCATCTGTTATCGAATGCTGGGGGAATATGAAGAGGCAAACGACTGCGCACAGGATGTGTTCATTAAAGTATACCGGAATCTTTCGGGGTTCCGTTTTCAATCCGGTTTTTCGACCTGGCTGTTCCGTATAGCAGTGAATACCTGTAAAAACCATATCTCCTCCCGCCCACAGCGCGACAGGAGGAGAACCCTGAGCTTGAACGGAACGGATAATCCCGGCAGCGGTTCGAGGAGTATCGATCACGGCTCCCACAGGGACGGACCGGACCGGCTTTATGAAAAGAACGAAACCTGGAAGACCATCCATGAAGCCATACAGGCCCTTCCGGTGCATCAGAGGACCCTGGTGGTCCTTAGGGATATAGAGGGCAGGCCCTATGAAGAAATAGCCTCGGTTACCGGGCTCGCGCTGGGGACCGTGAAATCGAAACTAAACAGGGCCAGGGAACAGCTTAAAATACGTTTGAAGGATATACTGGCGGATGAACTGTAAAAAGGCGCAGCAAAATATTCCCGCGTATGTCGAGCATGAGCTTTCACCTGCGATGGTGGAGAAAATGAGGGCACACCTTTCGGATTGCGAAGCCTGCCGTCGTGAAGTCGAAATATTACAGCGATATCTGCAGCGAATGAAAGAACTGCCGGCGGTTGCTGCCCCGGAGAATTTCCTGGATTCGCTCCATCAAAAGCTCAACATTCCGGTTTCCAAGTCATCAGAAATAAAGGTTTTTTCCCCTTCCAGGACGTTGCGTAAAATATTTCATCCCTTCTGGCCCAGGGTTCCTCTTGAAGCCGCAGGACTCCTTGCAACGGCGGCGCTGGTTTTTATCATCCTTTCACCCACAGCTGAGATCAGAAAACCCCTATCTACCGCACGGGATGAAACTATTCCGGTCAAAAAAGTCGGCGGGAACACGAAGGATGAACTTGCTGATGTCCGTATCGCGCACAAGGCAAGGGACGCGCGAAGGTCTGAGGAAAAATCAGTTATGAGAATTGCCGCGGGAGATGAGGAAAGAATGTCTGAAATCACTGGCAAAAAGAAAACCGTGTTTTCAAAAACTCCCGTCCAGTCGGGTGAACCGGTCACCCTGCTGCTGGCGGTCAGAATCCCTGCACCGTTGGCGCCGTCTGAAAAAAATAAAATAGAAGACAACAAGTCGGCGGAATTGAAGTATATGAAAAAAGACGCGGACCTGGCGGCCGCAAAACAGTATCGCGGTCCCTACCGGGGCGAAGAGATGGATAATGGGCACACCGCCCTGCGCAGAACCACAGAGCGTCTACGCCGTATCGTTGGATATCATGAAGGAACAATAATAAATGAACGCTATAACAGCACCACGGGACTGCTGGAATATCTCGAGGTGAACATCCCATCGCGCAATTTTCATAATTTCGTCAATGATCTGAATAAAGAAGGTACACTGAAAGGTACCTTGCCTCATAATGTCGGGGGAAAGCCCGTTAATCTAAGAATGAACATACTGCGGGGAAGATAGCACTCTATTGCTAGAGTGCAAAATGGTCGAAACCATGCTTCAGCGGCAGTTCTTTCCCTTCACGGATCAGGTGTATGCCCTTGTCGTTCGCAAGTATTTTCCCCACCACGGAAAAATCAGAAAAGTTTTTCTCCAGTGAGGGAATTTCCTTCTCGGGTACGGTAAACACCAGCTCGAAGTCTTCTCCTCCGTAAAGGGCCATCTCCACAGGGTCCATGGAAAGGGAACGTGCAGCTATCCCGGTAAGGTTGGATATCGGGATGGAATCGTAGTCAATAAGAGCGCCCGTGCCGCTGCGTGTGCATATGTGCCCTACCTCGCTGGCCAGTCCGTCGCTGACATCTATCATCGCATGGGCATAACGGGAAATGACGGCGCCCTCTGCCGCGGTTCTGCATTCGGGTTCCAGGTAGCCTTTGGTATACCCCTCCTCCCCCGCCAGCAGGAGCTGCAGTCCCGACTCGCTCTTGCCGAGGGAACCGGTTACGCAGATCATGTCACCCGGCACCGCATGAGAGCGAAGGCGAAGCCTTTCCCTGTCCACCAGTCCAAGCAGGGCCAGGTTCAGAACCAGTTCCCTTCCCCGGGTGGTGTCGCCGCCGACTAGAAAGACACCGTGCTTGCGGGCCGATGCGTAAAGTCCCTCGTAGAGTTCGTCCATGAATTCCACCTCGGTATCGCGCGTAAGCGCCAGCGAAATGAAAGCCTGTGTGGGGTGACCTCCCATTGACACGATGTCTGAAACGTTCACCTCCATGAGTTTTTTCCCTACCTGCCATGGGCTCTGCCAGTCCAGCCTGAAATGGGTGTTTTCCACCATCATGTCGGTGGTTACCAGCAGGTAGCGGTTGTCGGAATGTTTGATGACGGCGCAGTCGTCTCCTATCCCCTCGATTACGTCCGGGTCGGCGACGGTCTGTGTAGTGAGCCTTTTTATAAGGGCGAACTCCCCGCCGATATCCGATATCTTCATTTGTGATAGTTCATCCTGCATTCTTTATTGATCTTCGCTGAACAGAAATCCCCGCACATTGTGCATACTTCCGAATCAGAATTACCGGTTCCCTTGCGCATGTCCCGTGCTCGTTCAGGATTAAGGGCAAGATTGTACATGCCTTCCCAGTCAAGGTTGCTGCGGGCCCTGGACATGGCGTCATCGCGGTCGCGGGCGCCCGGTATGCCCCGGGCGATATCGGCCGCGTGGGCTGCTATCTTTGAAGCGATAACGCCGTCAATTACATCCTGAATATTCGGCAGTCCCAGGTGTTCCTTGGGGGTCAGGTAACAAAGGAAATCGGCGCCGTACATGGCGGCGAGAGCTCCGCCGATTGCTCCCGAAAGGTGGTCATAACCGGGGGAGATATCGGTTACCAGCGGTCCCAGTACGTAGAAGGGCGCCCCGTCGCAGAATTTTTTCTGTAGTTCCATGTTTTCCCTGATCTGGTGCAGCGGCACATGTCCGGGCCCCTCTATCATCACCTGCACCCCACGTTCCCTGGCCCTTCGGGCAAGCTCTCCCAGGATTTTGAGTTCTTCGATCTGGGCGCGGTCGGTTGCATCGGCAATACAACCCGGCCGGAGGCCGTCGCCGAGACTAAGGCATACATCGTGTTTATAGGCCATCTCGAGAATTTCGTCATACCTGGTATATAAAGGGTTTTCCCTGCCATGGTGGAGCATCCACTTTATGAGAAAGCTTCCACCCCGTGAAACCACTCCCATGATACGGGAGTCAAGCAGAGGAATGCAAGATTGTGTCACTCCGCAATGGACGGTGATAAAATCAACTCCGTCATCGATATGGGTCTGTATCGCTTCCAGAAAATCGTCCTCTTCTATTTTTGACACATCGGGGCATCGGACGATGGCCTCATAGATAGGGACTGTTCCTACAGGTACCGGCGACTCACTCACCACGGTTTTACGCATTTCACGAATATCACCGCCGGTACTAAGGTCCATAACGGTATCAGCGCCATAATTAAGTGCGGCGCGCAGTTTTTGAACTTCCATAGCGGGATCGGTGTTGTAGTTGGACGTGCCTATATTGGCGTTGATCTTTATCCACAATCCCCTGCCGACGGCGACGGGTTTACATGGATGCATATCACTTTTCAGAATCACCGTCGTGCCCACGGCGATATCTGTTCGTATCTGCTCGGGCGTAAGCGGTTCAACGGCCGCAACGGCTGCCGCTTCCGGGGAGAGTATATTTGACTTTGCCTGCTCCAGTTGTGTCATAATCGGTACATCCTTTGATATTTCAATATTTCCGCCTTTACGTCGCTACTGCCCACCACGGCGGAGATAGCGCACACCATATCGGCACCGGCTTCGACGACCTCTTGCACATTGTCAAGCGAGATGCCGGCGATCGCCACGACGGGGACCTGAACAGCCTGCTTCACCTCCCGTATCAGAGAAACGCCACGGGCCTCTTTCGCGTCGGGTTTGGTGTTGGTAGAATATACCGGTCCGACACCGAGGTAGTCGGCTCCTGCTTTTTCCGCTTCAACGGCCAGTTCCAGGGTATGAACCGATACGCCGATTATCTTTTTTCCACCCAGAAGGCGGCGTGCGACGCTGTAGGGCATATCCTCCTGCCCCACGTGTACCCCGTCGGCATCCACGGCAAGGGCGATATCGATACGGTCGTTCACAATGAAGAGTGTGCCGGAATCACGGCAGATTTCACGCAGTTCCATCGCTTCAGTGAAAAGGTCCCTGGTCTCGCCGTTCTTGTTCCGATATTGAACCACCGCAACACCCGCCTCCACTGCCGCCGTAACATCAGAATGGTTTCCCGCGTTGCTCAGTCCGGAATCGGTGATAAAATAATACCCTTTCATGATGTTATTCTTCCCATGGAGGTGATTTCTTTCTCGGAAAGCGTTTCAATGACATCGAAAAGCGTTTGCTTGAAACTTCCGGGTCCCTGTGATCTGGAAACGGCAAGTTCGGCGGCAACCGCGTAACAGCACAGCCCCGCTGCCGCCGCTGAGACAATGTCATCGTTTCCCACTGCCGCGAACGTGCCTATTACGGATGCGGCCATACAGCCGGTTCCAACGACCCTGCTCATCACAGGATGGCCGTTTCTAACTGTGTAACATGAAATACCGTCTGCGACGATATCTTCCTTGCCCGTAATGACGGTAACACACATCCTTTGCCGTGCCAGACCGGTTGCGATATCAACCAGATTCTCTTCAACTGCAGTTGTATCAACCCCTCTGGTCTGAATTTCATGTCCGGCGACGCGTGCCACCTCTGAGGCGTTTCCCTTAATTATTGAGATGCATCCTGTGTCTATTAGTTCCAGGCTCATCCGGTCCCTGAAGGGAGTGGCTCCGGCTCCGCATACATCCAGCACCACGGGTATCCCTTTTCGGCGGGCGGCGGCGGCGGCCAGTTTCATGCTCTGGATTATTTCGGTGCTGAGGGTCCCGATGTTGAGAACCAGCGCCGAAGCAAGAGCGGTCATATCTTCCGCCTCCTCCGGTGCATGGGCCATAACGGGAGAAGCGCCGAAGGATTTCACCACCTGGGCGCAGTCATATATGGTTACCCAGTTGGTGATATGATGTACCAGCGGCTGTTTAGTGCGTACGGTACGCAGCAGATCGGCACAGTTCATTGTCGGTTCCTTAAAGTTTTGTTGAAGGGGTTCGGTTGGTCAGGAAGGAAAAAGCAATTCGTGTTCCCTACGCCGGCATTATCCGGATCAGGTTCAACGGGTATGATCTCAGGCTCCCTGAAGGAACCACCCCATACCATAACTATACTTAGAATGCGACCAGGATGTCAAGTAAAACATGATGAATTCTTCAGTTTGTTCATTTTTAAAATTTTGTAACCGGCTTGGGACGGCACGCAGCGAAATAAATTATTTTTAACTTTTCCATAGATTTATTTGTACGGCAGGGAACTTTCACATCTATATCCTGTCGAATCAAATGGTTCGTGATAATACCAAATCATTTTTACCAGGAGATTACTATGAAACCTCGTAATACTAAAGTAATCATCAGAGTACTGACAGCCTTGGCCATGATCGTATGCTTCAGCACGGCTGGTTTTTCCCAGGAACGGCCGCACATACAGATAGCGATACTGCTGGATACCTCCAACAGCATGGACGGCCTCATCGACCAGGCGAAGAGCCATCTCTGGAAGATCGTGAACGAGATGTCCCAGATGAAAAAAGACGGAAAGTCTCCGCGACTCGAGGTGGCTCTCTTCGAATACGGGAAAAGCAGTCTTCCCGCCCAGGAGGGATACCTTAGAATGGTGGTTCCCTTATCCACCGATCTGGACAAAATATCAGAAGAGCTTTTCAACCTCACCACAAACGGCGGTGATGAATACTGCGGGCAGGTGATCCGGGAAGCAACAAAGAGACTTCAGTGGTCTACCAGTCCCAGAAATCTGAAGCTGATATTCATCGCGGGTAATGAACCCTTCACCCAGGGATCGGTGGATTATAAAAAATCGGTCACAGCGGCCATCAATAAGGGTATAATCATCAACACGATATACTGTGGACACCATAATGAAGGCATCAACACAGGTTGGAAAGACGGTGCCGACCTCGCTGACGGTAAATACATCAATATCGATCAGAACCACAAAATCGTGTATATCAAGGCGCCTCAGGACGACGAGATCGCCAGGCTGGGCCGTGAACTCAATAAAACCTACATCGCCTACGGAACGGCCGGCGCCGCCATGAAGGAGCGCCAGAAAAAGCAGGACATGAACGCCGAGAAAATGAGCGAGGAATCGGTGATCCAGCGCTCCATCGCCAAGTCATCCAGGCATTATGACAATGCCTCATGGGACCTTGCCGATGCGGTATCGGGGAAGAGAGTTTCAGTGGCCGCACTTAAGGAGCAGGACCTCCCTCCTGAATTGAGAAAAATGAACAAGGCGGAGCGTGAAGTTTATGTGAACAACAAGATTAAAGAACGGGCGGGGATTCAGAAGAAGATACAGACCCTTCAGGAACAACGCCGCGCATATATTGAAAAGGAACGGAAAAAACAGGCTGCGTCTGACACACTGGATACGGCGGTGATTAAAGCGATACGGGATCAGGCGGTAAAGAAGGATTTTTATTTCGAGTAACTGGAACAAAAACCGGGTAAGGCGGTGGTTAGCATCCCCGCTTTCACCGACGGTTTTATCGTACTTCCCGAACCGGTACAACACGCGTATTCATCATTCCCTTTGGAGGTCAAATATCATCGTGTAAAGGTTACAATGAAGGAGCAACACGCTGTAACCGATATCGATCAGGAATTCCATAACCCGACACATCGCGCACTTTCAGGTGAATATGTTTTTCCCGTTCCGAAAAACGCCGCTATAAGGAAATTCAGCGTACTGCTGGGCGGACGTGAGGTTCGTGCTGAACTGCTGGACGCGCGGCAGGCCCGGGATCTCTATATCAAAATACTCAAACAGCAGCATGAACCCGCCCTGTTGGAGTACGACGGGATGAACCTTTACTGGGCAAGAATGTGCGTTTCGTATTGAAGGGTGTGTTTTACGAGATATACGATGAGTAAAAAAATTCAACGGCATTTAATGTCAATGCTCCGCACGAATTCCGTTGCAAGTCGTAATGAAGCTTCAGCTCCCGCGAAAGAACCATCATGGATCAGTAATTCAGGACGTCTGGCGTATATCTGTAACCAGTGGCGATTGAAAAGACACGAAAGAGGAACATAGCTCCAGTGCCATTTTTCCTCTTTGTAACCGGTTTTACGGCCAGCCCTGTAAGGGCGGCTGAAGCCGTATCGTCCCGCGTTTTTTTCCATCCAGCTTAGAATGATTTTCCCCTCACCGGTTTCATAATATGAATTCACCAGATGATTTATGTCAAAATCGGTGCCCCAGTGGTGTCTTGAGGTGCCGGGCATGGAAGAATATTCCAGGATCTTAAGTGCGCGTTTATACGGGTCTTTATATTTTTCATTTAATTTGTTCCCTTCGATCGGGGTTTTGCCATGCCACTTGTTCTCCCATATCCATTTCTGGTCGTCCCAGGTGCGGGTGCTGCTGCGAATAAAGAGTTTTACTTTGGGATGGTCTTTTTCAAAATTCCGTATCATCCCTGCAAGGGAAACGGCGGCCTCGCGGCGCAGAAAGTGTTTACGGCCGTCCGTGGGGATCTTCAGTGAGGACAGCTCGATGAAAAGAGGGCTTTTAATCGGATCGAAACGTCCTGTCAGGTATCTTTCGGCGGGAATATTCCCATAGAGTTCCCTGTCACCGGTGCTGCCGCAAAGTATACCGGCACAGAAGAAGAATATTATTATATGCCGGCACGAGTCAATTTTCACAAAGGTGTACCATACTCTGAATAATTATGCTGCGTGGAGATATCATTTATTCGTCGCCGGTTCGCTGATATGAATGTAATCGGCTAAGGGTCTGCCTATAGCCTTAAGGTCTTCATGGGACAGTTCAATCTCCCTGGCAATAGGGCGGTTTCTGGCATCCAGGTGAAGATCGCCGCTTTCGGACACCAGTACAATGCGGTCTCTGATACCAGGAAATCTTTTACGGAGCCTGTCGGGTATCCCCATGCCGAAAGAAACATGTCCCGATCCCGCCAGGACCACGGAAAGGTATTCCCGGTGCTCCTCCTTTTTCATATGGTAATTCAGGTTTTGTGCCATGGCCTCGTCGCGTACAATCTGGGCATCCACCATATTTTTAAGCATTTTCGGATGATGCATAAATCCGTGAACGTTCATGATCTTTTGCAGATACGCTTCATAAAGTGCATCGGGATAGAGAGCGATATGGGGCAGCAGGGTCTTTTTTTCGATATGCAAGGAAAGGCCATCACGCGCCACGGCACGTATTGTCTCAAGCTGAGCGTTCAGGGCAATGACCCTTCCCCCGCAGCTTTTAACTGTTTCCAGAACATTCCGATAGTCCCTGTAATTGCTCCATCGTTTTTCCCAGTCTGTATTCGCGGCCAGGGTTTCAAAATCTATTTTATTATTATACCGGTCCAAATGTACCTGGTTTATGCTTTCCATCTGTTCCAGACCAAGGAGGATTTTTTTCCCGGCGCCGCACAGTGCCTTTATCAGAGACTCCTGTATTTCATGATGCCGCCGTATGGTATGTGTTTCACCGATATAGACGACCTTAACCCCCTCCAGGTCTTTTACTATCTCCTTGAACGAAACCGGTTCTCCTTTCAAAACATCAATCCACATCGCGCACCTTTTCTTTGTTTCAGGTATGTCCTGAGACAATGCTGCCGAAACCGCGCTGATGAGGTAAATTGCCGACAAAGCCAGAAAAACCTTAACATTCACCATGACGTCCCTCTCCGCCCTTGAAGCGCAGCGCTCCGTCCACGGACTCGCCGCTTTTCAACACCTCCAAACCGAGACGGAATTCCAATGCCAGGGCTGCTTCCATTGAAAGGTCCCATCCTCCGTACACCGCCGCCCGGTCGTTTCGCAGGCATCGTTGAGGGAAGCGTGCAAGTTCAGCAGCCAGTTGTTCAGCTTCTGATCTCTCATTGCCGGGCTCCACCAGGCGGTTCACCAGTCCTATGGCATGAGCCTCCTCCGCATCAACCGCACGACCCGTGAGTATCAAATCCATGGCGCGCCCCATACCGATGAGCCTGGGCAATCGTTGTGTTCCTCCATCGATGAGAGGAACTCCGAACCGCCTGCAGAATACACCGAACACCGCATCTTTACCAGCCACACGCAAATCGCACCAGCAGGCCAGTTCCAGACCGCCTGCGACGGCATATCCGGAAACTGCGGCTATTACCGGTTTGGAAAGAACCATCCTCGTAGGGCCCATGGGTCCATTGTCGGTCATATTTTTGCGCAAACGGGCGGATTCTCTCTGAGGATCATCGGCCAGATCGGAAAGATCGGCGCCGGCACAGAAATGCCCGCCAGCCCCCCAGAGAACTGCGGCGGTGAGGGTATCGTTGTGCTCAAATTCCCTGAAGGCGGTGGCGAGGAGTTCTGCCGTTTTCGCATTGACGGCGTTTCGTCGTTCCGGGCGGTTAAGGATTATAGTGCATATCCCGTCTTTTTGTTCCAGCAATACTTCCATATTTTGCCTCCAGCCCTGTCGCTCAGTCAATACGTTCTGATCCATCATGTCAACGGCATTTCAGTATTCTGTTTCGTATACGCCATGATTGAGATTCAGTAAAGATAAGGCAAAGGGCGTGTATTATTTAATCTTAACTTCGGGAATGAAGTAAAAACCCTTGGCTTGCCATCACCCGCATGGGTCGGTTCAGCATCACTGAAAATAATGTTTTAGGCGTTGTTATGGCTGAGACAACAAGAACAAACTATTACCTCTGGAAACAACCGCCATAACCGCTATAATAAGGGAAAGGTTGTATAAACAGGCTGCAGATTCATACCGACGTATTGTGGCCTGGAACTTTAATTTGAGCGGCTGGGATTATCGATCTCTGATAAATCCTTCAATCAGGTCGGCAACCATACCTGCGGCGATACAGTTCAGATGCAGGAAGTCGGTCAGCAGTACAAAGCCGTTCTTCCGGGAAATCCTGTCATAGGACACTCCAAAACCATAATGATCTATGATCCCACGATACATGACGTACTGTGCCTGGTTTAAAGTGTATTTAGGGGTAGGTCTGGTTTTTTTAAGATAATCGGTCATGCCTTCATTGAGCGGGAGGTACACCAGTTTCTCAGAGACCGCCGTTTCCCTGATTATTAGGCTGAATTCAGCGGCGCGTTTGAAAGCGGTATCATTGAGACGCTCACCAATGGGAGGGAGTGAAAGCAGCGCAATTCGGGCGTGCGTTCCCGATTTAAGTTTTTGGGACAAAGCGATGAGGTTTTCACGGAACCACGCTTTTGAGGGACGTGAAGGCAGTTTGAATTCCCTGACGGCAAGTTTCAGTTTTTCCTCGTCCAGGGTAACATCGGCGTCGTTGGTGCCGATCATGATGGTAATGTAAGAGGGGTTACACTTGATGATATTCCCCGTTCTCTGCAGCAGATTCCAGGAGAATTCGCCGTTGATACCGGCGTTAACCATAAGATATTCATATCCCGCAAGGCGGCGTCCCAGTATTTCCACATAGTTGCAACTGATGCTGCCGTGGGTAATGCTGTCACCGGCGCAGACCACTATTCTTTCATGGGCCCCGGAAGGGTGGGCTTTAATAAAACAGGCCGGACTGTTGTCAGGAAGTCGGCGGGCGGTCACGTTGATGTAGATAACCCATGTAATCAACGCTGTAACGAAAAACAGAAAAAAGATTATCAATGTTCTTTTCATAGGTACCTCGTTTAACTGTCACACTGCAGACCATACATGGGGTCTGGCCAAAGAACATCGTGGGGGAAAAGTATTTTATGTATACTGTTTAATAGCCGCATTATTAGAATGTGTATCGGTCGAATCGGGTTATTGATAGGCACCATGTTTAAGAGTCGCCATGAATACCGCCATAACGTTTTCCGGTTTTACCCCTGGATGATAGGTGTTTGATGAATCGATGATCAGCGCGCCGTCGGCTCCCGCATCCTGAATGACCTTTCTCACGGATTCCTCCACCTCCGCCTCGGTGCCGGAGGGGAGCAGGTCGATGCAATCGATATTGCCCAAAAGGCACAGCCGATTGCCGCAGTATTCCCTGACCTTTTTCATTTCCATGCCGGCCTGCGGTTCCAGGGGATTAAGGCCGTCGTATCCTGTTTCAATAAGAATGTCCATTATGGGCCAGAGATTGCCGTCACTGTGACGCACCACTTTGAGCCCCCTCTCGTGAGCAAGGTCGACCAGTTGTTTATTATAAGGATTTATAAACTCCCTGAATTGGGCAGGTGAAATGAGGGTGGAGTTTTTATCGGCAATATCATCCTCAACTATGAGCACATCGAGTCCGGCATCGACCAGCATATCAAGCTGCTTAAGGCTGTACGCGGTAACCATCGATGCCACGCTATGGACGAATCCGGGATCATCATACATCTTGATCATCAGGTTTTCCATTCCAGTGAGACGCCAGCTCCGCACAAAGGCGCCACGCATCATCCAGAATATGGCCTTTTCCCCTGTAAACCGCTCCCTCATCAGGTCTACCAGAATCAGGTGCGCCCTGTCAGGTTCAGGTGGAGTGTATCTGTTTAAATCATCCATGTTCAGTACCGGATGTCGCGACGCCACCGGCATACCATGGGGGCTCCTTTCGAACCCTACACCCCAGTCATCGATAAGGGGTTCGGTGCTGCTGAATTCAGTTCCATTGCCGATGGGCAGGCAGGTATACCCGTCGATTTCGAATTCATCCATTATAAGAAACAGGGTTTCAATCACCTTTGCCTTTTCAATGTCACTCATACTGTCTATGGTTTTTCCCATGGGCAGGCCGTCGGTCAGGCGACAGCCGATTTCCATTATCGGCCCTTCGTTGATTCCGTGAATGAACAACGGCACCCTGTCCGGCTTTTTTTTGTCCAATGCGGTAATAATCCTTTCTTTTCCTGTCATGATACTCCTCTTTGCGGGGTGTGATCGGTTTCCCTTACTCCGGTAAAATATTTGTTTCTGATGAATAGTCATTATTGGTTTCCGGTTGCCGGAGTGGGTAGTTTTAAGATGGCGTCGTATTATTGTATGTATACATTAAGAACATAGTTCGTATATAGAACGTTGTTCATATAAAATTACCACTGTCAATATATTTTCTTTTCAAGATATAGAGGTAATAATATAGTGTATCTTTTCGAATGGTTTAGCGGTATCAATACTGTTGCCCTGTTCCGGGAAAACCGGTTGACGCCGTTGATTTCCTCAATAAGCTTGCGAACGAGCAGGATGCATACATATGGGATCCAGGGAACGAAAAGACCGGGAAAAAAACCAGCGCAGGGAAGCCATTCTCGATGCTACACGCACACTGCTGCTAAAAAAGGGCATCGATAATATTTCCATGAGAAAAATAGCCGAAATCGCCGAGTTGGGACTGGGGACGATTTATTCATATTTTTCCAGCAAAGAGGAAATATATGCCACCCTTTCTGAGGAGGTTTTCGACCTTATGCATGAAAAATCCTCAACGGCCGGCATGGAGGTAAAAGATCCTACTGAAAAAATTAGAAGAATAGCCCAGGCGTATCTAGACTTCAACAGGAAGAATACCTCCTACTACAATTTTCTAGATTTTTTCATATCCACACCAAAAATTATTTTCCCACCCGATATGAAACAGCATATAGACCGCTATGGCAATAAGCTGCTGGATCCAATCGCTGGTGCCATAGAGGAAGGTATTCGGAAGAAAGCATTCAATCCAACAGAACCTAAAATACAGGCGATGATATTCCTTGGAACGGTACATGGAGTTCTGCATTTTAAGAAATTACAGAATACAATACTGTCACCCGCAGAATTCGAAAAATGTTACACCGATGCAATTGAAGGGTTTATAAAATCACTATCCTGAAAGCAACCTCGCGGTCACAAGCGTGTAACGATTTGTTTTCCGATTAATAAAAAATCTATGAGCTTACCGCATAACTATTTTTTTTTACTCTGTAAAAACAATTGACATTGTCTCGAACAATATTCTAAAATCGAACTATGTTCGTTTATCTCCATTCATTACTTTATTGATTATTATATGAATACTGAAACGGCATGTATAAAGGCCGAAACCCGCTATACAGGATGACTGCATGAATAACGGTGTCTCCTCAAGCATACAGCACAAATCCATGAAAAACGCCTATTTTGCCTTTGTACTCCTTTTTCTGCTCTATATGTTTGATTACATAGACCGGCTTGTTATTGTTTCACTGTTCCCGTATCTGAAAGCGGACTGGGGGCTTTCAGATTCACAATGCGGCCTGCTGGTTTCCGCTGTGTACTGGTCGATACTCATGTTTTCCATTCCGGTCTCCATTTTAGTGGACCGGTGGAGTCGCAAGAAAAGCATCGGGATCATGTCCCTGTTATGGAGTGTTGCCACCCTCTCGTGTGCTTTTACAGCAAATTTCAAACAGCTTTTCGCCGCACGAACGGCAATAGGAATCGGTGAGGCCGGTTATGCCCCAGGTGGAACAGCCATGATATCGACGCTTTTTCCTCCTGAAAAGAGGGCACGGCTGCTTGGGATATGGAACGCCTCTATCCCTCTGGGAAGCGCGCTGGGTATCGCCATAGGGGGTATTATCGCGGAAAAATACGGCTGGCGTCATGCTTTCGGTATAGTTGCGTTGCCGGGGCTGATTATTGCGTTTCTGATGTTCTGGGTTAAAGATTACAAGACGATTGAACTTACCCGATCAATCAAGGGGGATTCAGATTCAACCCGCGTACCGATGGGCAGAATTGATATAGCGCGGCAGTTTCTGGCATGCCATTCCCTTACATTCAATAATCTTGCTTTTGCATGCAATGTTTTTGTCACCACCGCCCTGTTGAGCTGGCTTCCCAGTTATTTACATCGAATCCACGGAACTCCGGTAAGTACTGCAGGAATCAAAGGGGGCATGGTAATGCTCCTCGCCGTTGTTGGTGCGCCTCTGGGCGGTTATCTTGCCGACAGCTGGCTTCAAAGAAACAAAAGAGCCCGTATGCTTTTCCCCGCGTTATCATCGATCCTTTCGTCTGTGGTTCTATTTTTCTCGTTTACGGTCTCAAATCCTCGGCTCCAGTACGGTATGCTGATGCTGACAGGTGTAGTCATTATCATGTTTGTTCCGGCTGGTGTGGCGGTCACCCAGGACGTGGTGCATCCCGGACTCAGGGCTCTTTCACTGAGTATTAATATAGTGATTCAGCATTCCCTGGGAAGCCCGTTGGGACCTCTGTTTGTCGGGATATTATCCGACCGGTACGGTATAGCGAGTGCTATGTCGGTACTTCCATTATTTACAGCTGCGGCGGGCATACTTTTCTTTATAGGTTCTTTATTCTATATTAAGGACCTGGATAAAGTAGAGCATATAGCGGTTGAACTTGAATAGTCCGGATTAAAGACGTTTTTCTACTTCCGCAATAACTGTCTTGATCGCCTTGATCCGTGCGTAAAGTTTTGAGTTGGATTCGATAATTGTCCATGGCGCGAAGTTGGTGCTGGTCCGGAAAAGCATTTCATCCACAGCATCCTGGTAAAGGTCCCATTTCTCCCGGTTTCGCCAGTCCTCCTCGGTTATCTTCCATTGTTTGTGCGGTATGCTTTCCCTCTCCTTGAATCGATTCAATTGTGTTTCTTTGTCTATGTGCAGCCAGAACTTGATCAGCACCGTACCGAAATCCACCATCTGCTGTTCCATTTCGTTGATCTCGCGATAAGCCCTTTTCCAGTCTTTTTCATCGCACAATCCCTCCACCCGTTCAACCATGACCCTGCCGTACCAGGACCGGTCGAATATTGCGATATGACCTGCTTTTGGAATATGGCACCAGAAACGCCAGAGATAGTGGTGCGCTTTTTCAACATCATTCGGCGCCGCTATCGGAATGACCTCATAACCCCGGGGGTCCATTTTCTGCACAAGTCTTTTGATGTTGCCGCCCTTGCCGGCAGCGTCCCATCCCTGGTAAATGATGACAACAGGGATCCTTTTTCGAAATATTTCATGCTCGATTTCCCTGATTCTCTCCTGGGTCTGTTCCAGTATCTGTTCATATTCCTCCCGGTTCAGTGTGAGCGAGAGGTCTATGTTCCCCAGTATCGAAGGGGAGCGTTCGGGACCGACAATTGATCTTTGGCCGCGGTCTTGTAGGCTGTTTTTTCGAGTTCCAATGCTTTTCTCAAGTTCTACTGCGATTCTTCTGAAAACCTTGACTGTGGCGAATCTCCAGTCATGCGACTCGACGATGGTCCAGGGAGCGTAATCAGTATCGGTACGGGCCAGCATATCCTCAATGGCGTCACGATACCTCTCATACTGCGTATAGTGTTTCCAGTCTTCTTTTGCCACCTTCCATCTGGTTGCTTTGTCTGATTCCAGTTTCTTGAAGCGCTTCTTCTGCTCCTTTTTCGTAATATGCAGAAAAAACTTGATTATCACATACCCGTCGTCAACCAACTGCCGTTCAAAGGAAGATATCTCGGCATAGGACCTTTCCCATACCTTCTTCTTTACGATACGGTCCACTCTTTCCACCAGCACCCTTCCATACCAGCTCCGGTCGTAAATAGCGATACGTCCTCTTTCAGGAATTCTGAGCCAGTGGCGCCACAAAAAGGGTCTGAGTTTCTCATCCCTGTTGGGCGTATTTGTAGGATAAACAGTGAATAGCCGGGGGTCCATAGCAAGAAGAAGTCGGTTTATCATAGTGCCTTTGCCCGCCGCGTCCCACCCTTCGAACACGATCATTACCGGGATACCAAGTTCTCTGACCTGCCGCTGCAGGTTTCCAACACGGATCTCCAGGTCAGCAATTGTTTCTTTATATTCAGCTTTATCAATAACCTGGGATATATCGGCCTTTTCTAGCATAACATAACCTCCTGAATTGGAACAGCGGTACGTCCGCATTAAAATTCTCAAACAGGACTTTCATACTCTACTCAATGAAATGATAATAATCAAGAAAGTTACTGGAAGAACAATCAGGTGAGTTACAGAACCGGTGGTAATGGTTCTCTTCAAATCACGGTAGACAGGATAATTCCGTTTATATTACAGATCATGGGATAACCCTGGTGAGTAAAAAGTATTTGAGCAGAACACTGATACTCATGATAATGTTTAGTAAAAAATCGTTTCTTATTAATATGAAAAATCATGATATTTACATAACCAGTCAACATGAAACCAGCAACGGTTTCAATGAAAGATTATGAAGTCTCTCTCGATCATATGGCGGATATCGAATAAAGCAGATGAATAAGATAATCATAAAGAACCCCTTTATCTATATAATCGTTATACTGTCCCTTGTTATAACTGTATTCATATTATTTACACTCCCTGAAATGCTCGTTGCGGATGAGGATTATTTAA
>CAZUXY010000001.1:0-242119 GCA_964624235.1 uncultured Leptospirales bacterium | reverse complement strand
GAAAGCGAAAAATCCGCCCGTAGAGGAAACGGCCAATGAAACGATTTATTTGAAAGGCGATATACTCTATTGCACCGGTAATTCAGAGGCGGCAAGAAACAACAACAAGGCGGCCTCATTGATGGTAGAGGGACAGTATAAAAAAGCATCTGAGGTTCTTGGATACGGAATGGTGCGATCTCCCCTTTTTCTCCCTTTTCGTTATAACGCGGGCACGTGTTATCTATACCTTAAAAACCTCGATATGGCATTGCTGCATTTCACCAAAGCGCTCTATCTGCTGCCTGAATATTCAAAAACGTATCTGCAGATAGGCTATATCTACGATAAGCGTGGCGTTGATAAGGAAGCTATGAATTATTTCAGGCAGGCCATCAAAAAGAACCCCAAGGAACTTGCAGCTATCATCATGATGGGAAACAATTACTACAAAAGAAATCAGGTGAACATGGCGGAAAAATTCTACCGGCGTTCACTGGAAATTAATCCCATGTTTCCCGACGGTCTGCTGGGTATGGCTAAAATCCATTTTTACCGTGGGGAATACTTCAGGGCGGTAATTCAGATTAAATCCATCAATACCGCCGGCGATTATGACAAAGCACTGCATTTTTATTACGCTGAATCCGCGTTCAAGCTGAAGGACTACCAGACAGCCTATGAACAATACGAGAAACTTCTCACTTTCAGAAATGACCGGTTCTTTCTAGAGAACTCGGTTTCCCTGATTCGCCACAAGATGGACCTAAGCAAGCGCTTCATCGATCAAATGAATTACTGAGCGGTTCCTCGCGTGGGCGGCCGTATTGCGTCCCGATGCAACGTGTCAAATGTGTTATATATTCAAAGATATCTGTGCATAGGTCGTATCGTCATATCGTTTGGTTCCCGGCAGAGCGTCTTTGTTGAAGTCGTGAATATAGCCGGTCTTTAACGCGATATATTCAGTCAGTTTGATAGAAATGTAGGTATCGATAGTGAAACGGTAGATTCCGAAATCATCTATTTCAGGGATATAAAAAGATATAAAACTGGCGGTGATATCCTTTATCGGGGTGATCTTGATCCTGTATCGGAAAGACCAGCGGAAGTTAGTATTCTCATTACGGTCATCGTAATTTTCGTATTGATAAATCGGTGCCGCGCTGATATCCATTTTCCAGTAATCATTTTTAAAAAAATTGAACTTCGCGCCCGCACCGCTGTTGTTTCGGTGACTTAATTTTGCCGCCTTACTGTATTCCGACTGTGTGAATACAAAAAACTCTGTTCGTGGAAATATATAGTGATCGAACTTCAGCAGGCCAGTACCCTTGTTCTCATATACTTTTTTTTTCGTTTCGCTGTAGAAAGTCCTGTACGATATTTCTAGTTCAGAGACGTTGTCATCATAATTGATATCGGTCTGCATATTGGCGTTAAGGTTGTCTGTATTGCCCACCTTCCTCATGTATAAACCCGCCAGGTTGAAAAACCATTTCTTCTTTTCGGGTGGCTTTTTTATCGGGCTGGTATATGAAAACGCCTTATCCCATAGATCGTCCGGGGATGCAGTGGTGTTGGTTCCTTTTTCTTGGGGGTACACCGCGGATAATAGAGCAAAAAAAACAATAAGAGGAACGGCAGACGCTGAAATTGTTTTGATAATTGTCATTATTCCATTATTACATGATTATGCGCGTAGTTTCCGTTAGATATATTTTATTTATATTGGAAACTCGTTTTTCAACATTGCTGATCAATTCTCGGTCAGTTGATCTCTTTTGGACATATTTGATCATTTCGTCAAGTTCATGTTTTATGATCTTTCCCACATCGTCCATGACTTTAATATATTCAACCGCGTTGTTCTTTCCTGAATCCTGTCTTCGTTTTCTGGAATCCTCTTCCAGTTTTTTCTGAGCATCAATTCTTTCTCGCTCGCGGCGGCCGGTATCGTTCAGTATACCTTCAAGCAATGGAAATGAATTAATAGGACTTATCAGTTCAAAATACCCATCAGAGGATTCGGGACCGGTAAAAATAATTTCAGGGAAAGGTTCGATATGAAAGTTGTGTTCAATCAATTTTAATGATGCACTATCAACTATTACACGATTGACAACCGGGAGGCGGCTCATCAACCCTTTAATATATTCCGGTAAAAAGACTATTTCATCCCCCATGATTTTAACCATTGCAGTAATAGTTTTTATTGAGAGTTTAATCCTTTTCTCAAGTAATCTCATTGCGTTAAAACGGAGAGTTGCTTCATGAATCCGTAAAGCCGCGGAAGCAGCATCTACCGGATCTGTAAAAACCGAAACAATATTCCCGTCGGTAACTTTTGAAACGTAACCACGGTGTTTTTCTATTTCGGAGAGTATCGCCTTGTTTAAAATTTTGTTGTTTATAATAAGATTCACCAGCTTCATTTCACGAAGCTTTTTAAAATACCCTTCAATGTCTATGCAGAGTATGGTTTTCTCGATCCAGCCCTGTGTCAGATCCGGGCCGGTTTTTACCTTTATGCTTTCCTTTTTTTCCTTCGATTCGATTTCCGATCCTTCGTACTTTTTAAAAATATTCACAATAAAATGATCTATTTCGGAAAGTTCTTCCTTGGGCATCAAGGCCAGTATCGGTATGATGTCACCTGATATTCCATATTCCTCTTTAAGAAGAGAGATGAGAAAATAAGCAAACTCAACAGAACGCTGGTTGCCTATAAGGGTCAGTACTTCACGCTGTATGGACTTGTTCTTAATGATCATCATATCGCGTATGTACTTCAATGCGTCTTTGTTGCCCAGATAAATAAGGATCATGCAGGAATAAATCCTTACACGTATTGAAGGATCTTTAAAGTATTCCTGAAGGATTTTCATCACCTGTCGGCGGTTTATTGTGCTATTCAGGTGTACCACAGTGGTCATGGCCTGAACCACCGCTTCCTTGATTTCATTGTTTGCCCCTCTGGAGAAGAGGTCGTTGAGATAATCTATATCCGATTCTACCCCGACCTTGCCCAGGCATAGTATCGCACAGCGTTTTATCTCATCGTTATAATCGCTGTCGATATACTTCTTAAATACCGTGTTTGCCGTCATATTGCCGAATAAATCCCTGCGCAGAAGAATGTCAAATACAGGGAGGATCAGATCCGAAGTGGAGACGACCTCGCCACGAAGATAATCCAGCAGGATATTCATTGATCTTTGATCCGGGAACAGTGATAGATACTTCACCGCCCTTGTCTGGTCCTCCTGGCTTCCTGACATCATCATTACTTCAAGTTCTCCCTGAAGATAAGAGTAGTTGATCATGGACAGACAATAGGTTACCGCGTTCGAAATATCCTCATCAGGGTATTTTTTTACATAATTATAAATTTTCACCAGACTTGTCGCGGCCTCGTCGATGTGGAGACGCCCTACTATTTCACAAATCCTGACAATGCGGTTTCGCAGATAGCGTTTTTCAAAATTAATATCTTCAATTCTTTGAGCGGAATTGGCACGGGATTTCTGGTCATCGTCATGAAGAATCTCAATGAGAAACTCAATTTTCTCCTTATATTTGGGTTCGATAAAAGGGACTTTTTTTGAAATTTCCAAGATCATCGTTTTAAGTGTTGATCGATCACCGTTACGGAGAAAATGTGCGACCTTTTTTCTGATTTCCGGATTCAGGTTTTCAAGAAAGTATTTTCTCAGTTTTCTAAAACTCTCAGGGTATCCTTTTTCTGCTACCTCGGTGACCATGAATTCCTTGCGATAGGTTTCAAAATAGGTGTCCAGGGTTACGACGATATAATTGTGGAGCTTGTCGCGGAATATATTATTTTTCCGCGTTTCTCTCATATTGGTGAAATACTGCTCAATGATATTAACGATGGTTTCATTTTTCCTTTCGCTGTCGGCGGTTAATGCCAGGAGGTTGCGGAACAGTTTATCGGGGTCTCTGAGTTTTCGGACATTCGACAACAGCAGGTGCAAAACCATATCTATCAGTTCCGAGTCATCCGAGGTGAGTGCTTTCATTGTGTATATCAAAAACTCCCTGTGGTTCGATGATATCATCGCATTAATGAAAGAGGTTTTAGTTTTCCTGGAATACGAATCGAAATGGCTGGTCATTTTTCCCAAAAGCACCCTGATATTCAAAAGCTGCCGGTCTTCATGGTCCTCCGTATAGGTAAAGGGAATATCATCATTATCCGACGGTTCAGTGGTATCGGTAGCCAGATTCTCGCTCATCAGGGACAGTGACTTATACACGTTATACGCGATATCATCATCCTTATTCTTCAGCAAGTCCTCCAAAAGTGAGATATCCTTAAGTAAAGATAATCCCATAATTGCAAAATTCATGATTTCACGACTGGTTTCAGGATTCTTTATCAGGCCGACCATAAAATCATGGACTTGCTCCTGACCTTTCCCCAGCAACCGTAATACGTTGAACGCCTTTGAGATTACCTGATGGGATTCAGTATCTGCCAGATGTGCTTTAACATATTCCATCACCAGTTCTACCTGTTCGCCGCTTCCGTTTCGTTCAATATGATCGAGGATAGAAGTCGTTTCTACAGGTGACAGGTGTTCGCTGAGCAGTATATCGTCAAAAGCACGTAAAACAGCGGGTTGATTGAAATTTTTAAGCACCAGGACCGCACTTTCCCTAATATCCGGTTCCTGTTCCATTTCCCGTAAAAGAATTTTCATCCCGTTATCGGACATGGTAATTCCCAGAATTTTATGAAATGCTATACGCTCATAGGGAACCGGTTTAAAATTCCGGCTGATATCGATTTTCAGTGACTGTAAGAAGTCTTTTTCCATGAAATACTTCCTCGTTGGGAAATAAAACTTGTAAGGTCTGTTGTGCTTCAGCTTAAGGTAAACAAGAAGTAATGCAATAAAAAAAGTAATCCACAGTGTCCTTTTCGGCGGACACTTTTAATAAAAATGGTTTGACTATTTATATCGTACATTCGTATATTTAAAGAAATGTTTTTGACGATCGTCTTCGAAAATCGGTAATAATACTTAAGAAAAATAAAGCATACTGCACACGCACCAGGAATTTCATCAAGAGCACCGGCGACCGGAAGGAGTAAAGGATGCTCTGTCCCGTCGCTGGAATTTTATTATAAATAATTGTTTGATGAAGGAGTATTCAATGAAAAGTAAAAGTATTGCAGTATTCATCGCGCTGTTCTTTACGGCCGCAGTAGTGTCCTGCGGAGGGGGCAGCAAAAAACAGGTTAAGTCATCAACATCAAAAGTATGCGAACTCTGCGGTGAAGCTACGGGGTACGCACAGATATTTGATAATGATATTTCCCTGGCCAGGGACAGGGCTATCGATGACGCCATGAATAAACTTGTCAGCAGTAAACTAGGCCGTTTTGTGACAGGCACTTCGGTGGTGCAGGATTTCGCCCTCGTCTCTTCTATCGTAGAAGCAAAATCATCAGGTATGGTAAGAAACTGGAAAGTTATAAAAGAAGGTTCACAGGAAGGAGCGTTTGTTGTTACCATTTACGGTGAGGTCTATCCCCAGGCTGTGAATGATACCATTGAAGCGACACTTAAAAACTACGGGCGTCCGAAATTCATGGTCCTCATAAAGGAAACTTTTGAGGGAAAACAGAACTTCCCTGGGTTTACCGTAACAGAGCTTACCATGATGGAAATAATGGGAAATGCAGGTTTCGAATTTGTGGACGCGGCAATGACCCAGCAGCTGCTTCGTCGTGACAGGGCAAAGATTAATATGGCGATGGCAGGACAGGTGAAAGGCGGGGTTCAGGACCTTTTAATGGATGATGCCGGCGCAGAAGTGATAATTATCGGCGAAGTTCAAACCATGGACCAGACAGCCGTACTGGCGGGTATTTCCGCAAATATGAAGTCCAAATCAGCAATAATAAACATCAAGGCGATAGACGTATATACCGGCGTTATTCTTGCAACCACCAGCGCAAATGCACCGGGGATTCATATTGATGCTACAACCGCATCCAAGATGGCCATTCAGCGCTGTCTCCAGAAGATTCTGGGTAAGAATAATGAAGAAACAGGCAAGTTTGAATCCGGACCGTTCATGAACCAGATCACCAGGAAATTTCTGAAATCAGCGACTGAAAGAATGATCTCCATAAGCATTACCGGTCTGGATTTTGCAGACCTGACCAAGTTCCGAAATGAGGTTAAAGGCAGGATTAGAGGTGTCAAAAAAGTATATCCTCGAGGGCAGGCAGGAAAAATCGCGAAGATTGACGTTGAGTTCGCAGGCAAGACAACCGATTTTGCTGAAGAATTGAACGCAAAGTCTCAGGCACTCGGTTTCAAAATTGAAGTAAAAGAGACCTATCCCAATAAGATCAAGATCGTTGCGGAAAAGATTAAATAGCGAGTTGGTAATTTCAGACAAATAAAAGAGCGATCTTTAGGTCGCTCTTTTTTATTATATCCTGATATTATCTTGTTGTTGTAACATATGGTTGGTTCATTGTCGTAAACCGCCCGCTTCTTCAGAAATCGTTTATCGTTTTAAACTTTTTTTCAATCCTTCAACCTTTATTACATATTCAATAACCGCGATATTCCCTCGGAAATCGTATTTTTCAATACTACCGAGCTTTACCACATCCACTGATTCGTTAAAAGATTCTCTGGCGATTATCTGGGCGTTCAATAGTGCGGACTCTTTAGCGGTTTCTCCTGCCTGTATGCCGGTAATCCCCTCGCGTGGAAACCCCTTGCATACGATTACATATGTGTTATCATCACGGAAGTATTTCTTAATTAGTATCGACGATCGGTCAGTGTCACTTTTTTTTTGAGCGCACATGCTTAATCCTATTACGGCCATTAATGCGATAATCGTTGATTTCTTCATGGGTCAATCTCCTTCCTGGTTAATTGCGTCACAGGTTTCAATCGTTGATCAGTTCCCAATCGCAGTCTATTAATTTATATTATAATCCAAGATCTTCAGAAATTTCCTGCATGGCCGCCAGCGCCAGTTCTGAAAAGCGCTGAATGTCCATCCCCAGAGTTTCGCATTCCAGTATAATGTCACGGTTGACCGAACGTGCGAAGGCGGTTTCCTTCATTCTTTTGACGATGGATTTGACTTTTACGCTGGACAATTTCTTGTCTGGATACACAAGTGCGGTCGCTGTAATGAGACCCGTGATGGTTTCACCCGCTGCCAGTGCATGTTGAAACCGGGTACTTCTTTTCTCACCGGGGTGGGCCTCTTCATTATGCAGGCGTATTGCTTCAATGATTTCTTTTTCGACGCCGGCGTTTTCGAGAATTCTTGCAGCCTCCTTTGTATGGATTGAAAGATCGGCATCGGTGATTTCCACATCAATGTCATGCAGAAGCCCTGCAAGCGCCCACTGGCTTTCATCCTCTCCCAACTCTTTTGCGAGCGCTTTCATCACGGCCTCTGAAGCAAGAGAGTGCTTTATCATATTTTCATTCTTAACGTGAGTCTTCAACATTTCCAACGCGTGTGGTCTTTGCATCGGATATAACTCCATTAGATATTTTATGGTATGGGGCTATGACGTGCATGGATAAACATCCGGTACCAGTAATACAATTGTTACAGTCAGACTTCCTCTGCACTGGTCGGTGTGTTTTCTTCAGATTCACAGGGGATTGCAAGCTGATCAGAGCACATATAATTCATGATCTGATAGTATTTCGAATCCCGCTTCTGAGAGCAGCTTTTCGGTGTTCTTTACGTTGCTCACCTGGAAAACAAATACCGCTTCCTCGTGACTTTTAACCATGAACCCGTAAGCGTCTTCAACATTGATATTGTTTTTATTAAGAAACGATGCTACTGAGAATAATCCACCCGGTTCATCACTGACTTTGATGGCAACAATATCTTTCAACGTGGCGGCGATCCCTTCTTCCTTAAGTCTTTCGACCGCTTCTTCCGGGCGGTCCAACAGAAGCTTGATTATTCCATAGTCACCGGAATCTGAAATTGTGACCGCACGTATATTTATGTTCATTTTAAAGAGAACGCTGGTTATCCTTTCAATCTTTCCAGGTCTGTTCTCGGCGAAAACCGAAACTTGATGAGGCATACTCCCTCCTTATATTTTCCTGTTGTCTATGACTCTCTTTGCCTTTCCGGTACTGGGTTCCAGGGAACCGGGTTCAAGCAACTCAATCCGCGGATTGATGGTGATCAGCGCCCTCAGCGCCTCGGCCATCTTTTTCTTTATGTTCTCCAGTTGTTTAATATCACCTTCAAACATCTTGGAGTAGATTTCAACTTTGATATGCATGCGGTCCAGATTGTTTTGACGGTCCAGTACTATCTGGTAATTGTTTCCGACTTCAGGGAAATTCATCAGTACCGTTTCAATCTGTGAGGGGAAAACATTCACACCGCTTAAAATCATCATGTCGTCGGTCCTGCCCTTTATTCTTTCAATGCGCCGATGCGTCCTTCCGCAGGGGCAGGGCTCGGGGATAAACCTGGTGAGGTCCCTGGTGCGGTAACGGATGATCGGCATTGCCTCCCTGTTGATATGGGTCAGCACCAGCTCGCCATCCTCACCGTCCGGCAGGGGCTCTTCAGTTTCAGGATTGATTATCTCTGCGATATAGTAATCCTCCCAGAGGTGCATGCCGTTTTTGTGGATACATTCAAACGCGACACCTGGACCGTTCATCTCGGACAGTCCATATGAATTATAGGCATCAAGTCCGTATTGTTCCTCTATCTTGTCCCTGGTTGCTTCAGAATACGGTTCGGCGCCGAGAAACGCCTTTTTGATGGTTAGATCATGCGGATTTATTCCCTGTTCGGCGATAACCTCAACCAAATGTAAAGAGTAACTAGGGGTAATATGTATTACTGTAGTGCCGAAATCCTGAATGAACTGTATCTGCTTAAGAGTATTACCTGAGGATGTCGGGATTACCATACATCCTATCAGTTCGGCGCCGTAATGCAGCCCCAGGCCGCCGGTAAAAAGGCCGTAACCCATCATATTCTGGAACACATCCTCAGGAGTTACCCCGGTGGCCATCACTCCCCTGGCCACCTGGTGGGCCCATTCATCCACGTCCTTTCTGGTATAATATATTACCGTAGATTTTCCAGTGGTACCCGACGATGCGTGCATACGTACTACGCTTTTGCGTGGTACCGCCACCATCCCGTCAGGGTAACTTGTCCTCAGGTCGTGTTTGGTGGTAAACGGCAGTCTGGTTATGTCGCGCAGCGTTGTTATTGCACCAATATCTATTGCCCGTTCGTCATAAACCTTTTTATAGAAGGGTGTTTTCTTTGCTGCAAGAAGGGTCTTCTTGAGCCTTTCGAGTTGAATGCTCTCAATCTTTTTTCTATCTGCTGTTTCAATCTCTTTATTCCAGAACATCGCCCTTTCCTGTATTTTAAAATTATGGTGCCCTGTTTCAATGCAGGGTTTCGTTATTTTCCGGATAATAGTGTTTACGGGCCCATTCGAGGCTTTTTTTCTCTTCAGTGGTAAGCGCGCCCATACCCTGTCGGGCAATTTTTTCCAGAAGGCGGTCTATTATTTTTTTTGCTTCTATACGCTCTTCAATTTCCTTTCTTTTTTTCTTCAGTCTCTGTTTTTTCATCAACTCGGTGATAAAACCGGATTGCTGTTTATAATTCGCACGAGGACCTCGTTTGCGCAGAAAGAACAGATATACCATGCCGGATATCAGCCCTCCAAGGTGACCGATATGACTGATAGTACTTCCCCCACCCACCGAACTGGAAATAGTACCGAAAAATTCCATCACACCGAACAGAATGAGCAGGTATTTTATCTTTACCGGAAAAAGAAAATAAAGCAGAACCTCACGATTAGGCCAGTTGACACCGTATGCCAGCAGAACGCCGTATAAAGCCCCGGACGCACCCAGTGTCGTGGGGGAATAACCCATGGTCGGGTTTGCACCGTACCGGCTGAAATACACGAAATTCATTATCGCAATAAAAATCCCGGCTCCCATACCGCTGAAAAGGTAATATCTCAGGAATAGTCGGCTTCCCCAGATATCTTCAAGATCACCGGCAAACATCCATAGACCAAGAAGGTTGAATATTATATGCAGCCATCCTCCATGAAGAAACATGTAGGAAAAAAGCTGCCAGATTTTAAATTCGCCGATCAGTCCATGGTGGTTGAGACCGAAGTTCTGTTCTAGAAAGCCCGGGGCGAATAACGCCATCAATTGCTGGAATATGAAAATCCCACCATTGATAATCATTAATTTCTTTACAACCGGGGTAAGAGGACCACCGATTCTGAACTGTATGGTCTGGCGCATTATTCCCGTGATCTTTACTGTTATCCGCTGAATTCCCTTCGGATTCTGTCTATCTCGGATTCATTATCAAGAAAAATTTTAAACAGCATCGGGTCAAACTTGTAGGATTCCTCTTTCATGATTTCAATGCTTTTTTGATGAGTGAAGGCTTTTTTGTATGGCCGGTCAGAGGTCAAAGCATCGTACATATCAGCGATGGTAACGATCCTGGCCGCCAGCGGTATTTCCTTACCTTTGAGACCGACAGGATAACCTCCTCCCACCCACATCTCATGATGATACAGGGTGATTTCCATTGCCATTTTGAGAAATGAATTTTCCCCCAGGTCTTTTGACGCCGTCTTAAGCGCGTTATATCCAATGGTGGTGTGGGTCTTGATGATCTCGAATTCTTCGGGGGTGAGGGGACCGGGTTTTAGTAGAATGCTGTCTGGTATTCCCACTTTGCCGATATCGTGCAAAATCGACGAATCGTAAAGGTCTCGAAGGTATTGATTGGTGATATCCATCTCGTAACCCGAATATTTCAGGATCTGAGCTATGAGTACGCTGAAATTCCTTATTCTTTCAAGATGTTCACCCGTTTCGGGGTCTCTCAGTTCGGTAAGCTTGCTGAGCGCGAAAATGGTTGTCTTCTGAGTCTTTAAAATTTCATGAGTTCTCACTTTTACCAGTTGTTCCAGATTTTTAGTATAAAGCTCCAGCTGTTCAAGCAACTCCCCCCGCTGTATACTGAATGATATCTGCCCAGAAACCGACTTCATGAACAGGATATGGTCATCATTAAAAATTCCGGGAACATCAGAATTGAAAAAAAGGAAACCTCGGGTGACGTTGTTTATGATTACCGGGAGCACCATTATTGATCCGGTGTTGTTTTCCTTATAAAGGTTCATTATCACAGTGTCTTTAGACTGTTCTGTGAAACTTTTTATATCATTGATTATCAGCACATCTTTTCTGGTTGAGACATCCTCAAGAAAAGTGTTTTCAATAGACATACTTTTAGTCGAGGCGGCACTCCCATCCACGGTATCCGCCAGACGCGTTACCAGCGACCTTGTTTCATCGTCTATCATCGCGAGTGAAAGCCGAGAAAACGGGATGATGCTCTTGAGGGAATTTCGAAGCATGGTGAATATTTCTTCAGTCTTTTTACCGCGGTTGAGCATGGCAATCACATCATTGATGTGCCGCTGCTGCTCCATGTAACGTTTCTTCTCATCGCTGAGGCGTTTACGCTCAAGGGCTCTTTCCACGGCATGGAAGAGGATGGTGAAATCCACGATGGGTTTATTGAGAAAATCGTATGCGCCGGTTTTAAGGGCGTGGATTATGTCTTCGTTTGTTCCATATCCCGTAAGAACGATTTTAGGTATTTCCGGGAATTCCTCGGACATCATGGTCAACAGTTCACGCCCATCGAGGTTCGGCATTTTCAGATCGGTAAGCACAAGGTCGAAAACATAATCTTTAAGTTTCTGAATGGCAACCCTGCCGTCCTCTGCGACTTCTATTGAATAACCGATTTTATTCAAATACCGTGACAGAGATTTTCTGATCAGGTGCTCATCATCAACAATCAGGATTCTTCCCTGTCGGGTAAAGGTATTTATTTCTTTGTTTAACTGCACATCGCCTTGATTTTCCATAGTCTTACCGATCACATGGTTGTCATGAATAACTTATCTCTATAGTATATCCTGATTCCATAAATTAATATATATTTTTCCGAATCAGTCTGAACATACCTGCGTACCTATTGACTAGTATCATTTTTCGAACAGTTTCATACAATAACTGTATAGCTCTCCCCCGATCTCAAGCCCCCTGTCGATAAAATCCGGCCCGTATTGTCTGCCGGTGGCCGTACGAAAGGTGGTTTTAATCTTTTTAATACCCTCAACTCCTTTTTCATAGTTTTTCATAATAAAATCGAGAGTCAGGTTCATGCTTTCAGCCATATCCCAAAGGGTATAAATGAAATTATCCGGGCCCCATCGAAACTTGTCCGCATCGTAGAGTGAATCGGCAAGAAGCATGACATCACAGTTCTCAATGGTTTCATGCTGCTTGAACGCTTCATGGTTTCTGATGGCGAAGGTGACCATCAGCAGTTCGTGGTCGTCCATTTTACCGGAAAGTAATTCTTCAGCTGCGCGCGCACCTTTTGCGGGATGGTCCTTTTCATCCCTTTTGATGTCGTGGAGGTATCCGGCGATTATGGCAATTTCCGCGAGATGATCGCTGTCGGGACTGAAACCTTTTTCAGAGTAAACGATTGCCCCTGACTCAATAGCCACCTTACGTGCATGCCGGTATCCGTGGCCGAGTTTATCGCCATGATTGATAACCGCTTTCTTCGCGAATTCCACTGTTGATGAATTTGAATCAACAAACATCGATTGTTCCATTTCTTCGGGCTTTTCGCGGTAAAAACGCGGTTCACTCACCGATTGTGCTATCAATGCGGCCTTTTCCCTGAGCACTCTGATTATATCGTACTCTGTCGATTCCATTGGCAACCGCTCTGGTTTCAGTGTATAAAAAGAGGCCAATTGATCAAACAAAAAAAATCAATAATTGTCGATCATTACTATATGGGTATTTTTTTGAAAGGTGTCTATAGTTAAATTAAATGCAAAACGCCCCATTCTATGGGGCGTTTTGTTTTTCGATTCAATAAAGGTTGAAGGTTAGAAAATCACATCGTTTTTACCTACCACCTTGTTCAGCGGATATTCAATTATTCCGTCGGCGCCCGCCTCGATGAGTCTGGGTACGATATCACGAACTATCTCTTCGCTGACCACGGATTCAATCGAAAACCAGTCGGAATTGTAAAGTTGTGAGATGGTGGGGGCGTTCAAGCTGGGCAGTATACTTACAACCTTTTCAATGTCTTTCCCGGGAACATTCATTTTAATACCCACCATGTTTTCCGCGTTAAGTGCTCCCCTGAGTAGAAGTGCGATCTCACGGATTTTCCTAACTTTAGTTGGGTCCGTCATGCTTACACGGTTTGCTATAAGCTTGGTATTGGTTTCCAGCAGTGTGTGGATAATTTTGAGACCGTGGGCACGTATGGTGGTTCCTGTCTCTGTTACCTCAACGATAGCGTCCACCAGCCCTTCAACTACTTTTGCTTCGGTGGCGCCCCATGAAAACTCCACATTGACCGGTATGCCGCGGTCATTGAAGTACTTTCGGGTGAAGTTGACCAGTTCCGTCGAGATACGCTTGCCCCTGCAGTCTTCCAGTGTTTTAATGCTGGAATTCTCCGGAACAGCCAGCACCCATTTCGCCTTGCGTGTGCTTGCCTTTGAGTATATGAAATCTGATATTATCTCAACGTCGGCTTCATTTTCAAGAATCCAGTCCAGTCCAGTAAGTCCTACATCCAGGACCCCGCTTTCAACATATTTAGCCATTTCCTGTGCTCGTATCAGGGCACAGTAAATATCATTATCATCTATGGAGGGAAAATAATTCCTTGAGGAGACCGAAATTTTCCATCCTGCTTTCTGAAAAAGATCTATGGTGGCGTTTTCCAGGCTTCCCTTGGGCAGTCCAAGTTTCAACTTTTGTCCGTTCATTTATTATCTCCGTAGACTTTGTCGGGATCGAAAATCCGCTGGCTGTCAACCACAAGATTATCGCCTTTTACTATGCGGTAAAAACAACTGCGATAACCGGTATGGCATGCCGCTTCGCCTATCTGGTTGACCCTGATGAGAACACAGTCATTATCGCAATCGACCCGTATTTCCTTCACTTCCTGCACGTTACCCGATGACTCGCCTTTTTTCCATAGTTTACTCCTTGACCTGCTCCAGTAGTGTACAATCCCGGTCGAAAGGGTAAGCTCCCATGATTCAGGGTTCATGTAAGCCATCATGAGCACCTCGCCGGTCGTATAATCCTGTGCAATGGCCGGTATCAACCCTCCGGTTTTTTCAAAATCAAGTTTGATCATCTTTACCTTATCCTTATTTTTTATTATCGTTTCACCCCCTCAGACGGATGCATACATACAATAATTAACCTTTTCGTGGAAGCGGTATGTTCTGGCTGAAGGCCATAAGGGAGCAATCATATAAAACAGCGTCAAAAAGGACACAATCTGCCGTAATGGCAAGAAAAATTCTTTAATCAGTGTACCACATAAGATGCGGACTATCAGCAATGATTATTAAAAAATATATATTTTTCATACTCCTTCCGCTTTCTTGTCTGTATGGGAGGTATACACATGCACAGCCATAGAAACAGCGCCGAATAGTGCATAGCCGAGGGGCAATAAACCCGCCTTACCGATACCGATTTCAGTGGAATGAATAAAACCGAAGCATGAACAAACGATAAGGGGGAGAGTCCAGAAAAAGGCGTGAAGAAATTTTTTTTCCACCAGGCACACACCGACGGCAGTTAAGAACATGGCTGACAGCAGCGAACCTTCTGAAAAAGTGATAATTCCCTTCAGGTGGGGCATGGTTGTCGTGATAAGTGTGTTGACTTCATCAAGCGCAAGGTCCCCCCTGCTGTTAATGTACTGCCTCAGCAGCGAAAGGCCCCAGGCCGACGTGGCGGGCAGCAACCCCAGGGCCACCGCCGGTGCGTGGTGTTTCGGAGAACTCTGAAAAGCCTGCGCGGTGATCACTATGCCGATCCACAGCAGGATAGGATACCCGGCTTCAAGCGGAACCAGTCCGGCGATAACGCTCATGAAACCCGTGAAAGATATCAGGGTTATCACCGCGCCGTTAATCACCGAGTAACCTGAGCATGCACCCATCGCTTTCCACCCTGGGTGCCCTATATACACCGTCGTGGGGAAGGGCGATCCGAACAGCGATCCCACAATTGTCCCTACACCATTCATTGCCAGGGCCGGCATGGCAGGAAACTCGTCTCCCGCCGCGGCTGCTGATTCAATGTTCTGCAGGGTTCCGAAAAAGCTCATAATTCCCATGGGTATCGCTATTCCCAGGTAAGGTACAACGGCACCCAGACCGTTGATAAGATCAAACATGGTAAAGGAAGGAACATAAATTGAAATATTCGCAGTCGAATTAAGCATGGCCTCCCTGTCCATTGCGCCGGTGCTCCAGGCGATAAGCGATCCCAGCACCAGGGCATAAAGGCCCGCCGGAATTCGAAACGGAAGCTTCGCATGAGAAAAATATTCCACCAGTATAAAAGCAAGCGGAACGAAAGCAATGACGGGTTTATCCCAGATGGGTATGGTATGGTTAAGGGCGATAAAAACCAGAGCAATACCCGCGAGGGTCGAGAGCAGGGCGGCCCTGGGAGTCATTTTTCTGATCCTGCCGCCCACGAAAGCGCCCAGTCCTTCGCATAGTCCGCTGATGAAACAACTCGCGACACCGACCTTCCATGCAAGATCAGCATCCCGTGTCTGCAGAAACACCGGTACAATAATGAATGAATAGAATGCAAAGAGGCTGACGGTATTGATACCATAAGGCAGTGCCGTTACATCGGGACGGTTTTCACGCTTGGCCAGCCTGCGTGCCTGCCATGAATAAAATATGTTTCCCGCCAGCACCGAAAGGGCCGTTCCGGGAATGATTTTGCCGTATACCAGTGCGGGGGGCATGCCCAGTGCAATGCACAGTCCGGTTATCAAGAGCAGATTTACCAGATTATCTATAAACAAACCGATAAATCCGTCGATATCGCCCCTGCTAAACAACGGCAGGTGCATATCGGCAGTATGTGGCAACATGATAATTTACTCCTTAAAAGTTTATGTTATGGCTTATATAATAATAAGGCCTATAAGCGTTACCATAGAATATTGCAGTAGTGGTTATGCACGCAGAAATGCATAACCGTTTTTCAAAACCTCCTGTCCGCTATCGTTCTCGACGGTAAAATACACATTTTTTCCTTTGCTCATGGAAACAGTACCGCTGACGATGACCCTGATAACGGTACCCGGGAAGACCATGCCGGTGAATCTGCAGGAAAGCAACGAAAGTCGATTGGGATCGCCGCCGCCCTCGCGATTGATGATTTCTCTTACCGCCAGGGCAAGGGTTGCGGTACCCTGTACAATGATACCCGGCAGTCCCACGGCTTTGGAGAATGAATGCGAGGTGTGAATCGGGAAATGGATGTTTGTGCAACCGTCGTACACATAGGTAAACAGAGGATCAATCAATATCGTCGAATCCCAATGGGGGAGACCCTTTATGTCATGGGTGGGGATTTTGGGTAACTCGTCTTCACCCTTTCCGCCGTCTTGGCATTGTACACCGCGCATAAGACCACCCATGTATTCAGTGAATACCGTTTTATCATTTTTATCTATGACCGTGTATTTCACCACCACCATGGTTCCGGCGCGATGAGGATAAATCGATGCGATCTTTCCCCTTACCCGAAGTTCATCGCCGGGAATGACGGGATGTTTGAATTCGAGATATTCTGTGTAATGAACACGGGTATTAAGTATTTCCAGCGGGAAGTTTTTATTTTCTAAAAATGAGCCTATCTTTTCGCTCACCGGCCAGGTAATCGCCACTCCGTACATCGGCGGTGCGATAATACCCTCCGGGCTTTCATCATTGAAATACCATGAATTGTGATCGTCCGTCGCCGCGGCATAGTTCATGGTAGAGCGGGCTTCTACTTTCATTGCATATTCTCTTAATTTCACACCCGTCAATGCGGACGAAATTTCCATGGTACCTCCCTGCGGTATTCAATCAAGTTTTTCCACCCTTCCGTATATTCTTGACCGGTGCGCGGCAAAAGCCATGAGATGGCTCTGCAGGGAGTCCCGCGCGGTAGTAAGCCCGCTGCCGCCGCGGAGAACGTTGACGAAGTTCTTCATGATTCCCATATCTCCCTCGGAATGACCCATCAAATCGGTTTTTACGGGATATACCAGTTTTTTACCGGTACGGTGAATATGTACTTCGAGCCTTCCCCCTCCCCCGTATTTTCCTCTAAGGGTACCCTCACTCCCGTCTATACGTATGGTACGGCATTCCTCCTCCGCGTGTCCATGCATGTTCAGCACGGCGGTTATACCGTTTTGAAACTCAATAACAGTCATCTGATGGTCGACCTGGTCATTGTCACAGCGGTATACGCATCGTCCATACGGTCCTTTACGCAGCGCTTTCATGATTCCCGTCTCGGTAAGATCTTCGGTGATGGTGGAAACGGGCCAGCCGCGCCAGTGAACGAATTGCCTGAGACCGGGGATTCTTTCAGCGATAACGGGAAACCGTAATATGAAACGCGCGCCCAAAGCTGAAAGCACCGAATCAGTCTTGGTCATCCCCAGTTTGAGCGGAACACCGTGCAGGTAGGTGGCAACGGCATTATACTGACAGGTATCACTGTACGGACATCCGTCAGTACAGCGGTTCGGAATTCCTGCCGGGGCCATTTCGGAAGTAAAATGACTTAATCTTCCAAAGGAGCTGACCGTACGCGGATAGCTTCCGGCAAACCAGTACAGCAAATCAAGATCATGACAGCATTTGGCCAGTATCATAGGAGACGATTTTTTACTGTTGCTCCAGTTTCCTCGTACGTACGAATGAGCCATATGATAATAGGGAACGTTTTCCGCATGATATATCGTATACACACTGCCCAGCAGGCCGCTGTCGATAATTGATTTAACCTTTGAAAAAAAAGCCGTATACCGAAGCACATGACATACGTTAAGAGTCATGCCTGTTTTAAGCGAAGCATCGACGATTCTGCGGCAGTTCTGTTCGGACAGTGCCATCGGTTTTTCCAGCAGCACATGGTAACCGTTTTTCATAGCGGAAACAGCAGGTTTCACGTGCATGGTGTCCTGTGTGGATATGACAGCTCCGTCGGCGAACCGGGGTTTGCTCAACAGCTCTTCCCATGAATGAAAAACCGAACCTGGAGGGAGAGAGCAGAGTGAGGCAAAACGCTCTCTGCGCTCTTGTACTGGTTCTGCAACGGCGGTAATGGTAAGGTCGCCGGGGTGCAAAAGCGCGTATTGCGCATACTGGAATCCCCTGTTGCCAGCCCCGATAACTATGGCGGTGGACGATTTGCCGGAATTCAGGTGATCATCAGATTGTTTCATAAAGTTACTACAGGAAAAATCCAACGGTGCGGTTAGTTTAGGGATAAATCGTATCAAGTCAAAACATTTTCATTTCTTGATATCCTATGGCAGGAAGTTCTGTAGCAAAGTAATAATACCGGCCGGGAGCTTGGATGTATAATGTGATTTTCTGAAAAGAATGCGAGAAATATATTGCCAGTTATTAAATATTTTAGTATATTCTTAATTATAAACCTGTGGAGGTTCTATTATGATTGACGAAGTTAATGACAGCAATTTTACGAAAGAGGTTATCAATTCTGATAAATCTGTTCTGGTTGATTTCTGGGCACCATGGTGCGGACCCTGTCGTATGCAAGCGCCTATTTTGGAACAACTGTCCAGTGAATTGAACGGCAGCGTAAAAATTGTTAAACTGAACACAGATGAAAACACTACTACTGCGTCGAATTTAGGAATACGTTCTATTCCCACATTAATAATATTTAAGAAGGGAATCGAGACTGATCGCATGGTCGGTGTTCAGTCGGCAGAATTGTTGAAAAGTAAACTGCAGTAAATCCTTCCCCCTATACCCTGTGTGCATAATGAGGCGGCTCTGGCCGTCTCTTTTTTTTCAAACCCGGTATGGCGGTATCCGGAGAGAAAAAAATATTGACAAAAGCCCCTTCTAAATATGTGTCTAAACTCTTATTTTGTGCTATATCGGGATAAATGTTCAGTAACCTGAAAGTGTTTGTTCGTAGATACTCTATTCAATACACCGCCTGAACCATATCTCATTCCAAAGTATTTAAGGTATATACCCATGGATTATTCTAAAACCGTCAATCTTCCTGAAACCGATTTTCCCATGAAGGCAAACCTGCCGCAGCGGGAACCGGAAATGCTCAAACACTGGGAAAACGAAAACATCTATGAAAGCATAATCGAGTCAAGAAAAGACGCTCCTTTATACATACTCCATGACGGTCCACCCTATGCCAACGGAAATATCCATCTTGGTCACGCGCTGAACAAGATTCTTAAGGATATTATAATAAAACACAAAACCATGATGGGATTCAAGTCGCCCTATGTACCGGGCTGGGATTGTCACGGACTGCCCATTGAACTGCAGGTTACCCGACAGATAGGGGACAGTGCGGGGAAGAAAACACCCAAAACCGAAATTAGGAAGAAATGCCGTGCGTACGCTGATAAATACGTTAAAATCCAGATGAGTGAGTTTAAACGGCTCGGCGTTTTTGGTGATTATAGAGAACCTTACCTTACCATGTCGCCGGAATATGAAGCTTCAATACTGGAAACATTTGGGAAGCTGTTTAAAGAAGGTTTTATTGCAAGGGGGAAAAAGCCAATTTACTGGTGCCCAACCTGCGTAACGGCCCTTGCGGAAGCGGAGGTGGAGTATCACGATCACAGTTCCCCGTCCATTTATGTGAAATTCAAGGTTGATCCGAAATCTGCGGCCATACCCGGTGTCGATATGGATAATCTGTATGTTATTATATGGACTACCACACCATGGACGCTGCCCGCGAATCTCGCGGTCTGTTTCCATCCGAACTATCCCTACTCCGCGTATCATTTCGATGACGGTTATTACATAATGGCGGATGGTCTGGTCGATGCAATGGCCGCAGAAACGGGCCGTAACAGGAAAGACTCGGTGAGTGTTACCAGGGCACAGATAGAAAAGCTGAAAGTGATGCACCCTTTTATACACCGTGAATCGAAGATTCTTTTCGGGGATTTTGTTACTCTGGACCAGGGAACAGGAATAGTGCATATCGCGCCGGGACACGGGATGGAAGATTACATCATAGGATTGGAAAACGGACTCGAAGTGTATTGTCCGGTGGATGACGAAGGGAGATTCACCGACGAGTTCCCCGAAATGAAGGGGATACAGGTATTCGATGCAAATCCGAAGGTCGTCGATTTGCTCGAAAAAAACGGGTCGTTGATACATACCAGCATGATAGACCACTCGTATCCGCACTGCTGGCGCTGTAAACAGCCTCTCATCTTCCGTGCCGCCGAACAATGGTTCTTTGTGGTGGATCATCGTGATCTGCGCAAGGCCGCGCTGAAGGCCACCGATGATACCCGCTGGATACCGGCATGGGGTGAAACGAGGTTCCGTGGTATGATCGAAACCCGGCCCGACTGGTGCCTGTCACGGCAGAGATCATGGGGTGTCCCTATCCCTTCGTTCAGGTGTGCGGACTGCAAAAAAAACCTGATGAGCGCCGAGAGCATCTTTTATTTCGCAAAACTATCCCTTTCTAAAAGCATAGACGTATGGTATACCGACGATATCAGCCGGCTGGTCCCCGAAGGGACCATGTGCAGCTGCGGCAGCAGCGTATTTGAGAAGGAATATGATATTCTGGACGTCTGGTTCGATTCGGGTGTATCCCATTTTGCCGTACTCGACAGGTGGAAAGAATTGAGCTGGCCTTCGGATATATACCTGGAAGGAAGCGACCAGCATCGGGGGTGGTTCCAGTCGTCCCTGTGGCCCGCCATCGCCCTGCGCAACCGGGCTCCCTACAACACCGTATTGACCCACGGGTTCGTTCTTGACGAGCAGGGAAAAGCCATGAGCAAGTCGGAGGGTAATGTGATCCCTCCCGACGATCTGATCAAAAAGTACGGCGCCGACATAGTGCGTCTCTGGGTGTCATCGGAAGACTACCGAAACGATGTGAGGATCGGTTTCGATATGATGAACCAGATCGCCGATTCATACCGGAAGATTCGCAACACTTTCAAGTTTATTCTGGGAAATCTTTCTGATTTCAGCGATAGCGACCGTGTCCCTTATGAGAAAATGAACGACATCGACAAGTGGATGCTGTACCGTCTCTATATACTGGCAGGACAGGTGATTGAACATTACGAAAAGTTCGAGTTTCATCTTGTTTACCGGAAAATACTGAATTTTTGCGCCGTGGACCTGTCGTCGCTTTATTTTCATGTTTCCAAAGATATACTCTATATCGAGGAGCGCGCTTCAAACACTAGAAGGTCGAACCAGACCGCACTGAAAGTGATATTCGATACCCTGGTGCGCCTCATCGCACCGGTGCTTCCTTTTACCGCAGAGGAAATCTGGCGTTTTTCCGGAGAAACGGGCACGGTCCATGCGCAGACCTACTGCCGTCCTGATGAGCAGTACAACAACGAAAACATCAATAAGCGTATGGAAACACTCATTGAGATAAACGAAGACATTTTAAAAGCGCTGGAGATAAAACGGAAAGAAAAACTGATCGGCAACTCCCTTGAAGCCCATGTACAACTGTATATAAAAAGCGAAAAGGCCAGGTGGTTGCTGAGAGAAATGGAGGATGATGCCAAACGCATATTTCAGGTTTCCGGTCTTATGTTCACCGATGCGGTAACAGACGGTATGGAAGATTACCCTTCCGCAGGCATCAGGGTTGAAAAAGCCACCGGGAAGAAATGCGTCCGTTGCTGGAATTATTATGACCGTCTGGGTTCCGATCCGGAACATCCCGATCTGTGTGACCGGTGCACAGGGATCATCACCAGGCCGGCTTCCAGGGGTTGATATGGATACTAAAAAGATGAAACAGCACATTACGGCGGGTTCGCTCTTCCTGCTGTCCCTGGCGGGAGATATCATTACGAAACAATTGGTAGTGGCCTACGTGGACCTGCACGAGCGTATAAACGTGATAGGCAGTTTCGTGCAGATTACCCTGCTGTATAACCGGGGTGGGCTTTTCGGCATAATGCAGGGGTATCAGACCTTTTTTCTCATAGTATCTATCGCCGTACTGACGCTGATGGTGATCTATTATGTAATGGAAAAAAACAAAACCATGCTCTTCTGCGTTTCCATGGCGCTCATCATGTCGGGAGCAATAGGAAACATATTGGATCGGCTGTTCAACAAACCAGGCGTGGTGGATTTTCTTTATATCGGTATCGATGAAATCTTCCGCTGGCCTGCGTTCAATGTCGCAGATGCCGCGATAGTCGCCGGCGCCGTTATGCTGTTGCTGTTTTATATCGGCGAAGAAAAAAAGAGGAAAAAGTCGGAAACGGGTGGTCAGTAAGTGTCGACAATCTCCACATCTCCGTCGGCCACGGCCCTGCCATCACCGTTCAGCACCCTGACACGATACTTGCCTTCATTATAGAAAGAAAGATTTACCACGGCCTTTCGGTCTTCCTGTTTCACTTTAATAGGCCGGGAGTCCACCGGTTCCGTGCTTTTTTTCCCTATATCGTAAACCTTTAGATCCAGGGATTCCACACCGAAGTTTTTTTCAGCCTTTATTACGGCTGTAAGCTCTCCTGTCGTGAATACGCTTCCGCATTTTACGCCGTCTCCCTTGGTGGAGGTTCCTTCGCAAAAATCGACCGATTTGGACGGCTTGCATCCGCACAGGGAAACAGCGATGAGCAGTAATACCAGTATGCGTTCGGTTTTTTTTACGAATTCCGTGGTTCCGGCATGTTTCATGGCATCTCTCGTACGGTATAATTCCGCTTTGTCAAAGTAGTGATCCCTGCATATCTTCATTTTCTTCGATTTCCCCTGTCTCGGATTTAATTTTTACGCTTTTTTTTTCCACTGTACCGGATTCACCCTTCTGTAAAATCTCGATTTTACGTTCGGCTTCTTTCAGCTTTTCATGACAGAATTTAGCAAGCTGAATGCCCTTTTCAAATCCAGCGATGGATTCATCCAGACCAAGACTCCCTTCCTCCAGTTTCCTCGCTATTTTTTCGAGTTCCTCGAGGGCTTTTTCGAAACTGAGCTTATTTTTCGATGACGCTTTCTTTTCCAAAACGTACCTCTGCATGAATAGTGTTTACCGTACAATTCATTGACCCGTCCTGAAATGCAAGATCAATTCCTGCCCCGGGGTTAACGCCCCTGATGCTTTTTATCACCCGGCCCTGCATATCGGTCACTATGGCATACCCTCGTTTAAGCACCCCCAGGGGGGAAATTTTTTCCAGAGTGGTGACCGCCAGGTTGAACCTTCCGTTTTTATCTACAAGTATGCTTTTGATTAACTTTCTGATATCAGGAACCATGAGGAGACGGTTTCTGTACGACGAGACCAGGTCCTTGAGTCCCGAAATGATCCGGGATTCCATATCGGCAAGAAACAGTTCCTTAATGTTCATGATCTCACGAGGGTTCCGGAATATGCGCAGCGACATGATCCCGTCTACCTTTGTGCGCAGATCCTTAAAGCGCGATAGTATGGAATTCAATGATCTCATGTAAAGATAATCTATCTCGTCCATAAGGTCCTTAATCACAGGGACGGCGATCTCGGCGGCTGCGGAGGGGGTAGGCGCGGCGTAATCCGCGGCGTCGTCGGAAAGAGGGTGATCGATCTGATGGCCGACCGCTGAAATAACGGGGATCCGTGAATTATATATAGCTCTCACCACGCTCTCCTCACTGAAAGGCATAAGGTCTTCAAAAGAACCGCCGCCCCTCCCGCAGATGATAACATCGATCTCCCACTCTGCACGGTTCAGCTCTTCAATTCCCCGTACAATTGAAAGAGCTGCGTCGCCGCCCTGTACTTTCGCCGGTGAAAGCACGATTTCGAGGTTTGGGTGTCTCCGCAGGGCGACCTTAACTATATCCCTGAAGGCCGCTCCGGTGGGAGAGGTAACCACGCCCAGGCGTTTCGGCAGAAATGGTAACTTTTTTTTATGCGCAGTGTTGAATATTCCCTCATCGAGGAGCTTTTTTTTCAGCTTTTCAATGCGCTGCAGCAGCTCTCCGATACCCTCCTTCCGTACCATGGTAACTATGAACTGATAGCTTCCCCGTTTTTCAAAAACGCTGAGCGACCCGAGAGCGAGGATGCTCATACCTTCTTCCAGTTTGAAATCCAGATTACGGCTGGCATAGCGGAAAAAAACCGATGATATAACCGCGTTCTCGTCTTTCAGGGTAAAGTAAATGTGCCCCGAAGAGTGATAGGTAAGGTTGGAAATTTCACCTTTAATCCACAATCCGTTCATTAGGGGATTGTTTTCAAGGGTGTGCTTGATCAGCCTTGATATTTCGGATACGGAATAAACCTTTTCTTCCATGAGTTTTTAAAGTTTACTGACATTGATTGAGACCGCACAGTCCCTTATTACCTTTAGATCCGTCGTGACCATTGAGTGAGGCCGGTAATATCCTTACACCTTACAGATTTTTTTTAAAAAAGCTCTTTATCGAGGACTCCGCTCTGTTCCTGTCCATCTGCCAGCATTCGACGTGAGGACCGCCTTTGACCGTCCACATCTGCTTCGGTTCTTTAGCTCTGCGGAAAAGACGGGTACCATGCGAATAGTCCACTCCCCTGTCTGCGTCGCCGTGTATAATATATACCGGCCGTGGTGAGATCGAAGCTATTACCTCTTCAGCGTTCATCCGGTCCGTATCGGCACCGGCACGGATTTCGAATATCCGCATGACCAGGGGGATCAGCGGATAACGCGGAAGTCCATAGGTACGTTTCCCCTCCTCCGCAATTACATCGCTGAGATTTGCGAAACCCGCTTCGAAAACACCCGCTTTGATCCTGCTGTCTTCCGCCATCGCAATGATACCGGTGGCGGCCCCGAGGGAAAAACCAAGAATTCCGACGCTTTTAATCCCTTTGCATTTGACCAGATAATCGACACAGGCGTAAAGGTCTTTTTTTTCGTGATATCCCATTGAGTTAAAAGACCGGTCGCTCTTGCCGCAGTTACGGTAATCAAAGGTTATCACATTAAACCCCGCATCCCTTAAGGGCCTTGCAAAGCGCATTCCTTCGTTCCGGTTTGCCCCTCTCCCATGGGAAAGAATAACCGCACTGTTCGAGTTTACTGCCGGGATATACCATCCCCTGATGGCAACCCCGTCCACAGTGGAAAACTCAATTTCCTCAAAAGCCAGCTTTTGCTCCGAGGGGTTTCCGCAAAAAACAAAATGCTCTTTTGTGCAGATGAAAGGTCCCGGGTAGAGAATCACCGATGAGAAATACCACGCACCGCTGAAAAGGATTATGAAAATTACCGCAATCAATATTATTATAATACCTGCCGTTCTTTTTTTATTCTTCATGGCAACCTCCTCAATATCAATCACACAGTGGTCTGCATTTCCGCACGTGTTTAACAGATGTTATTTATCAGGTTTTGTAATCATTTCAATTTTTGTTCCGTACTCTACGGGACCCTTGATGGTTCCCGAATCTCCTTTCGTGGGGGTGTTGCGAATACCTCCCTTTTTATTCCGGGTTCTGCTTCCGGACCGCGCTTTAACGGGGTCCTCCTCAACGGACCCGTTGTGAAAAGGATCACGGGGTGCCTCTCCTGTAACGGATGTGCGTTCCCCGGCACCCTTGCAGCGATAGCACCAGTACGTACCAAGGGAAAAAAGTATGAACAAAAGGAGCATGATAAGAACGTGCCGACGGCGTTCACTTCCAGATACCGGTTGCCGGGTCGCTGGAGAGTGCTTCAGGCGGTTTGGATATCCGTTGCTTTTTTTCATGATAACTGTTCAGTGCAAGGGCATACTGACATGATGTCGAATGGTTTTTACGAACAGCATAACTGGTAGTTCCCGTACCTGTACATTTGGAATCCCGGATTCATCCTGAAAAAGTTACCGGAAACCATGAGCGACCTTGACTGAAAAGACCTTTGGGTCGAATTCAGCGGGGCGTTCACTTCGATTCCTTATACAGGGGAATGATTTCGTTTGTACATTACATTTTGCTCCGATGATCACTAAAAATTCACGGAAAGGCCGGGCTGAACATTCCATCGGGTGATGTTTTCCAATGCTTTGGTGCTTTTAATGGAATCTCTCCCCGGGCGGATTTTCTTTCGATGCCGCAGATGACTGAGGTTTCAGATTTTACATATTCACCATGATGCGTGTTGTCCTCGCCAATTAGAAACATGCCGAAGGATTATGATTGACACTAGTGCAGCCGGTAAAAACATTATAATATACAGAATTGTACACATCACTTGATAGATTCCATTTACGGAATAAACAGCCGGGTCGTGAACTAAAATGTCAGCACGTTTAAAGAGGGTATTCCTTAAACCACAACGGGAAAAATCCGTACTGCACAGACATCCCTGGGTTTTTTCAGGTTCTGTCGGAACGGTCGATGATGGAATTGATGACGGCGAGATCGTTACTGTGCTTGACCACCGTGGGAACATGTTGGGAACCGGTTATTTTAACAGTTCATCCCGGATCAGGGTTCGTATGCTTTCCTTCGGGGATATACAGGTTTCAAGGGAATTCTTTGCGGGGCTGGTTCTTTCGGCATTAAGGAGGAGGCAAAGCGATCACCATTTGCTCGATACCAACGCCTGCAGGCTCATAAACGGGGAGGGGGATAACCTGCCCGGGTTAATCGCGGACCATTATAACGGCCATTTGGTGGTTCAGGTGCTCACCAGGGGCATTGAAAAAATGAAGGAAGCTCTCTTTGAACTTCTGATTGAAATCTGTAAACCAGTAAGCGTTTACGAGCGCAGCGATCATCCCGGTCGTAAACTGGAAGGACTGGGACCCGTTACCGGTCAGATTTACGGTGTTACACCAGGGGATATAATCATATGTGAAGAAGGCATGGAATTCTCTGTTGATGTTTACCAGGGACAGAAAACAGGTTTTTTTCTGGACCAGAGAGAGAACCGTCGAATGATACGCGAGTTGGCCGGCGGCAAGAAGGTGTTGAATCTTTTTTCCTATACCGGGGGTTTTACGGTAGCCGCTTTACTGGGGGGAGCGGTGGAGGTAACCTCGGTGGACGCATCGGCGGATGCAATAGACCTGGCCAGGCAGAATGCGGAGCGCAATAGCGGAGGGAAAGGGCTGCACAAGTATGTGGTGGATGATGTGTTTTCTTATCTGAGGAACCACAGTATAGACAGCAATCTGGTCATTATCGACCCTCCCGCGCTGGCCAAATCGCGCGACATGGTCGACAGGGCCGCACGGGGCTACAAGGACCTTACCCTGCAGGTGGCCCTACGGTGCCCTCCCGACAGCCTGATACTCAGCTGTTCCTGTTCACGATACATCGATATGGGTTTTTTTCAGAAGATCATTTACTCGGCTTTTTCAGATGCCGGAAGAAATGCCGTGATTTTGAAAAAAAACCATCACCCCTCAGACCACCCCGTAAACCTGTATTGCCCCGAGTCTGAATATCTAAAAGCTCTGCTTATACATATCGATTAATACTGTATAATTAAAAAATCTTGACTGACAGGTAGAAATCAATTACCCTGTTCAGGGAGGAAGACGTCATGGCCCTTATACTGGCAATAGATGATGATAAAAATACCCTGAAGCTTCTGGAGACGCAGCTTAATAATATCGGTCACCAGGTAATCAGCGCACAGACGGGGAAAGACGGCATTGAGCTTGCGCGAACCGGGAATCCCGACCTTATACTTCTTGATATCATGATGCCGTCGATGAACGGATATGAAGTGATAAAGTACCTGAAGAAGGATGAGTTTACCAAGGTAATACCGGTTATCATGCTGACCTCCAAATCCAATCGGGAAGACGTGGTTATTTCGATGCGTCATGGTGCGGCGGATTACATGATAAAACCGCACAACATAACGATACTGGGCAAGAAAATAGAGACCGCCCTAAGGGTGAGTAAGATCCATAAGGAGGAAGAGGTCGCAGAAAGAACCGAGCATATTTCAATAAGCAGGGGCACAGGCAATACCATCATAGTTTTTAAGACCGACATGAAAAATAAACAGGTGCTTGCCGAAGCTAAAACGGTATTCAACCCGGTCTTTTTTAAGCTTGCTAAAAACGATAATATTATATTCGACCTCAGAAGTCTTCCTGACATGGAAGAGGAAGATACAGCGATCCTTACAGGTATAATTACACTCTTCGGTGAAAAAGAAGTCAACATTGTCGCCGGTCGTCATTACGGGACCATAGTCGCTTCCGTGGACTTCGAGGACCGGGTAAAACTGCATATTTCATATGGGGACCTTGAAGTATATCTCAGTGAAACAAAGAAATGATTTATACCCCCTGGTAGCGTTCCCTGATATCACATAATTCTTTCTTTATGCGTTCGAATGCTCTGACGTAATCGAAATTTGTGTTACCCTGCGCCGCGGCTCCCTCAACCGATGATGTCTCTGCGGACAGTTTATCAAACTGGAAAGTGGCCGCAATACCCCTGATTTTATGGGCGGAGAATTCTATACCTTTCATGTCACGGTCGGAAACAGCCCGGCATAATGCATTTAGGTATTCGTCGGAATCGTTGATAAAATCCTGTATGAGAGAATCAAGCTGAACAGCATCCAAACCCAGTGTGGAAGCAAGTTCTATCCGTTTGCTGTGTATGGCCGTTTCTGATGTGTGAATATTAGCCGGGCCGGTCTTGTTTCCGATAAAATGGTGCACCACGTTTCTCAGAGTTTCAAAATCCACAGGTTTTGAAATATACTCGTCCATTCCTTCCGCCATATACTTTTCCCTGTCCCCCTTTAACGCCTTTGCCGTCAGGGCAACGATCGGAACATGGGTTTTACCGTTTTTTTTCTCTTTTTCAAGGATCCTCTTTGTCGTTTCTATACCGTCATATTCCGGCATATTAATGTCCATAAAGACAAGATCATAGTGTTTTGCCATGAACATATATATGGCCGTCTTCCCGTCAGAAGCTATATCTACGGTCAATCCCATCTTTTCAAGCATGATCTTCATCAGTTTCTGGCTTGCAGGAGTGTCTTCTACCACAAGGATGGTTCCCTTTAATGAGAGCTCATGTTCACAGATGTCTTTTCTCTCGGTTTTATGCAATGTATCTATCCGGATTTCCTGGATGGCGTTTATTATCTTGGATACGGTGACAGGGGTAGACAGGAATACTGTCGAATTACCGAATTCCTTTTCATGTTTTACGAAATCGTCGCATACCATTATTGTTTTTATAATACCTGCGGCCTCTTCCAGCCGATCTTTCATCTCTTTACTCAACGCTGATGAAACAGCAAACACCACGGGTTTTCCCTTGTCCGGTATTATCTTTGACAACTCCGCGACACGCCGCACCTTTTGGCCGATGCTGTCAAGGTATCGTGATATTATATCCTCGTTGGGGTTCCGCCCGTTCCCTGCGGACAGCAGATAAAAACATACGTCTTTTTCTATTTTCCATTTTGTAATACGTTTCCCTATACTTGTGGGGAAAGGCAGTTTCAATTCAAAGTAAAACCTGCTCCCTTTTCCCGGAGTGCTTTCAAGCTGCAGTTTTCCTCCCATCAAATGCACAAGGTTTGAGCTTATAGATAGACCAAGTCCGGTACCGCCGTATTTCCTCGCTATTGTGCTGTCGGCCTGAGTGAATGAACTGAAAATATCTCTCTGTTTTTCAATGGGAACACCTATCCCGGTGTCCTTGACGGAAAAACCCACCATACAATAGTCTTTACCGTATTCAAGAATTAGTATTTCTACAAAAATATTACCGAAAGACGGAGTAAACTTGATAGCGTTGCTGATAAGATTATTCAGAACCTGACGAATTCTCAGAGAGTCGCCCTCAAGATGATCAGGTAAATCGGGGTCGATATAACAGTAAAAACCCAGGTTTTTTTCTGCAGCGGTCGCCGCGAAGAGTTCCACGGTGGATTCAAAGAGAATTCCTGGAGTAAAATCGGATATATCGATTTCAATTTTACCTTTTTCGATTTTAGAGTAGTCGAGGATATCGCTTATTATATCCAGAAGGGTACGTGCGCTGTCCCGGCTGGTGTTCACATACTCATGCTGAGTTTTGTCCAGTTCTGTTGAATTGAGCAGTTCAAGAAAACCCAGGATATTATTTATGGGGGTTCTGATTTCATGACTTACATTGGCGAGAAAATCGCTTTTTGCCCTGTTGGCGGCATCGGCTTCTTCTTTTGCCTTTCTCAGTTCTTCCTCGTTCCTTTTTCTTTCTGAAATATCATTGAAAGTGACTACCGCGCCGACCACATCGCCTTTCTCGCGTATAGGTGTGGAAATGTATTCCACCGGGAATATCAAGTCATCGGTTTTTTTGAAATAGGCAAGTTCCGCATTACATGTGACACCATCCTGCATCGATGAAAAATAGAGACACTGGTCTTCGTTGCATGGTGTGCCGTCGGGTAAAACCTGTTGAATGACTTCATGATGGTCTTTTCCGATCATATCTTCAATCTTGAGCCCTATCATTTCCGAAGCGGCGGGATTCGCGAAAGTTATCTTCCCCTTCCTGTTCAGACCGAATATCCCTTCGCCGGCGGATTCCAGGATAAGCTCATTCTGCCTGCTGATCTTCATCAGCATTTCCTCGAAGTGCCGTCTTTCAGTTATATCCCTGGAGTTCAGTATGATGCCGCCGATGCTCTCATCCTCCAGATGATTGCTCCCCAGGTTTTCCAGAAACACCCAGTATTCTTCCCGGTGACGGAAACGGCATTGGGAAATAAATGAACCACCTGGTATGGAGGCTACCTTTGTGAAGGCCGTTTTAAAATTTTGATAGTCCGCTGCAAAGATGAAGTCAAAAAAATTCTTCCCGACCAGTTCCCCTGGAGGGTAATTGAGGATTTTTTCAACTGAGTCGCTGATGAAATGGATTACTCCGTCTGCATCAAGTATTGAAACGATATCCGAGGAATTTTTTATCAGGGAATAGAAACGACGCGTACTTCTGGCGATTTCATCGATGACATTTTTCCTTTCCGTTATGTCGAAGATGAAGATATAGATGCTGTAAAGTTGCGTACCCGCTACCACGGGATAAAACTGGTACTCCGTCCAGTACTCTTCCCCTTCCTGCCCTGCGATTATACTGAACAGCTTATACTGGTTATGCCCCTCATCGAGCGTTTTTCTTACATTTTCAGTAAGGACATCACTGTCTTCTCTGGGCAAAAAGCGTAAAAAAGAGTCACCCTTACGCACCGAAGTTCTGTATACACGCCGGATCCAGCCGGCCGCCGCTGAATTATAGTCAAGGATCGTATAGCCGCTATCTACATGCAGAATGGCCTGGTAACTGTTACGAAATATGGCCTTGAAACTTGATTCAAGCTGCTCTTTTTTCATCGGTACTCTATTGATTTCGCTATTGGTTATACTATTGAAATTAAAAGTCATCAATTGTACATCGTCAATAATATTAAAAGAATGATCTTTAAATATTGCATTGAAATTAACGCATATGCAGATGTTTAGCTTACATCTTTCGAATGCAGCCGGTTCCTGATAGGAATATGAAGAACAGAGGTCACCGTAATCCTGTTAGATACAATGATATTCGTATTTTCGGGAAGATAAAAAAAGTAAACAGGAAGTGCAGGGTGGTGAAACCAGCCTTGAAGGAACATTTTATACATCTGAGAAAATGAAGGTGGATAATTCGTGTGATAATATGGCTGACTTCACCATGTATAAGGTTTCAGGGACTTCATACAAAAAAAAGAGCAGCCTGTAAAGCTGCTCTTTTTTTACGCATCCCCGAGGGGATTTGAACCCCTGTTGCCGGGATGAAAACCCGGTGTCCTAGACCCCTAGACGACGGGGACAAATGCTGAGGCACTATAAAAAATTGCGTACATTGGTCAACAATTTTTCGCAATTTTCTTTGAGTCGCCGGAGAATCGAACTCCGGACCCACTGCTTAAAAGGCAGTTGCTCTACCGACTGAGCTAGCGACTCGAAACTTCTGGAACCCGTACTAAATGCACCTATAACTGTCAAATAAAAAATAGCGCCGGAAACTAAAAAATCCATAATAATTTAACATCGCTGTTGAAAATGAGACTCAACGGAAATTTTAAGTTTGTGTACATCTAGTTTAAAAGAAAAGTATTAGACCTGTCGGGACCTACTGAAACTACTGAGATGGGTATATCAAGTGATTTACTTATAAAACCAATATAAGTTTTAGCCGCCGATGGTAATTCTTCAAAGCTGCGGCATGCACTGATATCTTCCGTCCAGCCATCGAGGTTTTCGTAAACCGGCTTTATCCTGTGGTGGCCTGAGGAGGGGAAGTGCTCCAGCTTCTTACCGTTGATTTCATAGGCAACGGAAACTTTTATCTTTTTAAATCCGCTCAGCACGTCAAGTTTGGTTAATGCCAGACTGGTAAGTCCATTAACGCTCTTAGAGTATTTCATGACTTCCACATCGAACCATCCGCACCTTCGAGGTCTGCCGGTTGTGGATCCGTATTCATCCCCTCTTTTACGCAGTATATTCCCGTCTTCTCCCGAATCCTCGGTGGGGAACGGACCTTCTCCTACCCTGGTGACATAGGCTTTGGTGATGCCTACTATACGGTCGATGTTAAAGGGGGAAAGTCCCGTACCTGTCAGTGCACCTCCTATTGTGGTATTTGAAGAGGTAACATAGGGATAGGTCCCGTGGTCGATATCCAGAGCGACTCCCTGAGCTCCTTCCAACAGTATTTTTTTATTCTTCTTTATTGCCTGATAAATGTAATGCTGCGTGTTGATAACGTTACCCTGTATCCGATCACGAAATTCTCTCAGGGATGCCAGTATATCCGATTCCGAAACAGGCGGGCGCTTGTATATTTTTTCCAGTTGCGGGTTCTTCATATCCAGTGCGGTTTTTACCCTTGCAGTGAGAAACTCATCATCAAAGAGGTCTCCCACCCTGATTCCGATACGTAATGCCTTGTCGGCGTAACAGGGACCTATCCCCCGTTTTGTCGTTCCGATTTTATTTGATCTTGACTCTTCCATGACTTCATCAAAAATTTTATGGTAAGGGAGGATAAGATGCGCCGATTCGGAGATGAGCAGACGCGGTTTTGCATCAATACCCTGGCGTTCCAGGGAATCAAGTTCGGCAATCAGCTGATCAGGGTCCAGTACCACGCCGTTTCCGATCAGACAGACTTTGTCGGCATGCAGTATCCCCGAGGGAATAAGATGGAAAACATGCTTCACTCCGTTGGCTACCACCGTATGACCTGCATTGGCACCTCCCTGATATCTTATAATGATATCTGCGGTAGCTGAAAAGAAATCGATCATCTTCGCTTTCCCTTCATCACCCCACTGGGTACCTATTATTACCATACAGCTCATGGGAACCTCTTAATTGATGACTGTTAATAAGGTATGAACAAAACCCGGACAAGGATATTTAAAAACGGCAAAATAACAAGCTTTTTTCCTTCGAAGGCTCTGGGGTGAAAATGCTGCATTGAAACAAAACCACTGTATCAGTGGTTTAATAAGCTCTGAGGCATAATCCAAAACGGAAGTTGCGACTTATCTGCGTTTTTATCGCCGTATACCCTTCAACTGAAATTCCCTTCGGAAAGCGGGCTTGCCCTCACTGTCGAATACCAGAATTGTAACATGGTTGAAAAAATAGAATTTCTTTTTATAAGGTGAAAGGTGAAAAGTCCTTACCAGCAGTTTTTCGTCAAGGTGATATGCCTTCCCTGTCTCCGGGTTGATTCCTGCTTTGGTGTTCTTGGGATATTTAACAAGCTGTACCCCGCCCTTCTCTGTATCTTTTTCATACTGGAAATTCCTTATATCATCAGGGAAAGCTACAAAATTTTTGATCCTTTCACTTTCAGGAACAGGAATTTCAAAGCTGGATTTTGTTTTTTCCTTTTTCTCATATGTGGCAATAACGAAAATATACAGATCCTGCGGGTCGTCCGTCAGGTTTTCAAAAATCATTTCCACTTCCAGCAGCTCTCCCTTTCCGGACGGGTCTATCCTTTTATTAAAATAGTATGGAAAAATTTTAAACGTTTTACTGTATTGGGCCTGGACCGGAAAGGATGACTGGATTGGAGTTCCCTTTTCCTTCGGTGCCTCTACTTTTTTTGCTCCGCCCTGTTGTGCATCGGCACTCCACGGCAACAGCATCATCAGCAGGATCAGACTCATCCTTTTCATAATAATTAACTCCAGGGTAGATGAAATATCTTTATTTATATCGGTTTTTTCCCCTTTTAAATTGAGCCAATTACTGCTTCCTTTCACCCGGATGAGGACGTGATTTATCCACACGTGAGGATATCGATGAGCGACTCATGGATTCTGCCGTTGGAAGCCAGTATCTGCGGAAATTCCGGTTGAAAATCACCACCGTTGTATGTGCTTACCCGGCCTCCGGCTTCTTCGACGATCAGACTGCCAGCAGCTACATCCCATGCTTTGATCTGACTTTCCCAGTATCCGTCGAATCTTCCGGCCGCAACGTAACAGAGGTCTATTGCGGCCGATCCCATTCTCCTTATTCCCCTGGTAAGGGGAACCAAACGTGAAAATTCCATGATATTATTATCATTCGACTTTTTATCATAGGGGAAGCCGGTGGCGAGTATCGAGTTTTCCAGAGTTACAGTACTCGAAACGGTAACTTCCCGGGAGTTGAGGAATGCTCCTGTTCCTCTGGCGGCGCTGAATAATTCATGGTGAACAGGGTCATACACCACTCCCACCATTACTTTCCCGGTTTTTCTCGAGTAGAGCGCCAGGGAGAGACTGAACACCGGGATTCCGTGCGCAAAATTATTGGTCCCGTCCAGCGGGTCCAGGAACCATATATATTCCTTCGGCCCTTCGATGCGGCTTCCCTCTTCGGCGACGATCGTGTGGTCGGGATATCGGCTGCGAATGCGGTTTACAAGATACTCTTCCGATTCACGGTCTGCATTGGTCACGAGATCGGATGCGCTTTTCATGGATACCGATATATTCGACGACCTGAAGGATCCCATCAGGATAGGCCCGGCGTCCCTGGCAACTTTCTCGGTAAAAATCCGGCATTCTTCAAGATTCATGTGGTCAGTAGCTTCCGCCTACACCAAGAAGCAGTGAGAATTCATTGTGGTCTCCTTTGGTGCCGGCCATCTCGAACACAAATGACTGGTAGAGGAACAGGTAAGCGTTCAACCACTCCTCAACACGTAATGAAAGCTGGTGGCCCTGGGTGTAAAAGCCCGAAAAGGGATGCCCGCTGAACCATCCATCGGCATCGGCGCCGAAAAGTCCCTGCCCGTTTGCCAGACTGTACGGGTCGTCATTGTCGAGGTTTCTAAGGTAAAATCTTTCCGTAAATTCCAGGATGAAAGTTAAATATTTTTTCTTTTTAACTTCGGTAAGCCTGTTCAGTGAAACACCGAAGGTGATATCGTAAACCCCGTAGTAATTGGACCGCCTGTCGGTATGGTTGAAGAAATAGTAATCTTTGGCGGAAATTTTTGAATAGTAACCCAGTGCGGTATCCACCGTATAGTGATAGCTGAATTCGAACATGCTCACATCAAGGGATTTACCGCTGGATTGCGGACCGTCATGGGGAAGGAACCGGGGGTAAAAGGCGAACCTGGTGGTGTATTTTTCTTTTTTTACGCCGAAAAGGACCCCGGCCTTAAAATCGGTCAGCGCGTATTTTTTCCCGAAATTGAAATCATCGCGGTAATGGTTTCCCATAATGCCCGCGCCCAGATGCCAAGGGCCCATATGCAACATGGCCTGAAGGGTTTCAGTATGTATTATTACATCGGGGGTCATCGCACCCAGATAGGGACGGCCTGCCGCAAGATCGAACTCCCATGCCGGCAGGGGGGTGATATTGACATACAGCATTTCAGGGAAACTTGAGTAAAGGCCTTCGGTATCGACGTATTTGAACTTGTTCTCATCAAAATAGTAACCGGTTCTGAGCATGAAGTCGAAGGTGGCGAATAAAAATCGTGAGGTTTTTTCTTCCTTCTTTTCCTGCTTTTCATCTGGTTTTTGCTTTTCCTGCTGTTTCTTTTTTTCCTCCTCCTGTTTCCTGGCGAGGAGCATTTCCTTCTGCAGCTTTAGTTTGTAAGCCTCGGGCAACCATCGTATTACCGACTGGTTCTTCGGATCGACCTTTATCACATATTCGCCCGCGGCAACAGCCTTTTCGTAATCGCCGGTTTTGAAATAGAGGTATCCCACTCTCTCATAGGTTGGGATTTGTGAAGGATTTCTCCGCAGTGCTTCTTCGTAATGCTTTATCGCCTCTCCGGTTTCCCCTTTAAGTTCAAGCACCCATCCCATGTTGTGATAGGATTTCGCCGAGGAATTGTTGTGGATATCAATCGCCTTTTTGAATTCTCTGGCCGCTTCGCTGTACTGTTTTTTTTCGCTGAGGTCTATACCCTTTCGGGTGAGGGATTGGGGGTCTTCCGCGTAAAGCCCATTAGTAACCGCAAGATTGCATACAAAAAGCAAAATCATCCCCTGATGCTTCATCTTCTGGGTCCTTTATCCGGTGTACATTGTCCCGCGTCTTTTAGAAAACATTGTTTCCGCAATACATGATAAAATAAAGTATTTTTTGTGCGGTTTCAGATTAAAGGAGGGGCAAGGCTGAAGCAATAGACATGAGATGGGTGAGGGTATGAAAACGGAACTCTCCTCATCCTCACGCAGAGGATGAAGAGAGGTGAGGGATATTATTTCGCCGTCAGCCGCTGGTCTTTATAACTGTGATTCATGGATTGAAGATCGAGCATAGTGAGCACGTCGATACAACGGAAGTTCTTATCGAGAGCGGGTTCACCATGGATTTTTGCACCGAAATTAAAATAATCTTTTATTAATCTCGGGATGAGTTTCTCCGCCTTTATATATACTTCGTGTATATTCATCTTTTCGACCATATCCAGGTACTTGTTGAATTCCTTGATCCTGTATTTATTCACCGGATATGCACCCGTCTCGAAAGTGCAATGGTTGTTGTCGACCAGGTATTTGTGAACCATGGCGATCTCGATCATGTTGGTAGTCATGATGCTGGAACATCCGAATACATAACGGGCGTTCATAAGGGCCATATACGCGTATATTCCTTCCCAGAGCAGGCCCATCATATTGCTTTTACGAAAATCCCGGCGTATACACGCCCTTCCAATCTCCAGTTTCAGGCCCGGCACATTCATAAGGGTTCCCAGATTAAACTCCTTCTCGGAATAAAAACAGTCCGAATACAGGTCTGAATTCAATCTGTATGTACCTACATAGGCTCCGGTATTTTTTTCAATAACCAGCAGGTGATCGCAAAGCATGTCATACTTGTCGATGTCGATCCCGAACAGTTTCTTTTTGTTCAACAGTTCCCTGATGAATACATCATGTCTGAGTCTTAGAACCTGCTCCAGTTCAAAATCGTTCTCGGCGGTTTTAATAATGAAATCCTCCTTTTCTATAAACAGTTTGATTTTAACCTGAAATCTGTTTATTGCCATCAGGTAAGGCCTGGTTATAATGGCACCGATCGAAGTGCGGTTCTCTCTGGGACTAGAGTTAGTATTTTGCTGATTAAGGTCCATACACATACCCCTTTTAAATAATTAACCGTAAACGCTTTGTCCTGTACCCGTCTACAGGTTCAGTAAAGGTTTATACCGGCGGTTGTTACCGTAACGAATAATGGAGAAAGCGGCTGAAGGGAATATGAAGAAAAGGTGAATATATAATTAATTATGATGAGCCCTCAGTAAGAGCCCTGCTTACATTGATCAGGAAATCCTGCACGTTTGTTACTATGCCGCGCACTTCGAGACTGCCGCGATTCGCAAGTTTATCCAGGGCGAATTCCGATATGTCGACTATATAAAAGTAAACCGGACGCACTACTCCTTCTCTCACCTGGTGCGACGGTAACATGTTCCCCGAAGCGATGGCATGGAGTTGGGTCGCCAGCGCTATCACCGTTGTTGCCTTTGACAATACCGCCCTCATACGGTCCTGTGCTTCATACACATCCCCAATGACATCGGGGAGGGGACCGTCGTCTCTTATGGAGCCGGCCAGTACAAAAGGGATTTGTTTCTTCAAACATGAACAAATAATACCATCGCGAAGCAGTCCCTTGTGAAAAACATTTTTCATCGAACCGTATCTGCGAACGGCATTAATGGCATCGAGATGATGATAATGTCCAAGTCTGCGATACTCCTTGGTGTAAATATCCTGTCCCAGACCCGTTCCAAACATGGATGCTTCGATATCGTGCACCGCGAGGGCGTTTCCTGCCAGCAATGCGTGAACATACCCGTTTTCGATGAGACCGGTCATGGATTTTCTCGAATCATAATCAAAAGTAACCGCCGGTCCTAAAATCCAGACGATATTGCCCATCTCTCTTTCATGTTTCAGTAATTCATAAATACTGTCATAATCCCTTGAAAATGGTGTTTCCCTGGTTCTTCGTGTGTGAAATGAAAATTTTTCCCGTGACTCCGCTGGAGGAGCGAATCCTGTCGTGTGCACATAGATTCCTTCTTCTCCATCTTCGGTGCGTCCTACGATTACCGGGTCTCCCTTTTTTATATGCCTGAATTCCACGGCTTTAAGTATGCCGTGTTCTGATATAACGACACAGTCCATGCGTGAAGATTCAGCCAGCTTCCATTCTCCACGCTTTATCTGAAAATACTCCGGGTAAATGGAGGTGGCATGATAATGCTCCGGTGCAACTCCATCGAATTCAGCTTCCTTGAAACCGACTACCGGGCAGTCCTTGAAAACTTTAGAATTGAAATCTGGCGACCGATATTCTGGAAGTGCAAACGTCTGGCTCATAATAAACCTCAACAGAAAAAACTGTTCTATACATAACGGGGTTTCATATAATTTTTTAATGCCCAGAATCATCCTCATGACAGAACAAATCAATAAAAATATACAATCAAATCGACACAATCACTCTGATAATTCACCTTTCGACCGTCGGACAGTTGCTTTTTTTTATTGACACCGGTGTGTTATTTTTTTAAGGATTCAAAAGCTCTTTAAGCGTGCCGGGTATTCCCCATTGACCGGTTACCTTGTTCCTCGCGCGAAAATCTACCAGGAAATTCCTTATAAAAACCAGGGGGTTTTCCCCGGCATCATTATGTTGTGACAATACCGTTCAAGGGAGGGAAGGATGCATACTGTTCCGCTCACTCAACACAAGGGCGTTTTAGAATGGGTCGATGAAGTCGCCAGGTTGACAAAACCCGACCAGATCGTATGGATCGACGGGACCGAAGAGGAAAAACTGGAACTTCAGAAGGAAGCTTTCAGTACCGGAGAACTTATTGAACTGGATCAAAAAAAATTACCTGGAAGCGTCTATCACAGGACCGCCCAAAATGATGTTGCACGGACAGAGCACCTGACCTTCATCTGCACCAATAACAAAGATGATGCGGGCCCCTCAAACAACTGGATGTCGCCGAAAGAAGCGAATGATAAGCTTTCAGCCATCTTCGACGGATCCATGAGGGGAAGGAAAATGTACGTGCTTCCCTTTATCATGGGGATTCCCGGTTCCAGTTTCAATAAAATCGGTGTGGAAATAACAGACAGTATATATGTGGTCCTGAATATGAGGATCATGACGCGTATGGGAAATGTCGCATGGAAGGAGCTGGGACAATACGGTGAATTCACCAAAGGGCTGCACGGCAAAGCGGACCTTGATATCACCCGCAGATATATCTGCCATTTCCCGGAGTATAACACCATAATGAGCGTCGGTTCCGGTTACGGCGGTAATGTGCTGCTGGGTAAGAAGTGCCTGGCGCTGCGCATCGCAAGCCATCTCGCCCGGATTGAGGGATGGTTGGCCGAACATATGTTGATTGTAGGTATTGAAAATCCCGAAGGGGAGACGGCCTATATTGCGGGTGCATTCCCTTCCGCCTGCGGGAAAACCAACCTTGCCATGCTTGTACCCCCTGAAACCATGCCCGGATATAAGATATGGACTGTTGGGGACGATATTGCCTGGATGAGGATCGGTGAAGACGGGAGGCTGTGGGCGATAAATCCGGAAAATGGATTCTTCGGAGTGGCACCCGGGACCAATTATAAAACAAATCCCAACGCCATGGCGACCATCAGAAAAAACACCATTTTCACCAACCTTCTGCTTACGCCCGACCTGAACGTGTGGTGGGAAGGGATGGATGGCCCGGTACCTGAAAAGGGAATCGACTGGAAAGGCAATGAATGGACCAAGGATTCGCCGGAACCGGGTGCTAATCCCAATGCCCGGTTCACCGCTCCGTTAAGCCAGTGTCCCAGCATTTCACCCCACTGGCAGGATCCGAGGGGTGTTCCCATCTCGGCCATACTGTTCGGGGGCCGAAGAGCCAGGCTGACTCCTCTGGTTTATGAATCGTTTAACTGGCAGCACGGTGTGTATGTGGGAGCAACCATGGCGTCGGAGAGGACCGCGGCTCAGTACGGTACTCTTGGTGAGGTGCGCAGAGACCCTATGGCAATGTTGCCCTTCTGCGGTTATCATATGGGGGACTATTTTGGTCACTGGCTTTCCATGGGAAAAAAAATGGAGAATCCGCCGAAAATTTTTCATGTAAACTGGTTCCGTCAGGATGAAAACGGGAAGTACCTGTGGCCCGGTTTTGGTGAAAACCTCAGGGTTCTGAAATGGATAATCGATCGCTGCTTCAGTCGAGTGAGGGCGAGAGAAACTCCCATAGGTCTGATCCCGAATTACGACGATATACCGGTCGATGGACTTGACCTTAATTCAAAAGCCATGAAGCAACTCCTCACCATAAGCAAGAACGAATGGATTGAGGAGATGAAAGGTCATAATGAATTTCTTAAGATCTTCGGTGACCGTCTTCCGGATGAACTCTGGCAGGAATACAATGAGCTCGGTAAAAGGCTTAAAGACGCGAAATAATTCGATGGGTATCGGATAGCCCGTATGGAGTATCCTCAGTCTACATTTGATTTTTTTTACGCGCAGTCAGGCTTATCTATCATTAGGGATATTCGTGTGCTGTGATTTATTTTCAAGAATCAAATTTATTCCGTATTCCAGTACGGTGATTCGCGGAAACATCCCGGGTTTTTTCCTTTTTATTTTTAACGGTAGTTATTAACTCATGGGCAGGTGGCGGATTATCCTTATTGTTTTACTATTCTCATCCGTTGACCGACCGCACGCAGAAAGAATTAAGGTCTCTTTCAACTCATTTGTTCAACCCTCGCCATCGCTCTAATTAGAATAGAAACTGTTACAATAATATTCAACTGTATAATACAGTAAGTACAAGGTAGTGATATGCTGGATTCATAATGGAAAAGGTATGCACCGCGTGATGGGGATACAAGAATGAATAAAAACTTGCTTGATTACAGAACCATGATGTACCTTAGTAGAAGACTGAAACAATAAACTGTCCGCTTTGTTTTATGAACACAATGAATCTATCTGTTTATATTTATGTAACAACGGGGTAGATTTATCCTCTATATCTGGTACTGAGAGCATCAAGGAGATCAATAATGAAGTCTATAAAAAAGTATCTGCTTCCTATAGTGGTAGTTTTTACCGTTTCTCTTTTCTTTTACCCTTTTTCCTGTTCCAGGAAGGACATCCCCGTTTTTGGGGAATCCCAGGAATCTCCCATAAAAAAAAGCTCTGAATCTGCAAAAGCCTGGGAAATTCAGAAAACATTCAGGGACATATATGAACTGTATAAAGACAGGGTAGTATTCATTTCAACAGAACAGATGGTGAAACTGCCGCAGCATCCTTTTTTTGATGATCCCTTTTTCCGTCAGTTTTTCGGTATGCCTGAGGGGAATACGGGCCCCAGGGTCCAGAGAAGGACCGGTCTGGGCACTGGTTTTGTACTGTCCGAGGACGGATATATATGTACCAACCATCATGTAATAGCCAATGTGGATAAAGTTACTGTAAAAATAGAGAATGATCTTTATCCGGCAGTAATAATCGGCTCCGATGAACGGACTGATATTGCTTTGCTTAAAATCAATCCAAGGGGGAAGTTGAAACCGGTATATCTCGGAAACTCTGATAATGTAAAGGTCGGAGACTGGGCGATCGCTATCGGCAACCCGTTTGGACTGGATAAGACGTTCACCGTAGGAGTAATAAGCGCAACAGGGAGGAAGGACGTCGACATGATGGGAGCATCACAATCTCATATACAGACCGATGCTTCGATCAATCCGGGTAATTCAGGCGGTCCACTCATTAATATTTACGGAGAGGTTATCGGGATCAACCGTATGATTTATTCCAGGACGGGCGGGAATATGGGAATTGGATTCGCTATTCCCATTAATACGGCGAAATCCATACTTGATCAGTTAAAAAAGTATAAAAAGATCAAGCGGGGATTCATCGGGGTACAAATAATCCCTCTTAACGAGGAGAACGCGCGTCAGCTGGGTTTGAAACAACCCGAGGGAGCCCTTATAGGCGGTATCATAAAGAATGGTCCCGCCCACAGGGGCGGAGTACTGCCGGGTGATGTTGTTTTAAAGATTGATGATACAAATATAAAAACTTATGAGGATCTGATCGATTATGTGGGAAAATCCCCGATAGGTAAAACACTGAAGCTGACTGTCTGGAGGAACAAAGCTTTAGTAAACCTGTTTATCACTGTGGCAGAAAGACCTTAGGGTGTTTTAAAGGATTAATAAAAGGAAACATGAACTCGGAATATATAATAAAATAAGGGGAGAAGATTATTATGCCGGATGCCGTGAGATATGGGCTTTATGCAGTTGGGGTGGTCACTGTTTTGTACCTGATCATCAAATACATAATTCCACTTCTGCTCAGAATTATAGCCGGAACCGTAAGCATACTGGCTGAGCTTTTTCTCGTTGTACTTATTATCTTTGGGGTGCTTTGGGTGATCGGTTATGTATCCAGAGCATCCCGCCAATGAAAAATAAATTTTTATAGAGCAGAAAGGTTCCACGTGGATACTACAGATAGCTGAGCGTCATTACAATAGCATGATGGGGATTTAATACTTGCTTTCTGCAACAACCTCCTGCATCTGGTACAAAAAACACCTGTAGAGCAAAACCCGCTTATGGCGAAAATCTGCAAAGTGTAACCGCATAGTACTGGGTATTTTCGTATGGATACAGTAAAGATTAATATTGAAAAGATTGAGAAGATAGCTTTAATGCTGGTATTTGGGTTTTCACTCTTGGGTGGAGTGATGTTTGGGTATATAACCTCCCAGATTAAAAATTTTTCGGGAATTGACAATCTTAAACAGTTTCAACCCAGCCTGCCGACAAAAGTGTACGATGTCAATGGTGAACTGATCGCAGAACTCTTTAAAGAGAAAAGGGACCTTGTTTCCTTCGAGGAATTGCCGAAAAACCTGGTAAACTCGTTTGTCGCGACCGAGGACAAGGATTTCTACAACCACTTTGGAATTAATCCCAAAGGAATCGCCAGGGCAATGGTGAAAAACATCCTGGCAGGCAGAGTGGTGCAAGGCGGCTCAACAATTACCCAGCAGCTGGCAAAGAGGCTTTTCACCACTGGTGAACGTACTGTGATGAGAAAGGCGCTTGAAGCGATTCTTGCCCTGCAGATAGAAAAAAAGTTCACCAAGGAAGAAATTCTCGAGATGTACTTCAACCAGATATATCTCGGCCATGGCTGTTACGGGATTTCATCGGCGGCACAACTCTTCTTTGGCAAGACGGTAAACCAGCTCAGTGTTGCTGAAAGCTCGGTATTGGCCGCCCTTCCTTCGGCACCCGGCAGACATTCCCCATTAATGAATCCCCGAATCGCATTTGAGAAAAACTGGGATACCCTTAACCGGATAGTGGACTGCGGATATCTGACTATTGTAAAGGCCAGAGTCGTCTACGAAAAGTTCTGGCCTGCGTATATTGATTCAATTAAAACCGAGTTTACCACGAAAACAGCATTTACCAAGGAAGAAGACAAGGCGCCTTTCTTCACCGATTATGTGAGGCAGATACTCACGGCGCGTTTCGGCAAAGATGCCGTGTATAATGAGGGTCTACAGGTTTATACCACGTTGAACCTCAGAAGACAGGAAATCGCGGAAAAATATTTTCTTCCGGCGTTGCAGAAACAGAACGAGTTATCGGAAAACGCAAACCGGTATTACAATAGTGCGGTGGACCGGAGCCTTTTCGGCGCCTATGGAACACTTCGTACAATTTTCAACCTGCCTGGTATTGTTATTAAAAGCGATTTTGAAACGGTCTTCAAAAAAACCATGCTCGAAGGTACCACCGATGCTATTGACATGCTTACTCTGCTGCTCGACATGGGTGCGGTGAATCAGTCCTTTGAAAGCTTCCGGGCTCTTACCTCAAACATCTCGACGTCCCTGACGGTTGAGGGCGCGTTTATCGCCATAGAGCCACAGACGGGTTATATAACCACCATGATCGGCGGTTCGGAGTTTACTGTTTCCAACCAGTATAACCGGGCAGTCCAGGCCAGGCGTCAGCCGGGATCGGCGTTCAAACCTTTTGTTTACGGTGCGGGTATAGAAGCCCGTTATATAAGTCCTTTTACCACGTTGCCTGACGCACCCATTGTTGATATTGACGCATCCGGCGAAACCTGGGCTCCCAGTAATTATGAAGGCAACTATACCGGCATGGTGAGCCTTAAACGGGCACTGGCCGCTTCAATAAATATTATTTCGGTCAGAATATACGACATAGTGGGGGCAGACCGTATTATCGATTATGCATCAAAGATTCTCAAAGTAAGCGAATCGCGTTTTACTCCAAGTCCATCGCTGGCGCTGGGAGTTTCCGAATTAACTCCCTTGGAAATGGCAACAGGATACGCCATCTATGCAAACAGAGGAAGGGACGTTATTCCTTATGCAATCCGTTATATTACCGATCGTGACGGCAATGAGCTGGTAAACATGGAAGAGGAAGTAGGCAACATTATTGCGGCGAAAGAAATGAACGGGAGCATACAAATTATATCCGAGCGGACGGCGTATATCATGACATCGATGATGCAGGGTGTGGTAAACGGGGGAACACCCACGGAAGCAATCAGGGTAAAAGCGGGTTTCGTCAAACAATGCGCCGGGAAAACAGGAACGACTTCCAACTGGACCGACGCATGGTTTTGCGGATTCACTCCGGACATAGCCGCGATCGTATGGGTAGGATATGACCGTCCCTTCATGTCGCTGGGGAAACACCAGGCAGGTGCTTCCGTTGCAGCGCCGCTCTGGGGGATGTATATGAGGGATGTATATAACGGAATGAATGATCCAGTATTCCCGCCGCCGCCGGTAAACCTTGATTATACCGCGCTTTACGGCAGTACCGAAGTGGACACCCCTATGAAATCCGTGCTGGATCTTTACATGGAGAAAGAAGGGCTTAAAACCGATGAAAAATAATAATGTCGATTGAGTCAGTATGGAATGAGGCAATATTTAGTATCATATCGGTGTATTGCGTATATGCAACCATGTACAGGAGCATCAGAAACATTTTCTTCTTGAACGTACGAATTTTCCATGCTATAATGGAGTACTATTTTATGATAATTTGTTGTGGGGAATGCGGGCATTATTTGGTATTTTTGGGGTAACCTATGTATAAAGTCGGTGATAAAATTGTATATCCAATGCATGGTGTCGGGTTGATTGAAGCCATAGAAAAGAAGTCCGTTCTTGGCAAAAGAAACAGGTTTTACATGATCACCATTATCAACAGCGGAATGAAAGTCATGATTCCCGTCGATAACGCTCAAAGCATAGGTATCAGATCCATTATTTCGAACCGTGAGGTGAAGAAAGTCCTGGAACTTTTGAAGAAAAAGGAAGTGATTACTGAAGATGACTGGAAACTCAGATACCAGGGCAATATAGACAAAGTAAAAAGCGGTTCGATATATGAAGTGGGTGAAGTCGCACGGGACTTGTATCGACGGGGAAAGGAAAAAGAGCTGTCGATAATGGAAAGGAAATTATATGAAAACGCCTATCAACTCGTTATACATGAAATCGCCCTTGCGAAAAGCATTAATATCGAAGAGGCCGGAAATCTGGTTTCTGAAGCGCTATCTTCATAATCAGTATTGTTTTGTACCCGCAGTCTCCCTCGTTGTAGTCTCACGATTGTACAAGTATGATTTTACACAGGAGTCATGTGCCTGAAATCAGGGGAGCTCCCGGCAGTCCCGCGGGTACCATCTCACTGCACAAAAGGAGTGCATTCATATGATAACTTTTTTTAGAGTACTGTTCATAATTTCTTCCGTACTGTTTACCGTTTTATATTTTATGCAGATTTCATTGCAAGCGGTACTGATATCGGGTTTTGTCTCTATAATTGTCGCATTGTTGCTGATTATAGTTATCGAGTATATATCACACACCTTTTCATCAAGGATAATCATATCGGCAATACTGGGTCTTTTTATAGGCCTGATTCTGAGCCGCCTGCTGGTTCTGGCCTTCACCTCGATCCCTCTGGGTTTGACGGATAACCAGAGTGCCGTTGTATCTGGACTGGTATATCATGTTGTCGGTTTTGCCATCATGCTTTTTTTCATCATAAACCATGAAGATATCGCGATTATAGATTTAATCATACCTGAAAAACATGAAGAGGGCAAAGAGAGCGGTGTGGCATACAAGATACTGGATACCAGCGTAATCATTGACGGCAGGATTGCCGATATTTGCGATACCGGTTTCATTGAAGGGATCCTTGTAATTCCAAACTTCGTTTTAAATGAACTTCAGATGATAGCCGATTCCGCTGATTCCATTAAAAGAAACCGGGGAAGGCGCGGGCTTGATATACTCAACAAGATGCAGAAAGACCAGACCATTATGGTCAAGATTTCCGATATTGACTTCCCCGAAATTGGAGAGGTGGATTCAAAACTGGTGAAACTAGCAAAAGTTATGAAGGCGATTATCATCACGAATGACTTCAACCTCAACAAGGTCGCCGAGTTTCATGGAGTGAGTGTGCTTAACATCAACCAGCTTTCCAATGCCCTGAAACCGATAGTGCTTCCAGGTGAAGAAATGAAAGTATCGCTGATTAAAGAAGGTAAGGATCCTAACCAGGCTATCGGATATCTTGATGACGGTACCATGGTGGTGGTGGAAAACGGTCGGAGAAGGTTAAACTCCGATGTGGATGTCACGGTCACCTCCGTACTTCAGACCACCGCGGGGAGAATGATCTTTGCCCGTCTCAAGGAAGATTGAGCCCCGGATTCTGTCGCTCTTCGGGAGTCCGAGAGAGAAGGGGATTTCATCAACCCTGCACAGGGAGTTTCTGTCGTGCTTTTCCGGTCGAGCGGTAATAAACGAGGTTCATGTTTATCAGAAAATAATCCACCCTTGCATTGCCTGCGGGCATTGCAGGAGTTTTAATGGATGCATTTTTTTTGATGATATGACTCCTTTGTATGATCTGATGGAAGATGCAGATCTGGTCACGATATCATCACCTGTATACTTTTCGTCTCTGCCCGGCCCCATAAAAACAATGATAGATAGATTTCAGGTTATCTGGGAAAAGAGGCGGCGGGGAGAGTCGAGGAAGGCGGAGGGCAGGGGTCTTTTCATCGCTTCTGCAGGCGCCGATTATACCGGTATGTTCATTCCTTCGGTTACCGTCATACGGCATTTATTTAATTCCATGGGTATTAGTTATGACGAAAAGGATTTCCTGTTGTTCACATCGATGGATACCTTGAGATCCGGAAAAGTACCTGAGGTCATTCTGCAGAGGGTTCTACATACAGGTAAAAGCTATATCGGGTTGTACTCCTGACGTGTTTATCTTCGTTTAACAGCTAATGGCTCTGAGTGATTAAGTCAATCTGGCACCGTCTCACAGAGGTATAAATATATATTTGTAAGGATTATTTAAGTATTAAGCGGCGGGCTGGATGATTTCGATAATATAAATAAAATCACTGATACTACAGTACTGAATTGTGAAAATTATTTCAAGATTACTACTCGAGATCAAGCGAGGTCATCTCCCCGAACTGGCTGAGCAACTTCATGTTAAACAATGTGATCTTCAAAAAATGGTAAGGCTTGAAGAATCCCGTGACTGGGAGCTTTACGATCTGGAGATCATATACGGACTTAAACAGCACTTTGATGGAGTTATTGAATTTCTTGAATCTGCAACAGAGTATTACCGGATAAAAGAAAAAGAAAACCTGCTTGAGAATTCTCTGCAGGGAGGAATGCTGCGTTTTAAAAGCCGCATGCCGGTTGAAAACAAACACGACCTGGAATTAAAGTTACTGGGCGCTTCTCATTATATTAAGGAAAAGATACAGCAGGGCCAGGGTTCATCATTCTCAGGGGTAAGCAGTAATATTGCGAACTTCGCGTTCATCAAGGAAAGAGTGGAGGTTCCTGAATCAGTCGTTTACGATCACTATACGGACGTGGAACGAGATTCGGCCATAATTGCCCAATTCAGTGAAATAAGTGCATATCCCATCGTTGCGAAATATCAGTTCATTGAAGGAATTATCAAATGCATAAAGACCCTTGAGCCGGGGTTTGCAGCTTTTCGTCTTCAATTTATTGAGGACCTGGAAGATATTGCTTTTTATGAGCAAATTAGTTCGGAAGTATCCAAACCGGTGTTGAGTGTTGCGGGGGATGAACTTCCTTTAACCCTCCTTGTTGAAATACTGCATTTATTTAAAAAGAACCGGTTTCAACCCAACGAGTCCAATATCGGTATTATCGGTATCGGTGTTTCAGCGATACGCATGACCCGGTTGCTGCTGTCTATGGGATGTCTGAGGGTGCTGGGTTATGACAATAATGAAAAACTGATGCATGTTTTTGAAAAATCGGGAGGACTCGCAACAACGGCAGAAAATATATTCACAAATTCAGATGTTATTCTGCTGATGAATAATCATTTCACCATTGATGAATTTCATAAAATCCGGTCAGGACAACTTATAGTATCATTGATTGATGAGGATGATTTGGAAACTGGTATTATTAAGGAACGAGGAGTAAAGGAATACATTTCCAGAGAAAATATCGAACCCCTTTTATTGCTTCCGGGTCTAGTTCAGGGAATACTGAAAAGCGGTAAGAAGTATCTTGATGATAAAGCAATAATGGATCTTGCAATGAAGATTCATCAGCTCAGGCTGGTCCATCCTGAGACCTATAATTTTTTTGGTGATGTGCATTCTCGTATAGCAGATTTTCTGTCCTCTTAGGAAGATTTCATAATTCCCCTGGCTACCTTCCGACAACGATTATCCATTTCAGGTTTCTGAATTCAAATAGAAAATATTTGAAAACGATATCAGCGTTTTCAAATACCATTAACCGGCCTTTCCCAATACCATTAACATCCATCTTCCCATAAAAAGGGTAAGGAGAAAGCAAATCTTTATGGTTTCTCGAAATGCGAATCATGCCTTCCCTGTCGATTATCGTTGTATTCGGCGGGGTTGATTCTTCGATTTTCCCTGTACCTACCTGTAATATGAAAACCCCGTGAACGGTTTCCTCTTTAACCACTGTTGCAGAGATAAACAAATTGTATTGTCCTGATTCCGGCGGAAACGACGATGTGTCTTCAATATACATTCCATGGCTCGAATTTTTGACGCAATGGTCCAGGGGGGATCCGATCAAAGAGCTACTTACTTTTTTCCCGAATATCTGGTCGTTCTCCCGGGTATATATCACAACCTCATGGCGATTGATCAGGATGAAATCCGAGTATATGCCTTCAGTTACCGATTTGATCATCTCGGTTATTGCTTCTCTTTCAAGCAGATAATACTTTTTGCCCCCTGCATTCATTCTATGCAAATGTGTCAAATTCCTGATAAGATCCCTGTCTGAGATGACTTTTGCCGCATTGAGTATATCCCGCTCACACATGGAGAAAAAACTGTGAAGGTTTTTCTGTAGCGGCTGGGAATCGTGCCTTTCGGGAACAGAAACCGTGCGTGCACAAAAAAGGGCCGGTATCATGAATATCATCAGCAAAAGCACTGCTCGATTCATAACAATTCTCCTGTACAGTTGCTTGTTGTCATAATGTGTACTTTTTTACTAATCATTATGTTCTCATTGAATTTGAATCAAGGCGGTGTGAACTCTATATACATACTCGAATAATAAACTGTTAATATTAATTATATATTCAACAATCAGAACTTTTATTTATATTATGAGTATTTGCCTTGACAAGAAATGAGGAAACTATTTAAGTTTTCTTGGTTTCCTTTCTTTGAGTATCAACGCCATGAACGACAGGGTAAAACAACAGATATTCGAAAAATTCCGTGATCTTTCCTTTATTTACGGGCTTAAACGTATTACCATCGACACACTGGCCCATGAATGCGGTATATCCAAAAAAACCATTTATAAATACTATCAGAGCAAGGATGATATGGTATACGAAATAGCTGATGGTATCTTTTCACTTCTGAAATCCAGCTTTGATAGTGTCCATAAATCAGAAGAAAATCCTCTGCAAAAACTCCATCATTGTTTTGAAATTACCTTTTCACTCTTCAGGAATTTTTCCACGATCCTTCTGGAGGATGTACACAGGTTTTATCCGGATATCGCCGCCAAGCTTACCGTTTTTATTAATGAACTGAGCAATCTGTTTATGGAAAACTATACCAGGGGTGTAAAAATGGGATTGTTCATAGAATTGAATCCCTGTTTCGTATCAGGTTTTTTCAAAGGGGCCAGCGAAACCGTTTTCAAGCCCGAATTTATACTGAAAAACAATCTTACCATTGAAGAAACAATCGCGTCATTCCGAACCATGCTGATGTCTTCATTGGCAATTAAAGCCGGAAGGTAATGAATATGCTTGATCGTTATATTAAATATGTACTGAGCCATCCGAAAAAAATAATCGTTATCATTTCGGCAATAACCCTGGTGCTTGGAACAGGTGTGCCGCGGCTAAATTTTGATAATTCGCTGGAAGTCATGATGCCCAAAAAGGATACCCAGTATCTCTATTATGAAGAAGTAAAAAAAGTCTACGGCAATCTCGGTAAGTTCATCATTATGAACATCACATGTAATGACCTCTGGTCGCCCAAGACACTTTCGCTCGTAAACGACCTGATCACCGATCTTGAGGAATACAAGGATTCCGACGAATCGAAGGAAAACCGAAGGATACAACGTTTGCGTGATCTCTCATCAAGCGGTGAAATTGAACCCGCGGTCCTCTTGAACAATTTCAGAGATGATGCCCCATTCTCACGAGAGTTGGAAAGATACATACAAGCGCATTACAGGCTTGGTACTAAGCTCAGCAAGAGCAACCTAAAACGGATACATGATCATATCGTAGAAACAGCAAAACTTAAGAAAAAACGTCATATAGATGCGGTTTTATCTCCTTTAACTGCAAAGGACATTAGTGGCACAGATGACACATTGACGGCAAAAGAAATAATCGATAAGGATCTCCTGGGTAAACGCAAGTTGCCGGCTTCACCTAAGGATATACTCAATTTTCAAAAGCGCCTTACCAAAAACCCGGCGTTCAAGGGGGCCCTGTACTCTACCGACCCTCGCACCGGTGTGATCACCGATTTCTGTGTCATGGTGAAGCTGGAAAACATCAAGAAGGATGACGATATAACGAAAAGGGTCTGGGATATTGCCGCAGGGTATAAAGCGCTTACCATCACACCGCAGGGCGTGCCGATCATCGGGATCAAGATGAATGATTATATGCACCGTGATCTGTATACTTTCCTGCCTCTGGTCATACTTGTTATCGTAATTGTGTTTTACCTGAATTTCCGTTCGGTGCGGGGGGTCATTTTACCATTCTGTACATTAATTATCGGGGATATCTGGGTACTCGGACTGATGGGGTATCTTGGATACAGCATAACGATTATCGGCATATCCCTTCCGCCCCTGATCATCGCCGTCGGGAGTTCTTATTCCATTCACATTTTAAACCAGTATTATCTGTACTTTTCTGAAATAGGGCGCATGGGTAAAAGCGAAGGGTTACGCAGTACAATGTCCCATATCAGTGTTACGATAATACTGGCAGGCGGCACCACTTTCATCGGTTTTATATCCCTGCTGACCAACCAGGTGGTGGGTATTCGGGAATGGGGTCTTTTTTCGGCAGTCGGGGTTTTATTCTCAGTAATTATTTCTTCTTCGCTCATACCGGCCTGTCTAATGCTTCTCCCACATTCAAGAACCAAGAAAAAAATCGTTAAACGTAACGGTGATCAGGTAAAAACTCGTATAGACCTGCTGGTGGGGGTTTTCATACGGTTATCTACACGCCATCCGCGTTCGGTTCTTGCCGTTACAGTGTTAATACTGATTATATCAATGGTGGGACTGACCAGGGTAAAGGTGGAAACCACTCTTTCGGCTTATTTCAAGGAACACGATTATGTGCGTACCAGCAGCCGGTTGATTGCTGAGAAATACGGTGGGTCATATGGTATGAGTATACTGATCGATTCCGGGGAAAGTGATGGAATAAAGAATCCTGAATTTCTCAGAACCGTGGAAGAAATCAGGCACTGGCTGACCAGCACAGAGGATCTGCATATCGGCCGTACCGATGCTTTCCCCGATATAATCAAGACCATGCACATGGCGATGAACAACGATAGTATAAATTATTACAGGATTCCCGATTCCCGTGTTGATATCATGGATTATCTGGAAATATATACCGGCGCGGATGATGATTTTGACGGAAGGGCTGACGAGTTTGAACCGTACCTGGACCCGGAATATCGTACCGCGCTTATTTTCGCAAGGCTGGGTGAATCCGGAAATAAAATTCTTGGAACCGCTGAAACAAAGATTATTCATGACAGGGTAGCTGCATATCTGAACTCTAAACTGACCGGACCGGCAGCATATAAAATCACCGGAGAACCTTCAATATTTATTCGATTGTCGGAGTATGTGGTGCAGGGACAGTTATTCAGTTTACTATTCAGTCTGGCGGCCGTATGTCTGGTTGTGGTATTACTCTTTAAGAACCTTAAAGCTGGCCTGTTATCCATGATCCCGATATCGGTCGCGATACTTATTAATTTCGGCCTGATGGGATGGACCGGGATCCGCCTTGATATTGCCACCGCAATCATTGCATCACTGACCATTGGAATAGGGGTCGATGATACTATCCACTTTTTAAACACCTATAGGCATTATAATAGTCACAATCTCTCTCCTGAAGAAATAATAGCAAAAACCATCTCGACATCGGGAAAGGCCATTATTTATACTTCACTGGCGCTCATTTTCGGATTCTCGGTGCTGGTGGTATCCAGTTTCAGCCCGGTTGTATATTTCGGTATACTTGCGGGCAATACCATGATAGCCACAACCATGGGTGCTCTACTGATTCTCCCCTCTGTGATTATCACTACGGGTGTATCGCTTGAAAAGTCTAAATCCTCATCATGGTTCTGGAGGTATTTTTATATAGGCAGGTTTTTTAACATTAAAGAGAGTGATTGCTGATTGCGGTTATGAATTTTGCATATGATTCCCGTGATGAATTTTCAGTTACCGAATGAGTTTGTCAGGGAATTCATAACAAAGTTTTCCGGGTTATACCCAGTGATACTATTTACAAGGAGGTTTCAATGAAAAGAATGCTAACTCTCGCTGCATTGATTCTGTTTTTTTCTATCTCTCCTGTTTTTGCGCTTACGGGGCGTGAGATAATGGAAAAAAACGACAGGCTTTCCAAACCGGACAGCGGAAGAAGCAATGCTGCAATGAATATTGTCAAGGGAGGAAGAACCACTGTCAAAGAACTGGAAATGCTGACAAAAAAGCAAGGTGGAAACGACCGGATACTCATTTCTTTCACCAAACCCACCAGGATTAAACTGCTGACCCATTCGTACAAGGGCAGAGACGATGATCAGTGGCTGATGCTTTCATCAGGGAAGGTCAAAAGGATAATATCTGACGATAAGGACAAGCCCTTTGTTAATTCCCATTTTTACTATGAGGACCTGGAAACAAGGGAACTTGATGGATATGAGTACAAATATCTTGGAGACGGCAGTGCGGTCGGTGCGGATTGTTACATGGTACAGGCGGTCAAGAAGCAAAGTAAGTGGGTTTATGAAAAATCAATTCTGTATGTAAGAAAATCCGATTATTTCGTTGTGCGTATTGACATATACAAGAACGGATCACTGCACAAGTACCTTGAAAACCATGATGTAAAAAGAATTAAGGGGATTTTAACTCCTTTCATAGCGGTTATGCATCAGGGAGACGGCAAAGGACGGACCGAACTGATAATAAAAGCAGTTGATTATAATATGCCGCTTAGAGATTCGCTGTTTTCCAAGGAAGCGCTTCGATAGAAAGCCCGTTACTTATTTCCAGACGCAACCCTGTGCCGACATGGATCAGCGACAGGGTTGCGTGAATATGCTGTGGTATCGTCTGATGATGAAACGCTGTTGGCTTTAAATATCAGGATGAAGTTCTGACCTTCATAGTCGAGGAAGAGGAGCCCTTAACCAGGGAAATAATTTCTGTCTGTAATAACTGAAACCGGTAAGGGAACAGTACTAGAATATCATCCGCTCGACACCACCCTGTGTAGCCTTAGAAAGAAATTCTTTGTTCCAGTGTTTACCAAGTACACGTTCGGCAAAGTACACCGTCAGCGATTTGCCGGCAAAATGGGGGTGCCCGTTTGTTTTTGACAGCCCCTGTACACAGCTTGGACATGTGGTGAGGATGTTGGCGCGTGTGGGAACCGCCCTGGAAATAATATTCATTCTCTTCCTTTCGCGCAAAAGGTTTGATATTTCAGGTGTAGAAAGCGCCAGAGTACCCCCTTCACCGCAGCAATTTGGAATCAAAACGGGGGTACGGCCAAACAGGTTGTGAAAAGCCGCTTCGTAACCCATGTGTCTCAGCGGGGTATGGCAGGGGTCGTGATAAACCAGCGGTGATTTTTCCTGCCCGTCAATAACATACAGTTTTTCTCTAGCGAGAAATTCGTTAATATCGATGAGTTCCGCACCGTTGAAGATATTACCGACTTCGTATTTTTCCAGCATTTCGTAACAGGTGCCGCATGAGACAATGACACTGCTTATATCCATATATCCGATGATGTCTGCGACCCTGTGCAGTATTACGCGGTTTTCAAAGCTCTTGATATCGGACTGTTCGACCCTGCCGTTTGCAAGTAAAGGATATCCGCAGCACAGGTATTCGGGCGGTATAACCACTCGTATACCGGCATTGTAAAGCAGCGCAAGGACCGCCAGGCTGATTTCAGGGAACATTCTTTCGGAACCGCAGCCCGGGAAATAGAACACACTTTTCTTAACAGGTAGATCATGGTTTTCGAATGCAAAAAACGTGTTGCTGCCTTTGAGGCCGAACAGTTCTCTAACCGACTTGTTGCCCGTTCTGGGAAGTTTACTGTTAAGAAAAGCATTGATGCCGGGTAACAGCGATGCGGTGATCCTTTTAAAGGGTCGGTGCATAATGTAGCCGGCCCTCTGGGCGGTATATCCCAGTCTCAGTAATCCCAAACGAAAAACTTTGTTTATATAGAAACCCTTCCTCCTGAGGTAAAAAAGCGTCACCCATGTGACCAGCTTGAACTTGGATTTTCTCCTGTGTACCATCAGCTCTTTTATGGTAAGGGTAATGTTGCCAAAGTCAATTTTGACCGGGCATGGCACTTGGCATTTATGGCACATGGTGCAATGGTCTGAGATCTCCTGCAGTTTTCTGAAATTACGAAAAGAAAGGGAATTCGATGTCTGAGCATCGTAAAGTACTGCCTCAATAATGAGCCCTACCCCGAGGATCTTGTTCCTGGGATTATAAAACATCGTTCCTCCGGCGTAATGGGTGTTACATACGGACTTGCACTTTCCGCAGCGTACGCATGACGCGATGGACATGGAGAGTTTTTCCAGATCGGTTGCTTTCAGGATAAAGGCTTCCAGTTCAAGGAGATTGAAAGATGGAGTGTATATCCTGTGCAGCGGGAAATCTAAGGTGAGTTTCCCCGGATTAAAAAGGTTTTCAGGGTCATTTTCCCGCTTGTATTCGGCATAGCCGTCAAGGACATCCTGGCCGATGAACCTTAGTTTGGTGAGTCCGATGCCGTGTTCTCCTGATATCACCCCGCCGAGATCCACGGTCTTTTTCATCACTATACCCGCCGTTTCATCTGCTTCCTGCATCATTATATAGTCATTTGAATGAACCGGGATATTCACATGTACATTGCCGTCGCCCGCATGCATGTGGGTAGCGATGATTATTTTTCTTTTAGCTTCCTCGCTCGTGATATCTTGAAAACGTTCCAGTATTTCGTCATAACCGTGAAACATCCGTATAAATTGCCGCATTACGTCTTCATCGAAGGATACAGAAAGCTCTCCATCCTGGATCATCTTGAAGACGGTTTTGTCTTTATCGCCGTTGTTTGGAAAAACCTTCAATATCCGGCAGGAATTATCCAGGTTTTCGAGGAATTCAAGATATTCAGTTTTTTTGTTTTCCAGTAAATCAAGGAATGAATCTATTCTGATGTTACCGAAATGCTCGTTCTGTTTCACGCGTAGTTCAAGCAGATAGTCCTTCAGGTTTTCAAGAATTCCGATATTATTTTCCAGTTCTTTTTGAAGATTGAGCTTTTCAATGAAATCGGCGAAATCGGGAAGCTTATCCATAGGGATAACGATGTCTTCATTGAGTTTGAATGCATTGGTGTGTTTTGCAATGGCACCGAGATTCTTCCTGTCTTTCCAGAACAGTTCGCGTTCCTTGTCATCACCGGCTGTAACAGCTTCAGTGTTGTATTTTTCAACCAGCGAGATGATGTTTTTCGCCGCGATATCAAGCATGTCATTATTATTTGACTCGATATCAATCAACAGAACCGCCTTTGGAATCTCGTTCCGGTTGGATTTATTTCGGTAATTTACCGCATGTACGTACTTTTCATCAAAATGTTCAAGTGCGGTAAGGAATACTTCATTATTATTTTCGAAATTATTCTTGATATCAACTATAGCCCTGGATGCATTAATGAGATTATTGCCGAAAAACTCCAGGCAGACGGTTCTACAGAAGGCAAAGGGCTGGTACAATACAAAGGTCGCCGATACGATTATACCATCGCCTCCTTCTTTCTGTATCCCCGGCGTTCCTTTAAGTGATTTGTTTGTGATGTCCTTGCCCAGTCCCTTTTTTCTTATATCGGTACCGTTGAGGTGAACCGATTTCAGCCTCTGTTGCTTACGTCCGGTAATCAGGTTTACGTCAAAAGAAACCGCATCATCAGGAAGGATCTTGCGATAGGGATGGTTTTGTCGTTTAACCTCCAGCAGTTGACCCTGTGCGTTCACTATTCTGAAGGAATATATGTTATCAATGGCCGTTCCCCAGATTACACATTTTTTTCCACCGGCGTTTTCAGCGATGTTCCCACCAATAGTAGATGCCCATGCGGATGTGGGGTCGGTTGCGAATATGTATCCCTTTTCATGGCAGTGGTCGATTACCTCTTCAGTAACTGCTCCGGCTTCCATACTGATGACAGGGAATGTTATGCCGTTTTCCGTTACTGTATCGATAGTCCCTATACGGTTGAGTTTTTCAGTATTAATGATCATGGTATTTTTACGTACCGGCACAGCGCCACCGGTAAGTCCCGTACCGCCACCCCTTGGTATGATCGAGAGGCCAAGTTTTTTTGCCGCGTGGACAAGTCCGGGTATTTCATCTGCAGAGTCGGGATATACTATAACGGCAGGATATTCCACACGCCAGTCTGATGAATCGGTGGCATGGGATACTTTATGAAATGCGGTAAAATGAATGTTATTGATTGATGTTACAGCTTTCAGTGCCTTGCAGGTTTTATCTCTGAATTTTTTTTCGTGGGGAAAACTTTCAAAGAATTTATTATCGAGGGTGCGGGTTTTTCCCACCACTTTCAACACCAGGGTATTGCCGTTTGCGCCTTGTTCAATGATATCCAGACGGGCGTTATGCAGTTTTCTCAGACGATTACGTTTTTTCCTGTTTTCCAGAAGGTCATTGTAAATATAGGGGTTTCTTTCAATAATAAAAATATCACCGATCACCTCGAACAGCAGCTTTGCGCTCCTGCCGGTGATCCGCTTGCTGCGCAGTGAATCCAGAATTCCAAGGGTTTCTTCATCGTAATATTTGAGTATTATTTCACGGTCGGAAAACGACGTATAGTTATATGGAATTTCCCTGAACTTAAAATCTTTTTTCATCATCCAGACGTCCTCTTATGTGTAGACAACAAACCAGGTCATATGATTTGATAAAGACAGTATAGCACAAAATTTGCAGTTCTATGGCCTACATAAATACCGTCAATCAAAAAATCCACGAGATCAGAGTACCGGATATTAGGTGTCAGGTACTTTTTCTGTTTTGGGTTAATGAAAGTGAAAACTGCGAAATATACTTTATATTTATCAGGGCGCAGTAACATAATTACTTTGAAAAAATGTTGACATCAAAATGAATATAATTCATTATATGAATTATATTCATTAAAGCAGGTGTAAATTGTAAAAGCTCATGCAGCGGTGTTCTTGTGCACTATGCATAAATCATATTTTAAAAGGATAAGGAGGTGTATATTATGCCGAAAATGACACCCTCTGAGGCACTAGTTGAGACTCTTGTAGCTGAAGGGATTACTAATGTCTTCGGAATAGTTGGAAGCGCCTTTATGGATGCCCTTGATCTGTTTCCCGATGCGGGGATACGATTTGTAATGGTTGCTCATGAACAGGCGGCCGCCCACGCGGCGGACGGATATGCCCGTGTTACCGGTAAACCTCAAGTATGTATTGCACAGAACGGTCCAGGTGCGGCCAATTTTATTTCTGCTATAACGGCGGCATTCTGGGCCCATTCTCCGGTCATAGCCATTACCCCTGAAACGGGCAGTATGGGTCTGGGTAAGGGCGGCTTCCAGGAACTGGACCAGATGCCCTGGTTTGAAAAGTGTACCAAGTATCAGGTCAGAGTCAACAGGCCTGAACGAATGGCCGAATTGGCACGACGATGTTTTTATATGTCGAAGCTGCTCGGTGGGCCGGCGCAATTGAACATCCCCAGGGATTATTTTTACGGTGAAGTCAATGATGACATATATCCCACGGAAGATGTTGTCTACGGACCGGGATCGGTGGACCAGATCAGGACGGCGGCCGAGATACTTTTAAAGGCGAAGTATCCCGTAATCCTCGCGGGAGGAGGGGTTTCTATGTCAAATGCGCATGATGAAACCAGAGCCCTTGCCGAATACCTCACCGCCCCGGTGGTAAACACCTATTTGCATAACGACAGTTTTCCGGCCGATCATGCGCTGGCGGTGGGACCTATCGGGTATTGCGGATCCAAAGCAGCAATGAGAACCATAGTCAAATCCGATCTGGTACTGGCCCTGGGAACCCGTCTGGGGCCCTTTGGAACTTTACCGCAATATGACTTCGATTACTGGCCCAAGAACGCAAAAATAATACAGGTCGATATCGATGCGTCGCAGTTCGGTCTTTCCAAAAAAACCGATCTGGGAATAATGGCGGATGCAAAACAGTTTGCCCATCAGCTGCTTTCTGCAATAAAGGAAATTGCACCTGAAAGGAAGAGTGACGAGTCCAGACTCAAGGACGTTCAGAAAGAGAAAGAGGCCTGGAAGGATGAACTGGACAAATGGTCATCTTCAACCAATAAGCTCATGCATCCCAGAAGGTTCATAAAAGAACTGTCGGAAGCCATGCCGGCGGGATCCCTGGTGGCGACTGATATCGGAAACAACTGTTCCATCTGCAACAGCTATCTCAAGTTCAACGGCCCCCGTCAGCATATCGCTGCGCTCAGCTGGGGAAACTGCGGGTTTGCTTACGGTGCCGCCATCGGCGCAAAGGTGGGAGCGCCCGATAAGCCGGTTTTTGCGTTGCAGGGTGACGGAGCATGGGGTATCAGCGGTCTCAGTGAAGTGATGACCGCGGTAAGGGAAAATATACCCGTCATTGCGGTGGTATTCAACAATCTGGAATGGGGTGCTGAGAAAAAGAACCAGATCGATTTCTTTCAAAACCGGTACGTCGGCGTTAACCTTCCCACCAATCCTGATTACGCCCAGCTTGCCCGTGATATGGGAGCCGTAGGCTTCAAGGTAGAGGATTATAAAGAGGTCAAGGATGTGGTTCAGGAGGCGGTAAAATGCGGTAAACCGGTGGTGATAAACGCCGTTATCGAGGGAGGGGAGAAGGTGCTTGCCGAACCTTTCAGAAGAGACGCGTTCAAACCGGCGGTACGTTATTTGCCGAAATACAAACACTTAAGTATGGTATAAACCTCCTGGCCGCAGGGCCGCGGTTCAAAGCCGCGGCCCTGCAGTGCCGTCTAGAGGAATAAAGGCGGTCTCGGACACATTCATGAAAATACTGGTGGTAAACGCCGGCAGCAGTTCGCTGAAATTCCAACTCTTCAACGGTGCTACCGAAGAGGTGCTGATCAGGGGACATTATGACGGCATTGGAACGGCATTTACGGGGTCCTGTTTAAGAAACATCAACTCCGGGAAGGAAAACTGCATTATCAGTACCCATGGGGATGCTATTACAGACATGCTGAACCAGATGGAAACGCTTCAGGTCCTGAAGAGTCGTAAAGATATAACCGCCGTAGGTCACCGGGTGGTCCACGGTGGGGAACGATATAAGTCGATTACCGGAATAACCCGCGGGGTGGTCGATGAACTTAAGAAGATTTCTTACCTCGCGCCGCTCCATAATCCCATTAATGTGTCCTGCATAGAAATACTTGCGGGTGCGCTTCCTGGTATACCCCAATTCGCCGTTTTCGATACCGCTTTCCATCAAACCATGCCGGAAGAAATATTTCTATATGCGCTGCCACTGGATCTTTATCACAAATTCGGCATCAGAAAATACGGGTTTCACGGAACCAGTCACAAGTACGTGACGTACAGGGCCGCCGAATTGATGGGAAAACCCGCATCCGATTTGAAGATAATCACCTGTCACCTCGGCAACGGCCAGAGTATCTGCGCCGTCCGCCACGGGGAGAGTTTTGATACATCAATGGGCTTTACACCGCTGGAAGGGCTGCCCATGGGAACCCGAAGCGGTTCCTTCGATCCTGAGATTATACTCTTTCTGCTCACGCAGGGGTTCACCACGGAGCAAACGAAGGAGATTATAAACAGGCAGTCAGGTCTCCTCGGCATAAGCGGGAAAAGCAGTGATTACCGTACCATAGAAGAACTGGCCCTTGCAGGCGACACCAGGGCGGGTCTGGCGAACAGTATACTTATCAACAGGCTGGTCGCTACAATCGGTTCTTATATAGCCGTAATGAACGGCATCGACGCAATCGTGTTCACCGGGGGGATAGGAGAGCATTCATGGAAACTTAGAAAAGAAGTGCTTTCTCATTTCTCGTACCTGGGAATAGAGGTTGATGACAAATCAAATAACAACCATCGCTCTTTTATTACAAAACACACAAGCCCTATCGCCGGTATGGTAATAGCCGCCAACGAGGAACTTCAGATCTGCCGGGAAGTGCGCGAGTCTGTTAAAAAAAGCGTACAGATATAAGGCACCTCAAATTACTTCTGTTTCAGCGTCGCCGCATCCAGCGTTTTCAACCATTCCATGGTTTTCTCGAATCCTTTCCTGAACGGAATCCTCGGTTTCCATCCCAGTTCCCTTTCTGCTTTCGCGATTGAGAACCTGAAGCGGGAACCAAGGTTTTTGACCGTATAGGTGGTCAGGAGCGGTCTGGTCTTGATCTTCAGCGCCTTCCATACCAGTTCCATACACCATGATGCGACATACGCAAGGAAATAGGGGATGTGAGTCTTTATCGGCGGCACACCGAGGGATTTCGCGATGTCGGTGCAGAACTCCTGGAACGTGATTGATTCACCATCGTGCACCAGATAACCGTTCCCCACCGCACGACGGTCTTCGGCTATCAGCATGAGCAGATCCACCAGGTTTTCAATATAGGTAGGCCATACAATGACATCCCTCCGCCAGAATATCAGTTCTCGTTTGACAATGGCATCGGCAATGAGCGGAACAAAGGTCTTGTCCCCGGGTCCGAAAACCCAGCAGGGATAAACCATGGTTACCGGGAGTCCTTTTTTATAATACTCCCAGGTAATCCGTTCCGCAGCTATTTTCGTATCGGGATACGGTTCATTCCACGGACGCAGCGGGAAGGTTTCATCCATAACATTCTTTTCATCCATGCCGAACACGTCGTTGGTGCTCATATCGACAAATCTTTTAACCTTCGCCTTGAGTGCGGCGCGGCATATATTCTCGGTTCCGCCTATGGTGACTTCATCAAAGAGTTTACGGGGCGCCCAGTCGGTAACTACCGCGGCGCAGTGGAAAACGATGTCCATACCCTTACAGGCTTTTTCCAGCGAGGCGTAATCCCTGACATCCCCGTATACAACTTCCACCTTTTTGCTTTTCAGGATTGCTTCATCGGGATCACCCGGCAGTACAAGCACCCTTACCTTGTTTTTTTTCCTGAGATTAGCTTCCACCAGGCTGTTCCCTATAAAACCCGTCCCTCCTGTAATCAGAACCTTTTTCATATTATTCCTCCATAAAAGCACACCCTTTCTCCGGGGCTGTAGTTGTTGTATTTTCGTGTTGTCCGGATCATTTGCGAAGTCCCAGTTCTTTTCTCGTTGACATGATCTATGGATAACTACACTTATACAAAATGAGTTATAAAGTAAACTATATTTTGTTAAGGGCACTGAATGCATAAGCCTGAAAAAACTATTGCGAAACTAATGAGCGGTTCACCCGTAACTATAATCGCACTGGGGGACTCTTTAACCCAGGGGTGGATGGTGCAAAAGGGATATCTTGATTTTCTTGATGAGATGCTCAAGTCCAGATACCCCGCTGCCGCTTTTTCCCTGTTGAACCGGGGTATACCCGGCGACACCGCTCAGGGGGGATTGACCAGGGTACGTTATGATGTTGTGGATGGCGATCCCGATCTTGTATTCATTCAGTTCGCCCTTAATGATGCCTTTACCGGTTATACACCCGATGAGTTCGGGCAAAGCATATCTCAGATAATCGGGGAGATCAGAAGTGGTGTCGATTCAGAGATCGTGCTTGTCACTTCGGTGTGTCTGGGCAATCCCCGCGAAAACAGTTATGCCGGTCAATTCTATGAGCGGCTTTCGGCGCTTTCAACACAGCACAACCTGCCGCTGGTCAAGGTGCATGAATACTGGCAGCGTAAGATCGCAGAGGGGGTTGAGTTCCGCAAGCTGGTGCAGGCCGATCTGGTTCATCCCACTGTGTTTGGATACCGCCTTATGGCAGAGGCGATTATGCAGATATTTTAGCTTGTACTCCGGCTTCTTGCAACTCTCGCATAATGTTCAACTACCTTTCTGTCAGACTAAAATCTATGAACATTCAATTAGATACGCAGTATCGGCGGTTCTTTTTATCTGACCGTTTATTCCCATTTACATGGAATGATGCAATAATCCTTTGTCAGCAATTCAATATCATTGACACAAAGGTTCAGCCGGGTTATACGATAATAGGGTGAGCATTTAGGTATGGAGGCTGGGCGATGAAACATAAAGACGGAAATCAGGGCAGCACTCGGCGGGACTTTCTTGGCGCAACGGTACTGGGCGCCGGCGCCCTGTTGACGAGTAGTACTTTTATGACCGCACTTGCGGGGTGCGGTAAGCCGGTCGACTGGAAACCAAAGTTTATCAAAAAACTTGTTTTGAAGAATTTCAGGTTATTTGATGGGGTCTTTACCGGTCTTCGGGATGGACTGGCCGTGCTGGTAAAAGACGGCGCTATAGAGGATGTGGTTCGGGAAAAGAGCCTGGCAAAGCCGGAGGGATACAATGAAGTTGATCTTAAGGGTATGACGCTCCTCCCGGGACTGATCGACAACCATGTCCACATGACCGTGCCTTTTATGTATCACATCAATCTTGATGCGGTCCGCCAGATGAACGATCAGCTGATCATGAACTTCAAAAGCTGTATCATGGGAGGGGTCACTACCGTACGTGACATGGGAGGTTTTCCTGGAAAGATACTCAAATTCAGGGCACTGGCGGACCGCAAGGAAATACCAGGTCCCCGGGTGATTAGCTCCCTCTCCCCTGTCGCCGCCAGAAAGGGAAAAATACTGGGTGCCCCGGAGAAGGCGCCCTATTTTACGAATCCTGTCATTAAAGTGCTTCTGGGGGGCAACTATGCGGAACGTACTGAAACCGTGGGGCAAATAAAGGAAGCGTGCCTGGAAATGATAGGCAAAGGGGCGCAGTGGCTCAAGACCCTGCACCAGGACCATTCGTATTCATATCATCCGCGGGCATTACCGAACCATACCGACGAAGGATACCGGGCGATACTGGAAACAGGGAAACTACACGATATCAAGTGCGCCCTGCACGAACCGCTGCTGTCGGGTTTTATGAAGGGAGTGGACCTTGGTTTTCACACGCTCGAACACATGCCACTGGATGGTATAATCCCGGACCGGTATGTGGAAAAATTCATGAATAAAAACATGGTTATACACGCTACCCTCATGGCCTATGGTGATGTATTCATTGAAGAAGATCTTCTTGAACTCGTTGAAAAACAGGGGACTGAATTTCTGGTACCCGAGGCGGTAAGGCAGATGAAATCGGAGCTCGGTGTTTCCGTGGTACAGGGCAAAAAAAATATTTCAATGGAAGATAGAAAAAAACTGGTCTTCGACCGGCAGTATCTCATGGATATGCATGCAAACCAGGTTTCCAATTTAAGGAAACTTTTCAGAGCAGGCGCGAAGCTAGGTATAGGGACTGATCTGGGCGGTTATTACTGCGGCTTTTTCGGTCGATACTGCGACGAACTGCAGAGGTTCGTTGCAGCGGGGATTCCTCCCGCCGATGTGCTAAAGATGGCCACATCGATCAATGCGAAAACGCTGGGGATGGATGATGCCATTGGCACTATCACAAAGGGTAAAAAGGCGGACATGATCGCCGTAGAAGGAAATCCGCTGACCCAGATAAAGGCCATGAAGACGGTACGCATGGTCATGAAAGAAGGAGCCCTGTACCGTTATGACTTTTAGTTTTTTCATATTACCGTGAAAATGATACCGGCATTATGTACACGCGGGTGGTAAAAGTGGAACCAGACAGGCATGTGGCAAACGGTAATGCTTTCGGGTTATTGTGCGGAAAAGTGAATTGTCGAATGGTGGAAATCGTTTGATTGGAAATAATTTCAGATATGACTGTTTCTATTGAGCGCCTGATTCCAGTTCAACCGTCTGGGGTTATAATATGATGTATCAGCCTGACATTTTATGCCGTAAAACCTTGTATCACCCACTGCATAATCTTTCTTATGGATGTTAAGGAGGAGTAATACAAATGCCCTACCGGCCTGAATCGCATGAAATGGAGAACTATGGACGCATGCTTGCAGATGCGGGCATGCAGATACATGCCGCAGAAATGCTGCTTGATGCCTTTGTTAATCAGATTTTCAAGCAGGGTGAAGGGGAAACGCTGGATCTCGAACTGGAGTTTCGCTGTTTCGGGGATGACACGGTACCGGTCATAATAAAGAATCTGGGATTCGACGAGGAGCATTCCCATTTGCAGGTAATGCTGGATGACGGCAGGTTTATTCCGTGGAAAGAGATTAATCTTATTGTGAAGAGTATGATCGCCGACCAGATACACCTCGGGCTTCTTTCCGATACTGTGTACAAAAATCTCAGAAACCAGTAGCACCGGCATCATGCGATTTTTACTGCTGTCTCTCGTCTTCACTTAAAAATTCCTTGAAAAATAAACATTTCCCGAGGTGTCCTGTACTGGGAAAACATCATATTGCGTTAATCAAATAAAATAGGATCGCCGTGTTGCGAACCCTGAGGAGCATACAATGAAAACCCGTATTACCAGGCTTTTCGGCATCGAATACCCTATCATACTTTCCGGCATGAGCTGGATCAGCGTGCCCAGACTGGTCGCCGCCGTAAGCAATGCGGGGGGTCTGGGCATACTCGCCACCGGTATTCTCACTGCGGAACAGACACGTGAAGCGGTGCGTGAAATACGCAAGCTTACCAAGAAACCATTCGGCGCCAACATAGCCCTGTACTTTCCCGGCGCTGAACGCAACGCCATGGTGCTTATAGAGGAAAAGGTACCGGTAATCAATTACGCACTTGGCAAGGGCGACCGGATCACCGAGGGGGCTCATGCGTACGGTGGGAAAGTGATAGCCACCGTGACCACACACCGGCATGCACTGGCGGCGGAAAAATCAGGAGCCGACGCCCTGATCGTTACCGGCCACGAAGCGGCAGGTCACGGTGGGGCGGTCACCTCGCTGGTACTCATCCCCAGCATTGTCGACACGGTGAAGATCCCTGTAATCGCCGCAGGGGGTTTCGCAGACGGGAGGGGGCTTGCGGCCGCGCTGGCGCTGGGCGCAGAAGGTGTATCCATGGGTACACGGTTCATGAATTCGGTGGAAAGCCCGGTGCACGAGCAGATGAAAAAGCTAAGCATCGAGAAGACCGTCTATGATACGATTTACACCCCGAAAATCGACGGTCTCCCCGCGCGGTTCATGAAATCAGAAAAGGCGTTAAAAATTGCAAAGAAACCGCTGAACCTGATCACCGCTGCCTACAACTCCCGTGAAATAGCGAATTCTCTGGGATTTCCATGGATGAAGCTGGCTTTCGCTATACTCCTTTCAGGATACGGTAAGGCACGCCAGATGGCCACGATGGCGAATGGATTCAAGGCTTTTAAGGTAGGTACAGTCAACGGAGACAACGAAAAAGGAGTACTCCCCCTGGGACAGGTTACCGGTATAATTAAAGATACGCCCAAGGTCGCCGATATAATCAAACGTATTGTAAGTGAAGCAAAAGCGGTTAAAAAAACCGTTGGCACCATGATAGGTTAATATCACTACAGGTTTACTGTCTGTTTTTCTATTCGGGGACAAGACCTGTTGTACTTGAAAATTGAATTCACAGGCGTCCCCGAATCTTTAACGCTAAAAAGGACTTGCGTTCAGACAATACCGGAAACTATGGTGTACTACACCTGACATTACATTGTTATGTTCAAAGGAGCTTTCAATGTACACCTACCTGTTCAGCCCTATTAAAATCAACGGAGTTGAAATAAAAAACCGTATAGCCTACCCTTCACTGGGCCTGCTGTTTTCCTATGATAGCAGGCTGAACGACCGCTATTATCACTATTTTGCTGAAAAGGCCAGGGGAGGAACCGGCATGGTAACGGTGGGTCCGGTCGGTGTGGACAGATTGGGTGCCGGCATAATACCTCTTTCCATCGCTGGTGATGATACTGTTCCTTCATTTAAAAAGCTTACCCGAATAATACAAGAAGAAGGTGCCAGGGCATGGATACAGCTGTTCCATGCCGGTGCCTATACTTACTCAGTCCTGATAGATGGAAATAGGGCCCTGGCCCCATCCGAGATATACTCACGTTATACGAAAGAAACACCCAGGGAAATGACCCTGGAAGATATTAAAAATACCCAGGAAGCTTTCGTTAAAGCGGCCGTGAGGGCGAAAGAGGCGGGGTTTGACGGAGTGGAAATCATCGCATCGGCCGGGTATCTTATCACTCAGTTCCTCTCACCGGTGAAAAACCTGCGTACCGACGAATATGGAGGTTCCTTTGAGAACAGGATCAGGTTTCCCCGGGAAATCATCGAATCGATGAGGAAAACCCTGGGCAGGGACTACCCTATCAGCGTACGAATGGCCGGCAACGATTTCGTGCCGGGCAGCAACACCGACGAAGAGACCCCCGCTATTGCGCGCGTGTATGAGCAGGCCGGGGTGAATCTAATCAACGTAACCGGGGGATGGCATGAAACCCGGGTACCTCAGCTTCCTATGGACGTCCCCCGGGGGGCCTATACCTATCTTGCTTTCAATATCAAACGGGCGGTATCGATTCCTGTAATGGCCTCAAACCGTATCTCCAATCCCGACATTGCGGAAAAACTCATCAGGGACGGGGTGGCAGACATGGTAAACCTGGGACGTGTGCTTATCGCCGACCCGGAATGGCCCAGAAAAGCCTTTGAAGGAAGGACCGACGAGATACGTCCCTGCGTCGCCTGTAACCAGGGTTGCACCGATACGATATTCAGCGGAAAACCGGTGTTCTGTATCGCAAATCCCAGGGCGGGATACGAAGGTGAAAGAGTAGTAAAGAAAACGACACGACCACGAAAGATAATGGTGATCGGGGCCGGGCCCGCAGGGCTGGAGGCAGGTGTAACCGCTGCCACAGCCGGGCACCGGGTGGAAATCTATGAAAAGGAAGGAGAAATAGGCGGCCAGCTGTGGATTGCCGGCGCACCACCACACAAGAACGAACTGTGGGAGATAATCCGTTATTACAAGGCAATGATACGCGCACTTAACATACCGGTAAAAGTCAACACCGAAGTTACCGTTGAAACGATCAGAGAAAGCGGTCCGGATTTTATTATAGTCGCTGAGGGTGCAGAGGCGTTTTACCCTCCTGTTAAAGGGCTCGAAGACGAAAAGGTGCTTTCGGCCTGGAAGCTGCTTCGGGAAAACACGCCGGTGGGGAAGCGGGTTGCGGTCATCGGCGGCGGCGCCGTAGGACTGGAGACCGCGCTTTTTCTGGCGGTTAAAGGAACCCTGACCCCCGAGACGCTGCACTTCCTTTTTGCCCATGGCGCGGAGCCGGAATATCGCCTGAGGGAACTGATGTTCCACGGGTCCAAAGAGGTAACGGTATTCGAAATGCTTCCGCGGGCGGGTAATGATATTGGGCGGTCGACACGATGGGTGGTGAACATCAACCTGGATCGTTACGGAGTGGAGATTATCACCGGGGCAAAGGTGCTCTCGGTAGCCGGTGCCGTCGTGGATTTCGAAAGGGAAGGGAAAAAAGAGACCAGAGAGTACGACAACGTCGTGATTGCAGCGGGATCACGACCGGTAAAGAGCATCTCCGGCCGTATACAGGAGACAGGAATTCCGTATAAAGCTGTCGGTGATTGCATAAAGCCTTCACGTCTTAACGACGCAATACACGGAGGTTTTCTGGCGGCCCTGGAAATAGACACAGTGTGTTCACGTACCTGAGCGGGTTTGTCCGCCGGGGTATACGCTGTACCGGCTCACGGTCTTATCTCTACCAGTGTCCCCGTTTCAACGCTATGAAAAATACGTTTCATTTCAGTGTTTGTCACCGATATACAGCCGTAGGTCCAGTCATGTATCCGATGGAGTTTCCCCAGCCACCCGAAACCGTTTTTTAATCCGTGTATTGCGATATCGAAGCCGGGTGTGAACCCCAGAGACTCGGCTCTTATAATATCTTCCAGTTCGGGGTAGGTAAGCTGCAACGAAAGGTAATATCCGCTTTGTGAATTTTTTTCTTCAACATGATATATTCCTTCCGGGGTACGGTCGTCTCCCTCTTTCAACTTATGACCGTGAGGAGACATACCCAGCGAAACACGATAAATTACGATGGGACGCATTCCTTGAAACATGGTAAGTGTATGTTTCTGCTTTTCAATGAGTATGCGGTCTACGGTATATCCGTTGGGAAGAGGAGCGGCAGGCCAGTTCAGAACGGCTAGAATTACAACGGTCAGCACTATCACTGTAAGCGAAATCTTAATGGTTTTCTTATTTTCTGCCAAAACTTTTTTCATGAATAATGGTTATGCGCAACGAAAAATCCGGTAATCATCGAACTTCAGAGGTGCAAAATCAATAAAATCATGATCCATAGAAACTGTATGATCGTATGTTTCTATAACACCGGTTCTGATTTATGGTCAATGGAATTTTAATCAAGGGAGTGCAACCAGTAGACCAAACCGGATGCCGCCCCGTATTAATAGAGCAGATCCTGCGCGGTGTGGGTCCCGGTACACTGTACTACAAGGCCACATTCCGTTTAATGTAGGTTGAGTAGTCTTTTAATTTCTGCTGATAGTGCTGATTCAACAGTGGTGAGGAAATAAGGAAATCAGCCGTGGAACGGTTACAGGCGGTGGGTATATTGTAGAGCACCGATATACGGAGCAATGCCTTGATATCCACGTCATGGGGCTGGGGTTCCATGGGGTCCCAGAAAAAAATCAGAAGGTCTATCTTTCCTTCTGCGATGAGCGCACCAAGCTGCTGGTCACCCCCCAGCGGTCCCGATCTCAGCTTGTGTATTCCTATTGATGACGGTCCTGTTCCATTCTGGGTAACATACTTGTCGTATATGGTTTTTTCGACCAGTGTTCCTGTCGTTCCCGTGCAGGTCAGATTGTGCTGCATCAGCGTCTGGTAATTCCATTCCACCCATTCGATAAGATCACCCTTCCGGTTATCATGGGCCACCAGAGCTATGTTTTTAATTTCTTCCATTTTTTATTTACACTCCTTCTGTCAGATATGGATAATTGGATGCTTTTTGTTCTCTGCTAAGCGAAAAATTGAATCGACTGGATACTCCCACAAATCATGATCTGGTACATGAAGTATAAGCATAATAAACATTTTATAAAAAACCATAAAAAATTCAATGGATTGCGGAATAAGTATAAAAAATGAGATAATTGAAATGATTACCTGCATGCCGTTCCTGAAAAAAAGCAGAAAAACCTTTCATGAATTATTTCTTGATTTTTTGTGTAAGTCCCTGGTGTATTCAAAGATTGCAGGATGAACGGCCAGGTTTTTTATCGAAGGCGCTTCGGGAGCATTGTCGTGCGGAGTGTATTTGTTGCCAAAATCACCCAAGCCGGTTGCTAATATGCTCGCATGTTTCTTTAATTGTAACAGGTAAAATCGTGAAAAAAATCCTTATTGTACTCTTCATTTCAATCATTTTACCGTTTATGACTGCGGCACTGGTGCCGGGTCAGGGGATGAAGGATTATGCGGAAAAGGCCTATGCAGAAAAGGACCTTGATCTGAAAATCAGATACTGGACCCTGGCGATTCAGCAATGGACCCCTGAAGACGGGAACCGTTTACGGGCACGACTGCTTTATAATAGAGGGTATGCCTACGGCAAAAAAGGTCTGACAATGAAAGCCCTGGAGGATCTGAACCAGGCTTTGGAACTCGATCCCGCCTTTGATAGAGCCTATAACAACCGCGGCGGCATATTGGCCTCTCTGGGAAAACCTGCACGGGCCGTTGACGACTACACCAGGGCGATAAAAAATAACCCTGAATATGCAGAAGCATACTACAACCGGGCGAACGCTAGAACAGAGCTGGGACAGTACCCCCAGGCTGTTGATGATTACAGCAGTGCCCTGAAAATCAGGCCTGATTACGCCAGTGCGTATAATAACCGTGGAATTGTGTATTCCATGACCGGTGATCTGGAGCGGGCCATGAAGGATTACAACAGGGCCATTGAGATCGATAAAAACGACCCTGTGTATTATAATAATCGTGCGGTTTCCCATGCCAGAAGAAATGATTATGAAAAGGCCCTCTCGGATTTTTCTAAGGCGATAGCGATGGATCCCTATAATGCCAGTCTGTACCGAAACCGGGGAATCATCCATCATCGGAAAAAGGAGTTCAGACTTGCACAATCGGATTATTCTTCAGCCCTCAAATTCAATCCTTCGGATACTGAAGCCAGAAGCAACCTTAAACTTGCTGAAAAGGGTAGAGGTTTTGCTTACACTGAAAAACCAATAAGGAAAACCACGGAAGACGATATTAAACCTGCCGAAAAAAATTCGGTAGATCGGGCCGTTGCCTTACTGAAAAAGGGAAACAACGTCGGGGCGATCCGTGAATTCAACCGGATACTCGAGCAAGACCCGAATAATGAAACTGCGCTTCTCGGCCGGGCCCATTCCTATTCCGGCAGGGGTGATTATGTTAAAGCCGGGGAGGATATTACCAGAGCCCTGCGGTTATCGGCCGATGATCCTGTTCTTTATTACAACAGGGGGACATTGTTTTACATTAGAGGTCGTTTCAAAGATGCGATGAAGGATTTCAACCGGTGTCTGCAGTTGGACCATGGTTATGTTGAGGCGTATATCAACAGAGGGAGCACCGCCCTGTTCCTGATGGATATGGAAAGATCGTTATCGGATTTCAACAGGGCACTTGAAATACGGCCGGATTCTGCAGTCGCATACGGCAACCGGGGAGTGGTGTATTTTTATACGGGTTCATATGACCATGCGATTGAAGATTTTACCAGGGCGTCAATGGCGGAACCTGGATCTGAACTTCATTTACTTAACCGGGGAATTGTAAGGTTTGCCATGGCCGATAACGGCGGTGCACTGAAAGATTTCGAAAAGGTTCTCTCCATTTCTCCGGGAAATTATTGTGCCCGGGTATGGAAAATCTTTCTGCTGTCAGGGGTATCAGTTAAGGATTATGCAGTATATACGGACAAACTGAAAAAAACCCTGCCGAAGAACAATAGGAAATGGGCAGTCCAGCTTTTATTATTTGCCGCGGGGAGTATTAGTGACAAAACACTTATCCAGAGGGCGCGGGATGGATCGGAAGCTGAAAGAAAAACAAGGCTTACTGAGGGATACTTTTTTATTGGGTTAAGATCCTTGACGGTAAGACGGCACCCTTCAGAAGCGTCGTTCTATTTTAAACAGTGTATGGAACAGGGAAAAAGAATAACCTATCATTACGAGCTTTCGAAACTTTTAATTTCCAAGAAAGTGAATAAGCCCACAGAATCAATGCAATGATGGTGATGCCGGCACCGCTTGTCTTGTTTACTTCCATTAGAAAAAAACTTGAAATTAATAGTTGTTTTTACCATATTGTCCATGGAAAAGTAATTTTCCGAATCCTTAGGTGTTTTTGCATATAAGGAGAGAGTGGCAAACCCACTCTCTTTTTGCCATATAGCGGTGTCTTTTAATGATATTCCAGGGAATAAAATCCAGGATCACAGAAATAATCGTCTCAGCGGCTTCTGAAACCGGATATACAATTTATGAATCGTTTATTTTTCTTAAGGGCGAGAACACCAGGCTAACGATAAAAATCGATCACCCTGACGGTATTTCCCACAGGGATTGTGAAATTTACAGCAAAGAGCTTTCACGGAAACTTGACGAGGAAAGAATTCTGCCTAATTATTCGTTGGAGGTATCATCTCCGGGAGTGAACAGAAGCCTGAGAAATCCATCTGAATTCATACGATTCAAGGGATCGAAGGTAAAAGTAGTTTATGATGGTGATACCGGCAGGGTGGCGGTCAAAGGGATTATGTCAGAAGTTAATGAATCCGATGGAATTACCGTAATAAGCGAAGGTAATGAAGTGCAAATAGGTTTTGAGAACATTTCGAGCGCCAATCTGGAACTATAGCGAAACCGTAAAACAATTATTTTCAAGGTGTAAGGGAAAGGATCGGTCATGAGCAGCAATTTTTTCGAGGCATTACATCAGATTGCCACTGAGAAGGGAATAGGCCGTGAAATCATTGAAGAGATCGTTGAATCTGCAATGGTTTCGGCTTATAAAAAACAGTACGGAACCACCAGCAACGTGAAGGTGGTTTTCGAACGGGACAAGAACAATGTGAAGGTAGTTTCCAGGAAGATGGTGGTTAACACCCCCAGAAACCGTGCCGAGGAAGTTTCGTACAATGAAGCGAAGGCAATCCGTTCCGACGTTGCGCTCGGTGATGATATCGATGTTGAAGAAAACCCTCTCGAGTCATTCGGACGCATTGCAGCACAAACAGCAAAACAGGTCATCATTCAAAAGATCAAGGAAGCGGAAAAGAACATCATTTATAATGAATACAAGGACAAAGAAGGTGACCTTATCAACGGTTATCTGCAGAGAAAAACGAGGGACGCCATTTTCGTGGATCTGGGGCGTACGGAAGGCATACTCCCCTCTCGGGAGCAGTCACCCCTTGAGCATTTCAAGACCGGTGAACGGATAAAGGCCCTGGTGCTCGCGGTCCAGAAGAATACCAAGGGACCAAGCATCGTTCTTTCCAGGGTAAATCCCAAGTTTATACATAAGCTTTTCGAGATGGAAATACCCGAAGTTTACGACGGTGTGGTTAAAATCATGACAATTGTCCGTGAACCCGGACTGAGGACAAAGGTCGCGGTATCGAGCGAAAGAGACGACATCGACAGCGTCGGGGCCTGCGTGGGGATGAAAGGGATCCGGATACAGTCCATCGTTCGTGAGCTGGAAGGTGAAAAGATAGACGTAGTGCAGTACGATTCGGAAAAAAAGGTGATGGCTGCGAACTCCCTTACTCCGGCCCAGGTAAAAGAGGTTATTGAAACCAGAAATGGAGGAGTCATCGCTGTGGTTGAGAAAGAGCAATATAAGCTCGCCATCGGCAAAGCGGGTCACAATGCGCGGCTTGCCACCAGGCTGTGCGGTTTCGACATCGATATTAAAACCGAGGAGCAGTATCGCGAGTTCCTGAGTTCCAGTGAATCCAGGGCCATGGTGGAACAGCTGTTCTCACAGCGTAACGAGGATGAAACGCCCCTCGATGAACTTCCCGGACTTGATCAGCGCACCATAAAACTGCTGGAGGCGGGGGGGCTCTTTTCGGTAGAAGACCTGGTTGAGACCTCATATGAAGATCTTATGAAAATTGACGGCATAGGCGAGAAGACCGCGAAAAAGATAATGGACATACTGGCTGAATCGGTGGATTTTGAAGAAGAAGAGGAAGGCGAATACGATGAAGACGCGGTAAAAGAAGAATCCGCGGAGAATCGTGATACAAGCAATGATGCTACGGAGGATACGGCGGAAAATAAAACCGAAGGTGAATAAATGACTGATGCGGCCGTAGATGCGTGTCGTCCAGCTAGAGTGAAAATTTAATTCATATTGGATTAAGGTATAGATGAAAGCTATTGATATTGCCACCACAAACCATGTATCGCCTGAAGATGTAATCACTATCTGCACCGATCTGGGTATTTCCTGTGATTCGCCCGATGCTGATTTGTCCGAGAAGGATGTTTTTCTAATAGAGAAGAAGATAGAGGTAATCAAGGAACACAGGGCAAAAGCCGCAAAGGAATTAATTGATAAGAAGAACGAGCGCAGTGAAAGGTCCGGTGCCAAGATCAAGCTTAAAAGAAAAGTACACATATCCAAAGAACTGATTAAGGAAAAGCACGACGAGGAAGCCCGCAAAAAGCAAGTGGGGGAAGAAAAACCCAGGGAAGAGAGAAAAACCGCTGCCTCTAAGCCTGCAAGAAAAGATGAGAAGGGAGAACAACGGGCTCCCAGAAAAGAAGATACCCGTGAAAAACCCAGATTTAAAGATAAGAGAAGGCCACTTGATAAGCCTATGGAGCGCAAGGCGCCTTCAACCGTAGAAGCAAAAAAAGGCAGGGATGTAACCGCCTCGGGTGTGCCTGCAGCCAATAAAGACGCGCTGGTTATCGCCGAAAAGGAGAAAAGAAAAAAGTCCAAAGAAAAAGAAAAGGAAAAGGACACAAAAAAAAGTTTATATAAAAAGAAAGATCAAAATGAAGAAAAGGATATCTTCAGAAAAAGGAAAGCATACAAAAAAGGAGAACAGGATCTTCCACGGATCGCAATTACCCCGAAGTCAATCGAAATAACCGAAAGCATTTCCGTAGGGGATCTGGCAAAGAAACTGAATGTAAAGGCGAATGAAGTTATCGCCAAGCTTATGAAGCTGGGTATGATGGCCACTATAAACCAGATCATAGACGCGGAAACGGCGGAGATTCTTTCTTCGGAATACGGGACCGAGGTAAAGGTCGTTTCTCTCTACGAAGAAACAGTAATACGGCAGGAAGAAGAGGATCGGACTGAAGACAATATAAAGAGACCTCCGATTGTAACCGTTATGGGACACGTGGATCACGGCAAGACCAAGCTTCTGGATGCCATACGGCAGACTAATGTGACCGAAGGAGAGTTTGGAGGCATAACTCAGCATATCGGCGCCTATACGGTAACCATAAAAGACCAGAAAATCACTTTCCTTGACACTCCCGGACATGAGGCATTTACAACCATGCGCGCCCGTGGGGCCAGTGTAACAGATATCGTGGTTCTGGTGGTGGCCGCCAATGACGGTGTAATGCCGCAGACGATCGAAGCGATAAACCATGCCCGCGCTGCCAATGTCCCCATCATCGTCGCCATCAACAAGATAGATCTGCCGGATACTAACATTCAGAAGATCAAACAGGACCTTGCGAACTATGAACTCATCCCTGAAGAATGGGGCGGAACTACACTCTTCGCCGAAGTGAGCGCCAAGCAGAAGCTTCACATCAGTGAACTCCTCGAACTGATCCTGATACAGGCGGAAATGCTCGAACTCAAGGCAAATCCGAAACTCTATGGCAGGGGTACGATTATCGAGTCGAAAATTGATCCCGGCAGAGGTCCCGTAGCGACCATACTGGTCCAGAACGGCACCCTGCACAACGGGGACTTTTTTCTTGCGGGCATATATTCAGGTAAAATTCGCGCAATGTTCAATGATCAGGGGATACCGGCAACGGAAGCCCCTCCGTCATCACCGGTTGAAGTGCTGGGAATTTCCGGTGTACCCTCGGCTGGAGACCCTTTTCAGGTGGTGGAGTCGGATAAATATTCGAAACAGATATCGCAGAAAAGGATGGAACTTCGACGCATTGAGTCTGTGAAGAAGCTGCGCAAGGTTACCCTGGAAGACCTCAATGAAATGATACGCGAGGGTGAGGTCCAGGAACTTAGGGTTATCATAAAAGCGGATGTGGATGGGTCCGTGCAGGCTCTTAAGGAATCTCTTGAAAAACTCTCCACCGGCGAAGTGAGGGTGAAGGTGATACATGCGGGAACCGGCGGAATTAATGAATCTGATGTCATGCTGGCATCGGCATCAAACGCTATTGTTATAGGATACCATGTGCGACCGACTGCAAGGGTTACCGAAATAGCCGAAAAGGAAAAGGTTTCCATAAAGTTTTTCAACATCATTTTCGAGGTGACCAGTTCCATAAAGTCGGCCATGGAGGGCATGCTCTCTCCCGAAATACAGGAAGAGGTTGTGGGCACAGGGGAGGTAAGGCAGGTATTCAAGATATCCAAGTTCGGGACGGTTGCGGGTTCCATGATTTTAACGGGAAAAGTGCAGCGGAAAAACAGTGTTCGCCTGATCAGAGACGGGGTGGTGGTTTTCGACGGCGCGCTTCGTTCGCTCAAACGTTTTAAAGACGATGCCTCCGAGGTGGAAGCGGGTCAGGAATGCGGGTTCGCACTGGAAGGATATAATGACATAAAAGAAGGGGATAACTTCGAAGCCTACAAGACCGTTGAAATTACGAAGACCCTGGATTGAGCATAACCGATGACGACCCACAGAAGGGAAAGACTTGAGGAATTAATCAGACGTGTCGTGGCTGAGTCCCTGATCAAGGAGATTAAAGATCCGAGAATAGGTTTTACCACCGTTACCAGGGTTAAACTGGCTAAAGATTACTCGGTTGCCGATGTTTTTGTTTCGGTTATGGGCACTGAGGAAGATATAAGGAAATCCTTCGCCGGGCTTGAATCTGCGAAAAACTATGTACAGTACCTTGTGGGCAGGGAAATAAGGCTGCGCACTACTCCGAAGATAAAGTTTCATCTGGACAGGTCAATAGAGCATGGAGTACACATGGTCGGCCTGATCGATAAACTGGTTAAGGAACCGGATACAGAAAACGATATGGAAGATCCATCAGGAGACAATGAAACGCCGCGGTAATCAGGATGCAAAAGGAAATATTCAGGGACGTCATCCTGCTGCTGGATAAAAAGAAGGGTATAACCTCCTATAAAGCCATCGAGGAAATCAAGAAGCTTGCCGGTATCAAGAAGATTGGACATTCCGGAACTCTCGACAAATCCGCTTCAGGATTGCTGGTCATCTGCACGGGGCGCCTGACAAAGCTTGCAAGGTATTTTCTTGAGAGCAATAAGCGATACAGAGGTGTGATAAAGCTGGGGGTGAGTACCGAAACCTGCGATTCAGAAGGCAGGGTGATTTCAGTCGGCACATGCCCCCCCCTCGATAAGCGGTTATTCGAACAGTTGCGAAACCTGTTCACCGGTGAATTGATGCAGGTGCCGCCGGCTTATTCAGCGCTGAAAATTTCCGGAAAGAGGGCTTCGGACCTGATGCGAAAAGGGGAGGCGGTCGACCTTCCACCCCGGCGTACCGTTATTGAGGAACTGCAGGTGATTGAACACGATGCCGAAGAAAAAACTCTGACCATAGATGTATTGTGTTCAAAAGGAACGTATATACGATCGCTGGCCAGGGATATCGGTTCGTATCTCGGTTGTGGGGCGTATCTTGCAGAATTACGGCGGCTCGAATCAGGTATTTTTAATGTGGATGAAGCGGTAACGATCGACGAATTGAAGGAGTTTATACACGGGGGAATAAACAGCAAGAAATTCCTGCGATGTCCGGAGGAAGGGCTTTCCCATTTCAACCGAATAATCGTCAATGATGCCGTGGTTGCGAAAATTTTAAATGGTGCTTTGTTCTCGAAAGGTGATATACTGATGATGGATTCTAGGTGGGACGCTCCCTATTTAATATTCAATGGCGCTCAAAATCTTATTGCCATTGCACACGTGGATATCGATAATTGGTCGGTCAAATATTTGAATGTATTCAGCGGGTGATGGCGTATAAGCTACCGGATCAATGGTCGCCGCAGGGGTGGTTTATGGTTTTTCATTATAATCATTATTCAGGGAGTCAATGAGAGGGGAATGCCCTCAATATTATAATCATGGTATCATACTTATATGAGGAGGATTTTAACACATCATGCGTCAGAAACAGGAAGTGATCAACCAGTACAAGCGTCATGACAAAGATACTGGTTCTCCGGATGTCCAGATTGCGCTTCTGACCGAGCGAATCAACCATCTTACGGAGCATTTCAAGGTCCACAAGAAGGATTTTCATTCCCGAAGGGGGCTTTTAAAGCTCGTAGGCCAGCGCAGACGGCTTCTGGATTATCTTAAAAAAATTGATCTTCAAAAGTACAGAAGCCTGATTGAATCTCTGGGGCTTCGCCGATAGGATCGGCCCGGTTTATGCCATGGGTATGCAGTAAAGTAATTGGAAAAGAGGTAAAACAATGAGTGTGGAAGTAAGCGCAGGAGTCGGGCGCGATCGTATTATATTCAATACCGGATACCTGGCGAAGCAGGCGGATGGTGCGGTCGCCGTTTCGATCGGAGAAGCCATCGTATTCGCTTCAGTAGTGGTTTCCAGGGATGTGGTTGAAGGGCAGGATTTTTTTCCGCTTATGGTGGACTATCGTGAAAAATTTTATGCTGCGGGTAAAATCCCCGGTGGCTATATCAAAAGGGAAGGTAAACCCAGTGATCGTGAGGTCCTGACCAGCAGGCTTGCCGACAGGCCGATAAGGCCGCTTTTCCCTGAAGATTTCATTAATGAGGTTCAGATCATAATATATGTTCTTTCATCAGACCAGAAAATCCAAACCGATGTGCTGGCGATAAATTCAGCCTCGGCTGCCCTGATTGTTTCAGGGATACCCTTTCACGGTCCCGTAGGGGCCGTCCGGGTGGGAAGGATAGACGGCAGTTTCCTGGTCAATCCCACCTTTGAAGAAGTTGAAAAAAGTGATATAGACCTGGTGGTTGCCGGGACAGGTAAAGCTGTCACCATGATCGAGGGATCGGCAAAAAATGTAAGCGAAGAAGACATGGTCAAAGCCGTGGAATTCGCGCACGAACAAATAAAAAAGTTATGTGAAGCCCAGGAAGAGCTAAAGCGTCAGGTAGGGAAACCAGTGATGGAGTATTCCCCTAAAAAATTGGACAAAAAGCTGGAAGCCGAATTGAGAGAAAGGTTCCTGGCGGATATTGAAAACCTGATCAATGTAAAAGAAAAAAAGGAAAGGGAAGATACTTTCAAGAAGTGTGTTGATAAAGCTATAGAGGATTTGAAAGAGAAGTACCCTGAAACCTGTACACAGACTGCATCTCTAATGGATGGACTGGATTATGAGATGATGCGAAGCAGGATACTGGATAAAGGGATCAGAGCTGATGGCCGCACTCTGAAAGAGATAAGACCCATTGATGTAAAGGTGGGCATACTCCCCAGGGCGCACGGCTCTTCACTTTTTACCAGAGGTCAAACCCAGAGCCTGGGTGTGGTAACGCTGGGCACGGTAAGGGACTCGCAGCGACTGGATGCGCTGGAGGGGGAGAGCTTTAGAAGGTTTATGTTGCACTACAATTTCCCTCCTTTTTCGGTTGGAGAAACCGGAAGGGTCGGCGGTACCGGGAGACGTGAAATCGGTCATGGGATGCTTGCCGAGAGAGCGTTGGGATATGTTCTCCCTGATCAGATGGATTTCCCTTACACAATCCGTGTGGTATCGGAAATTCTTGAATCCAACGGTTCTTCTTCAATGGCTTCAGTTTGCTCTGGTTCACTGGCTCTTTTCAACGCAGGTGTACCCATTAAATCGGCTGTTGCGGGAATAGCGATGGGCCTTATTATGGAAGGGGACAGATATGCCATTCTGAGCGATATTATGGGACTTGAAGATCACCTTGGGGATATGGATTTCAAGGTTGCCGGTACCTCGACGGGTATAACCGCGTTCCAGCTGGATATTAAAATTGAAGGCATCACTCCTCAGATCATGAGAGAGGCCCTGGCGCAGGCCAGGGAGGGCAGGATGCATATCCTGGAGAAAATGAATGCAGTTATATCCGAACCTGAAAAAGAACTTGCTCCGCATGCGCCGAGAATTGCCATGATCACCGTGCACGTCGACAAAATCGGAGGAATTATCGGGCCCGGAGGAAAAGTGATTAAAGCCATAATCGAGGAAACCGGAGCTGATATCGATATTGAGGACGACGGGACTGTCTGTATTTCGGCGCCCGACAAGGAGTCCATTGAAAAGGCCATTGATAAAATCAAGGCTATAACCGAAGATGTCATGGTGGGTAAGATCTACAGCGGACGCGTAAAGAAGGTGATGGAGTACGGTGCCTTTGTGGAGATTCTTCCCGGCAAGGAAGGACTCATCCACATATCCAAGCTCGATTTCCAGAAGGTAAACCGTGTTTCAGATCTCCTAAAAGAAGGGGACGAGGTGCAGGTCAAGGTGATCGGGATCGATCGGCAGGGACGGATCGATTTAAGCAGAAAGGATGCCTTAAAAAGATAGAGAAATCCGATATGTTTGCTAAATACTCACTGGAAAACGGAATGACCGTACTTCTGCAGCCCGTAGAGGGTGTAGTATCCATATCGGTCGGGTTGTGGATTAAAACCGGTTCCAGTGATGAACTCGATGAAGAGAGAGGCTATGCCCACTTCATCGAGCATATGCTTTTTAAAGGGACCCCGAAGTATTCTGCGAAAGAGATAGCACAGATAGTCGACAGGGTCGGAGGCCAGCACAATGCCGCGACCAACCGTGAGTATACCTGTTACTATATAAACGTGGTTTCCGATTTCCTTGAGATGTCGGTACAACTACTTGCGGACATGTACTATAATTCACTGTTCGATGAATACGAAATTTCGAAAGAGAAAAACGTAATACTCGAAGAAATAAGAATGTATGAAGATACTCCGGATGAACTGATACATGACGTTTTCATGGAATGCATGCTGTCAAATCATCCGCTGGGGCATTCAATACTGGGCACACAGGAAACCATAGCCCGGATGACCAGGGAGAAGCTTGTTGAATTTTACAGAAAGCATTATACCTCGGACCAGTGCATTTTTGTCATTGTAGGAAACTTTAAGGTCGAGGATGCCCGTTCACTAATAGAAAGGAATTTCAACGGCGGTTCCAGGAGATCGGAAACGGTTTTGCATCGATACAAGCAGACGCCTGAAAGAGTCTGCCGCCGCCATATCGCCAAAGACCTGGAACAGGTGCATTTCTGCCTCGGTACGGAAGGACTCAACAGGAATGATGAACAGAGATGGGCTCTGTACACCCTGAGCACGATTCTTGGTGGAAGCATGTCGTCCAGGCTTTTCCAGAATATAAGGGAAAAAGAAGGGCTCTGTTATTCTGTTTACTCATTTCATTCTTCGTATAAAGACAGGGGAATCTTCGGTGTCTATTGCGGCACATCTCCTGAAAGTTATGAAAGAGCACTTGACCTGATCATAAAGGAATGCGAAAGCATGTTGAAAGACGGTATCAGCCGTGAAGAACTGGAAGATGCCAAGACTTTCATGATCGGGAATCTGGCCCTGAGCCTGGAGAGCAATGAAGTCAGAATGGGACAACTGGCTAAAAATGAAATGGTGTATGGCAGGGATATTCCCTTCGCGGAAATCGTGCAACGCATCAATGCCGTAACCATGGATGACTTTAACCGTCTGAGCGGATTTCTTTTTGACAACAGGGATCTCACTCTCGTATCTATAGGTAAAATGCCCAGCCAGGACAGGCACAACGTCTCCATACAGCGCGGGTGAAAAACTTCTTGAAATAATAACCCTACCTGCAATGATAATCTGTCTCGGGAATTTTCCTGGTTATAGTACAAACCGGGAATACCTGGTTCATCTCCGCCTGTCAGAGCGGAAAAAACCCACGCAATATTTTTTAAAACGAGGTTTAAACTATGGCGAGCAAGGGCGATGCCGTAAACAGTACCATCGGTGAAGGTTCGATATTTGAAGGGAAATTCTATATCAGCGGTTCATTGAAGATAGACGGCAAGTTCGAGGGGGATATACGTACGGAAGAAGAACTTGTGGTGGGCGAAACCGGAAAAGTGAAAACCAATATAAATGCCCGCTCAGTGGTGGTGGCGGGTACGGTGATAGGCAATATTAAAGCCGAGGATGAGGTTCGTCTGTTGGAAACCGGAAGGGTGCTGGGGGATATTGTAACGCCCACCCTGACCATTCAGCGTGGTGTAGTAGCGCAGGGCCATATCACTATCACAGGCGGGCAGAAAAAAGACGCAAAGAAAGCGATAGAGGAATCTTTCAATACGGGTACTGAAAAATTCTCTGACAAGGCTTCTAAATAATATAAAAAGAACCTCCGATACTAACATTAGGATTCCCCGGGTGTCAGTGGATTATTCTTTTAATGAAACTGTTCTGGTCAAAAACTTTCCGAATTGGAAAACTGACGGTTTCGCTGTCGGCACAGAACGCCGTGATTATTTATCGCGGCAGGAAGAAATTCTATCTCTTTACTTTTACGCGTAATCCCTTAACACGACTGGTTGAATGGTTTCTGCATCCGCGTATTCCATTTCGTTCACTTCCTTTATACCGTAATAAACACAACAACACTACCGTGAGAAAATCCCCCGGGTCGCGAATTGCTCGATTTAGGCCGGCAGTCGTCAGGGCTATGTTAACGGCAGTACTTTTAACCGGCGGTTTGTTCGTGGGATTATTTTTTTATCCTTCCTTTAAAGGACAAACGGTGCCTTTGTCCGATGAAGAGCAGAAAGATCTGCTGGTACGCTCGATCGATACCGACTATTCAGCCCCTGAAGCTCATCCCAGTCTTATACTGCGTATCCACCGGGTTGAGAAAGGCGAAACGCTTAGTGAAATCGCCCGCAAGTACGGTGTATCAATGGATACCATCTGCGGCAATAATAAACTTGTCTCTTACGATATCATTCACGAGGGAACGGTACTGAAAATACCCAACAAAGACGGTATACTCTACACAGTAAAAAAAGGGCAGACACTACAGGCTATCGCGGCAAAATACAAAATACCAATTGAAAGAATACTTGCTGAAAACAACATCAGGAACACTGATTTCATGTCGGACGGCGATGACGTTTTTCTTCCCGATGCAAAGCCCCTGGATATTATCCCCGGTTTCCTGTGGCCGGCCTTCAGCAGAAGGATTAATTGCGGTTATGGGTGGAGGAGAAGTCCGTTTAACCCCGCTGCGTATGAATTCCACAAAGGGATAGATATACGGGCGAATTATGAATGGATACGAGCGACGAAATACGGCAAGGTAACATATACGGGATGGCTTGGCGGTTATGGTAAAACGGTGCTGATAGCTCATCCGGACGGCTGGAAATCCCTCTATGGTCATCTTTCGCAGATAAGTGTGAAAGCAGGCCAGTATGTTAAACAGGGACAGTATATCGGTCGCAGCGGCAACACGGGATTATCAACTGGGCCCCATCTTCATTTTGAGCTGATTAAAAGCGGCAGGAATCTGAATCCACATAAGTATATCCGATAAACCTTTATGGTTTTCATCCCCCCCAATTGTTAGAAGAAAAAGTACTTGCCCCCGAAAACATTACCCTATATGCAATACCATCTGGCCCGGCCGGATTTCTCGTAGGTATAAGCGGGAATGAGTGATAGTGAAACCTGATGATCAAAACGGACGGGAAATTACAAAGTTGATCAGACGATGAGGACCCCATGCTTGAGAATGCCAACTTTCTCTGTGAAATCGGTACCGAAGAGATACCCGCGGGATATATCCCCCCCGCAATCGAACAGGCGCGGAATGAGTTCGGTAAAAAACTCGAAGAGTACAGAATCGGGTATGATAAAATCGATGTATCTGCGACTCCCCGCAGGATGGTCATAATGGCAAGCGGGGTTGCAGATCTGCAGAGTGAGGATGAGGTTGAGATCAAGGGGCCTTCGCTGAAAACGGCCTATGACGCTGACGGTAAACCTACCAGGGCACTTCAGGGTTTTCTGAAAGGGAACGGTCTGGAGCTTCAGGAACTTTACGATAAAAAAACCGATAAAGGTGAATATATTTTCGCAAAAAAGAAGATGGTAGCGCATTCAACCAAAGAAATCATACCAGAGTTAGTGGATCAGTTGATACGCACTCTTCATTTTCCCAAAAAGATGAGATGGAGCGATAAAAAAATCACCTTCCCGCGGCCCATTGCCTATTTTCTTATTCTTTTCAATGACCGGCTCATCCCCTATGCCCATGAAGGAATTTCATCTACGAACAGTACGCGGGGGCATTATATTCAGCACAACAGGATGATCGAAATCTCTTCGGTTGCCGAGTATGAATCGGTGCTTAAAGCCAGTGGCGTAACGGTAGACCACCGTGAAAGAAGAAGCAGCATACTGGCCGCTCTGGAAAAGGCAGCGAAGGCCTTAAAAGGTAATCTTGTTTCTGATGAGGAACTGCTGGAAACCGTGTGTTTTCTCACCGAAGATCCCGTCGTGGTTACGTGCGGGTTCGGCAGTGAATATCTGGAGATACCTGACATCGTGCTGATCACTGAGATGAAGGAGCATCAGAAATATTTCGCAGTTCGGGACAGAAACGGGAAATTACTGCCGAACTTTCTGGTGGTTTCAAACAATCCCGCCACCGATCACGTGAAAGCGGGCAATGAAAGGGTGATCAGGGCACGATTCAATGATGCACGGTTTTTTTTCAATGAGGATACAAAAAGCAGTCTTTATGATAAAGTTGAATCCCTTAACAATGTGCTTTTCCATAAAGAACTGGGAACCATTTACCAGAAAACAGAAAGGATCGGGAAGATCGCCGAATATCTGAGCGGTATGTTTTCGTGCACGGACACGATACGGGAAAAAATACAACGGGCCGCACTCCTGTGTAAGGCCGATCTCAACACGGCCATGGTTTTCGAGTTTACCTCTCTGCAGGGTAAGATCGGCCGGGTCTACGCGCTCCTGGACGGTGAAGATCCGGAGGTCGCAGATGCCATTGATGATCATTATAAACCAAGGTTTCAAAATGATCCGCTCCCCCGGGGTTTGGTGAGCGTAGTGGTGTCCCTGGCGGAAAAGGTTGACAACCTTTTCGGTTCTTTTTCGGTGGGAAACATTCCCACCGGTTCGCAGGATCCCTATGCCCTGCGGCGGCAGGCCAGTGCTGTAGTAGAAATGCTGATGGCTTCGAATCTGCATCTGGATATGGGGGCTTTGCTTCAGAAATGCGCACCGATGTACAAACAGGGGAGCGGGCTTATCGATAAAATTCTGGCTTTTATATCGGCCAGGGCAAATACGATTTATATGGAGAACGGCCTTCGCTACGACGAGATTGACGCATGCATGGCGACCCAGTATTTCGATTACCTGGAACTGTATCGGCGAGCAAAGAGCCTGAATGAATTCCGCAGTACCGAGGGGTTCACGGAAATGCTTTTAAGTTTTAAACGCATGAATAACATCGTCAGCGCCTTCAGGCAGAAAAACCCCGATTACATACTTACCTTCAAAAAGGACTCAATGAAGGAAGATACGGAAAAAGCGCTTTTTAATTTCTTTGATTCCCGCAGGGCTACCATAAGTGAGTGTATTGAAAAAAATGATTATACTACGCTTTTCAGGGTGCTTATTGAGGGTAAAGGGATTGTAGACGCCTTTTTCGACAAGGTAATGGTAATGGCAGAAGACATGGAGCTGCGTGATACCCGGCTTGCGCTCCTGGATTCGATACTGGATCCCTTCAGAACATTTATGGATTTTTCCAAGATTTCGGAATAAGGAGATGCTCTGCATGAAGATCGATGATGGAATATACGGCTATGTATGGCGGGGATTTTTCGAGAATAACTGCAATATGTATTATTTCGGGGACCCTTTGAATATTCTTTTCGACCCAGGGCTTGCTCGGCAGATGGATATCAGACTTAACGATTTCATGGCCGATAAGCTCGATCCCGATGACATACGCTATGTCTTCAACACTCATTCCCATCCCGACCACTTTGAAGGCAGCCAGCATTTCATGGGGAAAAATATCCCCATTGCGATGCACAGGGATGAGATAGATTTTGTTAACGAGGTCGGTCCGAAGTTTTTTGCAATGATGGGAATGAATTTCCCTGAATTGAGGTTCGATATGATCCTGGAAGAGGGGCCTTTGCTGATCAACGGAGTCGAGCTGGAAATCTATCACACACCCGGCCATTCCCCCGGATCGATATGCGTATACTGGAAAGATAAAAAAGCCCTGGTCTGCGGGGACCTGGTGTTCAGGGAAAGTGTCGGGAGAGTTGATTTCCCAGGAGGGAGCGGGGAAAAACTCAAGGAAAGCGTTGAAAAGATTTCATCACTCGATATTGAATACCTGCTTCCGGGACATATGGAATATATCGCCGGAGCGTCGGAAGTGAAAAAAAATTTTGATTTGATCAAACGTTACGTGTTTTCCATGATTTAATTTCCGCTTCATAACTGACCGGCAATACCGGCCTTGCGATTCTGGGACGCCCAGAAGCGACGGTATAGATATGGCACATCGTTATCCCCAGGAGCGTTTTTCAGTTTTTCGTTCCATTCATCGGTCGCGGTCGCTGCTTCATTGAAGCATTGTCTGGAGAGGCCGGCAAGTCTGTGTACATGTCCGGTGCCGGCTGAAGATTTCATCGCTTTTGTATCCATCTCGATAAAACTCTTTTCCAGAGCATTTCTTTCGATCATAAGGTTATTCTGCCAGAAAGAATATTTCATCAGGGCTCTTCTGTGCAGAAGCTCATGCTTCCACCACGGAATTCCGTGGTCAAACCGGGAACCCGCTTCATGAGGAAGAAAATCAATTTTATTGCCTTTCAGATAGAAGGGCTTGAATATGCCGGTGCAGGTTCCCGATGAGCCGGTAGCCCAGTATGTAGGAGTCTTTTTTCTTAGATGTGCAACCAGCGCCGAAGTCGACTGGCTGGGCCTCAGAGGACCCATGGATGCGTGCATGCAGACGGTTCCCATGCTGGTCTCATGAGGGGGCAGATATCGTTCGCCCGGGCCATGATCCCTGAGAAAAAACATCATCAGTTCAGGGGTAATATTCCCGGCATGTCCGGATAAAAGTTCAGTGGTTCGGCACTGGCGTATACTGCATTTACTGAAATAGGTGTAAAAAGAATCGGTAAACGCTTTTCTGAAATTAAATGTCTCATGCTTTTTCAAATACCCTTTATGTAAAGCATAGTCTTCAAGTCCCTTGGATGACTGATCGTAGTGTTCTTCTATGGTTAGACCGTTTGAAATGGATCGAACCCCTCTGACTTTAACTGCCGCCCACTGGTAATCCGCCGTTTCCAGTACCCATGCCTCTTTCTTATCGGCAATAATGAATGAATTATGGTATTTCAAACCGGCGGTATATCCGCATTTCCCACCCTGGCCGTGTTGTGCCAAAAGATCGGTAATACATGACAGCGCTTCTACAGCGCCGGCGCACCGCTCGAGGGCAAGGCGAATTAAATCCATCCCCGTCAAGCCCGTTTTTCTGTAAGGTTCCTTTGTGAAAACCGCTTCGTTGCCTATGGCAAGTCCGTGTTCATTGACTCCCATTTCACAGCCCCACATCCAGAAAGGCCGGGATATAAGCACCTCGTTGGTCCGGGGCGCCTGAGGTATGCTGATGTAAGTACACTCAACCTTCATGTTCTTCTGATGTTTTACAGGGAGCAGGTGCATCAGCAGTTGAACCTCATTGGGTTCACGATCGCTGTTTTTCGCCAGGATTGTTGTTTTATCCAAGGTGGCTTCGGCGGTGGCGACGATGGTGTCACACATTGTTTCCAGTCTCCTGAACCGTGATCGATATTTGATGCTAAAAAAAGTGTATTAAATCATTTTAGGATGATTATTCAGATGATAAAAAAACCACGTACCCGTGTCGGCGCAATGAAACTGTAAAATTGATTGACGTAAACCGCATGTCACTGTCTGCTCATGACAGTGTGTAATTGAGATTTTATTATATCGGGTGTTTCTTTAAAAATCAATAAAAAACCATTCATTTTTCCCCGGTTAAGAACTCAACAGACTGCTATCCGGGAAGCAGGAAAACAATGGGGAACAATCATGTCTGATTATCTGCATCGATCGGTTTTATTCAAGGCCATGTTTAAAATCCGTTCCCTTCTTTATTATTATCTGTTCTTCAGAAAAAAATTCTCTTTCATTAAAAAAAGGCCCATAGTCTGGGGGATATGGAACGTCGAGGTATACGGTCCCAATATCAGCCTGGGAGAAAATGTGGTTATTATCGGCGCCAATGGTGACAAGACCAGGCTTACCACGGTTAAAATGGGGGAACATGAAGGGTCCATCTCTATCGGAGACAATGTTCTGGTAATGAACGGGGTGCGCATGAGCAGTGCCAGCGGAATCACGGTAGGTGACGACTGCATGCTGGCAAACTACGCATACCTCACCGACGCTGACTGGCACGATCTGCATAACCGCATAAGTCCCATCGGTAAAACTTCGCCGATAGTGCTGGAAAAAGGCGTATGGATAGGAGACTCGGCCATTATATGTAAGGGGGTAAGGATCGGTAAAAACTCCGTAGTCGCGGCCGGTGCGGTGGTCTCGAAAAATGTACCATCCAACGTCGTGGTTGCCGGTAATCCCGCAAGGATTGTAAAGAAGCTCGATCCATCCAGGGTAGTGACCATGGGAAATCTCTATAGTGTGACAGGGGGGCCTCGCTATTGAAAATCTGCATACTCTGTTACAGGGGCAATCCATACAGCGGCGGCCAGGGAATTTATTTAAAGTACATTGCCGAAGAAATGGTACGACAGGGGCATGAAATCCATATAGTCGTCGGCCCTCCATATCCCACCATAATAGAAGGGGTACACGTACATTATATACATAACAATGAATATTATATAAAGGGCGGAACGGGTTTTATTAATCGGGAAAGTCCTTTCGACATTTTTAAACTCTTGAATCTTTATGAATACTCGGCGACCAGACTCGGTGCTTTCTCGGAAATCAGCACCTTCAGTTTCAGGGCGTTTGTACTAGTAAGAAAGCTGCATGAAAAATACGGGTTTGATGTGATCCATGACAATCAGTGCCTCGGTTACGGGTTGCTGCTTATGAAGAGTCTGGGGATCCCGGTGATTGCCACTATACACCATCCTCTCACGGTTGACATGGAAAACGTGCTGGAACGGGCCTCGTCTTTCAGAAACAAGCTTAAAGGTGTAATGTTTTACCCTGTCCTGATGCAGCGGATAGTATCCAAAAGGCTTGACCATATTATTACGGTATCTGAGGATTCCAGAAGGCGTATCAGGATGGATTTCGGGGTACCGTTGGAAATGCAGACGGTCGTTTACAACGGAATGGACACAGATGTATTCAAACCGCTGAAGGGCATCAGGAAAAAAAAGAATCAGATTCTTTTTGTGGGCAATGTCGAGGACGGCAAAAAGGGTTTCGTGTATCTTGCCAGGGCCATGAAACGTGTGAAAAGTCCCGTGGTGCTGACGGTGGTTGACGGAGGGGCTCCTCACCGTCGTATAACCATGGAACTGGTCAGAAGGCTCGGTATCAACGACAGGATTCGTTTCACCGGAAAGGCCAGCACTGCGGATCTGGTGAAACTCTACAGCGAATCCGAGTTTGCGGTGGTGCCGTCGGTGTATGAAGGATTCGGGCTTCCCGCCGCCGAGGCGATGGCCTGTGGGATTTCAGTTATTTCAAGCGACGGAGGAGCACTGCCCGAAGTGGTGGGTGACGCCGGAGTGATAGTCCCCGCGCGTGATGAGGTCGCGCTGGCATCGGCTATTGACGATCTTATGTGCGATAAGAAAAAAAAGAAAGAACTCGGCGTCATGGGCAGGGAAAGGATACAGCGTGAATTCAGATGGCAGAATGCGGTGGTACAGATGATTGGTGTTTACCGCCGTTTTACCGTTTCCGGGGAACCATGTGTATAACCCGGGTTTTATCGACCGTCTTTAAAGTTGTTATCGATGCGACACTGGGTTCATTTGAATAATCAAGATTTTTGAAAAGGAAGTTGATCTTATCTCCGTTTTGAACATTAACAAAACGAATCTGCCTGAAGAATACCGACTCTCCCCTGATCTCCGGCCTGCCCAGATAAATCTCTATCCTGGTTCTGCTTGCCTTATTGATAAACAGTATTTTGTCGGGAATCTGATTTTTGAAAGACAAAGTCTGAAAGAAATCCCTGTTCTCCAGTATCAGGAAACATCTCTCTTTCTCGGATGCATCGGCACCGACTTCGGTAAGCTCCTTTTTGATGGCAAAACCAGGCAGCAGCGGGATCTGTCCCCCGGTCAGAGTGTAGAAAAAGCTGAATTCAATATCAAAGTTCAAATAATTTCTGAGATCGAGGGTATTGATGTTGTCGATATAGAGTGTTTTCTCAATAGGAAAATGGATCTTTACGGTTTCTCGATCCTGAATAAGTGTGACAATAGGGCTTTTAAAGACCGCATCCACAAACGACAATCTGATCAGCCGGGGTTTTTTTTTGTACATAACAGTTCCAATGGACGTGATCCTTTTTTTGTTGTAGATACCGTCCACTGAAAACGCAGCGCTGAAGAATTCCGGTGAATGTTTATTGATGGTGTGGGTTCTCTCCAGCAGTTCACGGGATTTCTTCTCACTGGAAACCATAAGCCGCTTATCGACGATCATCCGCTTCTCGGCGCATGTAAACATCGTCAGCGTAAATATCGCAAATATATGAAGGAAAGCTAGCGATTTAATAAAAGTGGTTCGGAATGTTGATGTATCACTCAATAATTCTAATGCCTTTGATTTTTTTCTCAATTTTAGTGTCCTTTTTCATTTTTACGGACTTTTTCCAGTATTCCAGAGCCTTTTTAAAATTACCCAGCTCTTTATAGGTATCGCCTATATGATCATATACAACGGGATCGGGATTCTTTTCCCTGTCAAGCTTCAGTTCCGCCTCAAGCAATTTTTTCAATGCCAGGTCAAAATCTTTTTTTCTGTAGTATGCCCATCCCAGTGAATCCAGATAAGCTCCATTATCGGGTTCGAATTCAAGAGCTTTTTTTATAAGGGAAATAGATTCATCAATGTTCATATTCTTATCGGCATAAAGGTATCCGAGGAAGTTATATGATTTTGCGCTTTGAGGATTGTACCGAATGGCTTTTTTCAACGATACGACGGTTTCATCGAAGCGGTTCTGCTTCTCCAGAATGGTTGCCAGGTAAAAGTGGTATTCGTCATTTTCTTCGTTGAGAGAAATTGCATGGCGTACCATCTTCTCCGCATCCGGATAACGGTCCATCTGTGTGAATATGAGTCCTTTAAAAAAATATGATTTGGAATTCTTGGGGTCCATCTCTATGGCGCGATCCATGTACAGCGTGGCGTTATGGAAGTTGCTTTTCAGGCTGTAAAGATAGCCTATATGGATCAGAATTTCGGCTGAGGGTTTCAATTCCAGAACCTTTTTATAATTTACCATTGCCTGGCTGAACCTTTCGGTTTCCTCATAAACTTTGGCGAGATAAAAATAACATTCGGGGATTTTATCATTTATCGAAAGCGCCTTAATGAAGCTTTCACGTGCATTATCATACAAACGATAGCGGTAGAACAGTATTCCGGCGGTAAAAAACTCGCTTACCGAACCTGTTTTATTATTTTTGCGCAGATTGATCCTTGCCAGGGCCAGGTGAGGGGAGATGTAGGTTGTATTGCCTTTAATGACTTTTTTCAACAGTACCACTGCGTCTTTGTCTTTATGGAGAAGTTCGTTGTATAAAGCTCTTGCGATTAATCCATCAAAGCCGGTGTTGAACATTGCTTTCTTCAGGTGTATCGAAGCTCTCCGGTCGCTCTTTAAATATAAAATTCTTCCGGTTATGGAATTGATTTTTACATTGTCAGGGAAAAAGTGCAGATAAAGAAGAGCATACTCCAGTGATTCATCAACTTCATACCGGTCCATGTAGAGAATAGCAAGTGCATAAAGCGCAGAATGATTATCGGGGTTTATCTCGGAACACAGTTTAAAATGCTCAATCGCACTGTTGACCTGGCCTTTTGAATAGTAGATGTGACCGAGGTAATAGGCTGAATGCTCCTGAAAATAGTCATCCACCGGTTTTATTGAAGCGGTTTCCAGTATGGATTTAAATGTCTTTTCTGCGTTGTCCCATTGTTTGAGTCTTGAATAATAAAGTGTACCCAGTGTGTAGCTGACATTGATGTTGTCCTGCTCCTGGTGGCGCAAGGTCTCAAGGATAGCTGCTGCCTTTTCATAATTCTGCAGGTTCATGTACATCGAATAGAGCAGGTAGTAAGGCTTGGTGTAACGGGGATTGTGTTTGATTGCGAGTTCTGAGTATTTTTTTACGGAATCATAATCATAAGTATTATAATAACAAAAAGCAATATGATAATATACCCTGTCAAGTTCGGTATTAGACTTTTCCGCTTCATGAAGGTATTTTAACGCGGTTTTGTAATTCTTCGCGTTCAGATGGAACAATCCGTTGCTGTATAGTACCCAGCTTTCGGTTGATTTTGATGGGGGAAATGCTTTTTTATTAGAAAGGGTGCTTCCGCATCCCGTAAGTGATAAAACAATTACAATACCAAAGATTTTTTTCATAAAGAAATCCAATACTTGAGGTTAGATCAAAGATAATGAGCATGATTGTTGTTGTCAAATCATATTGACTTGCTCATTTTTATGTCTTTGAAAGGAAATAATTTAAATTAATTTACAATTTCAATTTTTTTTTCAGCATCGGGTTGATTTTTAAAAAAACAAAAACATCCCAGCCGGTAACAAAATCATGTTTTTACTACTTATAGGTAATAATTTAGTTACGCGTATGATAAAATGTAGTAAATTATTAAGTAGTGATATAATCAGGTACTTGTCTCTGAGAGACTGTATAACTCTTAATGACAGTGCTGAATATCGGTAGAGTTTGCTTTTTAATCACGGAGGTGCAAAATGTTTCTTGGGATAGATCCTTTATACTGGATGATGATGGCACCGGTGCTTTTGCTTTCGCTGTGGGCATCCTTCAGGGTAAAAAGCACCTTTAATAAATATTCAAAGGTTGCATCACGAGGGAATGTAACGGGATCCGAAGTGGCGGAACTTATTCTAAGCAGAAACGGGCTTGGACATATACCTGTGGTTGAAACAACGGGATTTCTTTCGGACCATTATGACCCTATAAAGAAGGTGGTTCGTCTCTCGCCGGAGGTATTCAGAAGTAATTCTCTGGCCTCTCTCGGCGTTGCCGCTCACGAGACAGGACATGCTGTCCAGCACGCCAAGGGATATACCCCCCTGGTGCTGAGGAACATGATGGCACCTACCGCATCGGTCGGCTCTAATCTGTCGTGGATAATCATTATGGCAGGATTCATCATCGGCTCACTGGGTCTGGTGAAGATAGGTATTGTCCTTTTCAGCGCGGTAGTTGTGTTCCAGCTGGTTACCTTGCCGGTGGAATTCAATGCATCGACAAGGGCAAAAGCCATGCTTTCTTCATATGGTGTTTTGAGTTCCAGTGAGATGACCGGGGTAAACAGGGTTTTGTCGGCGGCCGCAATGACCTACGTTGCCGCGGCCGCGTCGGCTATCATGACGCTTTTGTACTTTCTGATCCGTGCCGGCGTACTGGGCGGCAGGGATGAATAGGATACCCGTTGCAATGATAACGAATCTATAAATTTCTATGCCCTTCTGCGGTAGGTAATTGTCAATATGAATCGTAAGGGCATGAATACTGAATCAACAGTGTGAGGGTATAAAGACAAAGTCGACTGTTTTTAGTATTGATTTCTTTCCATTCTGTACAGGGGTAACCACCACACGTCATAATAATCCCTGTGCTTTTACAGGAAAAAATAACTACATATACCGGCCGTATAATTTTCTGGATGAGTGGATTCACCTGATATTTGTTTTACTGCAATTCCAGGCATGGGTTGCGGTTGTTCGTACAATTAAAGAAACTGGTTGAAATAATCGGAAAACCGGTTTATTGTTTATCGATACATAGAACCATTAATCGGAATTTACATCATGTGTTTTTTCTGGATCGATTTCAGGAAATACACAGGCATGTTGGGTATGCGGAATAGTGTACAATACAATAATCATGACTCACGCCTGAGAGTACTGGCCCTTGATGACGACAGAATGGTAAGACGAATTCTGTCGGACCTGCTGTCAACGGACTATCATTTTACCGGTGTGGGAACGTATCTGGAATTTCAGGATCTGCTTCCCCATTTTTATCCGGATGTGTTGTTGCTGGATCTGGTACTTCCCGATGGTGATGGCATTGAAATTTGCAGAGAAATACGCAGGGACAGCCAGTATGAGAAGCTCTTTATTTTAATGATCACTGCGGAAAATGAGGAAGAATTTATAATAAAAGGATACGAAGCGGGAGCGAATGATTATATCAGAAAACCTTTCGTCCCCTTTGAGGTCCAGTCAAAGGTTAAAAACTGCAAAAAAATCAAAGCCTACCAGGACAAACTTTATTCGGCATTTAACTACCAGCTGGAATTCTCCAAAAAGCTGTATCAACTGAACAGGATTATTCAGAAAAACATTAACGTTGATAATTTCAATGTTCTGACCAGGGAATTTTCTTCTGTCGGGAAAATCCTGGACCTGGGATACATTGAGCTCGTTCTGGAACGGAAGGGGATTATGGATACGATTTTTAAGGAGGTCTATGACGGAGCTCAAAGCTTTATGGATTTTGACCGTCTAAGGACACGTTTGAAACTTAATGACAACACAATTAGCACACCCATAATGTCGGTAAAAATAAAATCATCCGATGGAAGAGAAATCCATTGCGCCCTGTCCCCTGTTCTTATTAACAACCATATTTCAGGATATCTGCTGATGGAAAGGCTCAGCCCTTTTGAGCAGGATGATAAAAACCTCATTTCGCTCAGCGTGGATTTTTTAGGGATCATCGCCGAAAGGATTCAGATTCAACACGAACTCGATCATCAGTATGCAATGTATAAGAACGAGGTCTCCAAGGTCAGAAGAATCCAGGTGTCGCTGCTGCCCCAGTTTGATAATATTAAGGGTTTTGACATCGCATCTGTTTTTATGCCCGCCGAGGACATTTCGGGAGATTTTTTCGACGGGTTCTATCTTGACGACGATGTCTACCAGATTATCCTTTGCGATGTTTCCGGGCACGGCATGGCATCGTCGTTCATCGGTAATGAAATACGGTCACTCTTCCGGACTTTTTCCCTGAGGAGGTTCACACCTTCCTTTACCATAAACGCGGTGAATAACATACTGACCAATGACATTGCCGGGCTCTATTATTTCGGAACGGTAATTGTATGCCAGATCAATATACAGACCGGTGAAGTGCTGTTTTCTTCGGGCGGACACCCTCCGGCCATACACTATCAGGACCGGACAAAGAATTACCTTTTACTGAATAAAACAGGATCATTAATAGGTTTTTTTGAGGACAGTGAATTTACCGATATTTCTTTCACGCTGGAGAATGGAGACTGTATTCTGTTATACACTGATGGAATTACGGAATCCGTTTCCAGGGAGAGCAGGGAAATGTACGGCGACCGGCGTCTGGTGGAAAAATTCATGGAATATATAAATATACCGTCCAGGGACATGCTTCATTCTATAATCGGAACGGTGTATGAGTTTACCGGATATGAAAAGCAGGAGGATGACATAACTATGATCTGCATCAAGAAGACGTAACCGGTTTCCCGTTAAAAGCACCCAGCCTGAAATCCTCAATGATAGAGGCGGCCGATTCCTGTACCTTGATGATAGCGCCGCAACCGGTATAAGGGGAAAATTCTTCGATTATATTTTTTTTCGTTTCTCCCACCAGGTATAACCGGTCAAAACGCAGTGGGAGGTCCCAATCCGGGTCGCGGTTATTCATCAATTCCCCGCAAAAGTCGTGTATTTCATGCAAAAGAAACGCCGCTTCCCTCAGATAGTTGTTCTTGTCCCTCTCATTCTCAAGCTCCCTGCCCGGTCCTGCCGGCCTCGAAAGCACCATTACGTGGTCGGCGACTCGCTTCGAGTGATGAGTACCCTGCGGCACGGCGAGGAAGCCGAGCTTCATATCAATTTCATTGAGAATGGTTTTATGCGCGGCTTCCTTGATGATGAGTCGAAGTACCGGGAATAACCTTGAGGCAAATCCCCTCAGGGCGCCATAGAGGTGTACCATTTCCAGATGAGCTTCGGGATGAAAAAATATGGGAGGGTATTTTTTTATGCGTGAAGCGTACTGTTCGAGTATGGAATCCACGAGCGCGGTGAACGGTTTTTCCTTTTTTTTCTTTTCGTATTTCTCCCTAAGTTTTTCGAAGTATGATATTTCCGAAAGAATAAAACCCTCCAGATTCATTTTCTTCTGTACGGCCATTTCCAGCCGTTCTTCAAAAGGGGAAATATTGAACCACGATGTGTTGTGTTTTTTTGCATAGCGGGCGTATCTGTCCCGCAGCTTTGCAATCAGTTGTTCAATCTCGTTACGGTTAAGTCCCACGAATTATCCCGGTGTAGTGGAATAGAGGCTGTGTACATGTACAGTGTAATTGCGGTATTGTGGTTGTGGCAATCACTAATTAAAAAAAGTGCTTGTGAAAACGTTGAAAAGAATTCAAAAGTCCTGTGACAGGACATGTGGTCCCGTTGATTATTCAGAGGATACTGAAGAACTCAAAGTTCAATTACAAGAAAGGGTTATTATGGGTTTTACCTATAAAGAATCAGGTGTAGACGTTGAAGGGGGGAACAGGTTCGTAAAGAAGATCGCCCCAATCGTTAAATCCACGTTTTCTGAAAGGGTCATAACCGATATCGGTGGCTTCGGGGCCCTTTTTTCCGCTGCTTTTCCTGAAATGGAACATCCGGTTCTGGTGTCGGGCACCGACGGGGTAGGTACCAAGATAAAGATCGCGCAGATGGTGAATCGTCACGATACCATCGGTATTGACGCTGTGGCCATGTGCGTAAACGACATCCTGGTATCGGGCGCCAGACCCCTCTTTTTTCTTGATTACCTGTCGTGCGGAAAATTAAACGAACCGGTGCTCGTCGATATTGTAAAGGGAGTAGCCGAAGGGTGCAGACAGGCCGGCTGCAGTCTGGTTGGCGGTGAAACCGCAGAGCACCCCAATGTAATGAACGACGACGATTATGACATCGCCGGTTTCGCAGTGGGTGTCGTGGATAAAAAAAATATTATCGACGGGAGAGGTATTAAAGAGGGGGATATCATCATCGGTCTTCCTTCTTCCGGGATACACTCAAACGGCTATTCCCTGATCAGAAAACTGCTGTTCGATGTTAAAGGATTTTCCACCTCCGACTATATACAGGATCTTTCCGCTACGCTCGGGGACGTGCTGCTTACGCCCACCAGGATTTACTGTCGTGCGGTGATGCAGTGCCTGGAACAGGCTGTTCCAATAAAGGGAATGGTACATATTACCGGAGGAGGTTTTTATGAAAACATCCCACGCATACTACCTCCGGGGACGGCAGCGTATATTAAAAAATCGCAAATAGCGACTTCCCCGGTTTTTAATTTTATACAAAAAACGGGTGGTATAGACGAGAGGGAAATGTATACTACCTTCAATATGGGAATAGGCCTGATGCTGGTTGTGGATAAGGACGTCGAAGGTAAAATAAACGGTATTTTAAGGCAACATAACGAGCAGCCTGCGGTGATAGGAGAAATAGGTGTATCGAAAAAAGGGCGGGTCGTAATTGTATGATGAAGAAAAAGGAAATGCCCATGCTGATGCCGGGTGCGGGATCCCTGGTGTCATTGAACAGCACCGACCGGGGTTTCCTGTTGCTGCATGATTTTGCCGGAACGCCGGCGGAAATGAAATACCTTGGGAGTAAACTTGCGGATGAGGGGTATGCAATCATGATACCCCGCTACCCGGGTCATGGCACCAGTCTTAAAGAAATGACCGGCACGGACTTTAAAGACTACTACCGGTGTGCAAGGGAAAACCTGATTGAGCTGAGACAAAACTGTACAAAGGTATCAGTAATAGGGCTTTCCATGGGGGGAGTCATAGGCATTCTGTTGTCGGTGGAATTTGAACTTGATAAACTGGTGTTACTGTCCACTCCCTGCGATATAAAGGAAAACATGCACTACATGAACCTGCTGCTGGGACGCTTCAAGAAAATCCTGTGGGTGAAGGATGATATCAGGGGGATCAACAGCTTCCAGGTCCGTAAAGACCACCTGGGTTATTACGAGGGAAAGCCGGTTATGCAGTTGCGGCAGTTTCATCGTGCAATCAAAAAAGCCATGAAAATGCTGCCGTACGTCACTGCGGAAACCATGATTGTACAGTCCTTTGCCGATACGACGATACCCGAAGGATCTATAGATTATATTTACGACAGGCTGGGCACCACGAAGAAAGAAAAGGTCTTTCTGGAGATCAGCAATCATGTCATAACCGTGGATTATGAAAAAGATTTCCTTGTCGGAGAAGTCATTCGTTTTATAAAGTGAAAATATTGCCCGGCGAAACGCCGTTTCATATATAAACGGAAAAACAATAAAACCATTTCTTTGTTGACATACATGCACATCCTGTAATAGCTTGGTGGTCGTTTTCGCTTTTTTATTATAATTACGTGAGGAGCGCGCGATGCTGAAAAGGACAGTAGTAATCGTTGTCGCCATGTTGCTGGTATCTTCATCAATGGTATATGGCGCCGGGGCACCCAAGACGGGAAGGACCTGGGAATACCTCAATCTTACCCTGCTGTTATCGCCTAACTGGGCTTTTGTGATCTTGCCGGGGCACCGTTACGAATTCAGCCGCAAAACAGCCAGTGACGCGAAATATGCTGATGAAAAGTATACTTACTTCTGGGAGTTTTTCGCCGGCCCCGTGTACATGCAGAAATTCGGCGATTTAACCTTAAAGCTGCCGCTCTGGTATTATTACATGGGTTTTCCCCTTAGACACAAGGATTCCACCGGCGAAGATTATTATTATTCCCACAATATCGAGTTTTTGCCCATAGTGGAATACAAATACAAAGACTGGAAGTTCATAAACCGGGTTATTTTCCACAATAAGTTTTATGCCAATAACTCATACTATGAAACGAAAACGGAAAGATGGGGATATTCTCTGACACTCAGGGAAATGTTCACGATTGAATATAATATTCTGCCGGTGCTGGCCCTGACGGTGGCCGATGAGCTTTTCTTCGGATTGGTGGAAGACGCTGACACGAAAGACGATCCTGCCCCTAATCCCAAGGGTGAACCCTTCTATGAAGTGGAAGGATTCAATATGAACAGGTTATATGTGGGTCTCATTTACAGGTTCACTCCTACCCTCTCGCTGTCGCCGCAGTACGTCTACGAAACACAGTATGATCCCGACAATAATGGCAAGGTAACCAGCTATAACCATTATATTTATCTGACGCTGACCTATGTAATAAAAATGTATTAGTGAAAAACCGCCTTAATGTAATCATGCAGAATAAGCCCCTCGTTCAGAGGGGCTTATTGTTTGCTGTATCATGTATAAAGTTATCCTGTTCTTCCATCATATTATCTTGACATATTGCGGGAACGATAGTAGAAACTGGAAGAACGATTGCGGGAAGCCGTACGGTGCCGGACTCCAGGGTTCAAAGTTTATAAGGAAGGATTACGTCAATACGGCATGGCATTGGATCGCGACGAAATGCGGCGGCTCGAGCGCAGGGCCAAATCCCTGTTGCTGGATAAAGAGATACCTCCGGCGAAGATGGGGATAGTGCGCTCTCTGATGAACAACCGGGAATTGCGGCCGGAGGAGCGCTATAATGCCATTATCTCGCTTATAAAATCCTGCCCGAACAAGGTGATAAAAAAGACGGTCCCCTCGAAGATCGATCTTCCGGCGCAGGCCGTCCCTTCGGCAAAAACCGAGATTGTTCCCGAGGTGAAGTTTCCAGGTCCGGAGGAGTCCAGCGTATTCATTGAAACCCTGCAGGGCAAATACCGGAAACTGCGACTCTTTAAAAAACGCTATCTTATTCACGCAAACAACAGGTTCGGTATCGGCTTCAAAAAAAGGCTTATCCCCACCAAAAAATGCATTCGTTTATTCAAGGACATCATAGGTTTTCACGAGGAGATACTGTCCCACCTTTCCGAGATCATGATCGCGATTCTGAAAGACGAAAAGATACAGGACCCTGTGGATTTTAATTACCTGAGACTGATAAGAAAATGGATGCTGGAAACACCGCTTATAGAATACCAGTATGATACCATCAAGTGGATGGACAGGAAATCCTTTGAATCGGAGCTGAGGAATTTCGTGCTGCCTTTTTTCGCCTTTCAGAAGGTAAGCATAGAACGCCGGGAGCAGATTTTACAGACAGTGGAAAACATGCTGAGGACCCTGCCTGATTTTAAAAAAGAGGAAGCACAGGCAAACGAACCGGATAATGTCAAAAGGGGAAAGGATAAAACCAATCTCGCCAGGGAGAAAAAGATCTATGAATACATGATGCTTCTACGCTCCTTCCTTCCCGTCAGGCTGAACGATGAGGATAAAATATCCACCCATCTGAAGCTCCGGTATGATATTACCTCGTATCCCGAGTTTCTGAGAATGATCATGGAGGTACTGGTTTTCTGGTGCGAGATCGGTATAAAGGAGCTTGAGAGGTATTATGAAATAGAGGCACCGACTGTCAGAACGAACGATTGGGATTACCGGCTTTCGGAACTGAGGAAGGTGGGTAAAGACCCTGAATCCCGAAAGCGAAAGGCAGTGGAACAGCTCAAGGAAAAACTGCGTAATTATGATACACTGCTGGGTTTTCTTGAAATGAAACAGATCGGACAAAGCCTGCTGGTAAGAGCCTATGAAGATCAGTGGAAACAGGGCAGCCGCAGACAGATTGATATTGACGAGATTATGGGAAGTGATTTTATAAAGTTTATCGATGGATGCCTGAACTTCTTTTACTATTGTTATAGCTCCCTGCTTGACGGTTCTACTGTCTATTTTGAAGATGCGACGAAGCAGACTCTTGAGGGCAGTATCTTCTCGCCTGAGTATTTCTCGGTGGAAATCAACGATCTGCAGAGGTTACTCAGCGATTTTCACTCGTTCAAGAGCAATAATCCCATTCTTGCGGTGAGTCGTGAAGAGGTGCGCAGGATTATGCGGGGTCAGATTAAATCAATGTCGCATGTAGAAAGCATAATCAAGGAGGTTGGATCGTTTTTCTATGGAATAGGAAGGGAAATTCAATGGATATATGATCTGCACAAAACGTGGAGCGCAACAGGTAGTATAGCCAAGGAACCCGGACTATTGCGTACATCATTGAAGGAACGGCCTTCACTTGAAATGGAGCGGTGGGGAAGACCGATTCCCTTCAGCGACTGCAGGATAACAGGATTTGAAAAATCCAGGTCGTTCTCAAAACTGCTGGTCGGTAAAACTTTCATTGACGCCAACGACGGCGGGATTGTCCCGCTGGTTATAGCTTTTACTTACCAGATGGCACATGAGTGTATGAATGAAAATATCTATGAAGATCTGGAAGACAGAAAGAGGATTCTAAAAGAACTGAAAAATCTGGTCGGTAAAGAAATGTGAAACGGCCGGTATATCTCTTTTTTTTGCTGATGTATTTGATTGCCGCGCCGTGTATCGCTGGAAGGGGTCCAGAGATTGCGGTTGTGGAAAATCAATTCGATAATGTGCAGAAGGTGCTTTCAGCTTTTGGAGTTCGTTATAAAATTATAAAGCTTAACGACCTGGAAGATCCCACTGTATTTTCAGGGTACAGAGCGATATTTTTTCCCTGCGGGCTGGGCAGACCCATTGAAACAAGCATAACGATTCTTTCCAGAGGGACCAGTATTCAATCGGTTTCGCTGCGGCAGGACTATCGGGAAACCGACGAGAAAAAAATCCGCAAGAATATCAAAGACTATATTTACGGCGGCGGGCTGGCGTACTTTTCCGGTTTTTCCTTTCCTCTTTTCAATTGTGAATTCGGCTGTCTTACCTTTTTTGACGATTTCCCGTTTCAGGGAACCGCCGGGCCGGTGGTTTTAACCCTGTCTGAGGACTTGGAACATTTTGCCCAGATCAACAGCTATACCGGAAATGCTCCCCATTCCGGGTGGGTTGCCGTTAAGAACGTCAAGGGTGCGGAAATATTTGCCGGTGGTACGTATGAAACACCGAAGGGAACAAGAATCGGACCGATAACCTTTCTTATTAAAAAGAAAAAGGGTGAATTGTTATACACCAGCTATCATACTGAAGACCCGATCAATCCAGTCACCAGGTTCGTGGTCATGAGGATAGTCAATCGGGAACTTCTTTCCACCATGGAAAGCGAAGCCGAAAAATGGGATCAGGAAATAACCACAAGAATTACCGATAAACTGTTGCCATGGGAACATTCACGATCTTATTCACTGAATTTGAAAAAAGGAAGGAACACTCTTTATGTAAAGTGCGTCACCGGTCATTTTCAACTGGATATTTGCGAAAAGGGTAAAGGCATACTGTATTCAACGCAGACATGGAGCCGGGAATACCACAGAAACATTAAAGTATCGAAGTCCGGTACCTATCTGTTACACGTTTACCCAGCGGGTGTAGAGCGCCTGGTCCCTTATGCCATAGTATCGGGCAGCGGTATTAGGATCTTTCCCTATCGCCGTTTCATCGTACTGGGAATCTTGTTTATTTTCGGTATCCTGACACTTTACGGGATTGGCCGCGTGCTCAATCCCCGAAAATATTCAGGCAGGTTGAGATAAAATTCTTGTATTCGGAATACAGGGTGTTTGAATTGCCACACCGGCGTTCGTGACTACACATAATATTTAACTTTGCAATGAAAAGTGTGTTCACCTTACAGGGGTAAATAATGGGACGGGTCATTTCTATCTCCAATCAGAAAGGGGGCGTGGGTAAAACCACTACAACCGTGAATTTAGCGGCCTTCCTCGCGGAAAAGGGGAAACGAATACTCATCGTTGACATCGACCCTCAGGCAAACGCCGGTTATGGTCTGGGCATCAACGTGGAGGATTTCAACAATACCGTTTATGAAGTGCTGATAGGACAGATCGCTATCAACCAGGCGATTTACAAAACAGGGATAGAAAACCTTTATATTGTTCCATCAAATATTCATCTCTCGGGTGCTCAGATTGATTTAATGGAAGTTGATGGTAATGAATACGCGCTGAAAAAAAGCATTCAAACGATAAAGGATGATTTCGATTTCATTCTGATCGATTGCCCGCCCTCGCTGGGGATATTAACCTTGAACGGGCTGGTTGCGGCTGATTCAGTTATGATACCCCTGCAGTGTGAGTATTACGCGCTGGAAGGTTTAAGCCAGTTGTTAAGGATTATAAAGATGGTTCAGGAAAATCTCAACAGGAATTTAACAATTGAGGGGGTCGTCCTTACAATGTATGACTCCAGAACAAACCTGTCCCAGCAGGTTGTTTCTGACGTGAAGGATTTTTTCAAGGATAAGGTGTTTGCAACCATTATTCCCAGGAACGTTAAACTTTCCGAAGCTCCCTCATTCGGTAAACCCATTGGGCTTTATGACCGGCACAGCACGGGAAGCGAACGTTACGAGAGTCTCGCTGACGAGGTGATGCGGAATGGCTAAAAAGGTTCTGGGAAAGGGATTGGGCGCCATTATATCCACGTCACCGAAACCGGTGGAAGAGTTTGAAAACGTTGTTCTATCATCAGGTGCGAGAATAGTGGAACTGGATGTCGCACTCATAAGCCCGAACCCCGACCAGCCACGGGAGCATTTTGATGACGAGAGTATCCGCGGACTTGCGGAGTCAATCAAGACAGTGGGACTGCTGCAACCTGTTCTGGTCAGGAAGGCGGGGATGGGATACTCCATTATCGCCGGCGAACGGCGTTTGCGGGCGGTCAAACTCGCGGGATTCAACAGGATTAAAGCGGTAATAATGGAAGCGACCGAGGAGGAAAACCTGACCCTCGCACTCGTGGAAAATATACAGCGTGCAGATCTCGATCCCATTGAAGAGGCGAAGTCTTACCGTATGCTTATAAACCGGTTCAAGCTGAAGCAGCAGGAGGTGGCATCCCGTGTTGGAAAGGACCGTGCGACGATTGCCAACCTTTTGCGTGTATTAAACCTTCCGGAAAAAATTCAGAAGTCCCTTTCAGAGGGCACCATCAGCCTGGGGCATGCAAAAGTTTTGCTGTCGGTTCCGCCGCCCCGGCAGGAACAGCTTTATGATGAGATTATAAAAAAAGATCTTTCGGTACGGGTGCTTGAACAGATCGCGGGAGAAGAGCGTGGCACAGAAGTTGTCAAGGGTCCTCATGGGAAAAAGAAGCGAGACTCAAAAAACGCACATATCAAGGAAATGGAGAATCTCCTTATATCCATCCTCGGGACGAAGGTGGAAATAAAACATTCGGGCTCCCGTGGGAAAATCGAAATAAGTTATTATTCGCTGGATGACTTTGAAAGGATCATCGATCTGCTGAAATAATCTATTCCACCTCTATCTTTATTTTTTCGACCCTGTCGGTTACCGTATCCAGAACCGAGATGGTCCTCTCGTCTTCCCGGTAGATCGACCCGGGGTTTATAATCCGGGTTTTATGGGAAACGTAGTTTTCATAGGTATGGGTATGCCCCTTGATTATATAATCATATTTTTCAGAGGAAACGGCCCTTCTGAACAGGGGGATATCGTTTCCATGAAACAGCAGTATTTTTTTACCGCCGATTTCCAGTTCACAGCAGTTCTCCACACAACCGAAACCGAGTTCCTCCGATTTTGAATTGATGGCTTCAGCATCAAGATCGCAGTTGCCGAGAACGAACCGTACATTGAGCCCTTTGAACAGTTCCAGCATCTTGGGGGAGGTCAGGTCTCCCGCGTGGACAATCAATTCTACTTTTTTAGATTTAAAAACAGAAATGGCTTTTTTCACCATTTCCACTTCATTGTGGGTATCGGATATTATTCCTATCTTCATCTTCCTTGCCGAATTCGGGAAACCTCACCTTCCGGTACCGCTTTAATTAATAGTTCGGGTAGGCAGGTTTAGCGTCTTACCCCTCCTGCAGTAAGGTATGTGGTCTTTCAGGAAAGCCGTGCGCCTACGGGGACGCTGTCGTCAATTTCGATAAGGACCGGTTTATCATTTTTGCTTTTTTTGGCGGCCAGCAGCATCCCGCGGGACTCTTTCTTGAATATCGTCGCGGGTTTAAGATTGGCGACCAGCAGGATTTTTTTGTTCTCCAGATATTCCGGTGTGTAAGCCTGGGCGATCCCGGCGACTATAGTGCGTACATCTATCCCGGAGTCCACCTTCAATTCCAGCAGCTTATCAGATCCGTCTACACGCGAAGCCTCGACCACCCGGGCTACGCGGATGTCGATTTTAGCAAAATCAGAAATTTCCACCAGGGTTGAAGTTCCTTCTGTTTTCGGGTTTGGATCAACCGCGACAGCCGCGGCCGGCGCTTCCTTTTCTACACGGGGATAAAGTATGCCGATATCTTTCAGCTTTCGGTTATCGCTGCAGAGCATGAAAGAGTCGAGTTTTTCTATATCAATATTGCGGGTGTGTATACCCATTGCTTCAAGGATAACCGGTGCCTTTTCGGTGCACAAGGGTGTCAGTAAAACCGCCGCAGCCGCAATTGATTCGAGAAGGTTCCTCATGGTAGATGAAAGTTCCCGGTCCTTTCCCTCCTTGGCCAGCTGCCAGGGTTTTTGTGTATCGATGTATTTGTTGAGAAAACGGATGAATTCCCACAGTTTTTCAATTCCCAGATTAAACTGGAAATCCTTAACCAGCCTGATGTAATCATCTAATGCGCTTTTAAATGACCGCGTTATTTCGTCGCGTTTTGCCGGATCCTCGGGGATAAAGGGAGGGATCCTGCCATCAAAAAATTTTTCAACCATGTTGAAACATCTTTTTACCAGATTTCCCAGGTCATTTGCCAGGTCGTAATTGATACGGTTTATTATGGCTTCCACACTGAATTTCGCGTCCAGTCCGAAGGTCATTTCCCTAAGGAAGAAATATCTGATCTGGTCCCCTCCGAATTTTTCGATAAGATCGAGGGGCTTAACAACATTACCCAGGCTCTTGGACATTTTTGCTTCTTCCATATTCCAGTAGCCGTGCACGTTAAGATGACAATACGGCTCTATCCCGGCTGCCTTGAGCATGGTCGGCCAGAATACACCGTGGGGCTTGACGATGTCCTTTGCGATGAGGTGATTCGCCGCCGGCCAGTATTTGCTGAACTTTTCATCATCGGGATAACCGATAGCACTGATGTAATTGATGAGGGCGTCAAACCAGACATAACAGACAAAATTCTCATCAAAGGGCAGCGAAATCCCCCACTCCAGACGGGTTTTCGGTCTGGATATGCAGAGGTCCTCCAGCACTTCTCCTTCAAGGATCGAGAGGACTTCGTTTTTATACCTTTCGGGACGTATGAAATCGGGATTGCTTTTTATATGATCGATAAGCCATCCCTGGTATTTGCCCATCCTGAAGAAATAGTTGCTTTCCTCACGGTACTCCAGAGGTTTATCGTGATCGGGGCACTTGCCGTCAACCATCTCCTTTTCGGTGAAGAACCGCTCGCATCCAACGCAGTAATATCCCCCGTAGCTTCCAAAGTAAATATCCCCGTTGTCATACACCTTTTGCAGCACGTTTTGAACCACCTTTTTATGACGCGCCTCGGTGGTGCGGATAAAATCATCGAACCCTATGTTCATTTTTTCCCAGGTGCTTTTAAAGAGAGTGCTTATACGGTCGGTGTAATCCTGGGGACTCGCGTTGTGTTCAGTTGCGGCTTTTAAAATTTTGTCGCCATGTTCATCGGTGCCGGTCAGGCAGTAAGACTCGTAACCCAGAAGGGTATGGAAACGTTTCAGAAAATCCGCCAGTATGGTGGTATAGGCATGTCCGATATGCGGTTCGGCATTAACGTAATAAATCGGGGTGGTTACGTAAAATCTTTTATCCATCTACTGTACCAGTTCCTCGGCGTATTCTTCATTGGCTGTGTTCTGCAGCTTTTGTATCACCTTCTGGGTGACCGTATAATCTTTTCCCTGAAGCAGAATATCGTTTTTGGACACCATTATAATCTGGTCTCCACAGCGCATCCGTATTGATCCCTTGATGGGGTCTGAATATTCTACAGTGTACACCTTCGCTCCTATAGTCACGGGAACTCCCACCGCGGGCATGGATTCGTTGAGTTCACGGTATACATCGTATTCGTATCCAAGGCAGCACAGAAGCCTTCCGCACATGCCCGATATCTTCAGGGAATTAAGGTTGAGATTCTGTTCTTTAGCCATTTTTATAGAAACGGGATCGAACTCCTCTTTCAAGTGTACGCAGCACAGCTGCCTGCCGCAGGGACCGTATCCTCCCACGATACGTGCCTCGTCACGGACACCGATCTGCCTCATCTCAATTCTGGTACGGAATACCGTGGCAAGCTCTCTTACCAGTTCCCGGAAATCAATGCGGTTTTCCGCAACGAAATAGAAGATGATTTTTGTTCGGTCGAACAGGGTTTTGACTGAAATAAGCTTCATATCCAGTTTTTTATCCCTGGCTTTTTCACGGCAGACGGCGAATGCCCTGTGTTCGAGGGATTCAATCTCGGGGAGTGCTTTAAGATCGTCAAGGGTTGCTTTACGGAGCAGTTTCCCTTTTACCTCGATTGGTTTTTTTTTCATGTGCGAAGGGCATTTAAATACCCTGCCCATATCGATACCGTGTTCCGTTTCGACGATACAGAGGGTGTTCCGATTCACGAAAAGTCGGTTGGTGTTTACATAATATATCTGATAGCTGTTTCTCAGCTTGATACCGGTTGTTTCCATTGAGATTTCACCTCTGAAAGTCCGCCAAATCATTAGACCTGAATGCGGAGTTGCCATTATGTCATGGGATATATCTTCCCTTTTAAGGCAATTCTAAAATTCAAATTATGAGATTGTCCCTTTTTCAATGCAACTAATATTTTCAAAAGCTCCCTGGTCTTTTCCGCATCATCCAGATGGGTTCGGCGCAGATGAGGTGGTGCCGGGATTACTGAGATGCAGCCGGCAAACAGGTGATGTCGATAGAGGTTGATCAGGGCATCAAGCAATGGATCTGCGCCTATGGATTTGACCAGGTTTTCTATGTCGAACCGGAACAGGGAACCGTCGATGATTGTGGACTTCAGGGCCGCGGCTGCTTCTGTAATCAGGTTAAGATATTTTGTATCTTTCAACTGCCCGGCAAGCATAGGCGAGCCTCCTGAAAGTATCGCGATTGCGTCCTGTTCCTCTTCGGCGAGTTCATTTACGCGCAGCATTTCCCGTATCTGACTTTCTCCCAGCGGATAAAACTTGAGTTCAATGCTCCTTGAAATAATGGTGGAAAGTATGCCTGCGCGATGAGAACCGATAAGGATTATGGTGGTACCTGCCGCGGGTTCTTCGATGGTTTTAAGAAGCGCGTTTTGTCCTTCTTCAGTTATGGTGTGCACCCCGTCGATAATCACGCCGAAGCGGCCTGACAGTGCTTTACGACTAAGCCTGTCGATAAGCCACCGCACGGAACCCGGCTCCCTCCTGTCCTCACTGCCGATCGGAATGCTCCCCTTTTCTCCCGGTCCAATCTCCAGATAATCGGGGTGGGTGCCATGTTCGATCTGCAGGCAGGACAAACACCTGAAGCAGGGAGGATCATTCTCACGACAGAACAGGCCGGCAAGAAACCTGCGGGCCGTCATTTTTTTCCCTATTCCGTTTATGCCGGTGAACAGGAGAGAATGAGGGATCTTTCCCGATTGTGCGATAGAGTCAAGAAAGGCCTTTTGCTTCAGATGCCCTGTTATCCCGGAAAAATTCATGCTTTCATTACCCTGACCAGATCGCTGTTTCTAATGTCCACGGTCAATTTAAATGGAGTGGATACTTTGCCGACCAGGTTCACCGGTGATGCGGCCCGTATTTCTGAACCTGTAGAGGCAGGTGTTTTGCCGAAAAAGAAACAAAGGGCTTTTCCCGGCGGCCAGTAACCTATGTCACCCTGAGAAACCGTCTCGGTAGCGGTATCATCAAGATCGTGAGTAAAGGGGATTTCAAAATAAATCTCTTCGCCCCAAAGGTTGATCGGAGCGGATAAAGGAAGCTTCTCAGCCAAACTTCGTGCGCATTCCGTATCGTCCAGAGAGGCCTTCAGGATTATATCCCTTATTATTATTGTAATCGGTATCTTCATTTGCGGTGACCAGAGAAATAATGGTTGAGCATTCAGTTGGTGATTTGCACATGAGCAGGTAAAAATACCTTTACGTTTCCATGGTACTTTGATTCTTTTGATAAGTTTTGTCAATAAAAGGCAGGGGTTTTCAGAGATTTTCTTACATTTCCTTTTCTACAAGGTACTGTTACAGACCGCAGGAGTAGTGCTGAACCAACGTACACCTCAAAACCCTCCTGATAAAAAGAATAATGGATTTGTTATAATACTCCATGAAATACCCTGGGCAAAACGATACAGTGGCGGCATTAACGGGATGTATTGTGTCTACTGAATACACACATGCAGAATTGACTCTGTGCAATTAAAGTTTTTCCTGATTTTGATGCATTGTTGTACTTATATTTTAAGATCGCCAAGCTCGGCGATAATGTTAAGTGAGTTGATCACAGGAATCAGAATTCATCCATGGATATCCTTGATCTTGTTTATTTTAAAATCTACGTCGGTATGGTATTCCCAGTAATCAAATATCTCGAGAAGCTGAAATGATAATAGAAAAAGCCGGTATGGCAATTTTATGAGGATAGTTTTTTATCTGGTGAATCGTTTAATGAGATTTCGGAATAGTCCAAGTTCTGGATTGTAGTATGGAAGTTCAGATCACCGGCAGTTCCACGGTAAACTCCGCCCATTCCCCTGCTTTCGAATCGGCTTTCAGGCTCCCACCGTGCAGCAAAACGGCTTTCCAGCTCATATACAGTCCTATTCCCGAACCCTTTCTGCCCATAAGTTCTTTTGTCTGCAACCGTGAAAACTTCTTGAAAAGCCTTTTTTTTTCTTCCTCGGGAAATCCCGGTCCCTCGTTCCACACGGCGATTTTAATGGACCCTCCTTCGAGGGAAACTGACACGGATATTTTCCCCCCGATCTTACCATATTTCACGGCATTGCCGAGCAGATTAACCATGACGATTTTCATGAGTTCAGGATCACAGTTTAAGCGGGGTAGTGTTTCCGAATATCTCTTTTCAAAGATTACATGATTGGCTTCAAATTGAGGTTCCATAATTTCCAGCGCGTCATCGATAACTTCGGTAATGATATCGGTTTCTTTCATATTGACCGCGAGATTGCCGCTTTCTATTCGCGAAAGGGTCAGGTATTCGTCGCTGAGACCGATAAGATATTCTGCCCGGGTAACCATCCGGTTTACCACATCTCTGGGCTTGTCATCCAAAGGCCCGTAATAACCCGCGGTCAGGGTTTTCCCCATTGTGATTATTGATGAAAGCGGGCTTTTAAGTTCATGCGCGACGAACACGAGCATTTCCATATATGAATTGAATGCGGAAGCGAGCTGTTCGATGCGCCAGGCCTTTTCCACCGCCTGGCTTAAACGTTCAGCCATTGCAAGGTGCAGTGATACTTCGCGTTCTGTGTAGGCATTACGCATGCGTGATGACCGAAACAGCAATCCTGCCGTCCTGCCGTCGACCACCAGCGGGCAGGTCATGCTCGAAAGAACGCCCTCCTTCAACAATAATCGTGTGCTTTCGCTTTCTCCGTGAGCACGGTAGTAGACCTCAAGATCGTTGATGATCCTTGGCGACGAGGCGCCGATTACAGGGTTCAGTGAACTTTTCCTGATATCCGCGGTATATCCCTTGGTTAGATACACAGGCTGGTATGAGGCAATTACATGATACAGTACCAGACGGGTATTGTCTTCTTCCGCGAAGGCGATACCGATTCTGTCACAGGGCATAATGGCACGGGTTTCCCTGAAAATGAAATCTATAATATCTTTCAGGGATTCTCCGGCCGCGACTTTCTGATTGATGTAATTGAGGATGGTGGTCTCTTTTTCTGAAAAAGGGACCTTTCCTTTTGAGAGCGGGGTGTCGAGGTACCGCAAAGGACGGTCATCCCCATTCGTCATCAGTACCTCACCTGGTTGCGGCCGGTTTCTTTCGCCTCATAAAGCTTGTTGTCGGCTATGGAGAGCAGTTTTTCATAGTTTTCGATATCGGTTTTGTCTGACACACCGAAACTGATGGTCACCCCCAGCTTCGGGTGGATCTGATGCCAGTCATGCTTTTCGACCGATTGTCGTATACGTTCGCATACGATAACCGCTTCTGCCAGTTCGGTCTCAGGAAGGATCAGTACAAACTCCTCACCGCCGTAACGGCCGATAATATCAAAAGAACGTATGTTTTTCCTGAACAGGGAAGCGATGGTTTTAAGCACCCGGTCGCCTGTCCCGTGGGAAAAAGTATCATTGATGTTTTTGAAAAAGTCTATATCGGCCATGGCCACGCTCATTCTCAGATTGTACCGCCGGGCCCTTGCGAACTCCTGCGAAAGCAGCAGTTCCAGATAACGACGGTTGTATATGCCCGTTAAAAAATCCTCTTTGGACTGGCGGGTAAGTATTTCCCTTTGTTTTTCTATAATATCTTTATTGATAAAATCCCTCAGATACCCCACGTAGAAAAATCTTGACAGCATCCATGCGATGGCCGTAAGGGCGGACCCATTAATAAGGTGTCCCTTCAGTATGTGCTGGTTTGTCTGTAAAAAGGATACGCCGAATATGAGTATACCGTAAGAGAACAGGAATACAAGTATACTGGTACCCGTGTGCAGATATGCGGCGCTGGCAACGGCAAAGGCACCGATTATAAACGCGGTGATCTGTGTGTGGATCAACTGGTCAACCACTGAAACCATGGCACACGAAACGAAAAGGTGAAAAACAAAGCAGATGAACAGGACCTTGTGCCAAAGTACTATATCGTTGGGAGAATTAACTTTTTTTATATTTATCAATGCCAGGTAAATTACTACCCCCGCTATGGTCGCGAGATGCATATAAAAGAGGTAACGGTATCCCGGTGTTGTTACCCAGAAGGCCCTTCGCTGGTTCATTATATCAATATAAATAATTGGAATATGCAGAATCAGAATAACCGCGGAGAAAACTTTAGCACGTGAAATGTTGGTAAAGGTGAGATGCTGAGAAAAGGATTTCCTGTTTTCAACGGGAACATAGCCCCCGGGTATCATATCCTGAAAAAAGATATTTAATGTATTTTTAATACGCTGTATCATGCCGGTTACTGGTGTGAAAAAAATCAAACATTTGCTTTCCCGTATTTGATGTCAGTGGGGTGATTTAACATGACTGGTGAATATTTAATTCTTTCATGAATTTGCTGATTGATCCGGATAATGTACAGGTTGCACCTTAAATGCCGTGTCTTCTGCCCCTGCCGGCAGGTCCCGGGTGATTTGACAGGGAGATGCTCAGTACGATCTATTTATATACAAAGAAATATCAAATGATTAGAATCTATACTCCCTTGTATTTTTTTAAACTACTTTTTTTGTCGTGAAAATTTTTTATTTGGAAACGAATAATAAGTGTGAAAACATCGCGTGGAGGATGCCGTATCAGGATACAGGGTTTTTAATTTGACTTATGCAGAATAATATGGTCATCCTCTAGCCAATTGCCATGCAAAACGGAAATGAGAGCAAATCCACCCTCAGCAGTCTTGGTCGATTCAGGGTTCAGGACGAACACCTGGTATTCGATGAAATCATAAAATCCGCGCTGGAAACCGCCTTTAACGAAAACCGCTGCTTTCCATTTTTCCCCGATATGGATGTGATAAACGGAATACGCGCAGGAGACCCTGCGGCCGTTTACCGCGAAAGCCTGATCATCATCAGGAACGCGCTTTATGATACGGTTTCAAGAGATGATCAGACCATAAAAAACCGTTTTCTCAGCGATATGCGACTTTCCGCTAGAATAATTAACGCGCTCGTGTATATACATACCGCACTTGCTCACGATATGCCTCGCGCACTGGCAGACCGGCGGTTCACCCTGGTGAGGGAGCGTCCGGGGGAGCCCACACTTTATCATGTATCCAGCGAAACCACGGTAATATCCCACGTCGGTCCTGGTCCCCAGTGGGGAGAGATACCCTCCATATATCTCGGTCTGAATATTTTTGACGCCCTTGGTTACGAGGCGAAGCGCGGTGAAACCAGGTTTTTCGAAGCATTTAAACTCTTGCTGGCTGTCGAGGGTAGGGCCATTGAAACCGGATATTCCCACATAGAGATTTTTCCCGCCGGGGTATCCCTGGCCCTCAACAGTCTGCTGGACGAAGTGATAAGGATCTCAGCGCTCGAGGAACTGGAATACCGGGAACTGCTGCTGAAAGTCAAAGTGCGTCGTTTTACCGAAAAGACCCGGCAACGCTGTCTGCAGATGCTGGATAAGCGTATCCCCGGCGATGAAATGAACTTTGATTATGTAAAAAACCTGAGGGGGATTGAAACCCTTGAGCGCCTGGCCAGGATTTATAAAAGGGGTGAAGACCGTGAATCCCTGAGGGAGGTGGCCAGGCTGCTGGTCGCTGCCTCGGGCCACGACCTGCATGAAGTACGAGACCGGGCAAATCTGGTTTTGGAAAGGATACTGGCCCCGAAGGAATTCGATGCGCCCCTTGCAACCACATTCATTAATGTTCAAAAAAGTTCCGGTCATTATTTCGAACTGGAACTGCCCGAAGCCAGGGCGGGATATTTTATCCGCATATACCGGAACTGTTCCAGGGGGGGCCTGGTCCTAGAGAAAGATATCGATTATGAGGACCTTCCGCTGGAATATAATGAGGCCGGGAAAAGGTACTGCGCCTACCGTCAGTTCGATGATTTGGGCCATTATGACTTTCTGGTGTACCGCAGAAAGATTAAACGTGCGGAATGGGTGTTTCATGCGGGTACCAGCGGCAGAATAAATGTAATTCCCGACGTGCGCGGTGAAATTATACTGGAAGTCTTTCCCGATATACACGGTCACACCAAGGTGTACTGGATGGATGGTACGGGTCATCCCGGACTGGTGTATAATGAGCACGGTGAGGTGATCAGGCTGGGGCGGTTCTCTGATATAACCATGCACCTGGAAGATCTGGCAAAACGTTATTTTATCACCGCCCTCTACCTTCTTGGAGTACAAAAGCGCGGTTTAAACCGGGAGGACTGGGCCTCCGAGGCTTCATCTCCGTCACCCTTCTCACCCATGAGCATGGTAGAGCTTGAGCCCGCGCTCGGAGGGGAAGAGGAATTCCGTGAACTCGTGGCCAAGGCCCATAATATGAATATAAGGGTCATCGTGGATATTGTTCCTCATTTGAACCGTCGCAGTGAGGAACTGCCCGAGTACCTTTCAGTGAAATGTTATGATAATGAGGGAAATCTGGTGGTGAGGGCATCCACCGACGGCAGGTTCGGAAGCTGGAACGACGGCAGGCTGCTGAATTACCGCAAACTGGAGGTGTGGGAATGGCTCGCCGGCTCTATTACCGGACTCATCGAGCGGTACGGCATCGACGGCATCAGGTTCGATTCGGCCCACGCCGTACCCATAATGATGAAGAAGAACAATTATCCGTCGGTGTATGGAAGAAAACGCACCCCGGAAGAGGGGCTGGAGGGAGACATCATCGTAAACGACCGTGAGGACGGCCACTATATCACCACGGGGTATTATGACTGCGCATGCCGCGACCTGATCTCGATCCCTTTACATTATTACCTTATGGCGACGGTTGAAGAAAAACTTAAGGAACTTGGGAGGGATTTTTTTATTAACATCGCCGAGTGTTACTGGGGGCATGAGCGCTTTCTGACACGTGTGGGGATAATCCCTTATAATTCGGCCCTGTTCAAAATCTGCGAGAACATTATCCACGGCAAAACCGATGTCAGGGAAATCTACCACATTTACGACAGTTATTTCCCATCCGTAATGCCCCGGGGTACAGAACTGCTGGGAATCCTGGGAAATCATGATGAACGTCGTGCCCTTAATACCTTCGGGCACCGTGGATTGAGGGCCGCTGTGGGGATCACCTCTTTTATGAACAACATGATTATGGATTACGAAGGGAGTGCTGAAGGGGAGGGATGGAAGGTCTATCTCGATAATATCTATGTGAACTGGAACCAGTTTGAATACGCCGCGCACCGGAGCCTCGAAGGTTTTTACCGCCAGTGGTACCGCTTTCACCGTGAAGCCAGGGGGAGGGGTTACCTGGTGTGGGCAAATAATCATAATGTGGCGGCATCGATGAAATTCACCGAAAACGCCATCTGGATCGGCATATTCAACTTCGCGGAATCCAACCAGTCTGCATCGATCCAGTTCGATAATCCCGATCTTCCTGTTGATGATAAAATCTATTATAAAGTGGTAGACCCGATCTACTCACCGCTAACCGGGCATTACGGTTATTTCACCGGACGTGAGCTGAAAACGGAACGCATCAATACCATTGTATCATATACCGACAGGGTAAAACTGCTCCGTTTGCTGGCGCTTGAAGAAGTGGGTCCGCATTACATCGACTTTTTGAGGGATTCTTTTTACCGGCTTTGTTTCATCTCGAAAGGTGAAAACTTCATATCAAATTTTTCTTTTCTGGAAATAATCGGCCGTATTTCAGATTTTGAACAATTCAGGGAATTTATCCTTTCTCATCTTGCGGCTTTATTCCGGGATGAACATTACCACCATCTCGAGCTGGGTATTAAAAGAGCGCTGTTTCATGCGGTTAAGCAGAAAAAGATTCAAGCCGGTGAAGCGCTGCGGTACATTGGGCTGTTGTGTGAGCAGAAAGAGGAGATTCTTTCCAGGCTTGGAGAATCCCTCGGGCATCATAATGCCGGCGGGCCGCTTGTCTTTATTTCGGCGGAAGCAGATCCGTTTTCCAAGAGCGGCGGTCTTGCGAATGTGGTTTATGAACTACCCAGGGAAATTGCTAATATGGGGGAGGAGGTCTACGTAATAACCGGGTATTACCGCCATGGGGACGCTCATTCGATCAAAAAGATGAAGGATGCGCTGGCCAGATACAATGTGCAGTACACGGGCAGGAATGTTCGTTTTAAAATTCTCAATGTTGAATACGAAGTCGGGGTCCACAGAGGTATGGTTGACGGCATCACCTACTTTCTTCTTGATCATCATGAATTCTTTGACGGACTGTATTGGGGAGTAACGGCCGAGGAAAAACTCCGTCGACGCATAGCTCTGGCCAGGGCGAGCGCCGAGGTTATAATGAATTTCGGGCTTAAGCCGCTTTTTACCTTTACCAATGATGCATATGCGGGTCTTTTCAATGGTGTAATCCGAAGCGACCCCGTGTACTCGACCAATGTTAATTTTCTACGCACGACCTTTCTCCATATAATTCATAACGGGGGATGGCAGTATTTCGATGCCTATGAACGATACGAACGGGGTTTTGATCTATTCCAGCTTTTCAATCTTCCCTCGTGGAAAGCCGGGGATTTTTCTGACCCGGTTCATGCCGGAAGAATCAACTGTATGGCATCCGGGATACGTTTTGCGGACAGGGTGATAACCGTAAGTCCCTCATATGCCCGCCAGATCGAATATGCCTGTGACGGTCTTGAACACATACTTTCGGATGTAATCGGCATAAGCAATGCGATCGGGCGCGATTTCAACAAGCGCATACGGACGATGTTCAGGGATTCTGGTTTTACAGAGAATAATATAGATAGCTTCATGGACCTTCTGGAAAGCGGGGGAGCTTTAAGGGAAAAGGTTGCAGGCAGGTATCCGGAACTGCTTAAGGGAGAGAAGGGCATTTCGGAGATAACCGACCCTGCGAGGAGAGAAATAGTAGCCCGGGCATGCAATAAAATGATGCTGCAAATGCAGAGGAACCTTGAAGTTGACCCCGACCGTATACTGATTGCCATGATCCACCGGATTACGGAACAGAAGGGATTTCAATTACTGCTTGATGCCTCGGAAGGACTATTCTTGCATCTCGGTTTTCAGGCCATTATCGGCGGATCGGTATCATCGGGAGACCGGCGTGGCGAGGAGATCGCTCATGGACTTTATCAACTGGGTACTTATTATCCGGGCAGGGTCAATGTATCCTTCGGTTTTCAGGATGTAAGCATTCCGTTGCTTGCAGCGGATATATTTTGCATGCCTTCAATGAATGAGCCGGGGGGGATATCTCAGCTCGAAGCGTTTTCCGCGGGATGCCTGGTGGTCGCCCGGGCCACCGGTGGTCTGAGGGATACGGTTTTCCCCATAAGGACGGCCGGTGCCGAAGTCAAGGGGAACGGTTTTCTATTCACAGACTATAACTCGACTGCGTTCTATGATGCCATGGAGAGAGCTTGGAATTTTTTTGAAAAGAAAGATGATGATATGATCTACCGGGCCAGAAAAAACTGTGAAAATTCAGTGTATTACTGGGACAGGCCTGCGAAAAAATACATTGAAGAAATATATAATGTAAAAGAGATAATCCACATGATGTAAAAAAAACGGGATAACCCGTATCCCGTCTGTTGCGAGCAGTCTTCATACCCAGTTGATCTGGTCAAGGAAGACCGGAAAGTGTAAAATGATGTGTTTATTATCGGGGAAAACCGGTTGATTCTTTATCTTTTTTTATTTTTTAAATGAAAGACCTAGTTGCCATGAAAAAACCATCAATCAGGATCCTGCTTAATAATATTACTGCACTCATGATTGTGTGTTTCACGGGGGCCGGCTGTGCAGGAACAGGCAGAGAAAGCGGCATGCAGGTGAACCGGGTTATTAATACTATAAATGGTGAACCCGTAGTACCGAGGGAAGCGAACAGGATACTGATCCATGATTTTACCTTTCATGGGGATCATGCCGTGCTTGTGAACAAGTTGACTCTCAGGGTCAGGGATCTGATTGCCAGGGACGGAAGGCTTGGTGTAGTCACATCCGGTGAGATCCATGACCTTCTGCTTACGGGGGGATTAATGCTCTACCAGGTACGGCCCCTGAAATACGACAGCATGGGGATACCGGTTAAAAAGAGGATGAGGATGGCGGTTTTCGTGCGGCTGATAAACGTGAAAAACGACAGGGAAATATTCAGGGACCCCGACGTCCAGGCGTTTGAGGAATTCTCTGATAATGTACCGCCGATCACCAGCGAGATGGCGATACAGGATGCGGTTGTGGAAAATCTCGCGAAAAGGATCAGCAGGAAAGTGATCAGCGGCTGGTATACCGAACTGCTGTCGCCGGTGGAAAAGGGAAGAAGGTAAAACCTGCATGGTATTTAAAAAATTTCCATCATCGAGACAGTTGATCGGCGAACTTGAAAATGGAAAGATTTATCCGATCTATCTTCTTATCGGTGAAGAAGAAGGTGAGAAGGACAAGTGTATTCAGAGAATAGTACAACTGGCAATTCCTGGTGTGGTTTCCATCTCACTTTCAACGGGAAATTTTCATATCGAGATGGACGAATTCATCCAGGGTGTTGAATTTGCACTGTCACCTTCCATGTTTTCAGCGAAAAAGACCTGTATTATGCGGAATATCGACGCTCTTCCTTCCAGCAGGGAGAATCTGGATCTACTGCATGAATTACTGTACGCGCTTCCTGAGTCTCATGTAATCATCATGACCAGCGGCAAAAACTTTACGCCCCGGTTTTTTAAAGAGGAAGAATTAACACGTGCAAGGGTGTACCATTTCTGGAAATTATTCGAAAAAGATCTGATAACCTATATCAGTGACCGTCTTGAAAAGGAACAGATCAGTATCGAACCGGGTGCGGTGACAGCCCTGCTGGATCTTTGCGGCAGGGATGTAAGGAAAATCGATGAAGCCCTTGATATTATGGGTTGCTATACCGAAAACGGGACGATAACCGGGGAAACCGTCAAACGCATGGTCACCGACCAGAGGGAGGTAAGCCTGCAGGATTTTGTCGATGTTGTTTTTACCGGAAAAGGCAATGTGTTTGGAGTGCTGAAAAAGCTTTTAGATAACGGAATTCATGAACTTATGATTCTGGGGAGCCTGATAAGGCGTGCTGAACAGTTCGAGTCATATCATGCTTTGATTGCCGGCGGTGATTCCGTCGGGGAAGCGTTGAAAAAACTTTCCATTCCAGAACGCAAACAGAAAGAGTTTATAGCAGCCGCCGGGGAAAATCCTCCATACAGAATAAAAAAAATGATGTACCTGCTGCACCGGGCTGATAATAGTATCAAAAGTCACCGTATATCCAGGGAGTTTTCGGGACACCCCCTGCTGGAACTGGCAGCGGTCTGGAATGAATATTTTTGAATTTGTCTGCAGGCATTTATGGGATATCTTGAAACAATTGATGAAAACCGGGAAAAATTCCGGCGATATAATGATCTTAAGTACCAGCGTTTTCAACAGCTTTTGCCCAATCCCAACATGAAACGTGTACTCAATGCAATTCCCTTTCTGCTTTCTATAAACAATAAAAGACTGCCGGGTTACGTAGAAGGAGACGTACCGCTCGGTATCTACGGCTATTTCCCCGATGATGAAACAAAGCGGTTTCTGCACACTAAATACCCTGCTGTGAGAATAGAACCGGTCGTGGGTACTCATTATGTGGAAATGCTGGCGGTAATGGGCAGTGTCGGGACTGTAGCCTATAACAAAAAATCAGACTTTGATTACTGGGTATGCGTCAACCGTGATTCGGTTACGAGGGAGCAGTTCGGCCTGTTTGAAAAGAAGGTTGAGAGCATCCAGAAATGGGCGGAATCGGAAATCGAGGTGCCGGTTCATCTTTTTATTAATGATATTCAAAGCATCAAAATGAATATATTCGCGGAGGATGAGGAAGAAGCTTTCGGTACTACCGTAGGTGCCGTTTTGAAAGATGAATTTCTGAGAAGTTCCATCATCATAGCGGGAAAAATCCCCTTCTGGTGGTCCTTACCGCATTTGATCAGGGATAATGAATATGATACGCTCATAGAAAAGCTGCCGGATACCAAGCGTCAGTATTTTCTGGATCTTGGGAACCTGTTTGAGATTTCCAGGGAGGATTTCCTCGGTGCGGCCCTTTTCCAGATCATCAAATCCCTGGGTAATCCATTCAAATCCATCATTAAGATCGGTGTTCTGGAAAAATATATATTCGGCAAGGGTGATTCGCCCCTCCTGAGTCAGAAGATCAAGATCAATGTACAGAGGGGAAACCTGGATAATTCCATTGTCGACTCTTATCTTCTGATGTTCAACGAAGTATTTGACTATTACAGCACCACCTTAAAAGACAAGGATATGATTGATATCCTTAAAAAGAACCTGTACCTGAAGGTAGATCCCCAGATATCGAAATATATAGGTATTAAAGACCGTAAGAACATACCCTATAAGGTAGCGGTAATGTTCAAGTATGCCAAGGACTGGGGCTGGGATGTCAAAACCCTGCGGGACCTTGATAATTTCGACCAGTGGGATTTCAACAAAATCATGAACTTCTGGGATTCAGTGAAACGTTTCATGCTGCTGAGTTATCAGAAGATCGCAACGCAGCTTCCTTCACTGAAGCTCGAGAAAAAAATATCAGAAACCGATTTCATGCTGCTCAGCAGGAAGATAAAAACCCATTTTTCCAGGGAAAAAGACAAGATAGATAACTTCATTACCTTCAAGGACACGCCGTCAGAGGCAATACTCTATATTGAACCGGTAAGCCAGGGAATACACGACATGGAATGGAGGCTTTTCAAGAGGAATAAAAGCGAGGACGATACCTTCGTTTCCACGACGCTGCGGGTTGAAAAAGAGCTTTTACACCTGATAACATGGGTGGCGGTGAATCAGATTTATGAACCTGTCTTTTCCCGGTTGCATATCCAGTCCGGTTATTCCAGAATAAATCAGAACTTTGTTGTGGAACTGCTGGGCCAGATAACCACACTCTTTTCGGCGAATAACATAAAAATCAAAAACCAGTACTTTCTTGAACCTGCTTTCGCACTCGTCAATGTCGTGATAATTAATTTCAACATTGAGAACAACGAAACCATTCAAACCCTGCATCATCTGTATTATTCGAGCTGGGGGGAATCGTACATTAAAGAGTATAAGGCCGAGGAAGATATAGCCAGGATCCTGCACCTGGTCATTCGCGATGGGATCAAGCTTAAAGCCCGTTATGATAACTACTGTGTGGTCAACTGTCCCGAGCCGCATAAAAAGTTTTATAAATATTACCAGGTACTGTTCAAGGAGGCATACTCCTCCCTTATCGAAGCTACACGACATGATAATGTACGGTTTGTTACCCGTCTGGGCAGCAACATATTGATGATAACAAGAAACGGAAATGATGTTACCGCAAACCTCTATTCCAGTTATATAAAATTTATCGCAGCGATAGGGCTTAAACCCCTGGTTGCTGTGCGGTATCATATATTCTCTGATGAGGAACCCCTGCTGTCCATGCAGCATGCATACTCAATGTATCGGGATAATTCCGTAGTGGCCGTTTATGAGGAGAAAAACGAACAGCTTATAATATACGTAGTAAATGAAAGCGGTAACATGTTCGTATTCGTGAAATCGAGGAAGAACAGGGATCAGGTTTTAATGTCATTGTTCGATTTCTGTAAAAACGTGATTAAGAGGGTGAACGAGAAGCACACCCTCAGTCTTATTGAAGAGTCAAGGATCGGTTTTTTTAAAATCGAGCGTGATAGAATGGGCAATTATCACATTTCAGATGAGACCGAGAAAATTCAGGCCCAATATCTCACCAGTTTTAAGACCAACAGCGCCGTAGCCGTAGCCGTGTCTAAAAGCATCGGACCGGAACCCTTTTATGACGTGCAATTTCCCGACAATATCACTTCAGGATTGATGACAATTAATGAGGTGTACAGCATCAAGGACAAAGTCAACGAACTGAGAATCAAGGGGTATCCTTTATCCCCTCTAGTCCGCGATCTGTACTTCAATGACCTGAAGGATGAAGAATACTCCCGCGGCACTTCGCTCTTTTTCCTGGAGAAGAGCAAACTGGAGTTCGTAATCAGCAGAGTAGCAGCCCCCTGATGCACTCACTATAAGATTTAACAATCGAGATGCAGAGATATGCCTACTTGCTTTCGGGGAATATACCATTGCCGTAAAGAACAAACGGCGGTCATCTGATGTAATCGGCGGCAATGATACTAATATTCCCCTCCGGGGAAGTTTTCCTTAAAAAACCTTACCTTCTTTTTTTCCTTGTCGATATCGTTTTTTGAAATGCTCCCCTTTTCCAGAGCTATATCCAGAAGCTTGACCGATTCGTCCCCGGGTAGATTGGTTTCGACATTGTTCAGAAGTTTACGCGGTTCGGCTGCTCCCGCTTCACGATTAATTTTTTTTATTTTTTCATCAATCAGATCCTGCGTCATTATAGGAATGTCTTCGACCGGTATTTCCTCTTGCGGGGATTTAACTGCACCGGATTTTATCTTCTTGATTCTGTTTTTCTTTTTTTCCTGAGGTCTTTCAGCGACTTTCTTCTGATCGTCAAGTGCCTTTTCCATCTCTCCTGCCAGGGAGGGAGGGGGATTCTCTATGCGCAGTCCCAGCATCTTGATCCTTTCATCCAGCAGTATATTGATCTGCTTTTCAATGGACAGATAAATCGGCGTGGTGAAAGATTTATTTTTATGCAGTGACTTCTCCATTTTTCTCAGTTCTTTGATGTCGTTGTCTATAGTTTCAATTTTTTTTAATACATGGACAACTTTCATATCCGGCACCTCAATCAAAATATATGTGCATTATACGGAATCTTTTCCCACAAATCAACGGGTATACCGGCTCAACTGCAATGGAAGCCTGGAATCCGATCCGGTTATTCCTGCAGGTCAATGTTAGTTAAATATTGAACGAGTGTAAAGTCAATATCTTTATTTCATGGCGAGTTTAGAATATTATCGTACGGTCTTTTTCCGCGATAAACTCAGTATGGCAGTAGGGGCACTGATAGGAACCGCTTCGTTTAACACGAATGAGCCCTTTGCATTCAGCGCATTCAACAATCAGAGGATTCGCAAAATCCGGCATTGTCGAAACGGAGGGTTTATCTGCGGTACCTGCATCCTCGGCCGTTATTCCTTCGGATGTTCCACCTCCGGATGTTCCACTTTCGGCGTAGCTGGAAGAATGGGCCTCTCCCCTTCTGATTCGGGATGATATGGTTTCTTTTTCCTCTGAAATCGCAATCTCGTCCAGTGCTATCTCTCCCGTTTCCCCTATCTGTATCCTGCTTTCCATCATCATCAGGGCGTCTTCCCTGGACTCGGCTATAGAGAGTATTTTATTGAATCCGAGCAGAGAAAGCAGCGATTTAATTTCCCCGGGTAGATCGCAGAGGATAAAAACACCTTTGCGTGCGGTCAGAGTTTTCATTATATACAGGATCACCCCTATCCCCACCGAACTTAAAAACTCCAGTCCGTGCGCATCGAAAATTATACAGCTCAGGTCTCTTTCAATCAGCTGATTTATATAATCTTCAAAATCCTGGCTTGTGGCCGTGTTGAGAGGACCCTTGGCCTCTATGATTACTATTCCCTTTGCAGGTATCTCCGAATGATTGATGAAAAGCATCGTGTCCTCTCATTTAGTTACGGGTATTGCGTCCTTGATCCTCCCCGGGACAACCAGTGGTACGGTCCGTGTGTCAGGCACCGATATTTCGGGTGGACTCAATGACTCGATCCCATCTTCTGCCGTTTGGTCCGGTTGTAATTCAGGGACGTGTGGATTTTCAACTGGCTGTTCCGTAACAACCCTCCGGTATTTGCGGTAAATAATGACCGAGGTAGTCAGGGAAATCAAAAGCGTGCATCCTAAAAGCACCCCGAGGATGTAAAGACTCTCAAGGGCTGTGGCATTAATAAGATCATATATGCGTTTTTTGGTGATAATATAATTTACGGTTCCCACGGGCTTCGAACGGTAGAATACGGCCCTTGTCGCAAGCCACCCGACCCTGTCCACGCCATGATAAATATATCGTTTTAAGAGGGCTCGCTCCCTAAGGCCGTATGGGACCTTCTGGTTGATGATGTGATAATCCAGAAACAGGACTTCCCTTTTTTTTCGCCGTAAAGGCATCAGTATCTGGTCCAGGTTGTAGGCGAATTCGTCGCTTGCGATATTCCCCTGCAGATTTTTTACTGTTTCTTCGTTTGAATGTATTACAATCTTTCCGTTTGATAGAACAAAAAACGATTCCAGAATTCCATTAATCGCCGTTCGTTCCATAAAAAGTTTTTTCAGGCGGTTATAGTCCCTGTTAGCGTAACTGATTTCGGCAAGTGTGGCCTGCGAATCAACCAGAGTGGTCAGGGTGGAAAGGGTTTCTTTCACTATTTCCGCCGTCCTGGTGCGGGTGATATAATAAAAATAACCTGCAGATAATACAACCGATAGCAGCGCAAGCAGTATAAGAAGCAGTATCAGTATTCCACCGGGAAAGCTTTTTTTCACCGTCATGCTCATTATATTAATACACAACACCTGTTATAGCGGTATGCTACATTTATGCTATCGGTAAAAAAGTCCTTTATTTATAGATGTTTTTATCGCCCTTTGGTTCCATAAAAAATTCATTTGAATTATGCCGTCAAAACAATTATTTGAAATAAAAAACCATGAAAAATAATGACACAGTAACAGATGAGCTTCTGGAAGAATGGGATTGGGAATCCGCCAGACCTTTAGGGCGTTCGGTTTCCCGAAAAAAGGCTCATACCGAGGGGATTCCCCATGAAGGGGTGCATCTCTGGATAATCCGAACAGCCCATGCACACATCGAACTGCTGTTTCAGCACCGTTCGGCGGGGAAGGAACTTTATCCTGACTGTCTGGACATCACCGTCGGCGGTCATGTGGTATTCGGCCAAAAGGAAAAAAAGATACAGAAAGAGTCCCGTGAGGAGATCGGAATAGAACCTGACGATGAAGAACTGATTGATCTGGGTTATTACAGATATGAGGAAAAAAACGGGATACTTTACCACCGCGAATTTCAGCGGGTGTACCTGCTGATAGACAACCGACCGCTGGACCGCTATATGTTCACTGACGGGGAAGTGGAAGGTATCTATGCTGTGCCAGTCGATGCATTAAAAAGACTCTTTGTTGATGATTTCCCGTTTGTAGTTGAAGGATATGACGGGCGCCAGCTTGTTAAGAGAACGGTGTCCAGACGTGATTTCCATCCTTTGCTGTTCGCCGAATCGATGGATGCGTATATGAAAACCGTATTTATTGCCGTAAAAGAGATAGTCAGCATGGGAAGGGTAACCGTGCGGATGCCCGCGGTGTGATGGGGCCGGTTCAGCTGGCGTATAAGGGGCCGGTTGCGGTAATTGTCAATCAGTTATATGAATAGTGCCGGAGAAATCACCTATGAAGACGCGTTGAACCTGGAAAAACCCGTGTTCATCGATGTGCGTGCACCCTCCGAATTTGCGCAGGACCACATTCCGGGTGCATTAAATCTGCCGTTGTTCGATGATGAGGAAAGAGCCATGATCGGAAAGCTCTACCGGGCTGTTGGAGCGAACCAGGCGGTGCTGAAAGGCACTGAAATTGCGGGTAAGCGGATATCTCTTTTTATTCAGAGAATAAGGGAATTTGGGGGGCGTTCAATCGTCTTCTATTGTTTCAGGGGGGGCATGCGATCGAGCGCCCTGGTAGCCCTGCTTGGAGCGCTCGGAATAAACGTTTACAGGCTGATCGGTGGATATAAGGAATACCGGCGTTATATAAGCGAGAGGATAACATCACTACAGGTGGAATCTCCGGTATTCATACTGAACGGGCTGGCAGGAGTAGGCAAGACTTTAATACTCAGGAACATCCCCTGTAATATCGACCTCGAGGGATGTGCCGGACATCGAAGCTCGGTCTTCGGCGCCCTCAGGCTTACACCCAGAACCCAGAAGCATTTCGAGAGTGTACTGGTCAGGTGCATGGACGGGCTTCACGGTGCACCATACATCGTGATCGAAGGTGAGTCCAGACGTATCGGCAATGTTCATATACCCGGCCCCATAACCAGATTGATTCAATCATGTCCTGCAATCGTGGTTACCGCTCCTATGGAACGCCGGGTTGAGATGCTCCTTGAGGACTATGGCAGCACTCCGGATATTAATGAGGCACTAAGGCTGCTGGACTCCATAGGGCAGGGTCTTGGGAAGAAAAACCGGGTTGTCCTGAAAGACCTGCTGGTACAGGGAAATATGGAAGAGTTTGTGACGCTGCTGTTAAAAAAATATTATGACCCGCTTTATGCTTTCAGCCTGAATAAAGCTAATGTAATCGCTACCGTACATTATACGGACCCCGTGTCTTCGGCACAGGAGGTCCTGAGGATAATTGAAGCTTATCTGAAAGAAAAAAAGGAAATTCTTCAGTTATAGGATTGACATTTGCACAGAAAAAGAAATAATATTTTTCCAGGAAGGAGTTTACTATGATCCTGTTCTGGCATTTTCACTTGCCAGTGAGGGACTCCTTGCACTAATCACCAGTTTAGCCGGGGTATTCTTCCGGAAAGATTTTCATGAAAAAATAATTATATTACCCAAAAAGGAGAGTCAGGCTATGAATAAATCTACTGTATGGTGTATAGCGCTTGTTTTTCTTTTGAGTTGCGGAGGTACCCAGTACAGGGATGCTGCAAAAGACAAAGGATCCAGGGAATGGGGCCCCAAGGAAATTAAAATCACCGTCAACACCATGGTGGGCTCACTGTATACATTTCTCAAGACTGAATGGAAAAAGCCCGCATTCATCGAAGTCAAGAAGTTCCGCAACAAAACATCGGAACATATCGACACTAAACTTATATCCGATGAAATTACCACCAACCTGATAAAAAAGAGAATTAAATTCATCGATCGTGAACTTACCGCCGACGCGATGAAGGAGATCGAGATGGGCATGACCGGGATGATCGATCCCGACAGCGCGATACCCGCCGGTATGCTGAAGTCACCTAATTTTTATCTCACCGGTGACATAAGGGACAATGTTCGGACGGTGGGAGGCAAGAGTATACAGTATGTAGTGGTCACGATGCAACTGGTGGAACTCAAATCCGGAATGGTCGCCTGGCAGGACCGGCAGGAATTCCTTAAAGCGACCAGTAAAGGGAAAATCAGTTATTGAAGCAACAAAAATCTCGGAAGGTAAATTCAATGAAAAGGGGAATTCAAACCGTCTGGGTCATTGTGCTGTTCATCTTCGCAACGGGGTGCGCGGGCAATTATGTCCAGATGATGAAAGATTCAGAGGCAACCTTTTACGCCGGCAAGTATAAGGACGCTGCCAGGAAACTCCTGCCCCATGTGAATAAATCGGGGAAGGACCAGCTGGTGTTTATGATGGAATCAGGTCTGATGTTGCATGCCGCGGGCGATTTCAAGAACAGCAACCAGGTGCTCCTGGAAGCGGCAAAACTCTCTGAACGAATCGCCACCAGCGTAAGCAAACAGGCTGCATCACTCCTTCTCAACGAGACGGTAACCAATTATAAGGGAGAAGATTTCGAGCGGGTGCTGATACACATGTACCTGGGTATAAACTTCCTTATGATGAAAGATGCGGATTCCGCGCGGGTGGAGTTCAAGAAAGTGAACGACCTGTTGCGGGACATAAATGTCACCTCGGGCAAGCAGTACAAGCAGAACCTTATGGCCAAATATCTGACCGCCATCGCTTTCGAACTTTCCGCCGACAAGGACAAGGACTTTCATGACCGCGAGTTTGCCTATGTGGAGTATAAGCAGATATACCAGCTTGATCCCCGCCTGGCCCTGGTGTACCGTGATCTTCAGAGGCTGTCCAGGCAGCTTAACGACCAGGAAGACTACGGCAAGTGGATCGCCCAGTTCGGGAAAAAAGACTATATTCCTGAGGACGCCGGCGAACTTGTAATGATCTTTCAGGCGGGCAAGGGCGCCATCAAGGTGTCACGGGGTTCGGTGATGTCCGATCAGGCGATGGCACAGGGAATACGTCTCTCACTCAACGGCATGACCCTTCAGCAGGGTGTAACTATTGCCGGGGTAATGGCCATACTCAAGCTGGCGGAAAACCCGATTCCTCGCTTCAAGAAGCGGTCAAACAGGGTCGACTACCTTGTGATCAACATCAACGGGAAAGATCTTGATCGCACATATATGCTTGAGGATATCGAAACGACCGCGGTAAAAAACCTTGAGGACGATTACGGCAGACTCTATATGAAGGTGGCGGCGGGGATTGTCATCAAGGCAGCTGCCGCCGTTGCCGCCGGTATCGCCGCAAAGAAGGCCGCGGAACAGTTTAAGAAAATGGGTGGTTATGCCGGTCTCATTGGAACCGTCGTTGGTGGCGGGGTAGGAGTAGGACTGGCGAGTCAGATAAAACCCGACCTTAGGTGCTGGCATACATTGCCGGCAAATCTGCAGCTGGGAAGGATTTTTCTACGACCGGGTGTATATACCGTTTTGATCAAGTTTTTCAATAACCAGGGGCAGCAGGTAATAGAACCGGTGAAAAGCACTGTTGAAATTAAAAAGGGAGAAAAAACATTTTACAATTACAGAACCCTTTTTTAAATGACCCAATAGACCGGTTCTAGATTATATGTGGACCGTGCGGATTTCTTTGCAATGACCGGCATGGTATATGATGAGCGATGACAGTCTTAGAGATACAACGGGAGAGAATAACATCTCTCCCGTTAGTGCTTCTTTCCCTTTACTTGATTTGCTCAAATATCCGGCCTGTGTAATCGGAGCAGACAACAGGCTTGTGTATTCAAACCCTCCGTACCGGCAGCTGTTTGACGGCGACAAAACCATCAGCCTTGATCTATCCCATCCTTTTTTCCCCGAGTATCGTAAAAGCATCGCGGTTGCGTATACCAATGCGCTGAAAGGAGGCGATAGAAGGTGCTTTGCGGTAATGCGAAATTCCGAAGGGAAAAAGCTGCCCGTCGAAATACAACTGATACCAATGTTCCAGAACGGGATTGTGTCATCCCTGCTGGCCCTTTTGAAACCTGTTGAAGATAACCGCCTTGCATCGTTTGATGGGAGCACCACTTCCCTGATAGAACCGGATGACAGCAGAATTCTTACCAATATCATGGAGTTTTCCCCTTTCCCCATAATAAGAATCAATGATCAGGGGAACATAGTCGATGGGAGCGCATCGCTTGAAGGATTTTTCGGGTATACGCTTGAGGAAATGAAAGAAAACCGTAATTTCCTGTTCAGATCGGTCAATCTTTATGATTTTGAAAGGATGAGAAAGGCCATATCCGAAATAATAACCGGTGAAGCCGGTTTTAAGAGACTGGGTGAACTGCGGATAAATACGAAAAACAGGGAAGAGAAATGGGCAAACGCCATAGTATATCCCGTACTGGTTTCCAAGAACATTGAGGCGGTGGATCTGATCATTGAGGATATCACAAGGATAAAAAAACTTGAAAACAGAATGAGCATGTTGAACAGGGTTCAGATAATCGGCGATCTGACAAAAGGAGTATTGCACTCATTCAACAACATGATAAACATCATCATGAGCAGAACACAGATGCTGCTGCAGGTAACGGAAAAAGACATAGTGCTTGAAGGCCTGAAAATCATCGACAAGACGGCTAACGAGACCGTAAAGCAGATCAGGAGGATACAGGATTTTATCGGCGAACGGGAAGGGTTGCAGGAACAGGTACTTGAAGACCTGATCGATGTAATTGAGGATGCCATAGAATTCGCAAAGATACATTTTAAGGTGGAAACAAAGGAAAGACGCAGGCAGATCAAGATCGAGCGCCGTTATTTTTGCCTGGTCAACGTGAAGACCGATACCAAGATACTGCGCGAAATAATTATTTCGATGATATTCAAGGTTTCATCATATTTAAAAAACCGCGGTATCATAAATATAATCCTGAAGGGCAACGGTTCCCCGATAATCACCGTTCTGGCGAAGAAGGATGAAGCGGACGGTGAACCTGCCGAGGTGATGCTGGGAGGTATGATTTTTTCGGAGATCGATATACGCAGGATAGCTGAAAAGCTTAACATAAAAATAATCGAGGAGGAGTCGGCGAATTCATATTCGATTCGTGCGGTACTCCCTGCCTCGGTAATAATCAATAAAGACCGTCATGAACCCGAAGTGGTTGAATTCAAGCTAAGGGATCTCGATATACTTATCGTTGAGGACGAACAGGCTATCAGGGAAATCCTGTTTGAGCTGTTTGACTCAATGGGCAACAGGGTCACTATATGTAACAACAGTGAGGAGGCACTGGCCGAATTCAAAAAGGGAGTCTTCGATCTGGTGATTGCGGATTATGGAATCCCGGGTATTACCGGGCTGGAACTTTCCGCGCGGGTGAAGGAAATCGAGGAAAAAACGGTTACCGTTCTGATGTCGGGCTGGATGCTTTCTGACCTGAAGGCCTACAGAAACGTAGTGGATTTGTTCCTTCCGAAACCTTTTCAGTTGGATGCTCTGATCAAGGGTATATCAAAAATATTTCAATCCAGAAGAAAATGATCATAGTATACTGTTCATCCTTAGAACATCTTCTTTTTTACCAAGTACCACAATAATGTCCCCATTGTTGAGCTGTTCGCCTGAAGTCGGATTGAAAATCATAACGCCAGTCTTTTTTCTGATTGCGACGATAATGATGCCGAAATCCCTGCGCAGGTTGCTCTCCACCAGTGTTTTGCCCACCAGCGTGGAATTCTCCCTGATGTGGGCCTCTTCCATTACAAGACCCAGATGTTTATCCATGAGTGCGATATCCACAAAATCCACTACTGTCGGACGTATCAGCATTTCCGCCATCCTTCGGCCCCCGATCAGGTAGGGGGTTATTACCTTCGTTGCGCCTGCACGTTTCAGTTTTTCCTCTGATTTTTCGTCTGATGCCCTTGCAAGAATGAATATATCGTGGCGTATTCCCCGTGCGGAGAGCGTGATGAACACGTTGTCGGCATCTGACTGTACGGCGGTTACAATACCTTTTGCCCGCTCGATACCGGAACGAAAGAGGGCTTCTTCGGAGGTCGCATCCATGGGGACGTAAACGAACTTTTCCCTTTCTAGTTGTTCCAGACGCTGAGGTGTATTCTCGATTACGACGAATTCAATGTTATGCTCTTTAAGTTCGCGGCAGATGAGGCTCCCGATTCGACCATACCCGCATATTATATAATGATCTTTTAGTGCTGCGATTTTCCTTTCCAATTTTCTCCTCCCGAAGGTTTTTGATAATTCGCCTTCGATGAACAACCGAAGCAGGTTGCCGACCGAATACGCAAGGGTCGCGGTACCGGTGATAATAATAAAAATAGTCACAACGCGGCCCGCATTGGTCAGTGGTTTTATTTCGGCGAATCCAACGGTGCTGATGGTAATGAGGGTCATATAGAACGAATCAAATACAGGCATTCCCTCTACAACATGGTAACTGAATGTTCCGAACGAAATGATGGCCGTCAGCAGTAGTATGGACCACCTGAGTTTTTTCAGATCCATGGTACGAGAAAAGGCTCAGATAATAGTGATTGTCAAATATTTTTGATATTGATAGGTTTAGGTTATTAATACAAAAGGCTTCGGGGAATATGAACGCTTCTCTTTTCACAAATATCGTTATCGTACTGGTGCTCTCGGTTGCCGCCATGTTTATATGCCTGAGGGCGAAGATTCCCACGATCATAGGATTGCTTGCCGTCGGTATTATCAGCGGACCCTCCGGCGCGGGTCTGATCGGCCTCTATTCCGAGGTTGAGATTGTGGCTGAAATCGGTGTAGTCCTGCTCATGTTCAGCATAGGGCTTGAGTTTTCATTAAAAGAACTCATGCATATCAAACGGTCGGTACTCATTAATGGGTCGATGCAGGTAATATCCACCGCCGGAATTACCTTCCTCGTTTTCCGATGGGGAGGAATGGGAGCCGGTGAGGCGATGTTTATAGGCATGCTGGTATCATTGAGCAGTACTGCCGTTGTTTTAAAAGTGTTACAGGACAGAACTGAGATGGACAGCTTGCATGGAAGGAGTACTCTCGCCGTGCTCATTTTTCAGGACCTTGCCGTAGTCCCCATGATGCTGTTGCTGCCCCTGCTGGCGGGTACAGCCGTGGGTGAGGCTGATACTGATGTATTCATATTCCTCATATTAAAAGCCGTACTCGCCGTGGTGATAGTCATCATTTCAGCACGATGGCTGGTTCCCTTTATCCTTTATAGAATAACCAGTACCAGGAGCAGGGAGTTGTTTATCCTCAGTATTGTCGCCTTGTGTACCCTGGTGACGTGGCTCACTTACAAAGCGGGGCTTTCGCTTGCACTGGGAGCGTTTCTGGCGGGTCTGATAATATCGGAGTCCGAATACAGCCACCAGGCGTTGAGTAATATCATTCCGTTCAAGGATGTTTTTACTGGGTTTTTCTTTATTTCAATAGGAATGCTGATCGATATCCGATATGTGATGCACAAACCCTTGGAAATATTATTTCTTTCGGCCGGGGTTCTGGTGGTAAAATCCCTGGTGGTGGTATTTAATTTTTCTCTTCTGGGCCTGCCGCTTCGTGTCGGTCTTTTATGCGGAGCCGCGCTCTGCCAGATAGGGGAATTTTCTTTTGTTCTGGCAAAGGCCGGCATGCCTCTTAATCTGCTCTCCCCAGAGAATTATCAGGCTTTTCTCGGAGTCGCGACGATAACCATGATGGCCACACCGGTGCTCATTTCGGTTGCGCCGTTGATGGAGTCTAAAATTATGAAACTTCCGCTGCCGGGTTTATTAAAAAGAGGATATATGTTCCTTCCCGATAAAGCAGATGGTTTAAAGAATAATCAAATAAAAAACCATATGATAATCGTCGGATACGGAATCAATGGAAAAAATGTAGCAAAAGCGGCCGCACATGCCGGAATACCATACATTATAATTGAAATGAACCCCGATACGGTTAGAGAAGAGAGTAATAAAGGTGAAAAGATACTTTACGGAGACGCTGCCGGTGAAACGATACTCAGATTCGCAGGCATAACTGATGCGCGAATCATCGTAATCACTGTCGCCGATGCCCCCGCGGCAAGAAGGACTACCGCGATTGCCCGTCAGCTTAATCCGGGTATACACATCATCACCAGAACGCGGTTCATGGGTGAGGTGGAACCGCTGCGCGAACTCGGGGCAAACGATGTTGTGCCCGAGGAATTTGAAACAGCAGTTGAGATCTTTTCCAGGGTACTGAAAAATTATCTGGTGCCCCGCAATGAAATACTGAAACTGGTCAACGATATAAGGTCCTCCACTTACAGTTTATTCAGAAATCCAGTTAAGAAAGAAGAGGGGTGCGCCGATCTTTCCTGCTATCTCCCCGGAATGGATATCTCGACCCTTCTTGTCGAACCCGGCTCCTTTTTGTCCGGTAAAACGCTCTCCGATCTGGATATAAGAAAACGTTTTGAAATTACCGTGCTGGCGATCAAAACCCGTGATTCCATTGTACCGAACCCTACCGGGGAAACAACCGTATCACCCGGCGATGTGCTGGTTTTGATGAGTGCAAGTGCGGGGATATCAAGGTTGTTGGCAATGGACGATCCAGACGCACAGGGCGGATAACATTCCAGGAAAACATGAAACGATCGGCATATTCTGTTTGATTTTTTGTTAATGGTTTGTGTAGTGAATTGTAAGAAAGATATACTATTTGAAATAATATTCGCAGGATGAGGTAACACGGTATATGGAAGCATATGAGTATAATTCAGGGACGTTCGTCGGCAAGGGCGGTGTGGAAATATTTTTTCAAAGCTGGAATGTCAAAAAACCCAGGGTGGTTCTTTTTATCGCCCATGGATTAGGTGAACATTCGGGCAGATATATGAACATCATTAAAAAGCTGCAAGGAAAGGGGGTATCTGTTTTTTCCATGGACCACCGGGGTCATGGGCGTTCAGGAGGTAAGCCCGGTCATGTGGATGCATTTTCTGAGTATATTTCCGATTTAAATCTCTATATCAATTGTATAAAAATGGAGCATGAAAAAATCCCGTTTATACTGATGGGTCACAGTATGGGCGGTCTCATCGCATGCAAATACACGCTTAGCCATTCAAGCGATGTAGACGGACTTATACTTTCCGCACCGGCTTTTATCCTTGCGGTGGAGGTTCCGGGCTGGAAGACCGGCCTGGGGAAATTTTTCTCCCGTTATATTCCCGGTCTTACCATGTCGAATGAACTTGATCCCAAACTGCTCTCACATGATGAGAATGTGGTAAAAACTTACACAAATGATCCCTTTGTACACAACAAGGTGACCGCGAGGTTTTATACCGAATTCATCGCAGCGGGTGCAGAGTGTATCGCGAGGACCGGCGAACTTACAATACCTCTCTTGATTTTCCATGGAGAAGAAGACAAGATGGTAAGTCCCAGGGGAAGCGAGATCGTTTATGCAAAAGCGTCGACCGAGGGGAAGCGTAAAGCATTACATATTTATCCGGGTCTTTTCCATGAGACCATGAATGAAACCCTGAAAGAACGAAACAGGGTGCTGGATACGGTTGTTATGTGGATTGAAACACAAACGGTGGCACTGAAGCACAAATCCCACAAGACCTCCCCAGCGGTGAAGAAAAAGCATCTTGTGAAGAAAAATCGTGCGGTTACTAAACCTTCAACCTCAAAAAGAGCCGGAAAGAAAAAGTAGAACGACGGTGTCATGTGCATGGAAAATTAAAAGCCGGGTGGGAGGACCCGGCTTTTTGTAAATGGTACTGCGATGCTGGTTCATTATTTTAAGAGCTGCAACACGGACTGAGACTTCGTATTTGCCTGCGCCAGCATGGCGGTGGCCGCCTGAGTCAGTATCTGGTATCTGACGAAAGAGGACATCTGTTCCGCCATGTCGGTGTCACGTATACGGCTTTCAGACGCCTGGGTGTTCTCATAGGCGTTCATGAGGCCCTTCGCCGCGTGCTGGAGCCGGTTATAGTAAGCGCCGAGGTCGGCACGCTGCTTGGATATGATCCTGAGTGCTTCGTCCGCCAATCCGATTACCGAGTTTGCTTTTCCGGGGGTTGAGATTGAAATGAAAGTGAGTACGGTGGGATTTCTCAACCCGAGAGCCGCCGTCGTCATGGTTTCAATAAAAACCCGTTCCCGCTGGTGCATGTTGGGCCCCATATGGAACCACATGGAAGCGGTGGGGTGCAGCCTGGCGAAGGAACCGGTCAACAGCTTCATCTTGTTGAACTCTGCCTGTGAGGATATACGGTCCACTTCATCGACCAGTTCAGATATTTCAACCTGGATCAACTGCCGGTCTTCGGGAGTATATACTCCGTTGGCGGCCTGGACGGCCAGTACGCGGATCCTCTGGATAATCTCGTGGGTTTCCTGCAGGTAACCTTCCGCTGTCTGAATCATGGACATACCGTCTTCGGTGTTCCTTTCAGCCTGACGCAGGCCCTGGATCTGGGACCTCATCTTTTCAGATACCGCGAGTCCGGAAGCATCGTCACCCGCGCGGTTGATTCTCATTCCCGATGACAGTTTTTCAATGTCCGACGTGATATTCCAGTCGTGGAACTTCAGGGTTCGGTGGGAGAATATTGCGCTGACGTTGTGGTTAATAATCATGTTTTTCCTCCTTGAAAATGATTACTATCGTCCGTGATAGCTCAAATAATTGCTTGGGATGTCATTCACAAGCTCGACAGATTTCAAAAATTGGGTTAAAGTGAATCCAGCTGTTTATTAGAATTTAGAGTCATTTATTCATAAATATGGATTATATCCTCCCTTTTTTATTTTAATTGTATTTTTTTTAATTTTTTGAATTTTTTTGTGTAATAATTTTTCTTTAAATGAAAAAGTGCTGATTCTCTGCAGGGATGGTTTATTTATTGAACAACCATACATGCAGATGATTTAAATAAGTTTCTATCCGCCGTCGGAAACAAAGGTTTTTTGGGGTCTACATGATCAGGAAATATAAAGGACAATCAATGAGAATGAAAAAATTCGGGATGGGTAAAATTCATACCTCGTACCCCGAACCTCCTTTGATTGCTTTCATAAAAGATACCGTATCATGGGCGTTATCAAGAATGGGTAGCACCAGAAACGCAATAATCGGACTCGCTGTAGGAGTGTCCGTGGCGCTTTTGGTCATACTGGTGATGGATTTCTACCGGGTAAGGGAAATCGCAAACTTTCAGCCGAAGATTGCCACAAAAATATATGATAAAAACGGCCTGCTGGTGTCAGAACTATTCCGTCAGAAACGCGAGGTGGTTCCCTATAAGAAAATACCAGCTCACCTGGTCAGTGCATTTATCGCCATTGAGGACAATGAGTTTTACTCTCATTTCGGCATTAATCCCAAGGGTATCGTAAGGGCTTTTTTCATTAATATATTTTCCGGCAGGATAAGGCAGGGAGGAAGCACCATCACTCAACAGCTTTCCAAAATTCTGCTCACATCAGGGAAGAGGAGCATCTTCAGGAAAGCGAAAGAAGCATTTATAGCCCTCATGATGGAAATGTTTTATACTAAAGATGAAATAATGGGGCTTTACCTGAACCAGATTTTCCTTGGACACGGGGCTTACGGTGTAGAATCGGCTTCGCAGTTTTATTTCAACAAGCACGTATGGGACCTCAACCTGGCCGAATCCGCGCTTCTGGCGACCCTCCCGTCCTCTCCTAACAACCTTTCTCCCTTACGGCACCCGAAACGTTCAATGGAACGTCATAAGATCGTACTCGCGAAAATGGTGGAGATGGGGAATATACGCATATCCGAAGCGGAAAAGGCCTATCTTGAGTTCTGGCCCAATTATCTGTACTACATCAACGAACTCCCTCCCACCATGAATACATGGTCGTCACGCACCGATAAGGCCCCGTGGTTTACCGAGTATCTCCGCCGCATACTGATAAAGAAGTATGGAGAGGAAAAGGTATTCGAGGACGGGCTTCTGGTATACACCACCCTTGATGTTAAAAAACAGATCGCCGCACAGAATATCATGTCTGCCGCTCTTGAGCGCCAGACTGAAATCTCGGGGAACCTTTCCTTCAAGAGGGATGATTATATAATTGATCATTATAACGACATGGTCGGCATGATATCAATGTTGTTTAACATTAAACCGTTTTCACGGACCGGTTCATATGAAAAGGAAAAAATAAACAGTTATCTAAGGGAGAACATCGTTGATGACCTGGACATACTTAACTGTTTTACCGGATTCGAGAGCGTAGGTAACGTCATATCGGTCTACCGCAAGGACTACCTTGACGACAAGGACTACCAGAAGGTGGAAGGCTGTTTAATCTCCATAGACCATCGTAACGGATATATCGAAGCCATGGTCGGCGGTAGCGAGTTCACCAGCATAAACCAGCTCAACAGGGTGATGCAGTCCCAGCGCCAACCCGGATCGGCGATAAAGCCGTTGCTGTACTCCGCGGCGATGGAATCAAGAAAATTCACGCCCGCGACGGCGGTCCTGGATTCACCACTCGTGTATCTCGACACCGAAGGAGGTGACTGGATCCCTGAAAATTATGAAGGAGAGTATTACGGCCTGCTGAGGTTGCGCAAGGCGCTGGCTCTTTCAATCAACGTTATATCCATCCGAATCGCCGACGCAATCGGCATAGAGACGGTGATGAAATATTACACAAAACTGCTCAAGCTCAGCCCCAATGATGCATCCACCAGACTGCGCAGGAATTTTTCAATAGCCCTGGGCACCATGGAAGTGAGCCCCCTTGAACTGGCCAGGGCTTATGCCATTATAGCCAACGGCGGCAAGGATGTTTTTCCTTTCAGCATACGGTATATAAAAGACCGTTCCGGGAAAATCCTGGAAAACAATGAAGAAGACAACGCGAAAAAAATCGAAAAGGCAAGAAAAAACGGATCGATACAGGTGTTGCATCCAGAGACGGCCCAGATCATGATCAGCATGCTCCAGACGGTCATCTCCAGGGGAACCGGGATGGGGGCCGCTCTGGGAAGACAGGCCGGCGGCAAAACCGGAACGACCAACAACTGGAAGGATGCCTGGTTCGTCGGTTTCGTGCCGCAGTTGACCACCTGTATCTGGATGGGATATGACAAATTGGGACTTTCCCTGGGCATGGGTCAGGCGGGAGGTGCGGTGGTAGCTCCTGTATGGAGGGAGTACATGAAGGCTGCGATGAAAGACGAGGCGGTGCTGAACTTTCCCATATATGCTTATTTGAGCGAAAAGGAGGTGTGCGCCAACTCGGGATTGCTGCCGTCGTCCCGATGCAACAAGCGTATTAAGGAGGTGTTTATCCCGGGCACTGAACCCACCGATGAATGCAACCTTTGCAGCGGCAGGGAAATGGATATAGACCCGATACAGAAAGGACCGAAGGAAAACATCACCGAACGTCATAAAAAATCTATTCTGAAGAACATTAAACGAAAAAAGCAGAAAGGTTCGGTGCTTGAGAATATCGGTAATGACCTGCTGTGATAAGGTTCAGTTCTGAGCGGCAGCACTCCCGTGGGACAAACTTATATGACGAATAAAATGTATACGATTGAAAAGGATAATTGCGGACTGCTGGTTATCGATATACAGGAGCGGTTCATGGTTCCTTTCGGCGACGATACGAAAAAACGCCTGTTTCGAAACGCCGGCATAATTATTGAAACGGCAAAAGAGTTCAAACTTCCCGTAATTATTACAGAACAGTACAGCAAGGGTCTGGGACAAACCGTTCCTGAAATACAAAAGCATCTGCCCGATGTCGTTCCCTACGACAAGATCCATTTCAACTGCATGAAGGACACGGCGATTGCGCGGGCGATAGCCGATATGGAGCGCCGCGCTATAATCGTATGCGGTGTGGAAACACATATCTGCGTGGTACAGACCGTGCTCAGCCTTCTGGACGGGAAGTATATTGCCATAGTGGCGTCCGATGCGGTGGCGTCGCGAAGTGATCACCAGTGGATGATGGGACTGGAATTGATGAGGGAGGCGGGCGCTTTAATCTATCCGGCAGAAACCATATCGTTCATGCTGCTGGAAAGGTCGGGCACCCCGGAATTCAAGCGCCTTTCCCCGGTTTTCAAACAGGCATAGTATTCCATAGAATGCTCTTCCCATCCATTACCGGTCCGTCGACACAAGCCCTTTTGTTGCCATCAACCGTTTCCACTGTACAGCCCGAGCACAGGCCGATCCCGCACCCGAAATAGTTTTCCAGGGAAACCTCAATGGGGACACCGGCGTTCTTTGACACGTTGACCATTCCTTCCATCATGGGCGTCGGACCGCAGGTGCACACCATCTCGAACCCCTCCTCCCGTATCACTTCAGCGGCGATTTCAGGGGCCAGACCCTTTACACCTGCCGTGCCGTCGTCGGTGGCGATAACCAGCCTGTCGACCGTTTCCGCAAACCGTTCGAGCAGGAACTGGTATTCCCGGGAGCGGGAGCAATAGAGGTAGGTTATCGCTGTTCCATGAGACTTCAGTCGCCATGCCAGATAATAGAGGGGAGCGTTTCCCACTCCTCCGCCCACCAGCAGAGCCCGGGCATTCGGGCGTACAGTGAATCCTCTCCCCAGCGGACCCAGCAGATCAACCGGTTCTCCCGGTCTGAACGAGGAAATGGAACCGGTCCCCCTGCCCACGCTTTTTACAACAATTTCGATTTTGTTCTTTTCGTGGGAAAAGACTGAAAAAGGACGCCTCACCAGGGGATCGGTGGCAGGGCTGATGCGGATATTGACAAACTGTCCCGGAGATGAAGGCTCCATATGAGGGGCGTCAAAGACCAGCAAATAATGGTCCCGGGATATATTAACTGATTCTGTCACGTATGCCGTCATAGCGGTGTTCCTTGAATTTTCAGACGGTTGAAAATACCAGCGCGTGTTGTACAACTATCCCTTTTGCCGGCGGGTAAATTCAATACAATTTTTAATTCAGAAAATGATAATGCTAAAAAATGAATGACGAACCCGACAGGAATGTATATAATTGCAGGGTTTAAACAGTAACCTGAACCATATGCAGGAGGCTGATCATGGCGGTTAAAAGGACCGGTAAGGTGTCGGAGGTTATTCTCTCGATTGATGTAGGGACCCAATCCATAAGAGCGGTCCTGGTAGATCTGCGGGGCAATCTGCATCATCTGGTAAAAACCCAGATTGAACCCTATTTTTCCGATAATCCCGGGTGGGCGGAACAGCATCCGGACTACTACTGGAAAAACCTGTGCCTGACCTGTAAAAAACTGATGCAGTCATCAAAAATCCCGAAGGAATCGATCAAAGGGGTGACCATAACCTCCCAGCGTGACACAATGGTCAACGTCGATAAAAACGGCAAACCGCTGCGGCCGGCCATAGTCTGGCTTGATCAGCGCAGGGCCCAAAAATTCAAATGGATACCGGCTCCTATGAATATGATGCTGAAAATAATGGGTCTTGAAGAAGCGGTTAATTACGCCATTACCGAATGTGAAGCGAACTGGATACGGCAGAACCAGCCGGAGATATGGGAAAAAACCCATAAATACCTGTTTTTATCGGGGTACCTGATTTACCGTCTGACAGGCGAATTCATCGATTCTGCCGCCAATATCGTGGGTTTTGTGCCCTTTGATTATAAAAAGCAGCAATGGGCTAAAAAGAGCGATATGAAGTGGAAATGGTTCCCTATGAATGAGCACATTCTGCCCTCGCTCGTAAGACCTTCGGAAGAGCTGGGGCGTATAACCACAAAAGCCGCGTCGGAAACCGGCATCCCGGCAGGACTTCCCATGATGGCCGCCGCTACCGACAAGGCCTGTGAAGTACTGGGATCGGGCTGTCTTACTCCCGAAACAGCCTGCCTGAGCTATGGGACCACGGCCACGGTGGAGACCACCAGCGAAAGCTATGTAGAGATTATGCCCCTTCTGCCCTCCTATCCCAGTGCGGTGCCTGGCGCATACAACACCGAGGTAATGATCTACCGCGGTTTCTGGATGGTAAGCTGGTTTAAACGTGAATTCGGCATGCGGGAGGAAATCATCGCCAAAAAGAAGGGTATCAGTCCGGAACAGCTTTTCGACCAGTTGGTGTCCAACATCCCTCCCGGTTCAATGGGCCTCTTGCTGCAACCGTACTGGTCTCCCGGGGTGAAGGTTCCCGGACCGGAAGCCAAGGGAGCGGTGATCGGGTTCGGCGACGTGCATACGAGGGTACATATCTACAGGGCAATACTTGAAGGGCTGGCGTATGCCCTGAAGGAAGGGACCCTGCGTACCGAGAAAAAGACCGGCGTTACCGTTGAAAGGGTGAGAGTGTCGGGAGGGGGCTCCCAGAGCGATGTTGCAATGCAGATTACCGCGGATATTTTCGACCTGCCGGCGGAACGGCCCCATACCTACGAGACATCGGCGCTCGGGGCGGCGATCGACGCCGCAGTGGGGCTGGGATTGCATAGCGGTTTCCCGGTGGCGGTGAAGGAAATGACCAGGGTCGGCAGGGTATTCGAACCGAAACCGAAAAACCGGGACATTTACCTGCAGCTTTATGAAAAGGTCTACCTGAGGATATATAATCGTCTCAAACCGCTCTACGAGGATATCCGCAACATTACGCAGTATCCGCCGAAAAGATAGTTAAATACTTTGGCCGGTATCGTCAGGAGGCCGATAATTGTATTGTAAAGGATCCTGCGCTGTTTGTGTTAGGGGAACGTATATTAAAGGAAGGCTGCAAAAAATTGTAAAGGGATATGACCTCCGGGTGTGAGGTGATGATATAGTTGAAAAGCACATCAGTACGAAAGATTTGTACCATAAGGTGGGCCGGAACCCGCGGTACCTCTGGTGACCGCGCCGGCCGGCTCTCATTCTGCTGTTGCATAAAAGACTCCATGGTTGATCAACGGAGTCTTTTTATTTTTTTTACAGGTTTTTAATTGCATATTTTTAAAGTATCGGTATACTAGGACGTTATGTCTCATTTTGAAAAGGAGGTCATTATATCAAACTTTCCGGCATATTAACCGCTTCTTAAAACAGATAAGACCAGGAGACCGGGGCCTATGTTGAAGGACAACGGCAACAAGATATTTGTACTGGACACCAATGTCGTCCTCTATGATTACCTCAGTATATATTCATTCGAAGAGCATAATGTAGTCGTGCCCATAACCCTGCTTGAAGAAATCGACCAGTTTAAAAAAGGCAATGAAACCATAAACTACAACGCCAGGGAATTTACCAGGGAACTGGATTCCCTCATCGGTGATAAGCCGTTAAGCAACGGAGTACGATTGTCCACCGGCGGTATCTTCATGATTCTTACCAACGTGATCAGGGACCAGTACCTGAAAGAGATTTTCTGGGAGGATACGCCGGACCACCGGATACTGGCCCTGGCATACAACCTCTCGAAGGAATATGGGGAAGAAAGGGTGATACTGGTCTCTAAGGATATCAACCTTAGAATGAAGGCAAAAAGTATAGGGCTGAAATCCGAAGATTATGAAACAGGAAAAGTTAAAAATATCGACGACCTGTACCTGGGTAAAAACCTTATTGAGCACGTACCACATGAACTGATTGACCGTCTGTTCAGAGAAGCAGCGGTAGCTGTCGACGGAACCGGTCTGGAACTCGATCCTTTCCCCAACGAGTATTTTATTATGCGGAATGAGAGCAAGAGCATATTGACTGCCTATGTCAAGGAAAACCACTGCATCCGGCTGGTGGAAAAAAAGCGGGCATATGGTATCATGCCCCGGAATGCGGAGCAGACTTTTTCCCTTGATGCGCTTATGAACCCTGACATAAGGCTGGTCACGCTTTCGGGAAAGGCAGGTACCGGCAAGACACTCATGGCGCTGGCAGCCTCGCTGGAGATACGAAAGGAGTATAAACAGATCCTGTTGGCGCGCCCGGTAATACCGCTTTCAAACCGCGATATAGGGTATCTCCCCGGGGACATACAGAGCAAACTGGATCCCTATATGCAGCCCCTGTTCGATAACCTCTCGGTCATTCAGAACCAGTTTATCGAGACGTCGCAGGAATACAAAAGAATCAGTGAAATGCTCATCAACGGGAAGCTTTTGATCATGGCCCTGGCCTATATCCGGGGGAGGAGCCTTTCAAAAGTGTTTTTTATCGTCGATGAGGCCCAGAACCTTACGCCTCATGAGGTAAAGACCATTATCACCAGGGCAGGGGAGGGCACCAAGATCGTATTCACCGGCGATCCTTACCAGATCGACACCCCGTTTCTTGATTCCCGCAGTAACGGTCTGACCTATCTTATTGATAAAATGAAGGGCCAGGATATTTACGCGCACGTCACTCTGGAAAAGGGTGAACGGTCCCAGCTTGCGGAACTGGCCTCGAACCTGTTATAATTACGGGTTCAACGGTTTCTCTGTCTGGAAAAAAAGCATACACACCCGGGAACCACGGTTTATGACGGAGTAACGACACAGTTCAACGGAATTTAACGGCCTTCAATTCCGTATATACGGGTCCTTCGGGGTTCAGCCTGGAGGAAAAAAGCGATAGACGGTCAAACACGGAGTCGCCGAAGGCAGTATCCCTGTTGGATTCTATGAATTTCAGAAGGTCCCCTGTAATGGAACGTCCCTTTTTAACTCTTGCCAGGGTAAGATGAAGCATGAGATCCCGCGTTTCATCTTTAAAATTAAAATTACGGCTGTAGATCTCCACGTTCTTATAAAGACGATCAACGAACTCAGCGTCTGTATCAATCCCTGCCCACACTACGCTGGGTTTTCTGGTATTTGGGAAAGCCCCCAGTCCTGTCAGTTTGAAGGGGATCTCGTCCCGTGGTGTGTGTATTTCGTCAAAGGTACTTTCTATGGCGGTCGCGACGCTGGTGCTGCATTCGCCCAGGAACTTTATCGTAATGTGAAAGTTTGCAGGGATTACGGCCTTAAGTATATGGTCCTGGCTCTTGAAAAATTCGTACACAGGATCAAGCATCCGCTGTACATCTTCTCCGATGGGCAGGGCTATGAAGAGACGCGGCATTATTGTCCCTCAATGATAATCGGTACGATGATATGTCCGTCGGAATACTCAGGGGCAATTTTTTCTATTTCTGCCCGGTCGATGGATTTGTGAACCTTATCCTCTCTGAATACGTTTTTCAGCTCCACAATATGGTCGGTCGGCTGGATGTTCTCGGTATTCAGTTCATTGATCTTTTCAACATAATTGATTATTTCAGTCAACTGCAGGGAAAATTCTGTTTTCTCCTCTTCAGTCAGTTCCAGGCGGGCCAGTTCAGCCACCTTAAGTATCTGCTGCCGGTCAATAGTCATCGGTCCTGCTCCTTTATTTGTTTGTCCGGGTTTATAAAATGCTTCCCCCGTGTCCGGTATTCGAAACGTGAATAGCTGAAATCCATGGTTTTTGCCGATTCATCGGTCCGGAATGAAATTCGTATTGTGAAGGTTCTTTTTTCCACGGGAATCCATGGAAATGCAACTATTTTTAACAGACGGTCCCCGGGATTAATAAAATTCAAACGATAATCGATAAGGTCCCGATCAAAGCGTATTTCTCCGCAACCCCGTTCTGATAATACTCTGCGGAATCCAAGTATGGTGCTGAAATTGAAGGTCCCATACGCGGGGGATGCGCACGTTTTCTTCATTTCTTCAGCCGGGAGGGGTTTTATTTCCCGATCACCTAAAAGGAGCATTATTGACAGGTCTTTAAGGGGTACAGGGCGGTCGTACGCATTGAAAAAAACCACCTGAAAAAAATGGGCTTTGGGTACCCTGAAATCGCCTGCTGAGGATGATCTTGTCGTGTACGGAGTATGTTCCAGGATGCGTTTCCATTCATCCTCGTAAATCGGGTCGACCGTTACTTCCATGGCGCGTGACCTTATAAGGATACACCGGTTATTATGAACCTCGGTACCGGGATTTTCTCTCGCGTGGAAACCGCGTTGAATTCCGTACTTTCTGGTGCAGTCTGTTGCGGACATGAGCAGTAAAAGAGTCGGGAGCACCAACATGCGGAGTGTCTTCATTGATGTGACCTTCGGTACCGTTATTAATGCGTTAGTTTCACAAAACCGTTATGACAAGTAAACGAAAAAACACCGATTTTACGGTGAAAACCTGCCGGCGTGTTTTCCCGTATATGAAACAATTATTGCTTGATATACGCCGGCCCGGCAAGGCATGTATTCTTTTCATGAGGTTTACAGTGATTGTGAAATTAATGCCGGGAAATTAACGTGACGATGGCCCGAAACATCAACAGAACATCAGCGCTGTTTTCAGTTCTATTACTTATTATTCACACTGTGGGATGTTCTCAGGGAGAACCCAGGGGTTTAGAATCGGAAAAGCTGCTGGTTGATGTGATTTCACGTTTCGGCTGCGGCGAAGTGCTGGACAACGGATTTGCTGTCAAGTACCGGGAGCTGAGTGCCTATAAAAAATGGTACCGCGATCCCTGGGGAGTGGATTCACCGAGACTGGTGAAGGTGGGTTTTGATATCGATCACCGGAAAAAATTCCAGAACGTGCGCCGCTCCCTTTACCTGGGTGCCTATAGGGGATCGCCGGTGGAAGTCCGTATACCGCTGGGACTGTCCGTACCTCGGAATTCACGCATGGTTTTTTCCCTCGGCGGGTATATGTTGCGGGGAAGAAAAGAAGGTAATCTAAGCATTGTGCTGCGTCAGGGAAACAGGTCGTTCCAGGTTTTTCAACAGCAATCAACGGAGGCGGTGGTACCCGAACAGGGCTGGCGGGACTACGTCATTCAGCTTCCCACGGTCGGCTCATCCGCTGCGGTACTTGAATTCCGTTTTGAAACGGACTCGCTCCGCACGGAACATCTTTTCATCGCGAATCCCAGAATCTATACCGCTACCGCGAAACCCTCTTCCCCTCCCAACGTGATATTCGTGATCATCGATGCCACCCGTGCTGACGCTGTTAATGCAACGGTTGAAAAGTACCGGCTGACGCCGAACATCGACGCCCTGGCACGCGACGGTATGAATTTTCGGCGTCACTTCGTGGTTTCGAACTGGACGCGGCCCTCTACCATAGCCGCGCTCTGTTCCGTCCATGCGTCCCGCAGCGGGGTGAACTTTTTTTATCCACCGGTATCCGATGAGGAAAAACGCTGGTTTTACCGGGAAAGCGGCATAAAACCGGTTACGACCCTGTTAAAAGAACAGGGGTATATAACCCGTTCCATCGGCAACAATGCCTTTATCATCGATTACACCGGCATCGGGACCGATCTGGATTTCGATGAACTGTCGGAGTATCAGACCCAGTGGGAAGACACGGTGGATATAACCGACGAGGTGATATCATGGCTCGGGGAAAATTCTTCGAGGAATTTTTTTCTGTTCATCAACTATAATGCCCCTCATAATGCGTATATCCCTCCGAAACGCTATCTTGACCCGTTACGACAACGCCTGAAAGACATTCATCCCTGGTTCAGGGCCTATCTGGGCGAGATAAGTTATACCGATGACCATTTCGGCAGGGTGATACACGCGCTCAAAAAACTCGGTCTGTACGACAACACCATAGTGGTGGTAACCTCGGATCACGGGGAGGTGTTCAATCCTCTCCACGAGCAGAGTGTATACACAGGGAAAAGGGCCAGGTTTTCGCACGGGCAGACGCTTTTTGATGAAGAGATGCACACGCCGCTCATAATCAAACCCCAGGGTGACCGGAGAATCGCCGATGTCCGCTGCGACTCGCAGGTAAGAAGTATCGATGTGACACCCACCCTGCTGGAATTGATGGGCATGGAGATACCGGCTTATTGTCAGGGAATATCACTGCTGCCGCTGGTGAAAGGAGTGGAAAAAGAAGAAAGGGTGGTCTATTGCGAGGGGCGGATGATGTACGGTGTCAGGGCACGGGGATATAAATATAACGAAAAGTACTATGGTTTCGGGACCAGGCCCGTATTCTGGGGAGGCGATATAGTTCATGAATACCGGGAACTTTACGACCTGACGGCGGATCCCCATGAAACGATGAACCTTATCGGAAAAAAACATGAAGCCGCCGCCCGAATGAGCGCACTTCTGCATCAGGTGCGCTTTACGCAGCCGGTAAACGTCATCACTTCGCGCAGCACCGAAGTACGGGGCATGATACGGGTGATCGACGGTTTTTTCCATGGTGTCGCCGCCGGCAATAACGCCGTGATCACACGAATCACCCGGAAGGAATATCATTTCTCACTTACCCCGGGAGGATGTATAACCTTCAGTACCGTTCCCGCCGATGCCAGGATTAAACTCACAGTGGAAAAAGGCGCTTCCCTGCTGGCAGGTCCCCATCTGCTCCCGCTGATTCCCCCGGCCGGAGGAGGGGTGTACATACTGGATACCGGCCTGCCGGTAATAAAAGGGAAGCCGCAGGATGAATTGATTGAACTGGTGGACCGCGGTCTGCTGTTCTGGAACTCTGCGTCTACGAGGGGAATCCGGGGAGTGAGCGGTGAGACATATCTCTCGCGGGATATCAACCGGCTGCTCCAGAAATGGGGTTATATCCAGGGGAAAGAGAAAAAGGAGTGAAAGTCCCCTAAGCCTGATGCGCCGGCCCTTCGAAACGCGTCACGGCAAATGACGGCTCCACAGTCGGCCTTCAATTTTCACAGGAGCTTTTCAACACGCCCCGGGACTCACACACCATCGAATCAAATTCCTCCAGGATTTCACGGTTTTCCTGCCCGTAGCATTGGTTCAATATATAAATGCAAAGCGTGTTGGCGAGAAAACCGGGAACGATCTCGTACATGTGGTCCCCAAATCCCAGATGCTTCCAGAGGATAAGTACCACCGTTCCCGTTACCATCCCCCCCAGGGCCGATTGCCATGAGGCTTTCCTGGAAAAAAGCGCGCTGATCACCAGCGGTCCGAAAGCGGCTCCGAATCCGCCCCATGCATAGGCCACGAGTCCGAGAATGGTATTGCGGGGGTTCATTGCCAGTGCCAGTGCCGCCACCGAAACGATGATCACCGACATCCTGCCGATAAAAACCAGCTCCTTCTGGGAGGCTTTCCTGTTGACGGCTTTCTGGTAAAAATCCTCGGTCAGTGTCGATGAAAGCACCAGCAGCTGCGAATCGATGGTTGACATAATGGCGGACATGATTGCCGCGAGCAGTATGCCGCCGAACCATGGATTAAAGAACAGGTTTATCATGTAAATGAATACCTTCTCGTGGTCGCCTGGGGGCAGATTACTGAACAGTGGAATGGCTGTCAGCCCTGACGCCAGAGCGCCGCCCAGCGAGATGATTACCCAGAGTAAGGCTATGCGCATGGCTTTGGGAAGCTCACCTGCGGATTTTATACCCATAAAGCGCACCAGTATGTGCGGTTGCCCGAAGTAACCCAGACCCCAGGCCATGGTGGAGATGATGCCGGTAAGCGTAAGGCCTGTTACCGGCAACAGTGCAGAGGGGATGTTCCTTGCCGCCATGGCCAGGGAGATTCCCTGGTAGCCGTCGGCGGCGGAATAGGCAACGGCGGGTACCGCCACAATGGCGATGAGCATGAGGGTGCCCTGAATGAAGTCGGTGTAACACACCGCGAGAAAGCCGCCCAGAAATGTGTAGGTTATAATAATCAGACCGCCGACGATGACCGCAGGTCCGTAACCGATGCCGAACATTGACTCGAACAGTTTCCCCGAAGCCACCAGGCCCGATGAAACGTACAGGGTAAAGAAAATCAGTGTAACCACGGCGGAAAGGGTGCGTAAGAGCCCCGTCGGATCGCGGAAACGGTTCTCGAAAAATATGGGAAGCGTGAGAGAATCGGTCTTTTGGGTATACACGCGCAGTCGCACCGATATATACTTCCAGTTGATCAGGGTCCCCAGTAACAGACCGATCGCGATCCATGAAGCGGGAGTACCGTCCAGATATACCGCTCCCGGCAGGCCCATCAGCAGCCAGCCGCTCATATCGCTCGCCTGGGCGGATAAAGCAGTGACCCAGCGGCCCAGGCTGCGGCCCCCCAGCAGATAATCCTCGATATTCGCGCTTCTTTTATAATAATAAAGCCCTACAGTAATGAGCGTGATCAGATAAATTCCGAATGTGACGATCATCGGCGTCTGCATAAGGTCAAACCACTCTGCCGGCATATGGGGTGCGCCTTACGGCGCATTCTTTCAGACACACGGGTTTCATGTCAAACCGGTACGCCACACCATAAGAAACGCGTCCCTCGATACGGTTTTCCTCCTCCTCTTCCCAATACCTGTTGCTGTGCCGGTAATGATGAAAAGCCGCCCCTCCACCTATGTAGAGGGTGGTTGCAGGGGGGAAATGCCACGGGTTATCCGAGTAGAGGTAAAAACCCTTGCTCAGGGCGTTACCGATACCCCCGTCGACGGCATTGCGTTTATCAATGAAGTATTTTCCGGTAATGCCCGTCGGATCTCCCCGCACAAGCCCCAGGCCCAAATATCCGGCGGTGTTCGATGTTGCACTGTGGCCGAGTGTGAGCAGTCCTGTGGCAAATATAACGAACAACCTTGTCACAAATGGTGTGTGTTTCTTTTTGTCTTTGGATACTTTCATGGAGACAACCCTGCGTTTCGAGGAATGTATTGACAGTAAGGTCGTAATCGACATAACTTTGGCAGAACAGATTGTTTTTAAGCTGGCGGGAACTGTAAAGAAGAAAATACCCTTATAAGAAGCGGGTGGGATGGAAACTATCAGTTGCAGTACGACGGTGCAGATCCCGTTGAGAGCAGATGTAAGTAATATACCTGGTGATAAACAACCATGCAGGGCAGTCCGGTAAATATATTTCCCGCCGACCGGGAAAACATTGTTCGTGCCGCCGGGATACTCAAATCGGGTGGTCTGGTTGGTTTCCCTACGGAAACCGTCTACGGTCTGGGCGCGGATGCGTTCAATCCCGAAGCGGTTGCGGCAATTTTTGAAGTCAAAAGGCGGCCGTATTTCGATCCGATCATAGTCCATATCGCCGATCATGAACAGGTACCTCTTGTGGCGTTTACACCTCCAGCCCGGATAGAGCGACTAATGGCAGCTTTCTGGCCGGGACCGCTTACCCTGGTAATGGAGAAACTCCCCTCCGTGCCGGATATCGTGACCGCCGGGCTCACTACCGTGGCGGTAAGAATGCCGGCACACCCCGTGGCCCTGTCGCTGATCAGGGAAGCCGGTCGCCCCGTGGCCGCACCGAGCGCGAACCTCTTCGGCAGGTTGAGCCCGACCTCCGCTTCCCATGTGGCATTGCAACTGGGTGACCGTGTGGACATGATACTGGACGGCGGGGAATGTACGGTAGGGCTGGAGTCTACGATTCTTAAAATCGGGGAGGGAGGACCGGTGCTGCTGCGACCCGGTGGCCTTCCCCTGGAAGAGATCGAGAAGATCACGGGAAAAGTCATTGTCCCGCTGACAGCGGCAGATGCGATCCCCGAAGCTCCCGGCCAGCTCCCTTCCCATTATTCTCCGAGTGCGCCGCTGAGACTCATCGACGGATTCGATGATATACCCCCGGACAGCACGAATGCGGGTGTGCTGGCCTTCATGACCGCTCCTGGAAACCTGAGGGTAAAAAAGATTGAGGTTCTTTCGGAAAACGGCGATCTCAGAGAAGCGGCTGCGAGGCTGTTTTCCTGTCTGCACCGGCTTGATGAAGCGGGGGTCGATCTGATCTATGCTCAGAGGGTTCCAGAAACCGGTCTCGGTATGGCGATTATGAACCGTCTCTGCCGTGCGGAAAACCGCAACGGCCCGCCCCGGCATTTATAAATTGTTTGACATCCCGCGTAATCAATGATAATCTCGGGGTTCCACACCCCCGGAAAGGTATAGTTGCGTATACAATTCCCATGCCGGAAAACGGTGATTGCCATTATGAAATCACCACCGGATTGAAAACACACGTACGGAAACCATGACAAGAAATAACCGCGGCGGCATGTATCTCTTTATTCAAGGCGTTTCTGCGCCTTTCGGTGCCATGGGTTTTGTGCGCAGAAACAGAGGGCTTGCGGTATACTTCATAGTCCCCTTTTTCATCAATTTGCTGCTCCTGAGTGCGTTGATTTATTTCTCAATCACCTGTATCTATCCTTTGCTCATGCAGTTCATGCCGCAGGGCGGGGCTTGGTATCATACGGTGGTCCGGTGGGTTGTCACACCGTTGTTCGGAATGCTGCTGGCGCTGATATCTATCGTACTGTATTCTGTCACCGGCGGTATAGTAACGGCCCCGTTCAATGATCCGCTCGCGGGCAGGGTTGAAGCCATAATAACCGGTCGCAGTTTCGAAGAAAAGTTTACCGTATCAGGGATGGTGCGGGATCTGGTCAGGGTGTTTTCGAGCGTAATAAAGCTGTTGATCATTATTGTGATCTTCAACGTCGTTATTCTGCTGCTGAATTTAATACCAGTCATAGGCAGCGTGCTTTACGCCGTACTGGGCTTTTTATCCGGGATGTTTTTTCTCGGTTTCGGATTTATTGAGTTTCCGCTGGACAGGAGAAAGCTGGGTTTCAGTCAAAAACTGAAGATCGCCTGGCGCTACAGGTTCCTGACCGTGGGGATAGGAACCGGGTTCTGGATCCAGGCATTCATTCCGATAATCGGATTCCTCTCATTGAACCTGTCGGCTGTCGGCGCGACACGTCTCTATGTGGATTACATCAAACCTGGACTGGATACTTCCAGGGAAGCGGGGTGATGCAATGATTAAATATGACTTCAATTTTTTTATGGAAGCACATGTGGGCAGGGAACACGGTATTTCTGAAACCGATCTCACCGGTCATACGGACGCTTCAAAAGCCGCCCTGGACCGCATGGAAAGAGAAAGATCCGGAGGCCTGCTCGGCTTTCTTGAGATACCGTATCGGGACGACATTGCGGGTGAAATACTGGAATTCAGAAAGGCCGCAGGGTCACGTTATGCTTCGGTCGCCGTGATCGGAATAGGAGGATCAGCGCTGGGCGGCCAGGCACTGCGGGCGTCGCTGTCGCATCTGTATCTCAATGAACTGGACCGGAAAAAATCCGGCGGCCGTCCGAAGGTTTTCTTTTTCGACAATGTGGACCCCTACGAGATCAGGGCGATTTCCGATATCATGGACGTTAAAGACACACTTTTTCTGGTGATATCGAAGTCAGGTGGCACCACCGAGACCAACGCGAACTTCGCCATTCTTCTTGATATGGTAAAAAAAACCAGAGGGACCTCGTACCGTGACCAGTTTGTCGCCATTACCGACCCGAAAGGCGGTATATTGAGAAAACTGGCGGTGGAGGAGGGTTTCCCGAGCTTTTCCGTCCCGCCGAATGTGGGAGGGAGGTTCTCGGTGCTGACTCCTGTCGGCCTGGTTGCCGCGGCCTTCATGGGAATAGATATCGTAAAACTCCTTTCAGGCGCGCGAAAGGGCGTTGAGAAATACTATGGAAAAGAGCTTATGAAGAACGCGCCGCTGCTCAATGCGCTTTTTCATTACCTGTTCGATACCTTGAAGAACAAGAGAATCAACGTGTTGATGCCTTATACAAGAAAGCTTTTTCTTTTCGCCGACTGGTACCGTCAGCTCTGGGCTGAATCCCTGGGGAAATGCAGGGATGTGGACGGAAAACCCGTGGTATCAGGACTTACGCCGGTTTCAGCGCTCGGCACCGTGGACCAGCATTCTCAGCTTCAGCTCTATCTTGAGGGTCCCAACGACAAGGTTATTACCTTTCTCAAGCTGGACCGGTTTGACGATGATATAGAAATCCCCGTTTTTTATGAAGGGATACCAGAGCTTGATTACCTCTCCCGCAAGAGCCTGCGTGAACTCAACCGCTTCGAAGAATCGGCAACGGAACTGGTGTTAAAAGAAGCTTCCCGCCCCAATGCCTCTATCATACTTTCCCGGCTGGACGAAGAGGCCATCGGTGAGCTCATTGTGTTTTTTGAGATGCAGACCGCTTATGCGGGATACCTGTACCACATCAATCCCTTCGATCAGCCTGCCGTTGAGCAGGGCAAAAAGTTTACCTTCGGACTGCTTAACCGTCCCGGCTACGGAGACTTCAAAAAGGCGTTTGACGGCGGCTACAGGAAGACGGACAAGTACCTCTTATGAGTATCCGCCTTCCGCTTTTTGTGGTATTTGAAGGTATCGATGGTTCAGGGAAAACCACTTTGTGCGAACGGGTGCATGCGTATTTAACGGGAAGAGGCGTGAACACGGTAATCCTGCGTGAACCCACCGACGGGCCGTGGGGAATCAAACTGAAAGAGATACTCAAAGGGAACGCGCCGGCGGATCCGGAAACGCAGGTAGAACTCTTTATCAGGGACAGAGAATATGATGTCGAACGCAATGTGCTTCCGGCGATCAGGGAGAACCGTTTATTGCTGATGGACCGGTACTATTTTTCCAATGCCGCATACCAGGGGGCCATGGGCGTACCGCCCCAAAGCATTATAGCCCGTAATCGCGAAAAAGGGTTTCCGGAGCCAGAGCGCGTATACTTCATCGACATTACACCCGAGCACGCACTCGAGCGGATTGCGGTAAGAAACGATGCCGGTGGTGAAAGCATTTTTGAGAAAAAAGATTTTCTGGACACCGTGAGAAAGATTTTCCTTTCCATCGCCGATGATCGTTTTCTGCTTTTGAACGGATCCTATTCCGTAGAAACGCTGGTACAGTGCGTGGTTGGGGACCTGATAAGCAGCTTCGGCGAGGCATGAATAAAAGGGTAAAAAACAGCCTGCTGACCCTGGGACTTTTTCTCATCGTGGTCTCGGTGCTGGTCTTATGCGCCTCAACGTTTATGAACCTGGGCCTGGGTGGGTCTCAGTTCGTGTTCTTCTTCACCGTTTTTATTTTTGTAACCCTGCCGATGGTTTCGTACGGTTTTGAAATCATAAATTCCACGCTGAGCCCCATCCAGTACAGCGATCTTTACGTGCAGACGGTAGATTCGATTTTGAACATGGAATCTTTTGATGAGGTGCTCAGGGACACCTTTGACCAGATACTGGATCTCATCAGGGTACAGGTCGGGTTCCTGATTTTTTATTATCATGACCGGAACGAATTCAATATTTTTTACCAGAAAAACAAAAGAAAGCGTATTATCCGCCGGGCGAAAATATCGCAGGACAATATACTCTTCAAGGTGGTCAAAGGGCCGGATGACATTGTAATTAAAAGCGCCTTGAGGCCTCTGGTCCATATTGAGAAGGCAATCATCGATGAACTCGACAGGCTGAACGGTGAGGTGGTGGTGCCGATTTACTATCATGAGATGTTTCTGGGCATGATAGTAACAGGAGAGCGAAAGCGGAGGTTCCAGGAAGCGGAGATACGGCTGCTTAAGATATTCGCGTCGAGAATAGCGATACTCTCGGTGAACAGTTTCTTTTTCAAAGAGATCATACGGAAAAGGGAACTGGAAAAGGACTACGAGCTTGCAAGAAGAGTACAGAAAAAATTTCTCCCTGATTCTTCGGTCGAATCGGGTAAAATCCAGGTGCGTGTTTTCCATGAACCCAAATCCCTGATGGTGCGGGAATTCTACGATGTTTTCATCAACGATTCGGGTGATGAGGATGTAAGGATTTCAGCTTACAGGATCAAGGGCAATATACTGGGTACTTCCATACTGATGCCCGGTATTCAGTCCATGCTTCAGAGTTTCGCACGTCTCGGGCTCCCGCCCTCCAGGTCGGTGGCCCGCCTGAGGAAGATCCTCAGGGAAAGGGACCTTGTCGATGAATACCTGTTGCTGCTCCACGGCAGTATAAAGCAGAATGGGAATTTCAACTTTTGCAACGACAGTTACCAGCCGCCGCTTCTTTTCAGAAAAAAGACCCGCCGTTTGTCTGAGATAAAAATCAGGGATAAAAAAAACACCCGGATGGTGCGATTGCGACCCGGTGACGTCATAGTCATCGCCGGTGGGCGGTATCATACAGAACTTACCGCCAATCCGGAAAAATACGGAGTGATAATGGGGAAAAACAGCACATCCCTTGCCAAAAGCCTGGGTGCCCTGGTTAAAGGACTGGGAGATGGGGTTGAGGAGGACGGAGAGGACAAGCTCCTGATGCTCATCGGGATGGAGGGGGGAGTTTGAAAAAAAACCTCATCACGGTTGCGGTTCTTACAATACTGGTCGCCATGAATATCCTGTTGCTGTCCCGCTTATCGGAATTTGTCATGGTATATCCGTTCAGCAGGCTGATGATGGACAACCGACTGCTCTATCCCCTGGGTATCGCGGACGATGCAACCCGGTTCGGGAACGTCGTTCAATCCATTAATGGGATCAGGGTTTCGTCGGGAGATGTAATCAGGACGCTTTCAAGCGTTCCCCTTTACGAACGGCTCTTTGTCGTCGTTGAATCGGGGGACAGGATGATGCACCTTCAGTTTGACGGCAGAACCCGTAACCGGGATGCGGAATGGTTCTTTATTCTTTTAATGCTGTGTGCTGATCTGCACTTCCTCTGGGGTTTTTTCGTGTTTATGAGGCACTCCTACCGTGACCTTGCCGATGTGTATGTGCGGTTTGTGATGGGAACGGGTGTGTTGTATCTGATGATCTTCGACCTTTACGGGCAAAGGGAAATGTCCCCGTTGTTTCTTCTGGCAGGGTATTTTATCGCATGCCACAGTATTATCATGGAAGTGAGCCCGGCAAGAAAAACATTGCTGAAACGCGTTATGGTTATCGGGACGGTGTTAATCGCCCTTGTGCCGGTCGCCAATTGTGTATTTTCAATGCGCGGCGATGCGTTGGTATCGGCGAGGATAACCGCGCTGATGATCATGACGGGCATAGTTTTCAGCATTTATAATATAATTAAAACCTCAATCAGGCTGAACAACCTTTCTCTGTGGAAAAGAAACGTTTCGATAGTGCTCTCTGTTATCATTGCGTATCTCGCCCCGGTGGTGTTTTTTCTTTTCCCGTTTTTTCTATTATCCTTCATGCCGGGGTGGGTGATTGCCTGCATCATGCCGCTTTTCCCCCTGCATGCGGGTTCCATACTGGTGAAGAAAAGACTTTCTGAAGTCAGGGAATTTCCGATAAAAGGCGTTCTTGCGACGGTTATGAACATAGCGGTCTCTGTTGCCGGCGCCCTGTTGCTTTTTTATATCGTACATGTGTATTCCGGCCGTATCTCGGTTACAGGGATTTTTGCGCTCTTCATCCTTGTTATGGTATTACTGCTCACCTTCAAATACTTTTTCCTGGGAAAGATCAGAACCTTAAGTTTCCAACTTAAAGATTATTACGCTAATTCGCTGCAGAATATCGCTGAACTGGTGTCATCACCGGCGGAACTGGAATTGAAGATTCGGAGGATCTATCAGGAAGTTAAAGAATTTATCGGGGTCAGGGTACTGTTGTTTTTTCTGCCTGAAGAAGAATACAGTGAAAAACTGAAACTCGCGGGAGATTCCATCACCTCCTATTCGAAAAACCATGCGTTTGTGAAGTATTACAAAAAAAGAAATGAGATTATCGTTCGTCATACCCATCTGCACGATCTGGATCTTGATTCGGAGATCAGGGATCTGATGGTCGAAAAAAATCTTTTTCTCATGGTGCCTTGCTTTAAAGTCGGGGATTTTAAAGGTGTGCTTGGTGTAGGAGAGAAGGCCGACAGTTATTTTTTCAGCAACCAGGACATTAGCTATCTGCAGACGGTGTCGATGCAATTATATCAGCTCATTGAAAACGACCGTCTCTTCGATAACTATATCATCAAAAGGAACTATGAAAAGGAGCTTGACATAGCCTCGTACGTTCAGCTCAGGTTACTGCCCAGAGAGACCCCTGCTCACCAGGGGATCCGTATCAGTTTCTATAACAGGCCTTATAAGAAGGTAACCGGGGATTATTTTGATTTTATCAAGGTCGACAGGGATAAAACGGCCATAGTGCTGGGGGATGTATCGGGCCATGGGCTTTCGGCTTCAATGATTCTGTCGATGACCAGCAGCATTGTGAATGCTATGCTGATGGAAAAAAAGTCCATTGAGAAAGCGGTGGAAGAAGTAAACCACTTTCTGAATCACCGGTACCGGGGTGTGGATCTGATTTCACTTTTTATCGGTACGTACAATAGGCGTACACGGGAACTGATATACATAAATGCGGGGCACTGCCCCCCGCTGGTGATGCATCGCGGCAAAACATCGGTTTCGGTTCTGGAGGGCAGATCCAAAATACTGGGTGCGGACCCGGCGGCGAATTATTTCTCGTCAAAGACCATCCTGAACCGCGGTGACGAGGTTCTGTTGTATACTGATGGACTTATCGAGATGTATGACGAACACACCGATAATCATTTGAACGAATCCGCTCTGGTAAAATTACTCGTTCGTGAGCCGGAAAAGGACATGGAAGAGAAATTGAAGATGATTATAGAACACATCAACAATGTAGACAGAGAGGCAATCAGGGATGACATCACCCTTATCGGTATTACCGCACTGTAGATTGAAAACAGCGGCACTGATTCTAACGGCGGTACTGGTTTGTCCGGCGGGAGCCGGTGCGGCTGACATAAAGAATCCCTTTCATGAAGGTCTGTTCGTCGGTTCCGCAAGCACTATGATGAATCACGGCGCGTTTTTCAGGAACCCGGTCTTTGCCGATTATTCGGATTCATCCTTCTTGAATTACCGGCCGTTCAGTTTCGGCGGAACAGGCGACTGGAACCATCATCTGTCGCTGGGATTTTCCGGATTCGCCTTCAGCTATACGCGGTTCAACAGCCTTTATGACCCTGAGTTGGATGAAGTAACCGATTCGAAAACCACCATGGTGAATATCACCAAGGGATTCATGTTCGGGAATTATTTTGGAATCGGGTTCGATTACGGTTTCAGCGCGGGCAGAAGGCCTTACGATGATTACCGTTCATTTTCAATGGGATTCCTGCTGAGACCCTTTTCTTTTCTCTCGGTGGGCCTGGCGTTTCACGATCTCAACAGTCCCCGCATGGAAGGAAACAGGGTGCTGAGAAAGGAAACGTATTCAATCTCGCTGCGTCCCTTAAACGAAAGATTTACACTTTCACTGGATGCCGTGCGCTATCAGGACCGCAAGATCGATGTCGACGACCTGCAGATTGCGGCCTGTCTGCTTGCGCCCTTCGATATATCGGTGTATGCCGGTGCCGACATGAACAGCAATGTTTTTTTCGGCCTCTCACTGCCGCTCGAGTTCCAGTCGCAAAGGGGATCGGCGATGGTAATGGAATACAGCGGAATACGGATGCATAAGGGCCCGGGATTCTCCGCGCCGGGACTCAGCCTGGTGGGCGAGAAGTACCGCGAACCGGCCGTGATGACAAAAGCATACCTAAAAATCGTTATAGGCGGCGGGATTCATGAAAATCCCGAAGAGAAATTTTTACAGAAGTCACCGGTGAACTTGCACGAGATTCTGGCCGGGGTGGACGAAGCGGCACGGGACCGTTCCATAACCGGAATCATTCTGGTTGTTGGGGATGTGAGCCTCGGCATCGCCCAGATCCAGGAATTGAGGGAAGAATTTAAAAAATTCCGGCGGCACGGGAAGAAAATTTGTGCGCTGTTGACCTCTTCGGGGAACAGGGGTTATTATCTGTCCTCCGCGGCAGACAGGATCTATTATGCTCCGGCCAATACCTTTATACTGACCGGACTGGTTGCCGAGGTCTATTTCTTTAAAACCCTGCTGGACAGGGTAGGGGTGAAGTTTGAATCGGTCAGTAAAGGGAAATACAAATCTTTCAACGAACCTTTTACCCGCACGGGAATGTCCGATGAGTACCGTGAGAACCTTAAAACGCTGCTCGCTGAACTGAATGAACAATACCTCAGCCAGATAGCGGCCGACAGAGGTATTAAGCGTGCCGTCATCGAAGAACTTTTTTCAAAAGGTTTTTCTACACCTGAAGATGCGGTTAAGGCGGGTTTTATCGATGGAGTGGAATACCATGACGCTATGGAAAGGAAAATTCTAGAAGAGGGTGATGGTGTGTACTCCGCCGTAGAGCTTGAAGAATACCTTGACCGTCCCAGAAGGATATACCGATGGGGAACGGTTCCGGGGATAGCGGTGATCCACGTTGAGGGTGCTATCATCAAAGGCGGAGAGGAAAGGCCAGGTATCATTATGCCCGATGCGATTTCCGACCAGGTCTACAGGGAATCCCTTCGTTCGGCGTTTACCGATCCTTCCATAAAGGCTATCGTTGTCCGCATTAACTCTGGCGGCGGATCGGCGGTCGCGTCGGATTTCATGTGGCATTATCTCGTCGAGCTCAACCGCCGGTACAAAAAACAGGTGGTGATTTCATTCGGGAACATGGCCGCATCAGGTGGTTATTACATAGCCTGTACGGGGGATCATATCTTCGCAAGCCCAGGCACGGTAACGGGCTCCATAGGTGTGATAATGGGCAAGCTCTCGTTCAAGACCCTCTATGAAAAGCTCGGCATATCGAAAGAGATAATAAGCCTTAGCGAATTTGCCGATCTGTTCACAGAATCCAGGGACCTGAGTCCGAAAGAGCGGGAGGTGCTGCAGAGAGGGGTTGAATTCACCTATCAGCTGTTTACCAGAAGGGTGATGGAGGCGCGAAAGATCGATGCAAAGGATATCGCCGCCGCGGCGGAGGGGAGGGTATTCACCGGAAACCAGGCCAGAGACAAAAAGCTCGTGGATTCCATGGGGGGACTTATGGCGGCGCTGGAGTTTGCACGGCTTAAATTAAAAACCGGTTCGGAGTACAATGTTATCCATTATCCTGTTAAAAAAGCGCCGTTGATGAAATTTCTGGGTTCGGCCGGAACCAGCGAACTGAACGGTGTGCTGCGACAGGTTCAAAAGCATCTCGCGCCACTGGCGCTTGCCGATGAGAACGTGCTCTGTCTCTATCCGTTGAGAATCGAGATCAAATGAAAAGCCGGCTTATAAAGTCCGGTGGGTCCCGTTATTTAACGCACACGTGCCGGGGGAAAGGCCTTCCCTGTCGGGGCTGATAGGTCTCTTCTTGAAGGTATTGTTCCAGTAGTTGGCGAATTGTATCATGCGCAGCAGCTTTTGAATGCGTTGTATCTCGCTGCGGGTATAATTCTTATAGAAATCTGCTATATGAGGTCCTTCGGGTTCACTTCCGTCCAGAAGCGCCCAGTCCTGGGCATACTTCAGCGCAAGCCATTCGCGGTAATCGAACTTCTCAGGTTCCAGCAGTAAAAGACTGTCGATTTCCTCACGCTGGAGCCCCAGGTGTCTGCCGACCGCAGAATGGATGGACATTCAGGTGTAGCAGTTATTTGCAAGGGTTACCGTGATTAAAAGTTTTTCCCTGAACTTTTTTTCGGTTCCAAGAAAAGCAGTGATCAGGAAGGGCCCTTTAAAAATACCTGTAAACCTTACTATACCGTCCCACAACGATGTAAATTTTCGCATCTGTATTACGGACATGGCTGAACACCGTAAAAAGAAGTAAAAAATACCGCTTATGAATTATCATGAACTATAAAATCAGTTGATATTGTATGTAAAGAATAAAAATCAAAAAGTAATCACTACGGCAGAATCGAACTGAAAGTTGTCATACATGATGAGATTTTTTGATGATAATGGCGTAGTAAAATACTTGCATGGTACCCCGGATGATGGTTAGGTTTACTGTCTCTATGCCCCTGTGAAAAGGACGATCTTACCGGTGATGTCTCTTCAAGCTCTGATGAAATTAGTTTACAGGCTCTGTGTAACAGCGATGGTACTGCACACCGCCCTCACGGTGTATGCGGCTCCCGGAAAACCCCTGGCCGCCGTTTTGATTACGGATGACGCATCGCCCAGGACCAGAGTAATCTCCCGTATGATGACAGGCCATCTTGCCAACATCCTCTCATCGACGGGAGTATTCGGAATTCTTGATGCTGAACTCCTTAGAAAGGAGATTGAAAAGTACGGCTGTACCGGTGAACCCTGTATGCTTCGCTTTGCCGGGTCGGTTTCACTGGATCTGTTGATCAGGGTCAGGATAGAAGACAGGCCGGGTTACAGTTCGATCGAGTTGACCGGGCACGGGCTTAAATACCCTTTCAACGGAAAGATCATTGCCCGTTACCATGCGGTAATACCCTTTGGAAGAGGTGATACCGACCTGAGGGAGATGCAGCTGCTCAGCGAGGAGGCGGCGGGACTATTTATCGCGAAACTACTCAGGCAGTACCGGCGTCCCCTGCTCCTGCGGCGTTCAACGAAGGGAGAAATTACGGTGGATGCGGAAGTTTTTCCTGATGGCGGTTTCACGGTGATGAGGCCTCTTTCTCTAACAACGGAGAAGGATGTGGTCGTCTGCAGTCCCGTAGTAAAACTGACCTTTAAGGGAGGCAGAGCGGTTCAGGAAGGCGGAAACCCTGTTATGGACGGCGACATTATTCTGTACGGATACGTCGACAAGGCCGATTTTATCGATGCATATTATTACGGCCGAAAAAAAGAGATGGTTCTGTCACCACCGTCAGGACAGGACACCCTGTTCGCGGTCCTTTTCACCGCTCCGGCCAGCGCCTCGATGCCGGTCATGTCGCCCCTGGGGTACTATACCTACGGTGATTACGCGGGACTCCTGCTGTGGGCGGTGAATGCCGCACCATACCTGTATCTTGAGACTAGAGGATTGACCAATTCCCCGGGAAGATTACGTGAAGAGCGTCATGATGTTTCCAGGGACGCAGTAACTCGATATTATTTCGGCATGTATATGCTGCTGGCGGGAGGCCTGCCCCTCTTCGTCGACGCGTTTTCTCATGAATATCTTTCACGGGCATCCCGGTATGATGGGGTGCAGCCTTTGATGGGGAACACTATGACGGCGGTGTATCTTTCGGCGGTATCGGGGGGCGCGGGACATTTTTACCGTGGACGGCGCCTGTGGGGATATTTTTATTTCCACCTGCACAATGTGTTATTGTACCTCACGATGCGCGAGTTTATACCGAACGAAAAATATGATCCTGTTTCCGGGAGGCATGAAAAAGGTACAATCGATAAGGAAAGGGCATGGTGCATGCTGGGACTGCTGGGAACAGTGAAGATCGCGGAACTGGCGCACGTGATATTCTCCCGGGACCGGCTCAGGTCCGGTATTGCGTCAAAGGGAGGGGTATCGGTGGAACCCTTTGTTTTATTCACCGGTGATTCAGGCATGACGGCGGGAATATCAGGAGTATACCGCTGGTGATACCGGGGATAGTCATGATGGAAAAAGCGAATGTACGCGACTGCCGTACCCCGTTTCGATTAAGGGCCGCGGTTATGTTTATTGCCTTCACTGTCTGTGTCTTCCTGCCGGTTTCCAGGGATGCCTGCAAAGCGGAAGGCAGACTTCAAGTGGAACTGCAGGGCGGAGGGGTGGCGGTGTTTACGCGGCAGCACGGCGGAGATTCCATGGCGGCCCTATCAAGGGAAGCCGCGGCTTCTGTTGCCAGGATGTTCGACCGATGCGGAAGGTTCATTCCCGTGGAGGAGTACCGTCTGCGGTGGGCTTTCCAGAAAACCATGGAGCGAATGGCTCCGGGCGCGGACTTTCACCATGAGACAGCACGCATGCTGAACGCCGATCTCTATATACTAGTCTCGATAACTCAACGCGGGAATACATATACCGGCAAGGCAGACGTTATTCCCCTTGTGGAAGAATACCGGCACATGCGGCGTAACATTGAAGTGCAGAGCGGGATTATGATGAACATACCGCTGAAACTTGCACGTGGTATCGCGGAACTGCACCGTACTGTTCCACTCAGGTTCAGGGTTATCAGAAATGCCGGTGCTGGACTGTATATCATCGATGCGGGCCAGTGGCATGGCGTGGAGAAGCGGAAATACGTTTCCCTGGGCGGGAACACGATTGATATCGTCAGTACCGGAAGGTATGAATCGGTGTGCAGACTGGCCGCCCCGGCCGGTAAAGATCCCTATGTAGTGCCTGTCTACCCCCGTATCGACAGACTGGTCGGTAAGGTGAATATGCGCATCGAGGAGTACACGCTGCTGCAACGAAGCATAGGCAACACCCTTTTGAAAGCGGAAAATCCGGAAAAAAGATATATCGAGGGGATGTGTATAATAAATCCCGGCAGCAACATCTGCATTCCCGGATACGGTTCCTTTCTGGCGGCCCATTACCTCGGTTTTCGGGAAAAATCGCCCGACCTGCCGGGGGTGGTGGGGTCAACGGTGCTGCTGGCCGGTCATTTTCTCCTGGTCCCGGTGATGACCGGATTCAAAGGGCATTTTTTCCCATGGGTAAACGACGGGGACAAAAACGAAAGCGAGCGGAAACTACAGGTATATTTGTGGGCTACCGTTCCCTTTACCGTAACTGCGGCATACCTGGACCAGCTGGCATACCTTTTTCAGGATACCGATACACTCCCTCCTTTTTTTAAGGACAGGGACGTCATGGCTGCGGTGATGTCGGTGGTTGTGCCGGGAGGCGGGCTTTTTTACAAGGGTTACCGCTACCTGGGGTGGGGGTACTATAGCGCTGAGATGGGCCTGGCCGGATTCGGCGTATACAGCCTGGGTGCCGCCGGTAGTCGCGGCGTTACCTTCCTTGCACTCGCCGGGCTGGTTAAACTGGTCGAAATCTGCCATGCCTGCCTTGCCGGGCCTAATTATAAAGTCTACCGAAGGGAAACGGCATCAGCCTGGAGCGGGGTCCGTTTTCTGGCCGGAGGTGAGCGTACTGCCGAAGGTGAAGCAATCTATAGAATAGGGGTCGGTTTCCGGTATGGAAATGAGTGAATGTAACGGGATTTTCAGTATATTATTGTATGAAGATTTATTATTTGACAACATTGGGTGTGTATTTTACTCCCATGATCCAAACCGGAAGTTGAGGTAAAAGATGGCCAGAGAAGCATTACTCATTCTCGAGGACGGAACAGAGTTCAAAGGGATGAGTTTCGGATATGAAGGAGAAACGGCGGGCGAGGTGGTATTCAACACCTCAATGAGCGGTTACCAGGAAGTGCTCACCGATCCTTCCTACAACGGGCAGATCGTGGCGATGACCTATTCCATGATCGGTAACTACGGTGTCAACAACGAGGACGTAGAGTCAGACCGTATCCAGGCGGCCGGATTCGTAGTCAAGGAGTACTGCAAGCGCTATTCCAGCCACCGGGCCACCATGTCCCTGGCGGAATATCTCAATGCGGGCGGTATCACTGCCATTGAAGGGATCGACACGCGGCGACTTACGCGGTACATCAGGGACAAGGGCGCCCTGCGTGGAGGAATTTTTTTCCAGAGGGAAGGTGCTGTAGAAAAACTGCGTGCGCATCCCAAAATGGAGGGCCTGGACCTAGCGACACGGGTCATGTGCGGCAAGCCGTACCATTACGGGACGACCACAGAGGGACGGCCGGCGGTCGCAGTCTTCGATTTCGGGGTGAAAACCAATATACTGAGACTGCTCGACGGTTGTGGCTTTGCGGTCACGGTATACCCGGGGAATACCCCGCTTAAAAGGGTGATCGCCGATGGTGCAAAGGGGATTTTTCTTTCAAACGGTCCCGGCGATCCAGACGCCGTGGATTACGCCAAGCAGTTGGTAAGAGACATCGTTAAAAGTGAAATACCCTGTTTCGGCATCTGCCTGGGTCATCAGCTTATAGGCCTCGGACTGGGCGGCAAAACGTACAAGCTGAAATTCGGTCACCGGGGGGCCAATCAGCCCGTGAAGAATATGCTGACGGGCAGGGTGGAGATAACGTCCCAGAACCATGGTTTTGCCGTCGATTACGATTCTATGAAGAGTATCAAGGACGTGGAAATCACCCATATGAATCTCAATGACAACACCGTCGAGGGTCTGAGGCATAAAAAACTGCCGCTCTTCTGCGTCCAGTACCATCCCGAGGCAAGTCCGGGTCCCCATGATTCGCGTTACCTGTTCGAAAGATTTCATGAAATGGTTACCGGGAGGGAGCGAACGTTGTAATAAAATCCCGGCCCGCATGTTCCTGCTTCCCTGTCGAACGAGGACCGGTAATACTTTCACCTGTGAATTTGAGTAGTGCTTGGATAATATCGGAATCGGTATTTATATTTAATATGGAGGAAAGAGGTGACGGTCGTAAAAAACGGAAAAGAAGCAGACTGGGAAACCATCAATATATCATCCAATCATAAACCGGACTTGTCGCCCAATGCGGCGGTGGTGCTGGAAAAGCGGTATCTGGCCAGGGACAACCAGGGAGTCGTCACGGAAACACCCGAGGGGATGTTCAAGAGGATTGCGCGGTATGTCGCTTCAGCCGAATTCAGGTATGGGAAAACCATAACGGATGTCGCGGAAATAGCCGGCAGCTTTTATGATATAATGGCTGACCTTAAATTCATCCCCAACAGCCCGACATTAATGAATGCAGGGCGCCCCCTGGGGCAGCTTTCGGCGTGCTTTGTGCTGCCGGTGGATGATTCCATGGAAGGTATATTTGACGCCATCAAAAACATGGCGCTGATTCATAAAAGCGGGGGAGGCACCGGGTTCTCCTTTTCCCGCCTGCGCCCCAAAAACGACATGGTGAAATCCACCACCGGCGTTTCCAGTGGTCCTGTTTCGTTCATGAAGATATTCAATACCGCCACCGAAACGGTAAAACAGGGGGGAACCAGGCGCGGCGCCAACATGGCGATCCTTAACGTAAACCATCCGGATATACTGGAGTTCATTACCGCGAAAGAGGACACCTCCGTATTGACCAACTTCAATTGTTCTGTGGCGCTCTCGGATGATTTCATGGCCGCGGTGCAGAATGACGAGGAATATGATCTCATTAATCCGCGTGACGGGAAGGTGGTACAGCGCCTGCGGGCTAGAGAGGTTTTTTCGCTGATAATAAAAAAAGCATGGGAGACCGGAGAACCGGGAGTAGTGTTTCTAGACAGGATAAACGAATACAATCCCCTTATTGAAATCGGTCCCATCGAAAGCACTAACCCATGCGGTGAACAGCCGCTGCTGCCCTATGAATCGTGCAACCTCGGTTCCATCAACCTGAGCACCCTGCTGGTAGATGATGACGGTTGTCTTTCGGTCGATTTCGGCGGGTTGAAGGAACTCACACGACTGGCGGTGCGTTTTCTTGATAATATAATCGACATAAACCGATACCCCCTCCCGCAGATAGAGGAAAATACACTGGCGAACCGGAAAATCGGCCTGGGGGTAATGGGCTTCGCCGATATGCTCATACGGCTGGGGATACCCTATGACTCTGAAGAGGCCCTGGAACTGGCGGAGGAGGTAATGGCCGTCATTCAGGAGGCGGCATCCGCCGCGTCGCGGGAACTGGCAAAAGAACGAGGAGCTTTTCCTAATTTCGAGCGTTCGATTTATGCCCGCAGAGACCAGGAACCGCAGCGAAACGCGACCCTGACCACCATCGCACCCACCGGAACCATAAGCATAATCTCCAACACCACCAGCGGCATTGAACCCATCTACGCCCTCGCCTACCAGCGGAATGTACTGGATAATAATTCGCTGGTGGAAGTATATCCGCTCTTCGAGGAGGTCGCACGCAAACGGGGGTTTTATTCGAACGAACTGATGCAGCAGATCGCCGAAAACGGTTCGGTAGCGCATATCGAGAGTGTACCGGAAGATGTAAAAAAGATATTCGTCACTGCCCATGATATATCTCCCGAAAGCCATATACGCATGCAGGCGGCGTTCCAGAAATATGTGGATAACGCGGTTTCAAAAACCGTGAATTTCCCGAACACCGCCCGTGAAGCTGAAATCGAACAGGCCTATACACTGGCGTATCGCCTAAACTGCAAGGGGGTAACGGTATATCGCGACGGTTCAAGGGAGAACCAGGTGCTTGAGGTGAAACGGAAAACAGATACTCAGCGGAATGAAATATCCCCGCGGTCCGAACACATGAAGCCGAGAGCACGCAAAGAAGTAACCTGGGGTTCAACGCGAAAAATGGCCACCGGGTGCGGTTCTCTGTATGTGACTATCAACGAAGACGAGGAAGGACTATTCGAGGTTTTCGCCACCATGGGCAAAAGCGGTGGTTGTGCGGCAAGCCAGACGGAAGCGGTGAGCCGGCTGATATCGCTCGCTCTGCGTTGCGGTATTGAACACGAGCAGATTGTCAAACAGCTGAAAGGGGTGCGGTGCCCCAATCAGGCATGGGAAAAGGGCGGAAGGATTTATTCCTGCGCTGACGCGATCGCCAAAGCACTTGAGCGTCATTTTGATATCGATTCCCGGAAGATAGTGAATGGGAAAGAAGAAGAAAAGAATGCCGCGGAAACCGACGGCAAAGGCAGCGATCACGTTATCGTGGGGGTTTGTCCGGACTGTTATGGTCCGCTGGAATTCGAATCAGGCTGTTCGGTGTGCAGGGTCTGCGGTTTTTCCAGATGCGGATGAGTGCCTCGTGAATATAAAAAGGAGGCATCCAACCACAGTGAATGCCTCCCGGTGAGGGAAGGAGGATCGTATGGGTGAAGGGGTGTTTAAAAAGTATATGATGCCCCGAAATCCGCCCAGAAGTGGTTCTTCAGCCTTCCGGTTCCATAGGACACCTGGAAATCACTTTTGAGCGATCTCGCGTAATAAAACCCTCCCGCAAAGGTTATACCCTTGGCGGTGGAAGATAAGCCGATTTTCAAACCTGCGTCGCTGAATCCCTTGGCGTCGAGATAGGCGTTATTGTAATATCCCAGCCATGGTGACAAGAGCAGCGTGATATCGCCTGCCTTGAGGAGATCCTGCGACAACGAGAGCTTTATGTAAAAGTCCTCGCTCTGCGGCACGTCTTTTCCAAGATCGACGTTTTCCTCTATGTAATAATCATAATAAAAATCAATCTTCGGCGACAGCACCGTCTTCAATGTCAAAGAAATGGATCCCTCAATGAACGAGTTGTTGTTGGTAATAGTGTTGTCCGCGTCATACCAGGGATAATGGACAAACATGGCACCCAAACCGAAACTGAGTATGTTACCGATATCCCTGGCGTAACTGATACCGTAATCGATCTCATGATATTTTTGTGCCGAGTCCCTGTCCGCTTCTTTCTCCGCCGCAAAATAATCGGTGTTTATACCCGCCGCCAGGCTCACTGACAGACCGGTCTGTCCAAGGCCCAAACCGACAGTCGGCCAGATCACCCCCGATCCTTTTCCATTGAGTTCAACCCCTCTCCACCAGTAGGTACTGGTATACGTCAGGGAAACCGGAACCGAGAGGAAAGAACCTTCTGCGGCCGCCGGAGAGTTTTGAAAAATCGCCGTACCTGCGATAAAAATCAGGCCGAGTCTGATTAATAATAATCTTGCGTTCAACATGTACTTCTCCTTAGCGCGCTTCATCAGCGATTGATTCACATATATAACAACTATGTGTATCAGTTAAATTAGCAAAAAGCGTGCCAAAGATCTGTACATGATTAGTAACTGTAATAGTGCCACATTCAGCGATATTTTATCCCCGGTATACTGTTTCCAGGCCATATACAACGGGAATTTCAGCTTCCAAGTGATCTGGTTGAGGATCCGGTGTTTTTCACCACCACGGCTTCGGGAATTACCGGTACAAAAATGCTACACCAGACCCGACTTAGATACAGTTATGTACCGGACCAGTATCAATTGACGTTTCAATGTGAAACAGAAGGCCCCCCCTGTGTGCCCCTGTATGTTTCAATCCATGGCGCCCGCTTCAGTTTGCGGCGGAAATTGGTCGTATCATCTTCAATGATTTTATGCAGATATTTAATATGGCGATTGATGGCTTCCATGTACAGGTCACGGTCTATACCGTATCGTGAACGAAAATGAACCCTGGCATAACGGGAAACACCGCGGTTTTCCTCTGAAAGGCGCTTCTTGGTCAGTTCGTAGAAATCGACGGTCTTGTAGATCATGTCGTATTCGGTATTAAACCCTTCAATGCCGGCTTCCTTGAACTCGTAATACAGAAAAAGGAGCTTTTCCAGATACGTTCGGTCGGACATTTGCCCCAGGAGATCTGAAGATCCAAGTATGAGACCAGCAAACCGTTCTTCTTCTGAATTGAAGTCGATAGTATCGGTTTTTACCGTGATCCCGGTGCAGAGGATCATTTTCTGTATTGATGTGATATCATCTTTGTCCAGATCGAACATGCCGTGATGCTTTATTAAAAAAGCAATGCTCCTCTCCACATGCACCTTGGTGTATTTAGCGCCGGTCCCTTCGGTGTCGTCTGATTCCTGGATATAACCGGCGTCATGAAGCAGCGTGGCGATAAGGAGGTTACGGGCTATGCGTACCGGGAACGGCTGATTCGAAAGGTTATAGCCGTCCAGCAGCCGTGTGGCCGCGAGAATAGCATCCAGAGTATGGGAAAAATTATGATATTCGGTATTACACGCCCGGTAGCCGGGGAACCGTCCGTTAAACAGGTCACTGACGATGGTACAGGCATAACGTATCGTGTTGAAATGTTTGTGAGGATAATGGTAATAGAATATCTTTTTAATTTCTTTATAAATATTCTGTGGAGATGCAGTATCCACCAGACTAGAAAGCTGTATGTTGTTGTTTTTTTTCATTTTCAGCACACCTTTCGTGGGTTAATTTCCTTTCCATTAGTATATATTTAGTGTATATTTTTTTATTAAAAAAACGGTCCATTGCGTAATGAAACCGTCTGGCCCGTCTCAATATACTGCCGTTGATGCTGGATTTATGGTCAATTAGTACATTCACAGGCATTAATAATTACAATTGGGATGCCTTAGAGTGCAAAAATAATTTTTTTTGCGTAGAAATAAAAAATGTACCGGAAAAATGTCATATCTCTGGTTGTTATACATGTAACCTGATCCAGAATTATCAAAGGTCAGGATTTCCGGGGGTTCTGATGTAACCGAAATTCAGGTTACGACCTCTATCACCACTGCGGTGGGAATAGAACAGACTGTTCTCCCTGCTGGTACAGAATCCGGCGGAAAAGATATGACCTGATGGTACGCCGCGCTTAAGCAGGGAACCGATTATGTGTCCCTGTAGATTTAAATATAACATATCCCCTTCCCTTCTGATGTAGAGGGGGAAATACGCCGCCACATCGCTGTTGACCGTATATGCACCGGGCCCTATGGAGGGAAGTATAAATGCATAAAGGTCAGTACTCCTGCTGCCATAACGCTTATTCATAGTATCAACCAGTTTACCCGCTATGTCATGCATACAACCGCGCCATCCCGAATGCGCCGCGCCGAGGAGGGACAATCGCGTGTCAAAGATGTACACCGGCACACAGTCCGCCGTTCTGATTACCAGACATACATTTACTAGCGGGGTGATCATACCGTCGGCTTCGGCATAATAGGGTGAATTAGATGAAGGCATCAGATCGATAACAAGGATGGTGTCTCCGTGTATCTGATTGAGCATCACTGTGTTTTTTTGTTCGATGCCGGTGACCCCGGAAAGCAGAATTTTTTCTTCGAGCCGAGTATCCGCGTCGTTGAGGGTGTAATCTGCGGTATTGGCTGTTCTGCCAAGCGTACCGATCCGCACCGAAAGGGGGTTTTGGTCTGCAAATAGAAAAACCCCGGGTTTTATTTCTTGTGTCGCCATCTGTCCTCAGCCCGGCTGAATAATGATGTTGCGGCCCAGGCAATCAATCACAACAGGATGTCATATCGTTTTCGTTTTATAAAGCCCGAAATTTTTCTGTACCCTGCGTTTCGTATCGATGTCACAGTCCGGTCGAATCCATACCCCACCTCCTCGGGGGAATGTGAATCCGATCCAAGGGTCAGGGGAACATTCTCGGAATACAGAATCGCGATTATACTTTCAGAGGGATATATTTCATTTACTGGCTTACGCAATCCCGAGGTGTTGACCTCCACCGCTATCCCCTTTTCCGCACATCGCCGGGCCAGCCTCGCAACCGTGTCTCTGAAATCGCTTCTCGCACGATGGCCGAATTTTTTCACCAGGTCGAAATGGCCGAGTATATTACAACTGTCCGTTTCAATCAACTTTCCAAGTATGGAATAATAATCCCCGTATATACCATCGATATCACGCCTGTTGAATTCGTCGATTTCACGTGGATGGTCAAAAGCCCAGTCTCCGATAAAATGGCACGAGCCGATTATGTAATCGAGACGCGGGTCACGCAGGTAACGCCGGTCAAAACTGTCATGAAACGGATAATCGACCTCAAGACCGGATTTCACTTTTATGCGTGTCTTATAGTCCTCCCTGAGATCACGGATCATGGTCAGATATGGTTCCATATCGTCGGGAGCCATGGTTATTCCCGCTCTCAGTTCTACGGGCAGCGGAGCATGGTCTGAAAAACCTATTTCTGCAATACCTTTGTCAAGGGCGGTTTTAATGTACTCACTGGGGTCACCCGTGGCATGGCCGCATAAGTAGGTGTGCACGTGATAGTCGGGCAGGGACATTAATAACCGTGTCGCGAATAGAAGAAAGAGATTTCACAAAGCTGTGACGTGATCTCCCGGTTTTCCTGGTGTGTTTTGCGTATAAAGAATTTATCCACAACGTCCTCTTCTTCAGCGTTTATTATGGACAGGATATACCACAGGGGAGGGATGGGGATATCGTTTTGGGAAATCCGTTTTGGTATGACATTCTTCAGTTCATTGAGGTAATTCACCAGATCTCCCGGAAACATCTCGGCATATTCAAAAAACCTTGATTTGTGGAGGTTATAAGTATGCGGATGAAAGAGATACATAACCAGGATACGCCTGCGGCGTATATAAAGCGCCATAAGCTCGGTCATACCTATGTCGATGTACCTGGGTCGCAGAACTATTTTACTGATGTTTTCAAGGTCACACTTCTTCGGATAGAGCGAAAGAAGATTCTTTATCTGATCGGGGCCCTTGAACAGAGATTTATTGCAGGTATACATGATCCTGGGGTATATAATTTCGATTCCCGTAGACCGGTGTTTAAATTTATCACGCAGATAAAGGCTGTCGAACCGATTGGCCAGCAACCGGTCCAGGTCCCGGGATATGTCTTCCTCTATTTCTCCTATGGACAAATCCCGTTCTTTTCTGTGGGCGGCCTTCCCAGGCTCCCTGTAATAATCTTTAATATCAAACATGATGTACAATCTATACTATAATGCCCACATGACAAGTTTTTTTCTCGCCGTTTTCCATCATCGGTTACAATATACTGATTATGCGTGTCAGGGCAAAAAAATGACGATCCCGGGTGGAATCGTCAACCGTTTTAGTGGAATATTCGGAAGGTTGCTACAAATCGTAGCATAAACAATATACTCAACAGGTGCCGCTTTATCAAAATTATTTAACTGTTTGCGTATAATATTTGATATTTATTTTTTGAAATAGGGTTGCATCGGAAAAAAACTGTTATTTTAAATTTATCTGGGATCACCGCGAATACTTTACCTGGATCGTTGTTGCCTTTATGTGCTCTTTTCGGAAAAAGTACTTGTTATATGAATGTTGCCGTTTTTCTTATATCACTGAAATATAAAATCAGCGAAGGGACGCCGGATGTTTGAAGCTTTACTTTTTATTACGATTATTCTTTTTATAATTACATCAGCTCTTTATATTTTTTCCCTGCATTCCGACAATCCCGGCCATGTAAGGAGGGCGGCGTGTTTTCTCATGGCATCAACGGCGGGTGTAGTTGCCATAGGTGTAATCCGGTTTTACCTGGACACCCGCCAGGGACTGTTGGGGGGAGTATTCACCCTCTGGGGATACTTTTATATGCTCACCCTCCTGCTCATAGGAATGCTCATCTATCTATATTTTTCCCGGTGGAAACATCATTGGAAAACAATCGCGGTACTTGCGGTTCCCTTTATTACCTTTATGCTTATAATCTCAGTCCCGTTCATGGACTCGGAACGGAGAATAAGCGTTGAACTTTCGCACACGCTGCTGCCGGTGCATATCGTCATCACCACGCTCGGCGAACTGCTCTTTTTTTTCAGTTTTGCGGGGTCGGTGTTTTATCTGGTTATGGAATGGCAGTTGAAGAAGAAGGGTTCCCTGAAATTCGTATACCGGCTGCCCAATCTTGAATCGATAGAGCACTTTAACCGGTGGGCCGTATCAAGGGCGTTCCTGTTGCTTTCTTTCGGTTTGCTGACGGGAATTTTTATGGCGGTTTCGGTTTTCGAGTCACCCTTTCTCGGAACCCCGAAAGAAATAATACTATACTGCTCCTGGCTGGTTATGCTGGGAGTGTTTTATCTATGGTACAGCGGCAGGATGACGCCTCACCGAAACAGCCAGATGAATATCGCGGTTTTTCTTCTGTTGATGGGCGTCGTCGTACTCAGCAATATTTATGTGAAAAGCGGTTTTCATAGTTTCAGATGAAAAAAAAGGAAACTTTACCAGATATATGCATGCTGGGGTTCAGCCATAAGACCGCCCCGGTTGAAGTGCGTGAACGGCTGGTCCTGGGTGATGATACCCTGCCGGTTTTTTTCGACAGGACCTGTGCGTCCGGTGTCGAGGAGATTGTGTATCTATCAACCTGCAACCGGGTAGAGGTTTATTTCACGACCAGGGACATGAACGAGGCGACTGAATCGGTGATTGCCATGCTCGAGGACCTGTCGGGACTTGCGCGTGACCGGTTTATCCCCATGCTTTACAAAAAGTATTCCCGTGAGGCCGTGTTACACCTGATGACCGTGGTTTCTTCCCTGGATTCAATGGTAGTGGGTGAAAATGAGATATTTTACCAGATAAAAAACTGCTACGCGAAATCCGTACATGCTGAAAAAACAGGCCCTGTACTGAACAAGCTGTTTCACCAGGCATTCCGCTGCGGGAAACGGGTGCGCACCGAGACGGAAATTTCCCGCAACCCGCTCTCCATCGCCTATATCGCCACCGAGCTGGCGCGGAAGATTTTCGAAGATCTGTCGCAGCGCAGGGCGCTGCTTGTCGGCGCGGGAGAGATGGGAGAGCTCATCCTGAAATATTTCACCAAGTTCGGGATAGGCGATATCACCATAGCGAACCGGTCGCTGCATAATGCCCAGAGGGTCGCCGCCGATATCAACAGAAAGGCGCGTATAATGCCCCTAGAAGACATAGCACTCACGGCTTCTGAGGCCGACATCATCATCTCCTCGGCTTCTGCCGCACGTTACATCATCGACGGTGAAATGATCAGAGGACTTGAGAAAAAACGCGGGAACCGGCCTCTTTTCATGATCGATATCGCCGTACCCAGAAATATCGATCCCGCCTGCGGGAAAATCAACAATGTGTTTCTTTATAATATCGATGATCTCAAGTCCATAGCCGATGAAAACCTGAAGTACCGTCTCAAGGAGGTGGACATCGCGCTGGGACTGGTGGAATCGGACGCCGATGACTACATGCGCTGGTACGATGGACTTGTAATCACCCCCGCGATCACAAAGATTCGGGGAAAACTCGACGAAATCCGCCGGCAGGAGCTTGAAAAATACCGCCGCAGGAAGATGAAGCACTTTTCCGAAGAGGATTACCGACTGGTCGAGGAACTCACACGACAGATAATGACCAAAACCCTGCATAATCCCATAGAGTTTTTAAAGAAAAACCGCGGTGGCCCAAGAAAAAAGGAAACATCCGCTGACACCGCTAAAATTGTAGAGGACCTGTTTCTGGAATGAAGCATGAACAAAATACCGTCCGCCTGGTGTTCTGGGAACTGACCAAACGCTGCAATCTCAGGTGTCTGCACTGCCGTGCGGAGGCCGATGAATCGGTTTTTGAGAACGAACTCACCACCGACCAGGCTTTCGGCGTTGTTGACCAGATCGCCGGGTTCGCCTCGCCTATACTGGTGCTCACCGGGGGAGAGCCCCTCTACCGCGCTGATGTGTTCGATATCGCCGCGTATGCGCACGGCCGAGGTCTTCGCACCGCACTGGCCACCAACGGAACCATGATCGATGAATCGACGGCCCTGAGGATCAGATCGAGCGGGATCAGCAGGGTCAGCATCTCCATAGATGGGAAAGACGCGGCTTCACATGACGGTTTTCGCGGTATTGAAGGTTCGTTCGACCGCGCGCTTGAGGGGGCGCGGTTGCTGAAAAACGCAGGGGTGGAGTTCCAGTTCAACACCACTATAACCCGCCGCAACGCGGATGAAATCGATGAGATAATGACACTGGCCGAACGGTGCGGGGCGAAGGCCCTGCATATTTTCATGCTCGTACCGGTGGGATGCGGGGTTCAGATCGCCGAAAGCGATATGATCTCCAAGGAGCGGTACGAAGAAATACTACGGTGGTTTTACCGGCGGTCCATGCAGACGGACATGGAGCTCAAGGCCACCTGTGCCCCCCATTATTACCGTATTATACGCCAGGAAGCCCGGAAGGACGGCAGGGAGATAACCTTTCAAACCCACGGGATGTCGGCTATGACCAGGGGATGCCTGGCGGGAACCGGTGTATGCTTCATCTCTCACCGGGGTGATGTGCAGCCCTGCGGATACCTGCCCCTGACGGCCGGCAATGTGATGCAGACGCCTTTCAGGGAAATATGGCACAATGCCGGGCTTTTCAACGATCTCAGGAACCTTGACGCGCTTAAGGGGAAATGCGGTCTGTGCGAATACCGCAGCTACTGCGCGGGCTGCCGCGCCCGGGCGTTTTACGCCACGGGGGACTACATGGAAGAGGAGCCTTACTGCATGTATGTTCCCCGGAGGGTTGAATCGGTAAAGCCGCATGAATAAAAAACCGGTCGAAACCGCGATGAACTTCACCCGCGTCGAGGAACGCATTATAAACCGGATACAGGAGGATATCCCCCTGGTGAGGGAGCCTTTTCGCGTTATCGCAGAAGAACTGTCCCTGCCCGTAACTGATTTTCTGGAGACGCTTTCCTCGCTGAAGCGGAAAAGGATCGTCAGGAACATCTCGGCCATTTTCAACGCCGACCGCCTTGGATACCGCACCAGCCTGGTTGCTTTTGCGGTACCGCAAGAGAAGGTGGAAAAAGCGGCTCTTCGTATCAATGAACATCCGGGAGTGAGCCATAATTACCTGAGGGACCACCGGTACAATCTCTGGTTCACCCTGGCGGTCGAGCGTACGGTCTCTCTGGAAAAAACCGCGGAGATACTGGCCGCGCGTTGCGATGCGTATGATCACCTGATACTGGTTAATGAAAGGCTGGTGAAGATAGGCTTTATGCTTAAAATAGGTGAGGATGAGGAGGACGACGAAGTGCCTCATGGCCCGGGGGCTGCCGCACCGCACCCGGAATTCCGGGAAATCCCCCGTCGTGTGCAGCAGGCGATCCTGATGCTCCAGACCGATCTCCCCATCGTGTTGAGGCCTTTCTATAAAGTGGCTGAGGGCGCGGGTTCCGAAATGGGTGAAGATGAAATCCTCGCGGTCGGCGCGGACCTTAAACAGGGAGGGATCATGCGGCGATACGCCGCGGTTCTGAAGCACTACAACGCGGGTTACAGGGCCAATGCCATGACCGCATGGAAGCCCGGTAAGTCGGAAGAGGAGCACGCGCTTAGCGTATTCAAAGGCAGCCGTCACATTTCCCATCTGTATTATCGAACGGTGCACCCCGGGAAATGGGAGTACCCTCTATTCGCGATGATACACGCGAGAAGCGATGAAGAGCTCGATGAAATAATACGCTCCCTGAAAGATCGTTCGGGGATCGGTGATTTTCTGGTGTTAAAAAGTCTTAAGGAGTATAAAAAAAAGCGGGTCACTTATTTTTCACCCGACTTTGACAAATGGAACAGGGAAAACCTGTGAAACGCTCCGGTACGGACATGCGATGGTCCAGGTTACTGGTTACGGGGAGAGCGGCGACATGATCGATATAGGAAAACTCTATTGCGGGGGAACTTCCACCGGCGACGGGCTCAGGTACGGAGCGGAAGGAGGGATAGACTCCCACGGCAACGCGCCGCACCGCCGTGAACCGCTGGCCGGTGAACGACGGCCTATCATCGTGTGGAGCACCACCCGCAGCTGCAACCTTAAATGCGTGCACTGCTATACCGACTCCGAAAACCGCGCTTATCCGGGTGAGCTTGATACCGGGGAAGGGAACAGGCTGATCGACGACCTCGCTTCGTTCCGCGTACCCTCGCTGCTCTTTTCAGGGGGAGAGCCCCTCATGAGGAAGGACCTGATGTTCCTTGTCGAGCGCGCGGCGAAGCTCAACATACGGCCGGTGCTTTCAACCAACGGGACGCTCATCGACAGGGAAACCGCGCGAAACCTGAGAAACGCCGGCGTGGTATATGTGGGCATAAGCCTCGACGGCATGGAAGAAACGAATGATGTTTTCCGGGGTGTAAAGGGGGCTTTTGCGCGGGCAATGAAGGGCTTTGAACACTGCGTGGCCGCGGGGCAGCGGGTGGGACTGCGTCTCACGCTCACCCGGCAGAACTACACCGATCTGAACGGAATTTTCGATTTCATAGAAAAAGAGCGCATAAACAGGGCCTGTTTTTACCATCTGGTGTATTCGGGACGCGGGGGTGAAATGTTTACAGGCGATCTCACCCATGCTGAGTCCAGGGAGGCCATGGACATCATACTCGATAGAACGGCGGACTATTACTCGCGGGGACTCGATATCAATATCCTTACGGTGGACAATCATGCCGACGGTGTGTATATCTATCTCAGGATGACGGAGAAAGGCGACCCCCGCGCCGGGGAGGTACGTGAACTGCTGAAGTGGAACGGCGGGGGCGCCCATTCCACGGGAGTCGGTATCGGCAACATTGATTTTATCGGCAACGTGCACCCCGACCAATTCTGGCAGGACTACAGTTTCGGCAATGTACGGGAGCGTTCTTTCGAGGACATCTGGATGGACCTGAGCGATCCATTGATGAAGGGCCTGAAAAACAAGGCCCACTATATCAAGGGACGATGCCGGCTCTGCCGATACCGGGAACTCTGCACCGGTTCGATGCGGGTACGCGCCTTTCGTACCTTCGGCGATCCATGGGCCCCGGATCCCCAGTGTTATCTGACCGATGATGAAATAGGGCTGGATGATGAAAAAAAACGGGAACTTAGGGAAAGCGGCGAGGAGTTTCCCGTGCCGAAGGAACTGGTGAAATAGATGGCTTTCTATCCCATCATCCTGAACCTTGAAGGCCGCCCCGTGACCGTAATCGGCGGCGGAGAAGTCGCGCTGCGCAAAGTACACGACCTGCTGGAGTCCGGGGCGATTGTCACAACGGTTTCGCCGGCATTCCATGAAGAGATTGAACACCTGGCCAAGAATAATCCGGGAAGCATAAATCTGGTGCGCCGGGCCTATGAAGACGGCGACCTCGCCGGCGCCGTTTTGGCCTTCTCGGCAACGAACGATCCCGGGGTCAATAAACAGGTGTTCGAAGAAGCGCGGCGCCGCGGCACCTTCGTCAATGCGGTGGACGATCCTCCCAACTGCACTTTCATAGTTCCTTCTGTCACGCGGCGGGGTGACTTCATAATGGCGGTATCCACCGGCGGGGCATCCCCCGCCATGGCGGCAAGGCTGCGACGGATGATCGAACGTGCGGTACCTGAACGCATCGACCTGATACTGGATGCGCTCAAGGAAGGGCGGAGTATTCTACAGAATGATCAGGCTTTTACACACCTTTCGGTTTCGGCTCGCGGTGAAGTGCTGAAGGAACTGGTAAACGATGATGCTGCCATCGAGGGAATGGTAAAAGCCCGCGGGGAAGGGACTCTGGCCGCCTGGCTCGGGGAATACGTGTCGCACAGAAAAGGTTAAAAATCCAGGCTGCGGATGAATTCGTCGTTGAATCCCGGGTGCTCGGAAAGTTCTATTATGCGGATTCGGTCCCGAAGCGACCGCGCGCGGTCCATGAATCCGGCCGACAGACAGCACTCTTCGGCGGCCCTGAGACTGGTGTTGCCGAGAAACACATAGCGGGCGCCGGGAAACCCGGGAATGAAACCGAGCCGCTTGAAACTGTCGGTGTTAAGGTTTGCACCGAAGGCGCCGGCGATGAGTACATGTTCAATATCTCCGGGTTCCATACCTGATTTCTGTAACAGTATTCGTGCGGCCGAGAGCGCCGCGCCCCTGGCCAGCTGAATGTTCCGTATGTCCCGCTGGTCGATTATGATGTCGTCGTGCAGGGATATTCCTTTTACACCGTTTCGGCTTACCACCCCGTCGGGGAAAAACCGGTGAGTGCCCGCCGTGATGTTGTTGAAGCTTCCTCCCCCCCGGATGATTCCCTCGTTCAACAGAAGGGCGACGGCGTCGATGATGCCGGTGCCGCAGATCCCCAGGGGCGCTCCGCCTCCCTCAACCTGCAGGTTCAGCCCGCCTGGTCCCGCCTCCACATGGGTAATGGCGCCCTCGTCGGCCGTCATTCCGTGGGAGATGTTCATGCCCTCAAGGGCAGGCCCCATGGCGCAGGAGGTAGCGTATATCTCTCCATCGCTGTTTCTGAGAAAAATTTCACCGTTGGTGCCTAGATCGATAAAAAGCGTGTTTCTGGTGTAACCCATCCCGTCGCTGACGGCAAGACCGCCTACCAGGTCGCCGCCCAGAAAGGATGAGGCAACGGGCATGACCCTTACCGTTTCAGTGTGTTCGATGCCGATATCGGCGGCGGATACCGAAAAATCTTTCTGTGCGGCGGTGTAAGGGTAGACACCGATGGGAGCGACGTCAAGACCCATTAGGAAGTAACTCATCGTGGTATTGCCGGAAAAAGTAATGCATTTAAGCCGTTCAGGGGGAAGATTCAGGGATTGCCGGCTTTCAGATAGTGCCGTCGTTAAGGTCGTTCTGACCAGACTGACCAGAGAGGCGTATGTCTGCCGGTGGGCGGCCGCGGCTATCCTTGATATTATATCGTGTCCATAACGGCGTTGGGGATTCAACAGTGACAGGATCTGGTGAAAAGAGCCGTTCGAAAGGTCCACCAGCGAAACCTGTATGGTGGTGGTACCTAAATCCACGGCAAAACCGTAATAACCGGTGACGGCGGGACCGGCGTGTTTCGCCTGAACTCTTTGTTCCGGGATTTCACGTGTTACCACGGTGTCGGAAAGGAGTGTGGTCTGACAGGACAGCCTCATCAGCGGATTATCGGGGAAAAGCTCTGTTTCCCGCGGTGTGCGTGCTGAAAGGCATCCTTCGGCAATAATGCCGCATTTACCGCAGAGGCCTTTACCTCCGCAGGGGGTGCGTACTATAACCCCCAGATCATACAGTGCGTCCAGGAGAAGCGTCCCCCTGTCGCATTCTATGGACTTTCCATCCGGAAGCACGGATATGGTTACCTTTTCAGCCATGCCGGGGCTACCCGTCCCGTACGGTATTTTTATTTATTGTATCATGACCGGGCTGGAGTTTTACACGGGATTGCACCATGATTCCTGTCTGCGGCGGATGGTGCGGATCGGGTATTCGTCTCCTTTTTTTATTGATTTTTACCATTTGCTTATTAGAGTGTGGTAACTTTAAAAGGCAATGAAAAAATGCTACATGTCCGTGTTCGGACGGCGAAAAAACGTGTATAGACCGTTGAAAGCGATGCGATCAGAGACTTCCGCCGTCGTTATTAAGGTTCGCTGTGCTGTGATCCTATGAACGATTTTTCCATTATATCCTACCCCAGCGCCCGTGACGGAAGCCTGCTGTCACTGGCCGACGAACGTTCCCGCTACATGCTCCCATTCGGCGGGCGGTACCGGATCGTGGATTTTACCATCAGGAATTCCAGCGCGGCAGGCGCGTCACGCACCATCATTTACAGCAATGTTGAAGATGACCTGGATGAGTATGTAGACCATTACGGCCCCTTCAAGGGTAAAAGTTTCCCCGCGGTCAAGGTGGTATCCAGAAACTTTTCCGATATAAAACTCTGTTATAATCTTATAATGGACAGTAACACCGATTATTATATCATTTACAATGGCGACAATCCCTCCATTATCGATTTCAACGAACTGGTTTCCCGTTATCGTAAGCGCCGGGCAAATTCGCTGCTGTTCACTATCAAGCTCACCGGTAAGGCCTCAATGGCCTACCCCATACTTATCACCAATCAGAAAAGCCTCCTATCGGTCATCAACCAGGCCATTGATGAAAACCGGGAATCGCCCAACCTCTTCGAAATGATCATCAACATCCTGATCAACACCGGGATTGGCAAAGAGTCACTCAGCCTGTATTACTGGCCGCTGAAGAGCGTTCCCGACTATTATCACTATAATATGGAACTCATGAGAAACCGTAAGGTTTTTAACAGCATATTCGGCGATTCGTTGATAAAGAGCCACATCGGGGCTGATGGCGTCGCCAGTGTGGGGAGGTACGGCAAAATAGTGAACTCTTTTATTTCCGACGGCTGCGCCGTAAACGGAAGCATACAGAATTCCATCGTATTTCCCGGCGTCGAAATAGGTGAGCGCGCGGTGATCAAGGATTCAATAATACTCCCGTTCGTGCGTATTGGTGACGGATCCCGGGTGACCAGATCGGTTATTGATGAGCACATCCCCCTGGGGGAAGAAGGCACGCCGAATCCCTTGAACATCGGCAACAAATGCCATATAGGTTCCGAGCAGGCGCAGGTGAAAAACAACGATTTCCCCAGGTCCCTGCACCGCAGTATTACCCTGATCGGGAAAAGTTGTGAAATACCCGACGGTTCTCATGTGGGGGCTGCCTGTTATATTTCCTCGGGCCTGGGTAAAGATTTCTTTTCGAAAAAGAAGTACCTCTATGACGGCCTCTCCCTGGTGAATTGATGCTTCTTCCCTATCGTGATGATAATCCTACCCGAAGAACGGCGGTTGTTACCATACTGCTTATCCTGGTCAATACGGCGGTGTTTCTGCTCCAGATCACCGATGTGCGGGGATTCGACCGGGTTGCCCTGGAGTACGGACTGATTCCCGCCGAGATCACCTCCGGCGGCAATCTCCCCGGTTCGGCCCTTGTCTCTCCGGTGGCGACCCTTTTCAGCAACATGTTCTGTCACGGCGGCGTTTCCCACCTGCTGTTCAATATGCTGTTTCTGTGGATCTTCGGAAACAACGTGGAGGACCGTATGAGCCGCGGTGGTTTTCTGGTGTTCTATGTCCTGATGGGCGTAGTCAGCGCGCTTGCTTTTGTGTATACATACCCGCGCCTGGAAACCCCTCTGATAGGAGCTTCAGGCGCGATTTCGGGCGTGCTGGGAGCATACCTGTTCCTGTTCCCTTTTGCGCGCATCCATGTATGGATGATTATATTTGTATTCAGGGTGCCGGCGCTGTTATTCCTGCCTTTCTGGTTTGTCATGCAGCTGTCGGGGCTGGCGGGTCAGAATGCGGGTAACGCGGACAATGTCGCCTGGATAAGTCATATCGCCGGTTTCGTTGCGGGGATTCTTCTGCACCGGCTCTTCATAACCAGGAGACCCGCCGCCGGCGGAACCGCCTGAAGGGTATTTGTCCTGAACACACCCGGTATTCCCCTTTCAGCATTTTGTTTGACAGCGGCTGTCGGCGCTGGTATGAATCCGGGTGACGGCATGAAAGACTGAACCGGGATCCTGACTGATTAACGGAATCACAGGCATGTAGTGCCGATGCAACACCGGTCATGATGAACCATATGATAGTGCGACAGTTCGTGAAGAGTCCCCTGCGGTATCTGCGTACGGCATTGCTGCTGGTCATGGTGTTTCATGCGGTCCACGCAGCCGCCGAGGTGGCGGTCCTGCCCTACAGGGTCAATAACCCCTCCGCCGGATTTCCCGAGAGTAACGGTCAGGAATACGCGAAACTTATGGGAGTGGCGGTATCGCTGCGCAAGGGGATGGAGATCTATTCGCCCCGCGACCTCGAGGGAGACCTCAGGGGATTTACACTGTCGCCGGGTGAAATAATAACCAGGGAAAATCTCTCCGCGCTGGGGAAAGCCAGGTATCTGGACCTCATTGTAGCCGGTACCCTTTCCCGGTCAGGGGAAAATTTCATAGCGGAAAGCAGGCTCTACTCCGTACGCGAAGACCGTGTGGTTTCCAAAAGCAGGGTAAAGGCCGGCAACATGTTCGACTGCGTCAGCCGCGATATTGAGGAACTCTTTTTCGGTTTCCCCGATGCCGCCAGGGGAATTACCGGAAGTCCGGCGGTAGAGGCGGCGCTCGTCGTTGATCTTTCGTATAATATTTCCCGCGAATGGAACGGCGTTAAAAAGGGGATACATAACCTTGCCGACGCGTTAAGCGATTCGTGGGAGAACCCCCTGACGCTGTACCTGGTTCCCTTTTCCACTACGATCACTCAGGTAAAAAAAACAGTTATAACCAACCCGGTGGGATTGAAAGAAGGCCTGAATAGCCTCACTCCCAAAGGCGGTAATGACGGAAAGGGACTGGACCGGGCAATGGATTATGCCGTGAGGAACATGGCCTGGCGTGAAGGGAGTGCGCGGCTTATGGTGGTTATGGTCAATTCGCCGGTAACGGATTCCCGTGCCGCAGAGCGTCTGGCGCTGACGGCGGGGAAGCGGGGGATCAGGTTGTACACGGTCTCCATGGGCAGACAGGGTCCCGACGACCGCGCCGTTATGAGACAGATCGCCGTAATCGGTAAAGGAGCGTACCGGGAGAGTGCGTACCGGCAGAAAATGTACGATATCAACGGGCAGGGCATTGATTTTTTCATGGAGGGGGGGAGGATATTCTATTCCCGCGACCCGGGTGAACGATGGAAAGAGGGCCTTTACCGACCGATGGAGAGGGCTGATTCAAGGATGCAGGCTCCCCGTGAATACCTTTCGGAGATCGTGTACAATCCCCGAAAGCATAACGTCACACCCTATACACTGGCAAAAACATGTCCGGATCTGGCGGACATCAGGATAATCAACACCGGTTCTCTTGAAAACAACATGGATGCGGTCATGACGAACATCGCGGAACGCTATTTCAGAAATACAGGGCCACGGACGGCGGGCAGACCCGCCGCCAAGGTGCTGCTTTCAAATGAAGGCATTTCTCTGTGGGTAAGGGTGAACTCGGAAAAGGATCTGGATTTTTTTTCAAAGCAAAAATCCATGGGGAGGATTTTCCCCCTGGGCGTAACAATTGTACAAAAGCACAGCGAACCCTACGGCGTCACCTTCAATCCTTCGAGGTATATCACCCACCTGAACCCCGAATATATTCCTGAAAGCATGTCGGTGGGTCTTAAAAGCCTGCTGCAGAAACCAGCACGATATATCACCACCGGTCTTTTCAGGCCGCCGGTCTGGTTTGTGTCGGTTAAGGTCGAAGAGATAGAACCCTACAGGGCCAGGAAGGACATCAGGGAAGAGCCTTAGAATCTACGGTAATTTCTTCTGGGGTTTACGTATTTAACGCATTATCTCTCAGGATTACGGGCGGATATGGGGGATTCGCCGTGTTTCAATGTGTTATTTCTATGCATTATAATAAATAATGTATAATATTATCGGGATATTTATAATTGCTGAAAAATATGTATAAATAATCCCATTATTTTCCATCAGATATTCCATTTATTCATCCTGTAAAATAATTACAATTTAACAATTTTTATTATTATTATACATTTTATTGGAATTTATGGTTTTTTGGGGATATTCTTTTTTTATCCGAATGCTATAGAGAGGATTGGGGGAGACTTACCTCGTATTTTTCACAACACCTTATGGTATACGATTCAATCAATAGTTGCCATAACGGATTATGTAGTTTAAAAACATTTAGTATTAAAGCAATCTAGGTGTGGAGGTTTTATGAACGGTTTACGCAAACTTTTCCTCACACTGCTCTTCGTTGTAGGAGGAGCTGTCGTACTTTTCGCGGCTGAAGCCGCCAAGGAAGCGGCAAAGCCGGCCATCGACTATACCAACGCATGGGTGACCATCGCAATCCTGGCAGTCGCTTTCCTTTTCTTCATGACCGAATGGATACGCCTTGAAGCGACCGCTATTCTGGTGCCCGTGGCCCTGGTCGTCAGCGGCGTACTCCCCGCGAAGGAGGCCTTCAAGGACTTCGCGAACCAGTGGACCCTCATCTTCATGTTCATGTTCATGATGGGTGAGGCGCTGTTCCGTACCGGTTTCGCCGACAAGGTGGGCCGCTGGGCCGTGGAAAAAGGCAAGGGCCGCGAGAAGCTGGTTATGGCCAACATCATGATCGTGGCCGCCCTACTTTCGTCGGTGCTTTCCAACACCGGCACCACGGTGTGTTTTCTGCCCATCGTGCTGGGCGTGGTGGCCCTGGCGGGCTTCAGCACCAAGAGCTTCATGATGGCGCTGGCCTTCGCGACCTCGTTCGGTGGCACCATCACCCTGATCGGGACCCCGCCCAATGGCGTGGCCAACGGGGTGCTCGGCAAGGCCGGTCTTCCGACTTTCGGATTTTTTGAGTTCGCCCTGGTGGGTATACCGATCGCCATAGTAGGGATTATCAGCTTCCTGGCAATAGGCACTAAGTTTCTGCCGAAGGGGAAGATCGATACCTCGGCAGAGGATTATTCCGGGCCGAAGGTGGACGCTAGCTTCAAGTATCGTACCGGCAAGATGGCCCTGGCGGTGGGTATTTTCGCCTTCGTCATCTTCATCATGGCCGCAGGGGATTTTATTCCCTTTATAAAAAAGGGTCTGCATATCAATCTTCTTGTAGCCGCCGCTCTGGGTGCCGCGCTGGTCATCGCGACCAAGTGTATCACCTGGAAAGAAGCCACCGAGTCGGTGTCATGGCAGACCATCTTTCTGTTTGCCTGTATGTTCCCGGTGAGTACCGCCCTGGCCAAGACCGGCGGCGTGCTCATGATCGCCAACGCGATGAATGAAGTGGTGGCCGGGTCTCCCATAGGCCTCCTTATCGGCATGGTGGTGGTGACCGCGGTGCTGACCCAGTTCGCGTCGAACACGGCGACGACCCTTATCGTCGCGCCGATAGCGATGGCGTCCGCGCAGGGTATGGGCGTCAACCCGCTGCCCATCGTCATGGGTGTGGCCATGGCGGCAAGTCTCTGCTTCATGACCCCCATCGCCACCCCACCGAACACCATCGTGCTCGGACCGGGACAGTTGAAGTTTATCGATTATGTAAAGGCCGGTTTGATTCCCCAGATTATCACCATGGTTCTGGTGATAATCCTGGTGCCGATAATCTGGCCGCTGTAATCAGAAAAATAAGGGTAAGGGGAGTCCCTTTCGGGGACTCCCGACCCCCCCTCTCACCATTACTACGTATCATCTCTTTGAGTTCAACACCCTGTCTTCTGAAATAAAACACTGCTTGAATAGAAAAAACCATATTACTGGTGGTGAAAAACCGCCGAAATAATATAGGAAAACCTTTACCTGTAGAAAATTTCAGGCATTTGACGGACGGAAAATAAATATCAATTGTTTAAATAAGCAGATATGTGCTGAAATCTTTTTGCCTCAGCATGTATAAAAAGGTTGCGCTGAAAGGAAAAGCCAGTACTATCATCAATTCTACGTTAATAACAATGATGTCGTGCTTGATTTATTCCAGAAACAGCGATATAGTTTTCTATTACTTCACTTCAACATATCCACACATGTGACCACTGTTATTTCATCATTATATTAAATTATTTAATAGGGAATAAATGGGACTCGTCTGCTAATATTTTCATACTTTTATTAGAATTTTTCTAAAAATGAGTTACAATCATACTCAGCCCGTAATGGGCTAGGGGGATGTCACCTCCTGCGGTTTTCCCAGGAATTTCATAAGACCTCATGGCAAGCGGTTTAATCAAAACAGGTACCATGAAGGATTAAGTCGTACGTTTTCCCATAATAAAATTTATGCACACAGGGTGCAGGGAGGTTTTATGAACGGTTTGCGTAAGCTGTTCTTAACGCTGCTCTTCGTACTCGGAGGAGCGGTACTGCTCTTTGCGGCAGAAGCTGCGCCGGCAGCAAAACCGGCAATCGATTATACCAAAGCCTGGATAAGCATAGGTATCCTGGCAGTGGCGTTTATTCTCATGATGACCGAATGGGTCAAGCTCGAGGCGACCGCGATCATGGTGCCCGTGGCCCTGGTCATCACCGGCGTACTCCCCGCGAAGGAGGCCTTCAAGGACTTCGCGAACCAGTGGACCCTTATCTTCATGTTCATGTTCATGATGGGTGAGGCGCTGTTCCGTACCGGCTTCGCCGACAAGGTGGGCCGCTGGGCCGTGGAAAAAGGCAAGGGCCGTGAAAAGCTGGTTATGGCCAACATCATGATAGTTGCCGCCATCCTTTCATCGGTGCTTTCCAACACCGGCACCACGGTGTGTTTTCTGCCCATCGTACTGGGCGTGGTGGCCCTGGCGGGCTTCAACACCAAGAGCTTCATGATGGCGCTGGCCTTCGCGACCTCGTTCGGCGGCACCATCACCCTGATCGGGACCCCGCCCAACGGTGTGGCCAACGGAGTGCTCGGCAAGGCGAACCTGCCGACCTTCGGTTTCTTCGAGTTCGGTCTCATCGGTGTTCCGATAGCCATTATAGGCATCATCACCTTCCTCATGTTCGGCGTAAAGTTTCTGCCGAAGGGGAAGATCGATACCTCGGCAGAGGATTATTCCGGGCCGAAGGTGGACGCTAGCTTCAAGTATCGTACCGGCAAGATGGCCCTGGCGGTGGGTATTTTCGCCTTCGTCATCTTCATCATGGCCGCAGGGGATTTTATTCCCTTTATAAAAAAGGGTCTGCATATCAATCTTCTTGTAGCCGCCGCTCTGGGTGCCGCGCTGGTCATCGCGACCAAGTGTATCACCTGGAAAGAAGCCACCGAGTCGGTGTCATGGCAGACCATCTTTCTGTTTGCCTGTATGTTCCCGGTGAGCACCGCCCTCGAGAAGACCGGTGGCGTGCTCATGGTCGCCAATACCATGAACGACCTGGTTGCCGGATCTCCCATCGGCCTCCTCATCGGCATGGTGGTGGTGACCGCGGTGCTGACCCAGTTCGCATCGAACACGGCGACGACCCTTATCGTCGCGCCGATCGCGATGGCGTCCGCACAGGGTATGGGGGTAAACCCTGTTCCCATCGTTATGGGTGTCGCCATGGCGGCCAGCCTCTGTTTCATGTCTCCCATCGCAACCCCGCCGAACACCATCGTGCTCGGGCCGGGACAGTTGAAGTTCGTCGATTACGCAAAGGCCGGTTTTATTCCCCAGGTTGTCACCATGATTCTGGTGATAATCCTGGTGCCGATAATCTGGCCCCTTTAATCTTTAAAAGCATTATTAAAGGGAGTCCCCTCTTCAAGGGGGACTCCCGTCCCCCTATCCCTCCCCGCATTTGTCATGGCTTTATTGGTTGCTGTACTGTTCATTGACTGAACAACCGGAGAATGATTGTTGTGCATTTCAAAGAAAGTGTAAAAAATTTTTTATTAATATGAGCCCGCGACCGGGTATTTACTTGATTTTTTATACAAACTTATATAGCCTTGCGACCGCAAGCTTATAAGGATTACCCGCCGCAGTGTCGTTCGGCGCGAGGATTGCCTGCGTTCATACCAATGAACCCCGCAAGAAAATAATTTCCCGCCGCAAGGCAGGGGACGCCGTGTGAGCTTCTTAATATATCAAAACCACGCACACCAGGAGGAAGATACGATGAGAGAGGTGCATGTATCTCAGATCACTGAAAAAGTAAAGGAACTGTACCTGAAAGCGAATTACCATGCCACCGATGATCTGATGGCGCGGCTGAAAGAAGCCCGCGATCAGGAATCATCGGAAACCGGGCGGTCGGTACTTGATATGATACTGCAAAACAACAAGATCGCCTCGGAGGAAGAGATAGCCATCTGTCAGGACACAGGACTGGCGATTCTTTTCGTGGAAATGGGGCAGGACGTGCATATAACCGGCGGTGGATTCAGAGAGGCGGTGAACGAAGGAGTGCGAATTGCCTACGATAAGGGCTATCTTCGAAAATCCTCCGTGGATGATCCGGTATTTGAAAGAAAGAACACGAAAGACAATACACCCGCGATAATCTACACCGATATAGTACCGGGTGATAAAATAAAGATTATGGCCATGGCCAAGGGCTTCGGCAGCGAAAACATGAGCGCCCTTGGAATGCTCACCCCCGCGGCCGGTGCGAAGGGAATCGTGGATTTTGTGGTCGAAACCGTCCGTAAAGCCGGTCCCAATCCCTGTCCGCCCACGGTGGTGGGGGTGGGTATAGGAGGCACCGCCGATATGGCGATGGTGACGGCGAAAAAGGCCACGGCCAGGAAGATAGGCTCATATAATCCCAATGCGAAATTCTCCGCGATTGAAAAGGAAATACTGGAAAAGGCCAACAATCTCGGCATCGGTCCGGCGGGCCTCGGCGGCAACATCACCGTTCTGTGGGTGAATGTGGAATACCTGCCCACTCATATCGCCGGCATGCCGGTGGCGGTAAATATCTGCTGTCACGCCTCCCGCCACGCGGAAGGTACTATATAATCCCAAGGAGAAAAGCAATGAGCGAAGCGAAAAAGATAACCACACCTCTCTCGGACAAAACTGTCGCCGGTCTGAAGGCCGGGGATTCGGTATTAATCACCGGATCGATATACACCGGACGTGACGCCGCCCACAAGCGGCTTATTGAACTTATCAATCAGGGCAAGGACCTGCCGGTGGATCTCAAGGGGCAGATAATCTATTATGTGGGGCCAGCGCCCGCAAAACCGGGTTATGCGAGCGGATCGGCGGGCCCTACCACCAGCGGGCGTGTGGATCCGTATACGCCGCCGCTGCTGGACCGCGGACTCAAGGGCATGATCGGCAAGGGATTACGCAATGATGCCGTAATACAGAGCATGGTAAAGAACAAAGCCGTATATTTCGCCGCTGTCGGAGGGGCCGCCGCGCTCATTGCCCGCAGCATAAAGAAATCCGTGGTGATGGCGTATGAGGACCTCGGTGCGGAAGCTATATACCGTTACGAGGTGGAGGATTTCCCGGCCATAGTCGTGATCGACGCGGAGGGGAACGACCTCTACAAGACGGCGCCGAAGAAATACGCGAAACAGGCATAAACAATCGGAGCGATAAAGGCCGTTCCCGTGCTGGAAAGACTTTTATAAGCCTTGTTTAAGAAAGGAACGGTATAATCACAACATAAAAAAAGATTGGAGGAACCCCATGGACGTTAAAGAAAAAGCGTTGCTGCTTCATAAAGAGAACAAGGGAAAAATCGCCCTGAAGAGCAAAGTCCCGGTGACCAATATGGCCGAGCTTTCCGTTGCCTATACCCCCGGGGTAGCGGAGCCCTGCCGTAAAATCAAAGAGGACAAGAACCTGGTGTATGAATACACCTCCAAGGGAAACATAGTGGCGGTGGTGACCGATGGTACGGCGGTGCTGGGGCTGGGCGACATAGGGCCCGAGGCGTCGCTGCCGGTAATGGAAGGGAAGTCCATACTCTTCAAGGAATTCGCCGGGATAGACTCTTTTCCCATCTGTATCAACAGCAAAGACCCTGATAAGATAGTAGAAACCGTCGCCCTCATTGCTCCCGGTTTCGGCGGCATCAACCTGGAAGACATCAGCGCCCCACGGTGCTTCGAGATCGAAAAACGTCTGAAAAAGATGCTCGACATTCCAGTGATGCACGATGACCAGCACGGAACCGCGGTGGTGGTACTTTCGGGACTAATCAATGCGCTCAAGGTTACGAAACAGAAGATAGGCGACATTAAAGTAGTCATGAGCGGCGCGGGCGCCGCCGGTACGGCAATAGCGAAGATGCTCTTGAACGCGGGAGTGAAGAACATGATATGTTGCGATATCAACGGTATCGTGTACAAGGGCAGAAAAGAAAACGACTGGGCGCTGGAAGAGCTTGCAGGAATGACGAACAAGGAAGGTATGAAAGGCAAGCTCGCTGACGCCATGAAAGGAGCCAATGTGTTCATCGGCGTTTCAGCCGCCGGAATCGTCAGCAAAGAGATGGTGCAGTCCATGGCTAAGGGCGCCATCGTGTTCGCCATGGCGAACCCGACGCCGGAGATAATGCCCGACCTGGCGAAAGAGGCAGGCGCGCGTATCGTCGCGACCGGGAGGTCGGATTTCCCGAACCAGGTGAACAACTGTCTCGGTTTCCCCGGCATTTTCAAGGGAACGCTCACGGTCAGGGCCAGCGATATCAATGAGGAGATGAAGATCGCGGCTGCCTATGCCATAGCCGGGCTTATCAGTGACAGCGAGGTCAGCGATACAAATATCATCCCCAACGCTTTTGATAAAAGGGTGGTCGAGACGGTAGCGAAAGCGGTGGCCGAAGCGGCGAAGAAAACGGGTGTAGCCCGTCTGTAATTGTCGGGTATATCGGGCAGGTTAAGAAAATGATCAGGGCGGCGGTTACCGCGTCCCCTGATCATTTTTTATTTGTAATACACACGCCGTGTGATAATAACTGACGGGATGCGGCCATAATGCCGGTGGAATGCCCTGACGATATCGGAAGACGCTTGGGGAATTGTGCATCGAGCGAAATTCCCCTCCGGCATATCATGCGGAAATACGTAACGGCCGCCTTTGCGGTACAAAGCGAACCCTGAAGTGTGAGGATGGCTAAAAAATGGAGAATCGAATAACAACGGATTTTCTGGTAATCGGCAGCGGTATCGCGGGACTGGGTTTCGCGTTGAAAGCGGCCGAAAACGGACGGGTATATGTAATCACCAAGTCGCAATCCGATGAAACCGCCACCAAATACGCCCAGGGGGGTATCGCCGCGGTTATGTATACTCCCGATACCTATGAAAAACATATCTCCGATACCATGAAGGCCGGCGACGGGCTCTGTGATGAAAAAATGGTGCGCATCACCATTACCGAATCAACCGATCGAATACACGACCTGGTAAAATGGGGTGCGATGTTCGACAAGGCGGAGAACGGGAGGTTTCACCTCTCGAAGGAGGGCGGACATTCGGAATTCCGGGTGTTGCACCACAAGGACCAAACCGGGTATGAGATCGAACGCGCATTACTGGCACAGGCGTGTGCACACCCCCACATCACCATGGTGCAGAATCATTTTGTGGTGGATATAATCACGCAGCATCACCTCGGGGTCGAGGTGAACCGCCGTACGCCTGACATAGCCTGTTACGGCGCCTATGTGCTGGACCCGTCGGCGCAACAGGTGTACACCGTACTTTCAAAGACGACCCTGATGGCCTCAGGCGGGGCCGGCAATGTGTATAACACCACCACCAATCCAGTCATCGCCACCGGTGACGGTATCGCCATGGTGTACCGCGCGAAAGGCAGGGTGGACAACATGGAGTTTTTTCAATTCCATCCCACCTCGCTGTATAACCCGGCGGAAAAACCTTCTTTTCTCATCACCGAAGCGCTGCGGGGTTTCGGCGGAATACTCAAAACCATCGATGGAGAGGAATTCATGCGGAATTACGACGAGCGCGGGTCCCTTGCTCCAAGAGATATAGTATCAAGGGCGATCGACAATGAAATGAAACTGCGCGGGGATGACCATGTATGCCTGGACTGCCGGCATCTGGACAAGAACGAGCTGATCAAACGCTTTCCCACCATATATGCGAAGTGCCTCAGCATCGGAATCAATATAACAAAAGAAATGATCCCCGTAGTGCCGGCCGCACACTACTGCTGCGGCGGTATCAGGATCGACGAGAATGGACGTACCTCGATAAAGAACCTGTACGCGGCGGGTGAGTGCGCCTGTTCCGGGCTGCATGGGGCCAACCGGCTGGCGTCGAACTCACTTCTGGAATCCCTGGTGTTCGCACACAGAGCGTACCTTGATGCATGTGACGTCTTTAAAAAGATCTCTTTCAATGAAAAAGTGCCGCAATGGGAAGATGAAGGCACCGTATTGAACGAGGAGATGATTCTGATCACCCAATCCCTGAAAGAGCTGCAGACCATAATGTCGAGTTACGTGGGTATAGTACGTTCCAACCTGAGGCTGCAACGCGCGCTGGACCGCCTTGCGATCCTTTACCGTGAGACCGAAGAACTGTACACAAAATCCAAACTCTCGGTCAAACTCTGCGAGTTGAGGAACCTGATAAACGTGGCCTATCTCATCATTAAAATGGCCATTGACAGGAAAGAGAGCCGCGGGCTGCATTATTCCCTGGATTATCCCCGATCGGATGGAACGCCTCCTATCAGGCGCGCCAGGGGAACGCAATAAGCGATTAAGTGAAACCGCGGCTTTTCCACAGGGATAAGGTTGTTATCTCCCAAGTCTTGTGCAGGCAGTTTACATCACGTTTTTACAAGGAAGAGTTATTATGAGGATTGTTCGTTTTGTTGCGGAGGACGGGAAGATATACCAGGGAGTACCGCTTGGAAGCTCTTTCGACAGGGCGGCCGTTATCGAGGGTGATATATACGCCGATTTTTCGGTTTCGCGCAAAGAGTCGGTCATCAGCAAACTGTTGCCGCCGGTGACGCCGCCCAACATCTACGCCCTGGGTCTCAATTACCGCAAACACGCCGACGAAACCGGGATTTCCTATCCCGAGGTTCCCGTGGTATTCATCAAGGCGTCAACCAGTCTGAACGGACCCGACGGGGCAATCGTTCTGCCCAACGCGGGACCCGACGAGGTTGATTATGAGGGGGAACTGGCGGTGGTTATAGGGCGAAAAGGTAAAAACATCGCTGAAAGCGCCGCGCTGGAACATGTTCTGGGATATACCTGCGCCAACGACATCACCGCAAGGGACTGGCAGAACCGGTTGCAGAAAAAACAGTGGGCACGGGGGAAAAGCTTCGACACCTTCTGTCCCATAGGACCCTGTATCGTAACCGGCGACGAGGTGGGCGATCCCAACCGTTTGAGGATAGAGACCCGGCTGAACGGGAAGGTCGTGCAGAACTCGTCGACCGCGGATATGATTTTCACCGTGCAGAGGATAATATGCGATCTGAGCCGTTCCATTACCCTGCTGCCGGGAACCCTTATACTGACAGGTACGCCGGAGGGGGTGGGCTTTACGCGTCAGCCCGCGCTGTTTTTGAAGAAAGGCGACAGGGTAACGGTCAGTATAGAAAAAATCGGCGAATTACACAACGCGGTGGAATCCGAAAAATAAGTGCGTAGATATATCCGTGGAGTACTTATACCTTTACCCGTGTTGAACTTCGTGTGCATCAACCGGTCATGATATTGCGTTGCTGAGGGTACTGATCCAGGCCCCCGCGTACCGAGAAAATTTATTACATTAAAGAATTTTTTAAGGCAATTTTCCCACCTTGTTGCTAAACTTAATAATACGATACCGCGGCAGGGGGACCGTGGGTTTTTAATCTTCCCCCCTGGCATTCCTCCAGATAACACGGCGGAATTGTATCGTACAGGCCCGGTTTTCTCGTTCGTTCCATCGAATCACCGCTCATCCGGGTTAAAAATGTTATATCAAAATTTTTATAATTCTTTGCTTTTTTTTGATTTCGGGATATTTGCGAGGTTTATTGCTAAATAGCACTATAAATATGCAAAACTATTTGTGAATAGGGGAGTTTGAGATGAGTGAGAATCTGAACTTACGTGAATCCTTTCCTGCCGCATCGTTTGAGCAGTGGAAGGAAGCAGCTCTCAAGCTGCTTAAAGGGAGACCCTTTGAAACTCTGATCAAGAAAACCTATGAGGGAATCGACATTCAGCCCATCTACATGAAAGAGGTCATGAAGGATTTGCCTCATACCGATGCGTTGCCTGGTCAGGCTCCTTTTGTCCGTGGTGAAAAAGCCTTACAGTTTGTAACCGATTCCTGGAAAATTGCCCAGGAGTTACCCTATGCGGATCCGAAAGAGTTCAATGCGGCTCTGAAAAACGATCTTGCGAGAGGTCAGAACGCGGTTACTGTGGCTCTGGACAGGGCAACCATCGCCGGATTGAATCCGGGGGATTCAAAGAGCGGTGTTGTGGGCGACGGCGGCCTATCACTGGCCACAATGGAAGACGCAAAAACCGCGTTTGACGGTGTGGATCTGGAAAAGACCGCCGTGTATGTGAATTCCGGGCCTTCGGGAGTTGCCGTTGCGGCGTTACTTGCGGCCTGTGCGAAGGCCCAGGGTAAATCGCTGGGCAAGATGCAGGGGTGTATCGGCATGGACCCGATCGAGTACCTCGCGGTTAACGGTGAACTTCCCGTTTCGCCGGATGAAGCCTATAATGAAATGGCTACGCTGACAAAATGGGCAAAAGACAACGCCCCCGGACTGCGCACTATAGCCGCCAATGCCTATGCCTACAATCACAGCGGCGGCAACGCGGTACAGGATATCGCCTTTGCGATCGCCACGGCGGTCGAATACATGGCGGCTCTGCAGGAAAGAGGACTCTCGGTGGACGATATCGCTTCAAAGATCGCGTTCGGTTTTTCGCTGGGCGGTGATTTTTTCATGGAAATTGCGAAGCTGCGGGCCGTCCGGCTGGTATGGGCGAAGGTAGTTGATGCCTTCGGCGGGAGCAGCGAAGCGAAAAAAGTCTATCTCAATGTCCGCACCTCTAAATTCAACAAGACCGTCATTGATCCCTATGTAAATTTGCTCAGGGTGACCACCGAGGCGTTCTCGGGAGTTCTGGGAGGCTGCAACAGCATGCATGTGAGTCCGTTTGACGAGGCCATAGGGCTTCCCTCCGAGTTCTCGCGCCGTGTGGCCCGGAACGTCCAGATTATGCTTAGAGAGGAGTGGAACCTTAATAAAATCGTCGATCCCGCCGGTGGAAGCTGGTATGTTGAAACCATTACCGATCAGCTTGCAAAGAAGGCGTGGGACCTTTTCAAGGAAATTGAGAAAAAAGGCGGCATGCTGAAGGCACTGCAGGAGGGGTTCCCCCAGGAAGCGGTGGCCAAGATAGCCGCAGATCGGCAAAAGGCCGTTGCGTTGCGTAAAGATATCTATGTAGGCACCAACCAGTACCCGAATCTCAAGGAAGAACCGGTAAAGGCGGTGACTCCGGATTTCGGGTCACTGTTCAAAACCAGGTCTGAAAAAGTCAAAAAAGCCGCATCGGGTGCCGATGCTTCCAAGGTTAAGAGCGGGCTCGAGGCACTGGCGTCAGGAAAATTCGAAGGCGCTATCGCCGCCGTCGAATCCGGCGCTACGCTGGGTGATATCAGTAAAGCTCTTCGCGCCAAAGGAGGCGCCGTCAGCGGTGTAAAGGCGCTTAATATCCATCGGGGTGCCGCTAAATTCGAGGAACTGCGCAGGAAAACCGAAGCCTACACAAAGAAGAAGGGTTCCGCTCCTAAAATCTTCATGGCGAACATGGGCCCCATTCCCCAGCATAAAGCAAGGGCCGACTTCTCTACCGGTTTTTTCAGTGTGGGCGCTTTTGAGATGATCGGCAACAACGGGTTCAAAACTGTCGACGAGGCCGCAGACGCAGCGATCAAGTCAGGTGCAAGGGCGATGATTATATGCTCTACCGACGCTACGTATCCTGATATAGTTCCAGAACTCACCAAGAAAGTCAAAGCGGCAAAAGCTGACATGTTCGTGATACTTGCCGGATACCCGACCGAACAGGTTGAGGCCTTTAAGGCTGCGGGGGTCGACGAGTTCATCCATGTCAAGGCCAACCTCTATGAGACACTAGTTAAACTTCAGAAAACACTGGGGGTGGAGTAATGAAGAAGCCAGATTTCAGTAAGATAGATTATACGGCCGGCTCCCCTTCCGCCGATATCGCGGCGTGGGAGGCAATGGCGAAAAAAGAATGCGGTCGCGGTCTGGACGAACTGGTCTGGAGGACCAATGAACAGATCGATGTCAAGCCTCTCTACAGCAAAAAAGACATAGCGGGGATGGAGCACCTGGATTATACCGCGGGTCTTCCTCCGTACCTGAGGGGGCCTTATGCCACCATGTACGTGATGAGGCCATGGACCGTGCGCCAGTACGCGGGTTTTTCCACCGCCGAGGAAAGCAACGCTTTTTACCGTCGCAACCTCGCGGCGGGACAGAAGGGCCTTTCCATCGCCTTCGACCTCGCAACCCACCGCGGATACGACTCGGACAATCCCAGGGTGGTGGGCGATGTCGGCAAGGCCGGTGTCGCGGTGGACTCCATCCTTGATATGGAGATCCTTTTCTCGGGCATTCCGCTGGACCAGATGTCGGTTTCCATGACCATGAACGGCGCGGTACTTCCGATCATGGCGTTTTATATCTTTGCAGGCGAACTGCAGGGGGTCAAACAGGAGCAGCTCCAGGGAACCATCCAGAACGACGTTCTGAAAGAGTTCATGGTGCGCAACACCTACATCTATCCGCCCGATATGTCCATGAAGATCATCCGGGACATCATAGCTTATTCCACGCAGCATATGCCCAAGTTCAACAGCATCAGTATCTCCGGGTACCATATGCAGGAGGCTGGCGCGACCAACGACATCGAGATCGGCTATACGCTGGCCGACGGTTGGGAATACGCCCGCGCCGGAGTCAGCGCCGGTATGAGCATAGACGATTTCGCCGGACGCCTCTCGTTCTTCTGGGCGCAGGGGAAGAACTACTTCATGGAAGTTGCCAAGATGAGGGCGGCTCGTCTCATCTGGTCGAAGATTATATCGACCTTCGGCGCGAAGGATCCCAAATCGTACGCCCTGAGGACCCACAGCCAGACTTCCGGATGGTCGCTCACCGAACAGGATCCCTATAACAATGTCGCACGCACATGTCTCGAGGCGCTTGCGGCCGCGCTGGGTCATACCCAGTCGCTGCATACGAACTCGCTTGATGAGGCGATCGCTCTTCCTACTGACTTTTCCGCACGAATCGCCCGTAACACCCAGCTTTACCTGCAGGACGAAACCAATATCGTTCGTCCCGCCGATCCCTGGGGGGGCTCCTATTACGTGGAAGCGCTGACCAGCGAGATCACCAGGAGGGCATGGGGCCACATCATGGAGGTCGAGAAACTGGGCGGCATGGCCAAGGCCATAGAAACAGGTCTTCCCAAGATGCGCATTGAGGAAGCGGCGGCCCGGCGTCAGGCCATGATAGACTCGGGCAGGGAAACCATAGTGGGCGTCAATAAATATCGCCTTGATCATGAAGATCCGGTCGATATACTTGAGGTTGACAATAACGCGGTCCGTGAAGCACAGCTTCAGCGACTTAAAAAACTGCGTTCAGAGCGCGACGAGGCCAAGGTCAAGGCGACACTCAACGCCCTTACCAAGGTTGCTGAAACAGGGGAAGGAAACCTCCTGGCCGCGGCCGTCGACGCCGCCAGGGCCCGTGCATCGCTGGGAGAGATCTCTGATGCAATCGAAAAGGTGAGCGGACGCCATCAGGCGGTCATAAGGTCGATCAGCGGTGTGTATAGCGCCGAGTTCTCTGAGGGTGAAGCGGTTGATGATGTACGCAAGGAGTGTGCGGCGTTCGAAAAGACCGAAGGGCGCAGGCCGAGGATTTACGTCGCCAAGATAGGTCAGGACGGCCATGACCGCGGGGCAAAGGTTATTTCTACGGCTTTTGCCGACCTCGGTTTCGATGTGGACATCGGCCCGCTGTTCCAGACCCCCGATGAGGCCGCACGATCTGCCGTTGAAAACGATGTGCACGTGGTCGGTTTCAGTTCGCTGGCCGCCGGACACAAAACACTGTTGCCGCAGTTGGTCGAAGAGCTTAAGAAACTGGGGCGTGAAGACATTATAGTGGTAATCGGCGGGGTTATACCGGCCCAGGATTATGATTTCCTGAAAAAGGCCGGAGCCGCAGCGATCTTCGGGCCGGGAACGGTTATTCCCGTAGCGGCGAAAAAAGTACTCGAGGAACTGAAAAAGCGCGTACAGTAGCACCACAACCATTTAAGGATACGCCATGTCCAGAGATGAAAAGATGCCGGATTGGGCACCTGAAAACGCTGGAAAAGAATTCGCGATCCGTGTGGTGGGAGGGGTAAAAGGCGGGCATGACGGCATGCCCGCCGCTCCTGCCGCAAATTCCGGCAATGGTCCCTCCATCAAGCGGGTAAAACTCAGTGTTGATGATTACGTGGACGGGATACTCGGCCGGGATCGGATGATACTCGGCAGGGCCATCACCCTGGTGGAGAGCAATTCCCCAGCCCACCTGGAAACGGCCCAGGAGGTACTTCGTCGTATACTGCCCCAGACAGGCAATTCGGTAAGGGTCGGCATTACCGGTGTTCCGGGCGCGGGCAAAAGCACCTTCATCGAATCCCTGGGTTGCTATCTCGCGGAAAAAAACAAAAGGCTTGCCGTACTTGCGGTGGACCCCTCAAGCAGTATTACCGGCGGCAGCATCCTCGGCGACAAAACGCGAATGGAAAAACTCGCGCGCGATACGCGGTGCTTTATACGTCCGTCCCCTTCAGGGGGAACTCTGGGGGGCGTTGCACGAAAGACCAGGGAGACCATGCTGGTATGTGAAGCGGCGGGTTACGATGTGATACTGGTTGAGACAGTCGGGGTTGGGCAAAGTGAGATCACCGTGCGGTCCATGGTGGACTTTTTCCTTCTGGTGATGATCGCGGGTGCCGGCGATGAGTTGCAGGGAATAAAAAAAGGCATCGTGGAGATTGCGGATGCCCTCATCATCAACAAGGCCGACGGCGACAACAAGGTGCTCGCCGAAATTGCGCGTAACGAATACGAACGGGCGCTGCATTACCTGCAGCAGGCCACTAAGGGGTGGCAGACCCATGTGTATACCTGTTCATCGATAAAGGGAGAGGGTATTGATAATATCTGGTCGGTCATAGAGGATTTTATTACCACCACCAGGGAATCAGGGATATTTCTGGAAAGAAGAAAGTCACAGGCCCTCAACTGGGTGCATTCAATGCTGGAAGAGCACCTGAGTGCGCTTTTTTTCAAGAACCGGAATGTCGCTGATATACTGCCGGACATTGAAAGAGCCGTCACCAGCGGTACCATGCCCCCCACCGCGGCGGTGCATACTCTCATCAACGCCTTTGAAGAGAAAAAGTAGTAAGGAAAACGTATATACAGACGCAAGGCTGTTAAAGCGGTACCGCGTTGATTGTAACGTGCCCTCGATGTTCCTCTTTGGTGGAAATCAATTGGAAATAACAGATATGATCACTGTGTGAACAAGGAGAAAAGTATATGAAACCGCAGTTATTTGCGCTTCTGACCGCCATGGCCTGGGGTATAGGGGGATATTTTGAAAAGAAAGGTCTGCATATGGGCAACCTTTCTCCACAGATAGGGATTACCATACGGACCGCCGTTGCGCTGGCCATTCTTGGCGCCGTAAGCTTTCCGCAGTGGAAAACAGTACTGAACGCCGGTCCCAGGGCCCTCACCATGATGGTTGTAGGAGGGGGTGTGGTCGCGGGTTCGGTCGGTATGCTCGCCTTCTACGCGGCGCTCAAAGGGGCCGCCTCCCTCAACCAGGTTATGCCTATCGCGTTCACCTCGCCGCTGTTCGGCGCCCTTATGGCTGTCGCTTTGGGAGGCGATAAGCTTACCTGGCAGACCGGGATCGGCATGGTTCTTACGGTTGCCGGGATTATGTTGATTACCACGGGAAAGTGAGCAGAGGCGGGATCAGCAAAGAAACGACAAATAATTATATTTTTATATTTTTTTTTTGCTGAATATCTCTTTTTTTAGAATTTTTTCCCGTAACAGCTATGGTTATAACTAACATCACCTTGGAGTGAGGTATGCTGAAAAAAGGCTACGTACAGCTTTATACCGGAAACGGTAAAGGCAAAACCACCGCCGCTCTCGGACTGGCCTTCCGCGCCGCAGGCGCAGAACTGAGGACTATTATCGTTCAGTTCATGAAAGGGCAGCGGTACAGTGAACTCGATTCCGTCAGGTTCTTCGGCGGCCTGGTGGTAATTGAGCAGTACGGAAGCCCTGCGTTCTGCCGTCCCGATGACGAGAACATGGAAGAGCATTACCGCCTTGCACGGAAGGGGATGTCCAGGGCTAAAGAAGCTCTTTCAGACCCGTCCTTCTCCCTCGTTGTTCTCGATGAAATTGTCACCGCAAGTCTTTTCAAACTGATCACCATAGATGAAATACTTGAGTTGATTCGCATAAAACCGGCTGATAAGGAACTGGTCATCACCGGGAGAGGGGCGACGCCTGAGCTGATTGAAGCCTGTGATCTCGTAACCGAGATGAAAGAAATCAAGCATTACTACAACGCGGGAGTGAACGCCCGCACGGGTATAGAGAATTAATACAATTACGGCAAATGAGTCCGGTTTACGCCGGATTTGAATAGTGGTAAGCAGTGATGTTTTAAAGCCGGGTTTTAAAGGTTAAAGGGAAAGTTTGAAACAATAATTACAAAGGAGAAAGAGCAATGCACGAGGACAGAATTCGCAGTAAAGAATGTATGAAAAAAATCATGACTGCCGAACAGGCCGCGGCGATGATCAAGGACGGAATGACCCTGGGTTGCAGCGGGTTTACCCCTGCGGGATATCCCAAGTGCGTTCCCATTGCCCTCGCTAAGCGCGTCACCGAAGGCGGCGAGAAAATCAAGGTAAAGCTTTGCACCGGCGCATCGGTTGGTGACGAACTGGACGGTCATCTTGCCAGGGCGAAGATGGTAACCAAACGTCTGCCGTATCAAACCACGAACGATATGCGGAACAACATCAATGATGGTGTTACAGAGTACCTCGATATACATCTGAGCCAGGTTGCCCAGTACACACGGTATGGTTTTCTTGGGAAGTTTGATTATGCTATAGTCGAAGCGGTCGCCATTACCGAGGACGGGCATATCGTCCCCTCCACGTCGGTAGGCAACACGCCGAGTTATGTAAAAATGGCGGAGAAAGTCATAGTAGAAGTTAATACCACCCAGCCGCTGGCGCTGGAGGGTATGCATGATATCTACATGCCTGCGGATCCGCCCAACAGAAGAGAAATCCCGATTTATCGCACCGATGACAGGATCGGGACACCCTATATCCCCTGCGGGCCCGAAAAAATCGCCGCGGTGGTGATATGCGACATTAAAGACACCACCAGGGATCTTGCGCCTGTGGATGATGCTTCCAAGGCCATTTCTGGTCATCTGATCGATTTTTTTGAAAACGAAGTAAAGCAGGGAAGACTGCCCAAGAACCTGCTGCCCCTGCAGTCGGGTGTGGGAAGCGTCGCCAACGCGGTGCTGGGCGGTCTTGCGCATTCCAAGTTTGAAAACCTTACCTGCTACACTGAAGTTTTACAGGATTCCATGCTGGAACTCATCGATTCCGGAAAAGCCAAGGCGGTGTCATGCACATCCATAACGCTGTCCAAGAACGGTCTCAAACCCTTTTACGATAATCTTGAACAGAAATACCGCAAGGTTATACTTATGAGGCCGCAGGAAATCAGTAACCATCCCGAGATAGCCCGCAGACTCGGTGTTATCACCATGAATACCGCCATCGAATGCGACATCTATGGGCATGTGAATTCAACCCACATAATGGGTTCGCGCATGATGAACGGTATCGGCGGCTCGGGCGACTTCACCCGCAACGGCTATATCACCATATTCACCACTGAATCGATCGCGAGAAAAGGCGCCATTTCTTCCATAGTCCCCATGTGCGCCCATATAGACCATACCGAGCATGAAGTTATGGTCATTATTACCGACCAGGGTGTGGCGGATATGAGAGGACTGAGTCCCAAGGAGAGGGCGAAGCTGGTCATCAACAACTGTGCTCATCCGGACTACCGTCCCATGCTCAACGATTATTTTAAACGGGCTGAGGCGGGCAAGTTCAAACACACGCCGCACATGCTGAGAGAAGCGTTGTCGTGGCACGCGAAGTTTGTTGAGACGGGAAGTATGAAGTAAATAGAATTGCCGCATAACCGGAGGAACCTGCGGGCTTTTCCCGTCTCTACTGTCGGAGGTAGGAAAAGCCCGTGCTGTCTCGGGTCTGCTGCAGATCTAATATATGACTTCAACGGAGAGGAGGTAAAAGATGGTAGTAAAAGTGGACCACATCGGAATTGCAGTATCCAACCTGGAAGAGTCGAAAAAGATATATGAGGCTTTGGGACTCAAGGCTACCGGTGAGGAAGTTGTGGAAGAACAGAAGGTCAAAGTGGTGTTTTTCCCGATAGGCGATTCAGAGGTCGAACTGCTCGAATCCACTTCGCCTGACGGCCCTATCGCGAAGTTTATCGAGAAGAACGGACAGGGTATTCAGCACATGGCTTTTCGTGTGCAGAACATCGAGGAAGCGCTTGCGAATTTAAAGGGGCAGGGCGTCAGACTTATCGATGAAAAGCCGAGATATGGTGCTGGAGGTGCGAGGATCGCCTTTCTGCATCCAAAGAGCACCAACGGTGTGTTGATAGAGCTCTGTGAAAGAAAATAAGGTAGGAGGCGTTAGTACATGGCAACTGACAAGATCAATGAGTTGCATAAACTGAGAGAAGCCATCGAAAAGGGTGGCGGCGAAAAGAGAATTGCCAAGCAGCACGAAACCGGAAAGCTTACCGCGCGTGAAAGAATCAATCTGCTCATGGACGAAGGGAGTTTTGTAGAGATCGATGCCTTTGTGAAGCATCGATGCACCGAGTTCGGTTTTGAGAAGACTGAAGCCCCCGCGGAAGGTGTGGTAACCGGGTACGGTACGGTCGACGGCAGGCTGGTGTATACGTATGCCCAGGATTTTACCGTCATAGGCGGATCTCTTGGTGAAATGCACGCGAAGAAAATCTGCAAGGTCCTGGACCTTGGAGTAAAAATGGGAGCCCCCGTGGTCGGAATAAACGACTCGGGCGGCGCGCGTATACAGGAAGGGGTGGATGCCCTTTCAGGGTACGGCAACATATTTTTCAGGAACACCAGGGCGTCAGGTGTTATTCCTCAGATATCCGCAATTATGGGACCGAGTGCCGGTGGAGCGGTATACTCGCCTGCCATTACCGACTTTATATTTATGGTAGATAAGACGAGTCAGATGTTCATCACCGGTCCCCAGGTAATCAAGACCGTCACCGGAGAAGAGGTTTCATCGGAAGACCTGGGCGGAGCGATGACGCATAACAGCATTAGCGGTGTCGCGCACTTTTTCGCTAATGACGACAAGCATTGTATTGAAGAGATCAGAAGGCTGCTGAGCTTTCTTCCTTCGAACAACATGGAATCGGCGCCGGTATTCGAGTGTAACGATGACCTTAACAGGATGGAGCTTAGCCTTAACACCATCATGCCCGACAGCCCCAACAAGGCCTATGACATGAAGGACATCATCACCGCCATCGTCGACAACGGTGATTTCTTGGAAGTACAGCCCTACTATGCCGCGAACATCATCACCGGTTACGCCAGGATGAACGGTCAGAGCATAGGAATCATCGCCAATCAGCCTATGCAGCTTGCGGGATGTCTTGACATCAACGCTTCAGACAAGGCGGGGCGTTTTATCAGAACGTGTGATGCGTTTAATATCCCGATACTCAATATCGTTGATGTTCCTGGATTTCTGCCTGGAACCACGCAGGAATACGGCGGCATCATACGGCACGGTGCGAAGATGCTGTACGCATACTCCGAGGCCACCGTTCCCAAGGTAACGCTGATTGTTCGGAAAGCATATGGCGGGGCGTATCTCGCAATGTGCAGCAAGGACCTTGGAGCTGATGTGGTGTACGCATGGCCTTCGGCGGAGATCGCGGTTATGGGCCCCGACGGAGCGGCGAACATCATATTCAAGAATGAAATCGACGCGGCGCAGGACAAGGTAAAGGCCAGAGCGGATAAAATTACGGAATACCGTGGAAGATTCGCCACTCCTTATATCGCCGCATCCCGCGGTTATGTGGATGATGTAATAGAACCGGCGGCTTCAAGGAAGATGGTCATCAGCGCTTTCGAGATGCTGGTGAGCAAGCGCGAAACCCTGCCGGCCAAGAAACACGGCAATCTGCCGGTGTAACGGTATACGAGGTAAAGTATGGAAACAGTCGATAAGCTTTGGATTGGATTGATTCTGACCGTGCTTGGAATGGGAACCACCTTTGTGGTGTTGATATTCCTGGCATATACGTTCAAATTGATGGAATATCTTTTTGGTGGTAAAAAAAAAGTAAAAACTGATGCGGTAGTGACCGAGGGGCCGGTAACCGGCATGCAAAGCGCTGTATCGGCAAGCGGGAACGATATCGCCGCCGTTATATCGGCTGCGATAGCAGCCTGTGCCGCCGGCGCCACACAGTTGGTAGTGCGGTCCATACGCCGCTCTGCGGACGGCACGCCGGTCTGGGGACGCATGGGGCGTCAGGACCAGATGGCCTCACGGCTGTAACAACAAATGAGTAAGAACAATTTCAGGAGGAACATCATATCATGAGGAAATTCAATATAACCGTCAACGGTACCAGCTATGAAGTAGAAGTGGAAGAGATGGGCGGCGCGGTATCAGCACCGGTTTCGCGGTCCGCGTCTGCGCCAGCCGCGGCACCAAAAGCCGCACCCAAGGCAGCACCCGCTGTCGCCGCCGGAAGCAAGACCATAACCGCTCCCATGCCCGGAACGATACTTAGTATCAAAGTGAAACAGGGGGATACGGTCAAGAAAGGTCAGCTTCTGTTGATGCTCGAGGCCATGAAGATGGAAAATGAGATCAAGTCCGGAGTAGACGGAGTCGTCGCGTCCATCGCGGTAAAGCAGGGCGATTCGGTCAATACCGGTCAAGTGCTCATCGAAATCAGTTAAGACAGGCCCTGGGTTCTGATTAAAAATTGGAGGTATCCACATGTCATTGTCTTTGACTGATTCTATAGTAAAATTCCTGCAGACTACAGGCTTTGTCGCCTTTACCTGGCAGGAAGGGGTTATGCTAGTAATATCGTTCGTGCTGATATACCTGGCATTGAAAAAAGGATTCGAGCCGCTGCTGCTGCTTCCCATTGCCTTTGGCATGCTGCTGGCGAACCTTCCCATGGCCGGCCTCATGTCGGCGCCGATATATGAAACGGTGGTCGACCCGGCGACAGGTGTCGCGACACAGAAGATGAAAGAGATCGGCGGTCTGTTGTATTACCTGTACCAGGGTGTTAAAATGGGAATATACCCGCCGCTGATCTTCTTCGGCGTCGGCGCCATGACCGATTTCGGTCCCCTGATCGCCAACCCCAAGAGTATATTGCTCGGTGCTGCCGCCCAGTTCGGCATTTTCACCACGCTGCTCGGCGCCCTGTTGCTGGATTTTATCCCCGGTCTGACGTATACGATCAGGGAGGCGGCATCCATAGGGATCATCGGCGGCGCCGACGGCCCAACCGCCATATACCTTACCGCGCGACTGGCGCCGCATATGCTTGGCCCCATCGCCGTCGCGGCCTACTCGTACATGGCCCTGGTGCCACTGATTCAGCCTCCCATCATGAAAGCGCTCACGACCAAAAAAGAGCGCGAGGTGGTGATGGAACAGCTGCGTCCCGTATCGCCGACTGAAAAGATCATTTTTCCGGTGCTGGTTACGGTGGTGGTTTCTCTCATACTGCCGCCCGCCGCACCTCTGATCGGAATGCTGATGCTGGGTAATCTTTTCAGGGAAGCGATCAAGTTTCAGCCGATACTCAGCAGGCTTTCCAAGACCGCCGAGAACGAGCTGATCAACATTGTCACCATCTTCCTGGGGACGACGGTCGGCGCAACGGCGAATGGAGCGCTCTTTCTGCAGCCCAAGACCCTCGGTATAGTATTTCTTGGACTTGCGGCATTTTCGGTCGGGACCGCTGCCGGGGTGATTTTTGGAAAAGTCATGTATATCGTTTCCGGAGGCAAGGTTAATCCTCTCATCGGTTCTGCCGGCGTATCGGCCGTTCCCATGGCCGCCCGTGTTTCGCAGAAGGTGGGACAGGAGTATAATCCCGCAAACTTTCTGCTGATGCACGCCATGGGGCCCAACGTCGCCGGTGTTATCGGTTCCGCGGTTGCAGCCGGTGTTCTGCTGGCGATGTGCAGCGGAATGTAATTCCGGTTCAAATTTGATAAACCACGAAAACCCTCCTTCGCCGCCGGCGGGGGAGGGTTTTTTATTACGCTATCCCCGCAGCGTTTCTTTTTAGAACTGCCCTGATGTATTCACCGCGCAACTGAAATATACGGACAGTTGATGTATTTGAATCGATAAACCCCATTCAGGATTTATTCTTTAACCTGCCGATTGAATATGTTTTTGATGCAGTATGCGTGTCACCGTTGTTGCATGCTCATCGCATTAATCGGGATAACATTAATTGAAAGTGAGCAGATATTGTTTCGGTAGTATCATCGTACTGTTTTAATGAACAAGCAAATACGGCTGAAAACGTATGTCCTGGCGGTCATGGGGTTTTTCGACAATGTCGTCATATAAGAAATACCGGGATCGAGTGTCCATTGTCATGTAAATTGAGTAAAATAATGTCTATAAATATAGCCAAATACAAATAAACATAATAGCATAAAATATATTTATATATTTATTTATTATATTATAATAAATATTTTCTTTAAATAATATTTTTAAGTAGTATATTATATACTATACATTTTACTGTGTTTATTTATCTATTGCGTTTATGGGCCCTCATAAGGAAACGATAGCGCCTGACCGGAGCGTAATAGAAGAAGGAACATGGTTTATCCTGCAAAAAGCGGGGACTGCCTCAACTACAAGACGAAACCTGGGAATGAAGTATCACTGTCTGGTGCTTAAAACCTGAATGGTTGTGCGGGTAGAAAAAGGGAAATATTTTATTCTTATAACTCGCGGTGCCAAATGGTCCATCATGCGGGTTTCAGGTACAGCGATTCAAGTGCTGAAGTAAAACAACAATTCAGTTAATCGGAGGTTTATGATGGACAGTTTAGAAAAATTGACGCTGGGTCTTTTGCTGACGCTATTGGGAATGGGTACTACTTTTACCGTGCTCATATTTCTGGCGTTTTTTATCAAGACATTGGAGTTCTTTTTTTCGGGAAAGAAAAATAACGCGGCGGGGGTTGCGGAGGTAAAGGAACAGTCATATGTAGAAACGAAAGCCGTCGTTTCAGACAACAATGAGATTGTGGCGGTTATAAGCGCCGCGGTAATGAACATGCTGGGAGGCAGAAAAGATCTGGTGGTCAGGTCCATCAGGCGCGTTCCCGACTCCACGTCCGTCTGGGGTAGGGCCGGTCGCAGCGATCAGATGGCGAACAGGCTATAATATGAAAGTGTAATTACGAATTTGCCGTTTTATACGGGGTTTATGCAAAACCGTTTCACCAATCCGGAGTTTCTCCGGGAGAGAGTGCAGGATCTATGCCCTGCACTCTCTTTTTATAATTCTGATGCCAATTCATGTATTTATCCTGTGCATTCTTACTGCCTGTCATCACCGGTCGCGTGTATTCATTATACCGTGGTAAAGAATGGTCATATCTGTAACCTGAAAGGCCGTCAGAATCCAGTCGAATACGGGGATCCCTCTTTCAAAAAAAGTGTGACGGGTTTCCGGATGGTTTCGACGATCACGCGGGTTTTCTCCAGCAGTTTAAAAAATGCAATTTACCTGAGCATGGAAACCGCAGTCCCCGCAAGGAATGTGCAATGATATACCAGCTGTACCGGCACCTGAAGGTACACTTTTTAGTCCCCGGTTACGTATATTGGCCTGCGTTTTTCCAGTGTCTGCGGAAGGATTATGACGGTATAGTCGGCAGCGCAGGGAATCTCTACGATGGTACGATACATCTCAAGACCGTGCAACATGCCGCCGCGTGGATTGAAGGTATACGGTCTTTCCCCATTACCTGAGTTCCGTGTCGTGCTATTCGGTGCAAGGTAACCGGAATCCTGTAATACAAACCTTCGACATCACCTAACGGGTGGATATTCGGTTTGCAGATCAGAATCACTAAAACCCGAGTTCGTTGTTGACGGATGGATGATTTTGTTGTAGATTTTAATGTAAAAGAGAGATAAAACGATCCCTGATCCAGTATCGTTTTGTGAAAGGGAGAGTGGCCCTCATGGGTGAGGGTTTGTGTGTAATTCAGACTGTCCGAACCCCCGAAGTTTTTAACTGAAGGTTTTTCCTGCCCGAAAACCCGTTACTACTGGAGGACGCATTATGCGTATGGATAAATTAACGCTCAAGGCGCAGGACGCCATCGCAGGGGCGCAGAACGAAGCCACGAGCAATAATCATTACGAAATACAGACTGAGCACCTTCTTAAGGCCCTGGTGAATCAGGAGGAGGGGATATTCCACACTATTGCCATGAAGGCCGGAGTGTCTCCGTATGAAATAAAGAACGAGGTGGACCGCGCCATTAAGGAACTGCCCAAGCAGATAGGCGGCGGTCCCGGCGGAGGGGCCATGGCCGCCGCACTGCGCGACGTGCTGAACGAAGCATGGAACGAAGCGGTAAAGCTCAAAGACCTGTATATGAGCACAGAGCATATGATACTGGCGCTCGCCGGCAGCAGCGGTTCAGCCGGGAAAATCCTCAAGGCCCATGGACTTTCACGCGAAAACATACTGAAAGTGCTTATGGATATCCGGGGTAGCAAGCGAGTCACCGATCCCTCGGCCGAAGAAAAATACAACGCGCTCGAGCGCTACAGCAGGGACCTCACCCGGCTTGCCAGGGTGGGCAAGCTTGATCCGGTAATAGGCCGCGACGAGGAAATCCGCCGGGTGATGCAGGTGCTTACCCGCCGCACCAAGAACAATCCAGTACTTATAGGCGAACCCGGCGTGGGCAAGACCGCCATCGTGGAAGGACTCGCCCAGCGGATCATCGCGGGAGACGTTCCTGAAAATTTAAAAGGCAAACGGCTGGTCGCGCTGGACATGGGGGCGCTCATCGCCGGTGCGAAATACCGCGGTGAGTTCGAGGAACGGCTTAAGGCCGTCATCCAGGAGATCGAGGAGTCCGAGGGCGAGGTGGTACTCTTTATCGATGAGCTCCATACCCTGGTGGGCGCCGGCGCGGCAGAAGGTTCTATGGACGCCTCGAACATGCTGAAGCCGGCCCTGGCGCGGGGCGAGTTGCGTTGCATCGGCGCCACCACCCTTAACGAATACCAGAAATACATAGAAAAAGACAAGGCGCTGGAACGGCGCTTTCAACCGGTCTATACCTCAGAACCCGGTGTCGAGGACACCATTTCGATTCTACGGGGTCTGAAGGAAAAATACGAGGTGCATCACGGGGTGAGGATTTCAGATTCAGCGGTGGTGGCGGCGGCGGTGCTCTCGGACCGCTACATCACAGACCGTTTTCTGCCCGACAAGGCGGTGGACCTTATAGATGAATCGGCCTCGAGGATCAAAATGGAGATAGACTCCATGCCCACCGAGATCGACGAGATAGAACGAAAGATACGCCAGCTGACGGTGGAAAAAGAGGCCGTGAAGAAAGAAAAGGACAAGGCTTCAAAGGAAAGACTCTCGGGAATCGAGGAAGAACTGGCCAACCTCAATGAGAGGAAAAACGACCTGGTGGGCCACTGGAAGGCCGAGAAAGAGGTGATAGGGCAGAGCCGCGAGATCAAGGAACAGATAGAAATGCTGCGCACCGAAGAGCAGAAAGCCGAGCGGGAGGGCAACTTGAACCGGGTTGCCGAGATACGCTACGGAAAGATCATTGAACTCGAGAAAAAGCTCACAGAACTTAACGCGCGGCTGGGCGAAATCCAGAAGGAAAAAAGCCTGCTCAAGGAAGAGGTGACCGAACAGGAAATCGCCGAGGTGGTGTCCCGGTGGACCGGGGTCCCGGTGAGCAAGATGCTCGAAGGGGAAAAGGAAAAACTCCTGAAAATGGAAAAGATCATCGAACAGCGTGTGGTGGGCCAGCAGGAGGCCATCATCGCAATATCGGATGCGGTAAGGCGGTCGCGTTCGGGCATGCAGGATCCCAACCGTCCCATGGGTTCATTTATATTTCTGGGACCGACCGGTGTGGGGAAAACCGAGACCGCCAAAGCGGTGGCGGAGTTTCTCTTCAATGACGAAAAGGCCATCGTGCGTATAGACATGTCTGAATATATGGAAAAGCATTCGGTGGCGCGCCTCATCGGGGCTCCCCCGGGATACGTGGGATACGATGAAGGCGGGCAGCTTACCGAGGCCATACGGCGCCGTCCCTATTCGGTGCTGCTCTTCGATGAGATAGAAAAGGCGCATCATGACGTGTTCAACATTTTTCTGCAGATACTGGACGAGGGCAGGCTCACCGACTCCAAGGGGCGTACCGTCGATTTCAGGAACACCCTGATCATAATGACTTCCAACATCGGCACCGCCTACATCGCCGACCCCTCCATCCCCATTGGAGACCGGCGTAAGGGCGTGGAACAGGAACTGAAACTCCACTTCAAGCCAGAATTTCTGAACCGTGTGGACGAGGTAATTATCTTCAACCCCCTGGAGAAGACGCATATCAGGGAAATCGTGAAACTGCAGATGAACGAGGTCGGCAGGCGCCTGCGTGAAAGGGGCGTTCATCTGGAACTCACCCAGAAAGCCCTGGATTTTCTGGTGGAAGCGGGGTTCGACCCTCAATTCGGGGCCCGTCCCCTGAAACGGGCCATACAGAAACACCTTCTGAACCCGCTGTCGGTACGGCTGCTGGGCGGTGAACTCGCCGCCGAACAGAATGTCAAGATAGACAGCAACGGCAAAACAGTTATTTTCAAATAACGTCTGTCGTATAATGTCCCGGCCGGTCCCGCCCGCGCCGGGACACCGCCTAAAATGAAGAAAAGGTAAATTTATTTTTCTTGTTGCTTTTTTTGTTGAACTGTGTTTCATGTAAATTGTATAATATTAAAAGATCAATGCTACGCGCCACACCCGAGCTGGTTTCCAGCGGGACTATAAACAGATTAAAAAAAAGTAAACGGTATGGTACAAAAAGTTAAAGAACCTCTCTTCGGCAGGAAGATCGGTGGGACCAGAGTTGTTCCGGTTGTGCTCAAGATAGTGATGGTTTTCGCCGTTTTTATCCTGGTATCGAACCTCACCACCAACTATATCAGCCTGGTGTATACCCGAACGAAGATGATCAGCCTCACCCGGGAACTGCTGGCCAAAGACCTTAAAGAGATGTATGTATTCTGCAACAATCAGTACGAAATCTATAAATTCAACAACGACCTTAAGGGCTCGGTAGATATCATCGAGAAAAAAGGGGTGAGTGAGTTTACCAACAAGAAATCGGTCTTGCTGGGTATAAAACCCGATGCGGGCTTTGTGTTCCAGTCGTCAAAGATCAAGCGGTTCGAAACCTTTAACGACAAAAAAACCCTGGCAAAGCTGAACGCGGATATGGAAAAGAACGTGAACGAGGGGGTGATACACTTCACGTTCAACGGTGAATCCTACTTCGGAATCTACAAGTACAATCCCAAATGGGAGGTGTACATTGTAAGGGCGGAAGAGGAAAACGAGTTCCTGTCTGAATCCAGGGAAGTGTTCAGAAACGTGAGTGTCGTTATCCTGTTAATCACGATTATATCAGGTATCGTCGGGGTCTGGGTGCTGCGTTTCATTCTGCGCTACATACAGATCATCACCAGCGAGATACGCGAGATGATTGATACGCAGGAACTCAAGATGCTCGATCTGAAAGGCGCTCCCAATGATGATATCACTTTCCTGGGTATCGCCTTCAACTCACTTTCCTCCACGATCAACAACCTTCTCAATATCTTCCGCAAGTTCGCCAACAAGGACGTGGTGTTAAAGGCGTATGAAGAAAGAGAGGTGCGCCTCGAAGGGACCCAGCGTGAACTCGCGGTGCTGTTTTCAGACATCAAGAGTTTCACTTTCATTACCGAGACCCTGGGCGCCGACATCATCAAGCTGCTGAACCTCCATTACGACAACGCGATCCGCGAGATCGTGGAACACGACGGCATCATCGGTTCCATAATCGGCGACGCGCTGCTGGCGGTTTTCGGCGCCCTGGATGTGTTCGAAGGGGTACACAAGAACAAGTCGATGCAGTCGATTGTCGTGGCCTATAAACTGCAGGACCTTGCCCAGAGCCTGCGGCAGGACATGATAAAAAGGAAGGACCAGATAGAGCGCAAAAAGGGCAAGCTTACCGGCGATGAGGAGAAGGTCTACCAGGCGTGCCTGCTCGAGATCGGCGTGGGTATCGACGGAGGCCAGGTCTTTTACGGGAACATAGGTTCCTACGTGAGAATGACCAACACTGTTATCGGTGATAACGTGAACGCGGCATCCCGGCTTGAAGGTCTTACCCGTATCTACAAGGCGCCCGTCATCTGCTCGGAATATATTAAGGACGACATTGAAAACAACGTGCCGAATCACGGTGTTACCTTCATGGAACTGGACATGGTGAAGGTTAAGGGGAAAACAGAAGGAAGAAGAGTCTACTGGCCCGTGCCCAAGGGGTATATGACCAAGGTCATGTCCCAGAACTTCAAGCTGTTTTCTGCAGGGCTGGAACATTATTACAACGGCGACTGGCGCAAGGCATATCTGCAGTTCAGCAAGTGCAAACTGCCGGTGGCCGCGGTTTTTAAAGAAAGGACAAAAGACAATAAAGCTCCAAAGAACTGGAACGGCATATGGGAAATGAAAACAAAATAAACGGCGAAGACAACCGTTATCTCACCGAGAGCAAATCGGCGTTCCTCCCCGAGGTAATAGAGGACAAGGACGAGAAACCGGTCACCTATTCGCTGAGCGATGAATTCGCGAAGACCAAAAGGAACAGGACCCCTTTTATCTATCTTGCCATACTGGCGTTCATAGGGGCCCTGGTGACGGGCACGCTGCTTTTGACAGGCTTTATTCAGAAAAAATTCAGGGATTCAACCGTGGCCATAACCGCTTTCGAAGACCTCAGGCTCATAGAAATCCTTGATAAGTCGAAAAAGATGGAAGGAGACCTGAACCGGGCGAGGGAGGAGCTGAAGAACCTGCGCACGGCCATGGACGAAGCCATGCTGCAGGCTAAAAGTCCCGGGGCAAAAAAGGCGGTTGAGATGCGCTACCGGGCGCGTATGCAGAAAAAACAAAAAGAGGTCAGGGAACTGCAGAAGCAGATCGATTCTTACGACGCCCGCCTGCAGGAGAACATCAAGAAAGCGGAAGACATGGTAAGCAATTACCGTAAGCTGCACCGGATGGAACTGGACCGCCAGCGCGACAAGTATGAAGCCCGCATGAGGGACCTGGTTCTCAAATACAACCCCTGGTTCACCGAGAAAGACCTCAAGAGGGTACTGGGCGCACCCGATCCGGCGAAGAACCCTACGCTCACCGACGGCGGATATGCCGGCGTGAAAAAGTACGAAAAAGACTACGAGCTCCTCATGAAACGGATGCAGAAGATACCCTACCGCAATTCGGTATCGCCCGCGCTGGATAAAATGGAAAGTAATTATACGGCGATTCGCAACCATCATGAGGCCCTGTGGATCGCCTTTAAAAAGTACCGCCATGCCTTTGATTTTCTTTCCCGCACCCAGCCTGAAAGCGGGTACATTGTGGACCCGCGCGACAAGAACAACATGTACGTGTACCTGAAATCCCCGCGATCGGTTAAAGAGGGGACCGAGGGCCTGGTCTTCAGGCAGGACGACGAGTTGATAGGAAAGATCAGTTTTTTTACGGTACCCGACGGCATCCGAGCCAGGGTGATTGAGCTCAAAGAGAAAAAGACGATACAACCGTTTGATAAAATTCTTATCAGGGTGACACAGGAGCAGCCATGAAACGAACCATAATTGCAGTATGCATTATGATGCTTGCCCCGGGGTATCTCGCGGCCTATGACTGGGCGAAGAAAGGGTATACGGTGGAATCAGAGACCGTTGACGGCGAGAGGGCCACGCTGAACCTCAAGGACGCCGGGGGAAAGGCGTTCACCGTTATAGGCAACCGTGCCATGAGCGACGCCGTCGCCGAGAGGATCATCGCGGCGAAAAAGGCCTTTGACGAGTGGCAGCAGATAAAGGTGCAGCGCATCGCATTCGAGGAAAACAACGAGGTGGTCGACATCACCGTGACCCCTTCGGAGCTTACCTATAAGGGAGAAAACATACTGGAATCCATGCCGGCGGGCATGTGGTTCTCTTATACCGACGCACTGCTCTATAATTTCCGCATCACCCGGTTCAACGTACTGGTAAGGATCAGCGGTGAATACAAAGACGAGGCCGAACTGCTCGAAAAGCTGCTCGACGCCTACAAGAACCCCCTGGCCTACAGCAGAAAGCGCGATCCCGAATACCTGTTGACCAGGGTGAACGATCTGCACGATGCGCTGATCAAGCTGCAGAACGCCGCCATGGCGCTGGGGAACAAGGGAGTGTTCGGCTCGGCACTGAAACCCTTAGAAGAGAAGGCGGTACGGCGTGTGGTGGAACTGCGGAAAGGAAATTCGAAGATCAGCGTCAAGGAGATCCAGCAGACGCTGGACAAGGAAAAGCTGTCGCTTTCAGAAAAAGAGATCAACCTGATACTGGGGGTGTTCTTCAACCAGTTCGAGAAATAATACGCGGATGCAAATCCGCGTATGCTCCACAGGGCCGGTGAAATTCCTGACAATAATGTCGAGAACACTATGGCAAGGACCGCGGCCGTTTTCAATCCTGAAAATTATTTACACAGCTTCGGCGCGATAGTACTCAGGCTACGAAAGGAACTGGGTTTTTCGCAGGAATACTGCGCGGAAATCGCGGGAGTGCATCGCAATACCATTAATGCCGTTGAAAGGGGCTGTATTGATCTTACCTGCGGGACAATGACCAACCTCTGCCTCTCCCTGGGAGTGGAACACATCGCGATAGATTACTTCAACAAATCGCTGCACTGTAATAAAACAGGCCCCTCTCACCCGCTTTTCCCTGAAGCGATGGTATATGAAAGCCTTGGGTCGTTCATAGAATCTTTGCGCGGGGAACACGGTATTTCCAGGGAAACGCTTTCAGACCGCATCGGCATCCATCGCAGCACTATCGCGAGAATGGAAAACGCGAAGACCGCAACACGGGCCAGCGCGTTACTTCGGCTCTACCGGTATTTCGGCATTGTCGACGCATACCGGGTACCCGGGGAATCCCTGCCCGATGACCGATGCACAGCATATGGTTTAAGCTTACGCTGTATTGACACCGGCAGAATCTATGGTATTTTTCTGTAAAACTTCGCCCTTACGCGGCGGGGTGTAATCAGAAAAAACGAGAGAGGTGATGCGGTATGCGTAAGCTTGCGATCATTCTGTTCTGCTGTGCGGTGTGCCATGCGTCGTCCCCGCTGTATGGCCAGGAAGAAGCGAAAATCCAGTCGGGCGACATAGGTTTAAGCTTCTTCATAGGTACCCCCATCAACGATGAGTTTTACCTTGGCGGACTGGATACCATAAGCCGCTTTTACGGCATAGGTGCAGTGTACCATCCGGTGGCGGCGTTTTCAATCGAGCCTGGTATTTTTATTATGAGCAGAAACCGGGAATATGAAAATAAAATGACCGGTGTAACCGACAAAAACGATTACCTTTATGCAGGCGGCACTCTGGGCCTTTATTACAACAGAAATATTTCGGGGGGACTGTATCTATACCTTGGGCCCCGCTGCGACTATGGCAGGTATGAACGCGACACGAAAAACGGCGACGGCAGTAAAAGTGAAGAGAAGGAAGAGGACATGTCGATTTCGGCCGTGGTCGGGTTTAAATACATGATCGGCAGGCACCTGGTCCTTTTCGCCGATATGGGGTTCGGATATTTCAGCAGCAACGAAAAGAACGAATCGTATAACACGGCTGGGGTAAAAACCTCCGAAAACGAGACCCGTACCGGCTCCTTTGCCCTTTCCCGGGGAATACTGGGCGTGATTTTCTACCTCTGATAACCGCGTTGCAAGCCGGGCGCCAGGAGGCGCCCGGTTCTCCCCGCCTGATGCCTTATACCCTCACCTGAACGCGGCGTACAGAAAAATGATACGATAGTGTCGATGGGTGAGTATATGCGGAAGCACATGCGAACTAAAGGGGCTTTCCTGCTGATGAAATGCAACCCTCACCGCACTTAAAAAATACTTGCATGCCCCGTGGTGATGCGGGTATAGTTTACTGCCGCCCCCGGGAAGGGGGGCGGCAGTACACGGTGAAAACTCACATCTCAGGCTGCGTATTGGAGGATTTATGAAAAAAATTCTGCTGTCTTTTGTTATAGGAGTAACGGCGCTCTTTTTTGTTACAGGGAATGTTCAGGCGATTACAATAACACCATCTTTTCAGGATATTCCAGGTTTCCCAGGATCAGCAGCAACCTTACTCACGCTATATAATACTGAGATAGGAAGTGATGTAAATGCCGAACTCAGTAAATATCAGGATCAAAAGGATCTGGCAAAAGGCTTTGCCAACGCCAACATCTATTCGGCCCAGGCAGCCACCTTTCAGGGCTACCAGAACTACTCCCTCTTCGCCATCACCGCCGGGGTTATGGTGGGGGTGCAGGCTCCTTCTATAAAACCCTCGTACTACGACGAGATCGGTGACGATCTAGAAGAAAAGGGCGACATAGACGCGGGTGTGGGGGCCGGCGTCTCGTTCTTCAATCTGGGCATCAACGCTGGATTCATTATGAAAGACCTCTATCTGAACCTGAAGTTCGGTTCGATAAAGTTTAAACCCGCTGATGAAGTGGAAATAAAGAATACACTGATTGGAATTGGTGCCAACTATGGCCTCATTAAAGGCGGCGACATCGGCTGGGGATTTTTAAAGTGGCGGGGTCTTTCGATAGGGACGGGGTTTTTGTATCATAAAAGTGAAGTGGATGTTACTATTGAGTTGGATTCCTACCGGTCATCAACTGACTTATCAGGCATTGGACTGGGTGGGTATTTCCTTTATGCTGATCCATCGATCACTCTGGGTGTAGAAACAACCACTTATACCATTCCCTTCGACATTACCACGTCGGTCAGGTTGCTCTGGTTTCTTAATGTAACACTGGGTGCCGGGGTAGATTTCTCTTTTGGTAATTCAGACATTATAATCATGTCGGCCGGTGGTCTGCGGGTAAGTAATGGAATAACAAATTATCCCGTGGGTTCTCTTCTTATCGATGGTTCCACCAGGGACGTGGCCCCCTCATTTATACGGCCGCGTGTTATGGCGGGTATCGGCTTCAACCTTTGGATGGTGAAGATCGACATCCCCGTGATTTACTATCCCGCAACCGGTGCCGCTGTCGGCCTTACCGCCGGGGTGGTGTGGTAGAAAAACCGTTCATCACGGCACAACAAAGGCGCGGCGCAGGCCGCGTCTTTTTTGTATGCGAGATGTATAACACATAACAAAGTGCCGCGGAAGAACATGGTAGCAGGGCAGGTAAAGGTTTTGTTCGAGCCGCGGCGCGATTCCCCGCATAAGAGCTTACAGTATTGTCCGTAAATCCTACAAAACCTTTGTGCCTCCGCGTTTCCGTGGCGGCTTTTTCTTTACACGAAAATAGGTTGCATCATGTTGAAATTCTCTGTATCATGCGAACATATGAATGTACCCATCTATAGATTTTCATTTTATATTCCATAGTTTTTACGGCATACGCGGAGGTAGTGCATGAAAAAGATTTTAAAATGGCTAGGTATTGTAATCGGGGGGCTCGTGCTTCTTGTGGTGATCGCCGGGGCGGTCCTCATAATGATCGTCGACAAAGAGATGATCGCGGCCCAGATGCAGAAGGCCCTGAACCGCCAGGTCACCATCGGCGCGATAGACGTGAGCATATTCTCGGTGCTCTCGGGCATCGAGGTGAAAGAGGTGGCGGTTTCGAACTTCAAGACCCCCGAAGAGCTCAACGCGCTCAAGGGGAAACCCGTGGCGAAAAGCGATCTCTTCGCGGGCATGAAGTCGTTCAATTTCAAGGTGCGCATACTGCCCCTCATCAGCGGAAAGGTGGAACTGCGCGAACTGGTGCTGTACGAGCCGGTCATCAACGTGGTGCGCTACAAGAGCGGTCTGTTCAACTTTTCTGACCTGGTGGCGCCCAAAAAGATGACGCCCCAGGAGAAGGCGGAACTCATGAAGAAGCAGCGGGAAGAGGCGAAGAAAAAGGCCGCGGAGGCGAAGAAACCGGTCAAACCCTTCACCGCCGACGACCTGCCGGTGGCAGTAAGCATCGGCAAGGTGGGTACGCAGAAGGGCACCCTCACCTTCGTCGACCAGGGGAGCAAGCAGACGCTGCAGGTGTATAACCTTACCGCCCTGGTCTATGACATCTCCATAGATCCGAAGAACCTGGCGAACGCGAACCTGGCCAAGCTCAAGGTCGAGACGGGTGTCAGGACCGTGGGAAAGATGACCACCGGCAGCGTGGATTCCTTCGACATAGGCCTTTCGGTGAACGGCACGGTGAAGCCCTTCGACCTTAAAAGCAGGCTGGTGAACCCCGAGATCGCCGTCAAAGCGGGCTCGCCCTACGGGACCATGACTGGGCTGCAGATTTTCGACAAGCTCAACTCGGTGGAGAAACTGCAGAAGTACTGCGGAAAGTTCGATTTTCTTAAAGACAAGGTTAAATGGAAAGACGGGTTTCTCAACCTCTGGTACAAGGGCGGCGTCGCCAAAATTTCAGACGGACGCATCAACGCCGGTGATTTTCTGCTGAAGTTCGGCGGCACCGTCAACACCAGCAGCAAGGCCGTCGACATGGACATGGAGATGCTGGTGGACCAGAAGCACGCCAGATCGGTGCGTTCGGGCGTCGAGAAAAACGCGGGGAAAGCCCTTAAAACAGCCAAGCTCGACAAGTACCTCAAGCCCGACAAGGTGGCCGACGCCGCCATGAAGCCCCTGCTGGACAAGGACGGCCGTATCGATCTGGGCTACAAGGTAACCGGCACCATGAGCAAACCGAAAGCTGCCCTGGTAAAGCCCAAGCTCCCCACCATTGAAGAGGTGGTGAAAGACGCGGCGAAAGACGTGGGCGATATCGCGAAAAAAAAGGCCGAGGAGGCCGCGAAGGACAAGGCAAAAGACATCGGCAAGGACGCGGGAAAAAAAGCCGGGAAGGATTTGAAGAAGCTCAAGAAGAAACTGTTTTAAGAAACAAAAGATCAATAAATATTGCCACAGAGGCACAGAGGTTTTTGGGGAACAAGAAAAACAAACCCGTGCTGTTTCAGGGAATCAAGCAGCGGGATGTATGCTTTTTACAAATTGACTTTCCGCTTTGCCTGAAAAGATAGCAGTATGAACTGGTTTTGCGACGCTTTTCCTCTGTGCCTCCGTGGCTGATAAAATGTACCACAGTGCTTAAAGTAACATCGGTTTGTTTTATTATTTCCCAGTAAAATTGGGTTTCCTTTTCTCCATCCGTGCGGTTATAGCCTCCACCAGGTCGTCGGAGGGGAGAATGTTCGAACTGACGGCGGACACGTATTTCAGTCCGTCATCGATGGTTTTGCCGATACAGTAGTTCAGCACCATCTTCGATGCCTGTACCGCCAGCGGCGAATTGGTGAGGATTTCATTCGCCATCTCCTCGGCGCCTTTCATGAGGGAATCATAGTCCTCGTAGACATGGTTCACCAGATTCACCTCTCTGGCGCGCTGTGCGTCGATGTCCTTCGCCGTGTACGCCATTTCCCGGGCGATGCCCTGGCCCACGATGTGGGGCAGCCGCTGCAGGGTTCCCACGTCGGCGACGATGGCGACCTTGGCCTCCCGCACCGAAAAAACCGCGTCTCTGGAACACAGGCGTATATCGCAGGCGGTGATCATATCTAGGCCGGCGCCTATGCAGTATCCATGCACCGCCGCGATGACCGGTTTTTTGCAGCGCTCTATGCTGGTCATGGTTTCCTGCAGCGCCTGGATCTTCTGTACCAGCTTTATCTTGACGGCGCCCCTGGGGTCCTTGGGCATTATCTCGGGAACCTCGGGCGCCATGCCGATAAGGTCGATGCCGGCGGTGAAGCAGCTTCCCTTCCCTGATATAATTACCACTTTGATCGCGTCGTCCCGGTCCAGGTCCTGGAAAATGGGAATGGATTCCTTCCATGCGGGCGCGTGCATCGCGTTTAGCTTGTCGGGCCTGTTAAGGTAGACCCACGCGATGGGAGGTTTTTTATCGACGATATAGAACTCATAATTTGACATAAAGCCGCTCCTTCGAGGATGATGTGATTCCAGACTTACGGTGTGAAACGATTTTTTCAACCATAAATTCATAACAGTGTTATGTTGCATTTTTTGGTGTGAACACTGACACGGCAAATAATTCCGGTTTCAGGTGCAATGACCCGACGGTTCCAAATATGGTTGACGGACGGTTTTTTCTTGATTATGCTCCATGAAAGCAGATGGTGATACCGGGAAACGGCCGATGGGCCTGAATCGACGTGAGGAATATCATGAAAGAAAACGGACTTTTCATAGCGAAATCTGATAAAGAACTTTTTCTGCTGCCGAGGATGGCTAACCGGCACGGCCTGATCGCCGGCGCCACCGGTACCGGCAAAACCGTGACGCTGCAGGTGCTTGCCGAACAGTTCAGCCGCATCGGCGTCCCCTGTTTCATGGCCGATGTCAAGGGCGATCTCGCGGGCATCGGCAAACCCGCCGGCGACAATCCGAAGGTAAAGGAACGAATCAAAGATATGTCCATAAGTAACTACACCCCGGCAGGGTGCCCGGTGGTTTTCTGGGACCTCTTCGGGGCGCAGGGACATCCTGTGCGCACCACCATCACCGAAATGGGACCGCTGCTGCTGTCGCGGCTGTTGAACCTGAATGAAACCCAGAGCGGCGTGCTTTCCCTGGTGTTCCGCTTCGCCGACGACAACGGGCTGCTTTTGCTCGATCTGAAAGACCTGAGGGCCATGCTCCAGCACACAGGGGACCATGCGCGGGAGATCACCACCGAGTACGGAAAAGTGTCGGCGGCCAGCGTGGGCGCCATTCAAAGGGGGCTCCTCGCCCTGGAGGAGGAGGGGGCCGGCAGCATCTTCGGCGAGCCGGCGCTGGACATGAACGACTTTCTGCAGACCGACACGAAAGGTCAGGGGATCATAAACATTCTCGCCGCGGACCGGCTCATCAACGTGCCGCGGGTGTATGCGAGCTTTCTCCTGTGGCTGCTCTCGGAGCTCTTCGAACAGCTCCCCGAAACGGGGGACCCGGAAAAACCGAAGCTGGTCTTCTTCTTTGATGAAGCGCACCTCCTGTTCACCGACGCGCCGGCCGCCCTGCTTGAGAAGATAGAACAGGTGGTGCGGTTGATCCGATCCAAGGGGGTGGGAGTCTATTTTATCACCCAGAATCCCCTGGATGTTCCCGACAGGGTGCTGGGCCAGATGGGAAACCGCATTCAGCACGCGCTGCGGGCCTTTACCCCCCGTGACCAGAAGGCCGTCAGGGCAGCCGCACAGACCTTTCGGGAAAACCCGAAACTAGACACCGAGAAGGCCATTATGGAACTGGGGGTGGGAGAGGCCCTGGTGAGTTTTCTTGACGAGAAGGGGACTCCGGGAATCGTCCAGCGTGCCCATATACGCCCGCCGGAAAGCCGCATAGGGCCGTTAACGAAGGATGAGCGGGTAAGCATCATCAAAGGGTCGGCCCTTTACGGCCATTATGAGAAGGAGGTCGACCGGGAATCGGCGTTCGAGATACTGAAGGGAAAGGCCGAAAAGACGGCAGAAACAGAAGACGCCGTCGAACAGGAGGAACCGCGTGAGGCCAAACGGGGGCGACGGGGGGATTCGGTCGTGGACGCCATGGTAAAGAGCGCCGCCCGGGCGGTAGGCAGCCAGCTGGGTCGTTCCCTTATCCGCGGGGTGCTGGGCTCGCTTCTGGGTAAAAGGTGATCGCCGCACTGAAGGTTCGCCGTTACTCCTTCCCTCGACGGAGTTTTTTGAAAAAGTCGGTAAGCAGCCGCGCGCATTCTTCCCTTAATATCCCGAAGCGGACTTCCGGTATATGATTAAGACGGGGATTTCCGCACACTGAAAGCACCGTACCGCAGGCGCCGTATTTTTCATCTTCTGTGCCGATGTATACCCTTTGGATGCGCGCGTGCACTATGGCCCCCGCGCACATGGCGCACGGCTCCTTGGTTACGTAGATATCGCAGCCCGTCAGTCTTTCGTTTGCGCGCAGCAGCGCGGCTTCCCTTATGGCGATTATCTCGGCATGCTGTACCGGGTCGTTCAGCGACCGGTTGCGGTTGCACGCCCTTACGATCACCGTACCGCCGTCCACGATAACAGCGCCGACGGGCACTTCGCCCCTTTCTGCCGCTTTGCGCGCTTCGTCAAGCGCGAGCCGCATGTAGATTTCGTCGCTGTTCATGGTAAAGATACCGATACTCTGTTGCATATAGTAAGAAAGCGCGGATACGTATCCGCGCTTTCGGGTTCTTTGCGTCCAAGAGGATTCGAACCTCTGACCTACGGATTCGTAGTCCGGCGCTCTATCCAACTGAGCTATGGACGCGTTTGTTTACTGGTTACAGCGGAATAATGTTCCTATACTGCGAAAGGAACGGGATTTCAAGTTTTTTTCCGTGCACCGAAAGGTACATCCCGTACCCGCAGAGAGGAAAGTACACTGCGTAGCATGCATACACCAGCAGTACCATGATAAGACGGACCACCCTCCAGTCCCTGGGAATGAAAAACAAGTTGATGAAAAAAAGACCTAATACCAGGCCCGTGAAAAAAATGGCCAGAATGAATCCCGTCTTGCCGCTCTCCTGGCAGAAATCACTCTCTTCTTTCAGGTAGAGCGGCAACAGCCAGCCGATGAACGGGATATACGCCGCGGCCGCAAGGTAGCCTTCGTTTTTTTTCTCAAAAACCGCGTTCCAGTACGAAGGAGCGTGCTTCCATATGTATACGGCTTTTTCTTTCAGAAAAAGGGCTTTCGTCGCGATCGTTGAGACCGCAGACTGGAATTTCTCGCGTGTGATCATCCTGTTCCTGACGATAATATCGGAGAGAAAGGGATTCGAACCCTTGGTACCTAATGGTACAACGGTTTAGCAAACCGTCCCCTTCGGCCTCTCGGGCATCTCTCCTTGATTAATTGAGGTATCTGCGGAGGGTGAGGGATTCGAACCCCCGGGGCTGTTAACCCAACGGTTTTCAAGACCGCCTCTATAGACCGCTCAGACAACCCTCCGGGGCTAATCTATTGACCGAAGGGTTTATGTCAAACATTTTTCCGTGATCAGGAGGTTACGATCTCGGTGCCTATCCCGGCATCGGTGAATATCTCGAGCAGCACGGCATGCTCGACCCTTCCGTCGATGATGTGGGTCTTATTGACTCCCGCCGCGATGGCGTCGAGACAGCACCGCACCTTGGGTATCATCCCGCCGGAGATCTCGTTTCGTTTAATCAGGTCAGGGATCTCCCTGTCGGTAAGGGAAGAAGCGAGTTTGTCTGCGATCTTCACCCCCTCGACGTCGGTAAGCAGTATAAGCTTTTCGGCCTTCAACGCTTCAGCGATCTTTCCCGCCGCGATGTCGGCGTTTATGTTGTAGGTCATTCCCGTTTCGTCGAACCCTATGGGGGCGATCACCGGGATAAAACGTTCCCGGTCGAGAGTTTCGATGATGCGCGGGTTCACTTTTTTGACCGTCCCCACCTGGCCTATATCCATTGGTTTCCCATTGGAGTTATGGTAGACCTTTTCGGCCACCAGGAGTCCCCCGTCCTTACCGCTCAGGCCGACTGCATGGCCTCCTACCATATTGATGTTGTTGACTATCTCCTTGTTTACCTTCCCCACCAGCACCATCTCGACCACCTCCATGGTTTCGCCGTCGGTAACCCTGAGCCCGTCCACAAACTCGCTCTTCTTCCCCAGCTGTTTCAGCAGGCTTCCGATCTGGGGCCCGCCGCCGTGGACGATCACGGGGTTTACTCCCACCAGTTTCAGCAGTACCATGTCGGCCGCAAAGGACTTTCTGAGGGATTCCTCTTCCATCGCGTGCCCGCCGTACTTGATAACGATGGTTTTACCGTAAAACTCGCGAATGTAGGGGAACGACTCGGTGAGCGTGTTTACCTTTTCGATGTATTTTTTCATGGAACCAACCTTTCCTGCCGGGTATAAAAATACAGCACCATAATAGATAAATGAACTGAAGTGCATCGGCCGCAGAGACACGAAGGCGCAGAGTTTATTATCAACGGTCTTTTCCCTAGAAATCCATGTAAGCGCGAAACTTTTTATCGACGAATGACGGCGCCTTTGCCGCGAACGTAGCGCCGTTTTCGCGGTTATGTCAAGCAGATTAGCGTAAAATCACTCCAGGTACACCTTTTCGGCCGAAGGTACCTGCTGGTCCTTATCCAGATCATCAGCCTCTACCGCCAGCAAGGGGGATATCTCTACCACTTTAACCGTTTCAGGGACCGTGATACTGCGCTCCTTCAGCCACCGGTGGTGAAGGGAACTCATAAGCTCACGGCACGAGTCCACAGAATCGATACCGTTTCTGTTCTTTACCGGGGCGAACTCCTCCTCCCTGACGGTTTCCAGAACCACGTTGTTTCCGGTAAGCGGCAGGGCGTCAAATACGAATTTTTCGAACTTATATCCCTCCAGTTCCCTGATGCCGTCACTAGACAGCGAGGGGATCTTCTTGCGCGCCACGTGAAAGGGAAGGGCCGCCGTGGTCTCCCCTGTGATCGTTTTTATAAACTTCAGCCTGAACAGGTGGATGGCTATGCTGCCCATCCTGAAGGTTAGCCTGCCGTCGGGTTCTTTCCGGTTTTGAAGCTTTTCAGGCAGGTCGGAGTATTCCACCACGCCGGTGGAGCCGTCGTCAAAGCGTACAAATACGCCGAGCTTTTCCTCCGGATAGGCCTTGAGGAGCCCTTTGCTGGAGACATCGGCGTTTCTTATAACGTGAAACCCGATGAAAACCGGATCAATTATCCTTACCAGGGGATTGTCCACCTGGAAGTACGAAATTGTTTCTATGCCCTTAAGTTCCATCGCCTTCAGGGCGCCGGAGGATTCCAGTGCGGTGAGACTGCCCCCGTGCCCGTCGGGATTGCGGAATACCCGGCTTCTGCTTTCCAGAATGAGCCGGCCTTCGAGATCTATGGAAGGGATCATGTTCTGTGGAAAGATGGTCACGTTGTTGGCGTCGAGTCCGAAGTTTTTATGCCGATTGAAAAAATCCACGGTGTCTTCATGGTTACCCCTTGAGGTCATGATGAGCCAAGGGATGGCTACCCCGTATTTCCAGCAGCTTTTAAGTATTTTTTCCGCATGGATCTGGAACAGGGATTTGTTCGAGACCGGCCCTACGGGAAAGATACCCTTGGGACCGTCGAATCCCAGGCGTGTGCCCTGGCCGCCCGCCACCACGAACGCCGCTGTTTTGCCTGCACAGATGTGCCCTGTACCCGCTTCCCGTGCTTCGGACTGGAGCTTTTTATCTTCTTTGGACATGGGCAGGGGGATATAATCGGGAGGACCGAATTTACGGTTGATCGTCCCGTCCTTATCGGCGATTTCGTAGAGCTGTTTCAATTTGCCGAAGTCTATTCCGGAAAGGTCCTGTAACAGCTCCCTCTTCTCACCGTCGGTCAGTTCGTCCCAGAAGGTGAAAACGTGTTGCTGCCCGTGGGTGTAAACCTTTTTTATGGTGTCGTCGTAACTTTCAAAAGTGATCATTAGATGCTCCTGCGGGTGTTTATAGTCCCCGTCGATATCGCACTCTCTGGAAACCGCGGACAGGGGTCGAAACCTTAAATATTTATATTACAGGAACATGCTTTGACAAGGATTTTTGTAATGAGATAAGGTTATTGATTTCAGCCACTTACTGCAAATATTTTATGAAATTTGTGCTGAAAAAAGGATTATCGCTTTTTAGCGTACATACTGATGGGGATCTCTTTACTCTGGCAATGTACGGATCCCACTTGGTAGTTGCGCATATTAATAGCGATTATTTTATATTTCGGCATCGTCTTACGGTATATATCAAGTGATTTCTCATCCTGGGGTACGCCGAACACAGGAACAATCACCGTGTTATTTACGATAAGGCTGTTGACGTAGCTCCAGAAATTAACCGAGTTATTATCGTTGTCCGCGATTGGAACTCTTACTATTTTATATTTACAGCCGTTAGACGAGGTTAATCCTGAAAGGTGTGTCGCGATTTTCTCAAAATCGTTATACCATTTATAACCGGGCTCGCTTTCAGCCACCATGATCGTATCAGAGTCAATAAAGCGCACCACCATATCGATATGGCCGGTAATTTCTCCTTTCAGACATTCAAGCAGGATCATCCTGTCGATTCCAAAATAGTCTTTTAATATCTTTTTTGTTGTTTCCTCGGTGATGTCGGGATTGCGCTTCAGCAGGGAGTTGAACATTATGGATGTCCCCTTTCCGTCTGAAATAAGGTTTCCTCCTTCAATTACGAGAGGCAGTCTGTATACTGGCAGGCCATAGTAACGGCCGATATCTAGCGGGACTTCTCCATCCTTTTTCGGAAATGGCTCTCCGTTCGGTAGATATGGATTTGCTATCAGGCACTTTTTGCCGGTTTTTTTTTGAAACACGGTTGTAGGACCATAATCGCGTATCCATACATTATCAATCGGCGTATGGATGAATCGTACATGGTCAAGCGGCACCTTGTTCATCGAAAGAAACATCTCCACTCCCTTCTGCCAGAACTTATTGGGCAATACTATATGTACATCCGCGTGAGCCGAGGTGATGGATTTCACAAATTCAGTATGAATTATCCAGTTATAGGGATAATAAATCGGCCACGCGACAAGGACAGATTCTAAAGGTTCAAATTCGGCGGGCAACGTGATCTCTCCTTTCGGCGATTGGGAGGAGTAGTATTCGGTGAACGATCGTGCCGGTACCATGGCATGAAGGGTGACATCTAGTGCCCTGATTTTTTCCAGGGCTTCTTTATCGGACAAATGTAGTTGAGAAATCAACTTTGTTTGCGCCATATACCCGACTATTGCTTCGTCGGAACCGGGATTGTTTTTCGCGTATTCAATATGAATTGAATTCTTTTTTTCCATTGCAGAGTATACATGTTCCAGTATTTCATCATCCAGGTACGTATATATTTCCGGCAGGGCTTCACCGACCAAATGCCGCATTGAACTAGGTGTTATAAGGTGATAGGGTAGAGGCAGGTATTCGGAAAATTCACAATTAATGTATTTTATCAGTTCATGCCGGACTATGATTCTCTTAATCGAGGGTATAGCCAGTCCCGCGATTAAAAAACCCAGAACAAATCCGGTGATTGATATAGACAGTAATCTTATGTTCATATGAATAAACCTCCTGTTGAAATTGCCGCTTCGATCCTTTTAATTCACAAAATTCAAATATTGTTATAATTTACTTAATTCTTCACGCGTCGATGAATTGTTGCTGTTATCATGCATCAAGGCATTGCGTATCAACTGATGTCTTTTTCGTGTCAGCGGAATACGATAACAAAACAGGATGCTGATCACGATCAATGAAACAATGCCTGGACCCATAATCATTCTGATTGCGTCAATCGTTTCCTCGGTTTGAATGGAATTGGCGACATATCCAATGCCGGATAACAATAATCCGATCAGAAATAACAAAAAGGCGCAGAAAGCCTTTTGGATAAAAAACATGGTTCCAAAAAAAAGACCTTCCCGGCGTTTTCCTGTTCTATATTCATCCACGTCAACGCAATCCGGAATCATCGCCCAGCCGATCATGAACACGGCGATAAGCCCGCTTGATCCGATTAGTAAAAGGATGAGAAAAAATATGTGATGAGCAGGATTTATAAATGCATAAATAGACATCTGGCAAACCGCCCATACTGTTCCGAATATCAAATACGCATGTCTTTTGCTCAATTTTTTTGAGATTATTCCTATAGCAGGTACCCATATGACGTTTCCCCCGAATAAGATTGCGAGATATAATGATACCTGCAAATCGTTAAATCCCAGATAACAGGTCATGTAATAAATACTAATAGATCCGGTTGCTGTAACGGCCATTAACCCGAATGTGTACATGCCGATGGTCATAAGCAGACTGGTGTTGGAAGTAATTCCGGAAAGTGATTTTCTAAAAGAAGATTCGTTTTTAAGAAAATAAGTCTCATATCCTCTGGTAAATCGCCAGGTTGTGAGAATAAGAGGAATACAGAGCAAACCAAAACAGGTACCCATTGCGGACCATGCTGCGTTTCTCGATAAAAGTTTTGCGGTGAAAAATGAAACCAATAAAAGAGGCAATCCCGCACCGATCAATGACCCCAATTGACTGACCCCGGCACGCCAACCGAGCAGCGATGTTCTTTCATCATACGAAGAGGTCATTTCCGCGGATAGCGATGAATAGGGAACATTAATGGCTGAAAAAAACCAGAAGAATACGGTTATTATAATAAAATAGTATATCTCACGGTAAGGTGAAGCGAAGTTGAAATCGGTAAAGAGAAAAATTGCGGTGATTCCGTAAGGAACCGCGGAAAATAACAGAAATGCCCGTCTGCGTCCCAGTGGAGTGGTGACTCTGTCGGAAAGCATGCCTGCCAGGGGATCAAATATCGCGTTGAAGATCGTGCCGGTCATCATAATGGCGCCGGCAATTGAAGGCGATAGTCCGGCGATGTCGGTAAAGAAAAACATTCCGATCATGTAAATTATGGTATACACGATAGAAAGTGCCCCCTCTGCGCTGCTGTAGGCTATTTTCACATGTATGGGAAGTCTGTGGTCGTTATTCATCAGACTTTACTCACTTCTTTTTTAATTCGGTGACGACATCGCGAAGAATATTGATGAAATATTCTATATGATGATTTTGAACCGCATCTGGACAGATTTGAATAAGCCGCGGCTCTAATATGGGGAAAACATAGGCTTTTTTTGCATACATGGATCCAAGCACTTCGAACGTATCCAGTCTGCCTGTCTCAAACACTATGATACAAAGATCATTATCCCAACATTTAAGTTCATCTATTGAGTTTATACCATTCATATATCTATCGCGGTTTTCCATAATACGGCGCGCGAGCTCCAGATAGCCTTCTTCGCCGAGATAGTTGATTACAGCCCATGCGGACGCGATGGGTCCTGCCGAACGGGAACCCAGTATCGCTTCTGAATGATACATTCCCGACGGCCAGTCATCGACATTGCAATAGTGGTACTTCTGAAGTTCCTCGTTCCTGTATAAGACCGTTGATAAGGGCTTTGCAGTCCATCCGTATTTATGAAGGTCTGCAGAAATCGAATGAAGGCCTTTCACGCGGAAATCATATGGCGGCAGCTTGTAACCAAGCTTTTCGACAAATGGTGCAAGATATCCCCCCAAACAGCAATCGGAGTGCATCCACAAATTGTACTTTCCCGCTAATTCTGTGAGTCTGTCGATAGGATCATACAGACCATAGGACCAGCACGGCGCAGAACCGGCTATCAGGAATGTATTTGATGTAATGGCTTCTTCCATGGCCTTTATATCCGCCCGATAATCGGGGCCGACTTTAATTCTTTTTATGGTTATATCAGTGTATTTGCACCATTTGCTGAAGGCGGCATGTATTGTATATGGAACTACAATTTCAGGTCTTGTAATTTCCGGCCGGTGTTCTTTGGCCCATTGGCGAGCTGCGTTTAGAGCGGAATAGATACTTTCGCTGCCGCCTGACGTGAGATTCACCTTTGCTTCTGTTCCTCCATGTAAAATACTTGCGCAGATATTCTTAACATCATCTTCCATTTTTTTTATGCTGGGAAACAGATCATCAAGGAGTGCGTTCTTTTTCATATATTTAGTAAAAGCCATCTGGCTTAGTTCAGATACTTCATGCCAGGGTAGGGTAAAGGTATAGAGTACCGCGTGGCCTTCATTATACCGCGCATCCTTTTGGTTCAGTGCTTCAAGCATATCCTCGATTTCTTCCCGGCTTTTCCCTGTTTTCGGCATTGTCATTATGCTGTCAGGTAAATTTGTTGTGTTGTTTGCTCCATCATAGTATCCCATGGATCACTCCTGATTTAATATATTGTTTGAACATTCGTACTATATTAAATTACAATACCACAATTATTATAGGCCAAGCATTGATATGATTATTGTTTTGATCGAGTTTTCCAACACCTTAACGGCCTTTTGGTCATCCTTGACCAGACGGTATAAATCATATCCCTCTACAAGCATTATTATCATGTCTGCTATGTGTTCAGCGGTTTGTTTTGGATTGCCTCCTGATTCCCGAAATAAACTAATCTGTTTAACAATAAAATCATTTAATCTGGTGTACATCCTTTGAATTCTTGTTTTGATTTTTTTATTTCTCATGGCAAGGTATAGAAGGGCGTAGAATACATCGGGATCCAGTATGCCTGTCCAGCGAGGACTCAGCATTGAATTAATGATAAATAATAAACGTTTTTTTTGATCTGTTATGCTTTCAGCTTGTCGGATAAAACTATCTTCATACTTTTTTGTTACGTTGTCGACGAGAGCGACGGTCATATTATCTTTATTTTTAAAATAATGAATCAGTATGCTGGGGTAGCACTTCATGCGCTCAGCTACTTTTGCGAGAGATGCTCCTTCGACGCCTTCGGTTTTTAACACTTCATAATAATGAAGGAGGATTTCCATTTGGCGGATATCCTGATTGCTTTTTCTTCCCATGGTTTCCTTAAAAATGAATTTTTATTAAATGTATATTCATACAATTTATTCTTGTCAAGAAATATATTTATAATTTCATTACATACCGAGTTAGGATTCAATAATATAAATCGGTACTTATTTTTCGGTTGGCATCGTGTGAGGTGTTCCGTTGAATTCGTAGATAAACATTGTCGTCTTTTGTGTTGACTTTGCCGTGCTGGAGGTTGACCGGGAGGCCATGGTCACACCGATGTAGTTTACCGTATCGGCTTGCCGAAAGCCGGACCCGTCGTCAATTTCAGTCCATGCATAGGAAGTGAGTAATTATGTACACATACATAGCCCAAAAGGAAGCTGTACGGCGCTGATTCCCTATGGTACTCCTGCTCGATTCTGCGAGGTACGTCGCCGAAGGTGCGACATCCAATGGTTTCTTCGTAAAAGGGGAGAATGATGCCACTCCGTGTCTCAGGAACAATCTTTCCGGTGTTACATGAAAGGCTGTACACAGAGTATGCTGCGCCGCAAGCAGGCAGGTAGAGGAACTGGACATAGCTCGCGCTGAAATATCATCCTTAGACGAAACGTTTTTCCCGGAAGCGTTTTTATAACAGCACCAAATAAATCCATTGATACAAAGTAATTTAAAGGTCCACTGCCCAGTCCCGCTACACGGGTCATAAAGGAAAATATAATGAAAGTTCGCAAGGGCGTTATAGATGGGATTGGGCACCGGCTGACATATGTTTGACGGCAAGCGAACTTGTTTTCAGTGTTAATTAATACTGCAAATGTAATCATAATGCCAGGTGGACATGTTTAGACAAGGACGATTATAATGTAATAAAATTATTGATTTCGACCTGTTACTGTCTATAGTGTATAAATTTGAGTTGAATAAATGAAACGGCGCCGATAGACCGGGGAGCATACTGACTGAAATATAGCGTTGCCGAAATGCCGTGACCGGCTGGCGGAAGAACCCTGGCGTCTTGATGAGAGAGAATATTTAATAATGAAGGCTGGTTCATTATGGAAATGAGGGAAGACATAAAGACACTATACAGTGCGGCCATCCGGGCTGTTGATCCGGCCAATGCCGTAAGAAACCACCTGAAGGTGAAAAACGATAAGATCGGGATTTATAAAGAAGGGGTACTTCTGAAAGAATACAGCCTTGACGACTACCGCAATATCATAGTGGTCGGGAGCGGCAAGGCAACCTCTCCCATGGCGCTGGCTGTAGAGGAAATGCTCGGTAGCAGGATCAGTAAGGGTTGTATATCGGTCAAATACGGCTACACAGAGCCTCTTTCACTGATACAGATCAGGGAGGCGTCGCATCCCATACCTGATGAAAACGGGCTGAAGGCGGCATCGGAAATCCGTGCTCTGCTGGAAGAGGCGGGGGAAAACGATCTGGTGATTTCGCTTATATCCGGAGGAGGATCGGCGCTTATGCCCCTCCCCCCCGACAGGGTGTCCCTGGCTGAAAAGGGGCAGGCCACGGACCTTTTACTGAGAAGCGGCGCCTCCATTCATGAGATCAACGCGATACGAAAGCATCTCTCACTGGTGAAGGGAGGAAATCTCGCCAGGGTCGCGTATCCGGCAACAGTAATCAATCTTATGATCTCCGACGTGGTGGGCGACTCTATGGATGTCATCGCTTCGGGTCCGTTTGTAGCGGACCGCTCCACGTTTTCAGATGCGCATAACATTCTGGGAAAGTACGGGCTGTTAAATAAGGTCCCTGACTCGGTGCGGAGTTATATAGAAGAGGGGGTTGAAGGAAAACGGGAAGACAATCCAAAGGAAAACGACAGGGTATTTACGCATGTGACTAACCTGATCGTGGCGTCAAATTATATCGCGCTCAAAGCTGCGGCGGAAGAAGCGGAAAAACGGGGGTACAATACGATGATTCTCTCTTCGCTTTTCGAGGGGGAGACCAGGGATGTGGCCTTTTTTCATAACGCGATCTCCCGTGAAATATCCGCCACGGGAAATCCCGTTAAAATACCGGCATGCGTTATCAGCGGAGGGGAAACCACCGTTACGGTCAAAGGCAAGGGGCTGGGCGGGCGCAACATGGAATATGCCATCCAGTCGGCACTGCTGCTTAAGGGCACTGAGGGGATAATAACGGCAAGTATCGGCACCGACGGTACCGACGGTCCCACCGATGCGGCCGGCGCCATGGCCGACGGCTCCACGGTGGACCGGGCACGGGTGCTGGGTCTGGATATCAATGAATATATTGAAAACAGTGATTCGTATCATTTCTTTAAAATTCTGAATGATCTCATAATTACCGGGCCCACCAACACCAATGTAATGGATATCAGAATCATACTTGTTAAAAAGTAAAAGGAACGGCGCGGACCCTGTCATATGCAGCATGAAACCGTATTTATCAAAATTTTTAAAATTTTTAAAAAAAAAGTTGCGAATATTGAAAACACCGCCTATTATTTCCAATTGGGTTTATGATGGACTGATAAATACAGATTTTTCCGTGGGGTAAGAGGCGGGATTGTTTTATTCCCCTTTAAAGAAAATCAGGGAAAGGATGCCCGTTAATATTCAGCATCGCTGAAAAAAAGGAGTGTATCTATGAAATCCATTTTAGTGAAAAAGCTTTACGCTGTGCTTCTGGTCATGTGCCTGATAGCGGCGACGGGGGTGCTTGCACAGGAAAAGGCCAAGGATGAGGCGACGAAGGATCCAAGAAAAGAATATACTGAAGCGGAAAGACCCGAGGAAGGATATCTGGCGCGGTTTCAGGCGATAGCGGTGTCTGAAAGGCTGATCAAGGAAAACCTGGATCAGATTTACATGCTTAAGGTTATCGCATCCAATTTCAAGGACCAGGGATGGGATAAGGATTATCAGTCTATATATGACAGCTATAAAAAGGGTGTTGGTTTTTTTTACAAAAGGGACGTCATATACGCCAGGGTGGAACTTGAGAAAAATAAAAAGACCATTAAAGATCTTTTTAAAAAGATCTCTGATCATTACAAGCAGCACTGCGTACAGCTGCTGAGTGATTGCGCCGACACCATATTGAACCTGAGTCTAGACGAGCGAAGCCGGTCCGATCCGAATAAGGGAAAGGTTGTTTTTCAGAACATGATGCGCCTGAGAATCGCATACGGACAGCTTGATGATGGCCAGGGGAATTATGATGACGGTCTCTACGCGAATTCAATCTACCACTATCGTGTATGCAAAGCCTATGGCATCAGAATAATGGAAGATCTGGATCCGGAAAAATCCAAAGGGAAATTCGAGGTTCATAAGGCCGATAATCTTAACCGTATACTTAATCCCGAGGCCCCTAAAACTACGACTCCGGCCAAATAGCAGAATTACCTTTACAATCCAATAATACAAAAGGGGAAGCACTTCCCCTTTTTTTTTGAAATTCAGGTGCAAATTATACCGGACCAGCATGAGACAAAATGAAAAAGATTCGCATCGTAGCGATAACCGCGGTCGCGCTTTTGACTCTTTTTACCCCTCTGTCGCTGCAGAGAAGCGAGTTTCCTGAATTCCGGGTGGTCATCGATCCCGGTCATGGAGGCATCGCCGGCAAGGACCGCCGACGTTACGGCGACCGGTATGACAGAATATCAAAAACTTATCTGCAGGATTTCCGTGAAGGCGCTTCATACCGGAACCTGGAAGAACACGCGCTGGTCTATTCAATCGCCGCGAAAACCCTCGCATTGCTGGAATTATGTTCCCCCGGCGGGGACTACGGTAAATTCGAAAAGATCCTCGACAGATACGCCGACAATACCCCCAGGCGCATCTACATAATACCTTTCATGAGCCGTGAGGATTCACGGGACAGGGAGAAGATTAAAAACCGCGCCGATCCGAATGCCGAATTCAGGATTTTTGATTATCCCGGCCGTTTCGGCAGTATTAAAAAAGGAAGGATCTCTTACATAAATTCCCTCAGACCGCAACTGGTTGTGTCCCTTCATATTACGTTTAAAGATTCATCGTATTACCGGGGGATGAACCCGGTTATAGCGCCACCTTATGACTTTCTGCATAAAGGCTTCGAATACCTGAAAGGTGAAATAAAAGACAGGAAATTTTTTAATGAAAGCCCCTACAGCGACTGGTTCGTGGAATCAAACGGCAGGTCCGGATTTTTCTGGTATCTGAGCGACGCATCACTGTATTTCACCGGTTACCCCTTGAAACGGGACCTAACCATAAATCATAAAGACTTCCGCGGCTACCGGTATAACATGGTTCACTGGAAGTACGCCGATCTCAGAGGATGGGAAACCAGGGCTCGGCACCATCCTTCGGGAACCGCATATGCATCTTCAATAAAGGATTTTAAAATATCGGGGAATTTTTTCCAGCGGGAGGGTTCGGAGTTCGAACGGTACCGGCGTGATGGCGGCATTGAAGGGTATGGAGGAGACAATCTTTACGCCTCCAGGGAAATCATAAGGTACATTCTGCTTGCGCTGAATATGAGAGGGCTTAAGCATCCAGACCAGCGGCTGGGACCGCCTTTCATCTCGGTATGGCATGTTCCGCTTCTGGTTAACGCAGTGAACGCATTCCTGGAACTGGGATACCTCAGCAGACGGCATTTCCGTTATCTGCTGACGCAGAAGCAGGATGAGATCGCTGAAGGTATTGCGGTCGGTATATATTCCCTTTTCGCGGAAATCAGTCCCCTGCGCAGGGATTTTAGATATGCCCCGAAGGGAAAAAGAATTGACCTTGAAAAATATCGGCTGAAAAATAACAGGAGTTATTTTGATGTTGTCGCCCACGATTGACAGACAGAGCTTGTGATATTGTTATGAGAAAAATCTTTATCGCCGTTGCTGCGCTTGTACTTTATATATTCCCTGCCCATGCGGATATTAATTCCCAGTTCATTGATGCCGCCGGTAAAATCAAACCGTCAGTCGTGAACATTATTATTTTCAAAATACACGAGAAAAACGGCAGAAAGGTCTATACAAAGACCGGTTACGGATCGGGAACGATAATTTCGGCAGACGGGCATCTGGTTACCAACTATCATGTCGTAATAAAGGGGAACTATTACCAGATTCTGCTTTCAGACGGGACCGAGTGCGAAGCTGAAAAGTTTTCGAACGGCGGGTTTTACCTCGGTGACCAGAAAACAGACCTTGCCGTTCTTAAAATAAGCGGGCCGGAGGGACGCAAGCTGACGCCGGTGGTTTTCGGCGACTCCGAGTCCCTTAAAGAGGGGGAATGGGTGATGGCGGTGGGAAATCCATTCGGACTGAAACAGTCCATTACCTGCGGGATCGTCTCATCGAAGGGAAGAAACAACATCGGTTTTACCGACATCGAGGATTTCATTCAAACCGATGTATCCATTAATCCGGGGAATTCGGGGGGGCCCCTGGTGAACCTTCGGGGAGAAGTCGTAGGGATCAATACCGCGATCAGGACCCTTTCAGGCGGGTTCCAGGGAATCAGCTTTTCAATACCTTCTTCCATAGTAAAACAGGTGAGCTATGAACTGATACGTTACGGAAAGGTCCGTCGGGGCTGGCTGGGGTTTCTGGCGAGGGAAAGCCGGATTTACCGCAAGGGTGAAAAAAGCATTCTCGAGGTAATCTCCGTTATGAAAAATTCACCGGCGGAAATGGCCGGCATATGCAAGGGAGACATCATCCGTGAAGTCGACGGCAGGAAACTGTATTCTCTGGGTGAACTGGTGAATACAGTGGGGAACAAACCCCTGGGTTCCAGGATAAAAATAACCGTTTCCCGTGAAGGATATCTTTACCATTACCAGCTGGTGCTACGTGAGAAAGAAGAGTACCAGAAGTACGGCGAAGAGACCCGACGTCTGCTCTCACGTTATGGCTTCGAGCTCAGCGAGAATTCCGCAACCGGTGAAATTGTTGTTTCGTATCTTTCTCCCATGGGACCGGCTTATCAGTACGGACTGCAGAAGGGAGACATTATCGAATCAATCAACGGTGAAGCGGTTTCCACCATAAAGAATTTCATGGATGTTTATTACAAAGACCGGTTTCAGATATTGAAAATGGAAATCGCCCGTGGATCACGGTTGTACACCATCGGCTTTCCCCAAGACCTGCAATGAAGCGCTCGCGAAACACCATGAATATTCCATCCCTTATGAGTGTCGGGGTACAGCTGCTGTTATTGCTGACCGCGGGGCTCATGCCTCTGGCAGGGGAGGTTAAGATTCTGGGCGTGGAGTTTTATACAGCGCTGCAAAACACCGACCCCGTCAAGAGAGACTTTTTCCTCGCAGAAAACGTAAATAAAATCATCACAGGCTGCGGGTATGTACAGTCCGTGGAGAACTGGGACCGATACCGTCGCAGATACAGGATAGTCATCAACGCAAAGGATATCAAAAACCTCAATTTGATCTATTATGTGTTTACCGACAACCGTGATTACCTGAAAATTCTTAAAAAAAATGATCTCTTTGAATTTCGCGGTCAGCTGGTGATTTACACACCGCTCAACAGCAGGAGGGATTCATATATTCTTGATGTTATCCTGGAAGACGGGGCTGTAATTGTGGAATAAGCTCGCCCTTACTCACGGTAGGTCATAAAAACATAGTCCAGTATTTTTGTCCTTTCCTTATCGCTCATCCCGATATATTCGATTGAGTAACGTTGTGGTCTGCGGCCGGTTTCACATGAAACGATGCGTGCGGTAAAATCGACATCCTCGCCGTTGAGGGGAAGACGCCCCTTTAATAAAAAATCAACCTGGACGATGTCGTCATATTCCAGGACCGCCTCCCGGTCGCCCAGTTCAATTATGGTGCCTTTTGCGTAGACGATCTCCTCTGTATAAAAGCTTTTTTCGCTGGTATTCAGCGGGAGGGGGAAAAAGGAAACCGGTATGCAGACTTTCGCTTTAAGGCATTTTCTCTCGGTACTGAATGATATTTCCGTGGTATGTTCGAATGCCAGAATCCTGGGTGAAATGATCTTACCGGTTACACGCAGTTTGAATTCATACGATGCTATTTTTTCCACCCAGAGATACGCGTCCAGGGTTTCACCGGCGCTGACCCTGTCGTATAATTCTTCAGGACAGAGGGCGGCGATGAAATAGCGATTGATATCTATAACGGTTAAAAGTCCGTAGCCGAAACCTTTTTTATAAACACGTAGAATGGTATCGATTTTAAGATTTTCCGTTGTATTCAGGTTTTTCATGTCTGCCGGTTCCCAATAAAGTCGCGTTTTATCAGTTATCACCTTTTTAGACCGATGACCGAAAACAGGGATACAATCATCCGGGCCCTTGCGTGCTTCATCGCGCAAACTCTAACGGCTTTGAAAAAATTGTCAAACAGATCAAACTGCGTATCCCTACATGCCGGATGAATAATTACTTCATATCGGTTTGAAACAATGATTAATCAGATCACCTAAACAACCATTGAAGATTGCCCGGTCTAATGAAAGTATAGCGTACATTTGGATATATCAGGATATTTTATTTCGGCACAAGTATGGTTTTGCATTGCTGACTAGAAGTATACAAAAAAAAAGGTTAACTTTAAATATTTGGTTGAAAAATAACGCATGAATGTAAATAGTGGAAATCCTTTCTGCTAAAAGTGAATATCACATTTTAGCTGAATAAATCCAAAGGAAGGAGGCTTGTGTGAACAGTTACGAATTAACTGTAGTGCTCAGAGTGTCTGAATCCCAGGACGCTTCAACGGAAAAGATCAAATCGGTATTGCAAAAATTCGGCGCTTCGGTTCTGTCAGAAGATGTCTGGGGCGTCAGAAGGCTCGCCTATATGATCGGCGGGGAAAAAGACGGGCATTACACCATTATGAACGTCGAAGTTCCGCCCGAATCAATTAAGAAAATCGGCAGTGAATTCCGTCTTATGCCTGACGTACTGCGATTTCTGTTCGTCAAGATCAAAAAGCAAAAATCCGCCTAATCTTTAAATATCAGGTACAGGTCATGGCCAGTGATATTAACAGGGTAATTCTTATCGGCAGACTCGTAAGAGATCCCGAACTCAAGTATACCCAGAACGGTACGGCTGTATCCAACTTCAGCATTGCCAACAACAGAACCTATTCAGTGTCCGGGGATAAAAAAGAACAGGTTTCTTATTTTAACTGTATCGCCTGGGGGAAATCTGGTGAGTTGATAGTCCAGTACTGTAAGAAGGGCCAGCGCATCGCGCTGGAGGGGAGACTGCAGCAGCGTTCCTGGGACGATCAAAGCGGAAACAAAAGGCAGGTAGTTGAGATAGTAGTGGAAAACTTTCAGTTTCTCACTGCCAAAGGAGGGTCCGGTGAAAGCACCGAGCAGCATGAATCTGTTCCGGAATTCAGCGATGCGGTTGAACCGGGGAAGAACCCTTTTTCCGATGATGATATACCATTTTAGTCAATATTCCATAGAGGAGCATATATATGTCTGATGAAATAAAAAACAATGAGAGCCCGCAGGCAGCAGAGCCGCTGCAGCAGAATGGTGCCGTAGAAGGGAACATTCCGGCAGAGGGGATTCGTGCGGATAGAGAGCCAAAGGTCGAAGAGCCAAAGGTCGAAGAGCCAAAGGCCGAAGAGCCAAAGGCCGAAGAGCCAAAGGCCGAAGAGCCA